>CAKQWA010000006.1 GCA_934277945.1 uncultured Alphaproteobacteria bacterium
TAAAGTCCGCAATACTGCCTACATATCTTCTTTCTGCGTTCTTTCTTAATTTACTCTTACTTCCTAGCTGCTCTCGCTTTTTCAAGCGGCGCTCTGTTCATCGGGCGCAAAAACGTATATATGACTTTCCGAACAGGTTTGTCAACGCCTTTTTTCAAAAAAATTGAAAATTTCTTCGGGCGTAAAACCTTTTTGGCGGAAATCCGCGATTGTTTGCGTGTTTTTTCTTTTTGCCAATCTTTCGCCGTTTTCGTCTTTTATCAGCGCATGGTGATGATACAAGGGTGTTTTCAGCCCCAAAACAGCCTGCAAGAGTCGCTGAATGTGAGTCGATTCGAGCAGATCCTCCCCTCTTGTTACCAAGGAAACGCCCTGATTCGCGTCGTCCCACACACTGCACAGGTGGTAGGAGGCGGCAAATTCCTTTCTGGCAAGCACGACGTCGCCGAAAACAAACGGATTCGCCTTGATTTCGCCGATTCCCGAATCGGTAAAGTACAAATCCCCCTGCTCCGCGGCGGCTTTTTGCACGTCGAACCGCCACGCGTATGTATTATATAAAGTCAAATCAATGTTTTTGCCGCGGCACGTTCCGGGGTACACCGCCGTTTCGTTCGCGTGCGGCGCGTGTCCGATTCGCTCCAATTCCGCCTTGATTTGCGCCCTTGTGCAGACGCAGGGATACAAAAAACCGCGCTTTTTCAGCGATTCCAAAACTTCGGCGTATTCGTCCATGTGTTCGGACTGGATTCGAGGCTTCTCGTCCCAGCGGATGCCGAGCCATTCCAAATCTTCATAAATGCCGTCGATATATTCGGGCTTGCACCGAATCGGGTCGATATCCTCGATTCGCAACAGGAATTTGCCGCCGTTTTTCTTGGCTTCGTCGTAAGCGAATTTGGCGGCGTAAGCGTGTCCCAAGTGAAGCCGTCCGGTCGGGGACGGCGCGAAACGCGTGACGGTCATAGATATTTAATCAGCGCGAATCCGCCGACCAGCAGCAAAAAGAACAGCGTCGCAAGCCAGCCGAGATTCTTTTCAATGAATTTTTCCATCGGCGCGCCCCATTTCCACAACAGCACCGCCAGCAAAAAGAATCGGGCGCCGCGCGACAGGACGGACGCGAGCGTGAAAACAGCCAGATTCAAATCCATCATGCCGCTGGTGATTGTGATGACTTTGTAAGGAAACGGGGTAAATCCCGCCGCCGCGACGAACCACGCGCCGTAAGCGTTGTAAATCTGCTTGAACGCTTCCATTTTTTCCATATAGCCGTAAAAATTCAAAATGGGTACGGCGACGGCGTCGTACAGCAGCATACCGATCACATAACCGAAATAGCCGCCGATGACGCTGCACACGGTGCAAACGCCGGCGTAGAAAAACGCGCGCTTCGGCTTGGCGAGCATCATGGGAATCAGCAAAACGTCGGGCGGAATGGGAAAGCACGAACTTTCAAGAAAGGAAAAAAGAGCCAAAAGCCACACGGCTTGCGGATGTTCGGCGCATTTGATCATCCAATTATATAAAGCGTGAAACAAATCGGAGCATTTTTGAATGACGGATTTTGTTTTGGCGACAACGGCGGACATAATTTTCCCTTTCAAGCGGTTTGACGGGAAAAATGTATGTCATCAAGCCTCAAATGGCAACAAAAAAGGGGCGACGCGCGGTCAGCCCCTTTCATTTTGTGCATCTTTGACGCTTGTTAGCGGAAAGAACCCAAAATAATCATCTGCTAAAATGATAAAATCAGTTTGCCATAACTTTATAATTGTGTCAAGATTATTTAAAACTATTTTAAAGAGGTGTGTTATGGATTATGTGCTGGGGCTTGATTTGGGGGCGACGTCTTTGGGGTGGAGCGTCGTGGCAATGCAAAACGGCGAACCGGACCGTCTTGTCGACATGGGCGTGCGCATTTTTCCGGACGGGCGCGACAGCAAAACCAAAGAGCCTCTCGCCGTCGCCCGACGCATTGCGCGCGGTATGCGCAAACGCCGCGACAGATACCTTTTGCGCCGCGAAACGCTGATGAACGCTTTAATCAAATACGGATTGATGCCGCAAAGCGAATCGGAGCGCAAAGCCCTTGAAAAACTGAATCCGTACGCTTTGCGCACGCGCGCTTTGGATGAAAAACTGCCGCCGCACGAATTGGGACGCGCGCTTTTTCACATCAATCAGCGGCGCGGTTTCAAAAGCAACCGCAAAGCCGACCGCCAAAACGCCGAAGCCGGCGCGATGAAAACGGCGATTGAGGATTTGCGCGAAAAAATGGCGCAAAGCGGCGCGCGCACGCTGGGCGAATATCTGTACGGGCTGAACAAAGACAAATCATCGACGCAGGAGTTCGTGCCCGTCCGCGCCCGTTCGCACATTGAAAAAAACAAAGCGGTTTACGCGCTGTACCCCGAACGCGCGATGTACGAAAACGAATTTCGCTTGATTATGGCGAAACAGGGGCTCGGCGAAGAAATTGAAAACCGCCTGTTTCACATTATTTTCGATCAGCGTCCGTTAAAGCCGGCGGAGCGCGGCAAATGCCCGTTTGAAAAAGAGGAACCCCGCTGTTACGTCGCTTTTCCCGCGTTTCAAAAATTTCGCGCTTTGCAGCAAATCAATCAGCTGACCGTGCGCGACGATTTTGCGGAAATCCCGCTGACACAAGAACAGCGCGATATTTTGCGACACTATCTGTTGGAAGATTTTTCCAATCTGGACAAGGATTTCCGACTGACGTTCGCCAAAATCAAAACGCTTTTGAAATTAAACAAAAAAGTGAAGTTTAATTTGGAATCCGAACGCCGCAAGGGGCTGGACGCGGACGCGACTTCCGCGAAACTGGCGGGATGTTTCGGCGCACGGTGGGACGAAGTTCAAAACGAAATCGTCGATTTGCTGATTAACACGCAAGACGAATCGGAATTAAAGAAAAAGTTGGAAAAATACGGACTTTCGCCGGACGGCATCGAGAAAATCTGCGCCGTTTCCCTGCCCGACGGCACCGGATCGCTCAGTTTGAAAGCGATTGAAAAAATCAATCCGTTTTTGGAGAAAGGATTGCTCTACGACAAGGCGGTCGTCGCGGCGGGATACGTCTTTTCGCGCGCGACAAAAGGCAAACTGCCCGAAAAATACGATTGCTTCATCAATATGGAAACAGGTGAAACGTACGACGAACTCCCCTACTACGCGCAAGCCCTGCCCGAACAGGTCGTCGGCGGCACGTTCGCAGAGGCAGACAAAGGCAATCCTGAAAAATATTACGGCAAAATCAACAATCCGAGCGTGCATATCGCCTTGAATCAATTAAGAAAACTGATAAACGCGCTGGTAAAACGGTACGGGCATCCGAATCGAATCGTCATCGAGTTGGCGCGCGAATTGAAGCAATCGAAAAAACAGCGCGAAGAAACGGAAAAGCGGCAGGCGGCGAATGAAAAGGACAACAAGCGAATCGGCGCGGAATTGGAACGGCTGGGCATCAAAAACAATTACGACAACCGCATGAAATACAAATTGTGGGAAGATTCGGCGAAAGACCCGACGCAAAGATGCTGTGTTTTTTGCGGCAAGCCGATTCCCGCCGCTGAACTGATGATCTCCGCCGAATTTGAAATCGAGCATTTGCTGCCGTTTTCCCGCTCGTATCTGGACGCGCGGTCGAACAAAGTACTGTCGTGCCGTGCGTGCAACCGCGAAAAAGCGAACCGGACGCCGTGGGAGGCTTTTCACGAAGATTCGCGCCGCTGGAACGAAATTTTGGCGCGCGTTGAAAATCTGCCCGAAGACAAACGGTGGAAATTTCAGGAAAACGCTTTTCAAAAATTGCAGGGCGAAAACGGCGACGTGCTGGCGCGTATGCTGACGGACACGCAATATATGTCGCGAGTCGCGCGGCAATATCTGTGCTTTGCGGCGAATCCGCGCTTTGTGTACGGCATCCCCGGTCAACTGACTTCCAAACTGCGCGACCATTGGGGATTAAACGCGTTATTCGGCGAAAAAGAAGTGAAAGACCGCACGGATCACCGGCATCACGCGATCGACGCGTTCGTCGTCGCCTGCACGAATCGCGGCACGTTGCAGAAATACGCGACGGAGCGGCGGGATTATCCGTCCGAAATGCCGCAGGAAAAAGCCCCGCACCTGCCGTATCCCGATTTCAGATTGGCGCAAATACAGGAAATGTTCGACCGGCTGGTCATTTCGTACAAAGCCGACCACGGCAATCCGCAAAGCGCGATTCGCCGCGGGCAGACGGTTGCGAAACTGCACGAGGAAACGTATTACGGCATGGCGGGCGAAGGCGTGAAAAAAGGCACTTGGAAACTGATTCAGCGCGCGGACGCCTCAACGTTTGAAAAAGCGGCGGATTTGGACATCATTATCGACCAAAAAGGCACGGCGAATCCGATTCGCGCGCTTTTGGCGGGGCGAAGCGCGGCGGAACACAAGGAAATCATTCAAAAATACTTCGCCGACCGCCATATCCGCGAAGTCCGCACCTACCGCGAAAGAAACAAGGACGTCGTGCTGGCGTTCAAGGACAAAAACGGCAAACCGTACAGATACGCGATTTACGGCGGCAACGCGTACGCCGAAATTTACTGTCCGGACAGAAACAAAAACGCGGGCAAATGGCAGATTGAAATCATCCCGAACTATTGCGCGCACCAGAAGAATTTCGTACCGAAATGGCGGCACACGGACGCGCACGCAAAACTGATCATGCGCCTGCACATCAACGATATGGTCGCTTATGAAAAAGACGGCGAAACAATCATCGCCAGAGTCAAAAAAATGAGCGGAAACAGAATTTTTTTGCGCGAACACAAAATAGCAAAAGAAGAAGCCGATAAATTATCGTGGGGGGCTTATCCGTCAGGAATGCAGGAAAGAAATCTGCGCAAAATCGCCGTGACAATCGACGGGCGGATTCTCGACCCGAAAAAGCCGAAAGGCGACGCCGATGGACAGGATTGTTGAAATCGCGCAGGACAACCGTCATCTTGCCGTTGAACGCGGCTTTATGACGGTGTCCGAATCGGGCAAATTGCTCGGCAAAGTGCCGTTCGACCAAATCGGCGCGGTCATCGCCAACGCGCACGGGCTGACGTACTCGAACAATCTGCTGGTGCGGCTGGCGGAGCAAAACGCCCCGCTCGTCATTTGCGGCGCGAATCACGCTCCAGCCGCCGTCCTGATATCGCTTGACGGTCACCATTTGCAAGGCGACATCATCACGGCGCAGGCGCAAATCAAGCAATCCGCGTCAGACCGCCTTTGGAAAGAGATTATTCAGGCAAAAATCACACAGCAGGCGGAAGTGGTCGCGACGCTCGGACAGCCCGACGCGCCGTTGCGCCATTGGGCGAAATCCGTTAAAAACGGCGATCCCGAAAATTGCGAGGGACAGGCGGCGCGCTATTATTTTCAAAATTTCTTCGGCAAGGACTTCCGGCGCGACCGCGACCAAGCCGGCATAAACGCCATGCTGAATTACGGCTACACGATTTTGCGCTCCGCCGTCATTCGCGCGATTGTCGGCGCGGGATTGCATCCGTCGCTCGCCCTGCATCATTGCAATCAGTACAATTCCATGCGTTTGGCGGACGATTTAATGGAGCCGTTCCGCCCGCTTGTCGATTTTTGCGTTTTTAAACTGGCGCGGCAGGGCAAGGACGACGTGACGCCCGACGTAAAAAAGGAATTGGTGTCACTGCTGGCGCGTCCGATCCAGACCGACAAAGGCGCGATTGAAATCAATTACCTGATCGGGAATCTGGCGGTGTCGCTGGCAAGGTGCGCGTTGGGAAAAGCGAAACGACTCGACATACCGCCGCCGGTGACGGATATGGCTTTGTGGGGATTGTGATGTCGGTGACGGGGTACAACCTTATGTGGATGATGGTCATGTTTGATTTACCCGTGACAGAGCCAGAAGAACGCAAACGGGCGACCGCTTTTCGCAATTATTTGCTTGACGAAGGCTTTGAAATGACACAATTTTCAGTTTATTTGCGATTTTGCGGCACGCGGGAAATGGCAACGCCCTTTGTAAAACGAATACGGGCAAAAGTTCCGCAAAACGGCAACGTCAGCATCCTGTTTTTCACGGATAAGCAGTTTGCGGACATCATCACGTTTCAGAATCGCAAACCCGTTTCAATAGCGGAAACTCCCGACCAATTAACGCTGTTTTAGGGCGTTTTTCTCCTGTTTTTTAAACGGAAAAAACGAAAAAAGCCTTTGAAATCAAAGGCTTTTTCCAAACATATTATAGCAGATAATTATTTCGGGTCAAACCGCAACTATCATCCGACGGACACGACGCCGTCGAACATTATAGCAGATAATTATTTCGGGTCAAACCGCAACTCTTTGTCCTTGTTCGCAATTTTTCCGCCTATTATAGCAGATAATTATTTCGGGTCAAACCGCAACTTTATGGCGGGGAATTGTTAGCAGACTTTATATTATAGCAGATAATTATTTCGGGTCAAACCGCAACGTTTCTCTAATTATATTAAAAGTAATCATTATTATAGCAGATAATTATTTCGGGTCAAACCGCAACAGCAAAGCCATGTTGGATAATTATTCCAGCATTATAGCAGATAATTATTTTAGGTCAAACCGCAACCCTTTGCCGATGACTGTGCAGGCTATTTATATTATAGCAGATAATTATTTTGCGTCAAAGCGCAACCGCTTACAATGTCGGTTTTTGATTGAATTCGCCGTCAACGACGTCCTCCATCGGCGCGTCGGGCGTGACCATGTATTCCACGCGAGTCACGAACGCGCGGGGCGAACCGCGCCGGCAGGCTTCGATCATTTCCGCGACCGCCGCGTCATCTCCCTTGAACACCGCTTCGACCGTGCCGTCCACGCGGTTGCGCACCCAGCCGGACAAGCCTTTGTCCCGCGCTTCCGTCATTGTCCATTGGCGATAGAACACGCCCTGCACCCGTCCGAAAATTCTGATATGAGCCGTCGTCGTCATTTCATTTCTCCCGTTTTGCACAATATCTTCGCGTAAAAAATCGCCGCTTCGCGTTTTTGCTCCCGCGCCCGCGCCGCTTCCGCGTCTTCATGCCAGTACATATTTTGATACGTTTCTTCCAACACGGACAAATCAAAAGCCGTCCGCGCGTCGACAATGCCTTTCAGCACGGCAACAGCCAGTAGAGCCGACGAAAAAATCGCGCTCAACTGCTGAACGCACCCCAAAGCGTCATTCGACAGCGCATCCAGCGTGTTTTGCAGAAAATCCCTGTTTTTCGCCGACAATTCGCGTCCGCACAAACTGTCCGACGGATTGAACGCCCCGCCAGCCTCGTTGATTTTCAAAATGACGGGCAACCATTTTTCGTTTTGCATATCGCGCAGTTCCTGCGGCGTGTCGACAAAACAGCACAGCGTGTCGCAACAGGCGCACTCAAAGACTTTGTCGCAGATTACGGCTTTCTGTTCGGCGGTCAGCCCCGCCGTCCCCATTAAAAAGCACGTCACCGGCAGATTCTTGTACTCAAAGGGATCGGGCGCGGCGTTCCATTCGTCCGCAACGCTTTGCGCCAAAGCCTTTGTTCGCGCGACGAACGGGGCTTTTGTCGCCAAGTGCCGCAAAGCCTTGCCGTCCAAACGGATTTCGTATCCGTCGCCGTTCGGAGCGGCATTGATTTGCGCCTGTTTGTAAAAACGTTTCATTTTTTGCGCTTTTTCTTTGTGACGACCGTCTTTTTGGGCGCATTTCCGCCGTCAATGGCGATTTTGCACGCATCGGCGGGCACGGGGGATTTCAGCATCTCGCGCGCGGAGTTTTTGCCGGAAAACAGATACGCCAACCCGACCGAAACCGCCTTGCCGACGGCGTCGCCCGCGTCGAAATTCAACTGCGGATTCAGCATCGAGCCTTGAATGAACAGCGTGCCTGACAAAGCGTTCAGCATATCTTCGCCGCTCACGCCCGTAATGACGTTCATGTTCAGTTTTTCCGTCCCCAGATTCATTTCGCCGTTGATTTGCAAATCGAAGCCGTCCGCTTGCAGCGCGATTCTGCCGTCCGACTGGATTCTGCCGGATTCGACGGGCAGATTCAGCACGACGCAGTCCGATTGGATTTTCGAGCGATCCTTGTAATCGGACGACGGCGGCAAAATCAGTTTCAAATTTTCCAGCGCCGCGCTTTTAAAAACGGGCTGTTTCAGGAAAACGAAGATGTCGCCGGTCATCGACGCCATTAAATCGTGCACGCTGTTGCCCTGCGCTTTCAGATGCGTGTTAATCTGCGCTCTGCCGTCGATGACGCCGCTGTGGAAAAACAGCGCGGGCAAAGACAGATTGTCCGTTTTGACGACCAAAGAGGCTTTCGCGGGGGCTTTGGACGCGTCCAAAATCGCCTGAACGGTCACGGATTGCGCGAAATTGAAATCGGTCGTTTTGAAAATGCCGTCTTTCATGGTCGCCGAAAACGTCACGTTGCCGAAATTTGTTCCGTCCGCGCCGATGAATTTTTTAAAGTCGGCGTTTACGGACGCGTTAATCAGGTTCAGTTTTTCAAACGGCAGGTTTTCCTGCGAAAAATAAGTCTTGCGCGGCATTTTTTTCACGAAAACCATGTTTTTGCGCGCGTCGTCGTTCTGCGCCGCTTGAAGCGGGACGGACATGAAAACCTTGTCCAGAGCGAAATAATCCGAGGTAAACGACGCTTTGACGTTTTGAACGGATTCGCGCATTGCCGAAACATCGCCGGACAGCGCGGAATCGCCGCTTTTAAAGCGGATGTCGGAAAATTTCACCGAATTTTGCGTCATCGACAGCGTCGCGCCGGCTTCAAACGGGCTTAAAGTCACGCCACCGCGCGCCAAAACCGAAGCGTCCGCCGCGCTTGCCGCAATCAAAGCGTCCAGTTGGGCTTCGGGCGCGAAAATGTTGCCGACGCTTCCCGCCGCCTGAATCAGCACGGTTTCCGGCGTTCCCCACGCGATTGAAAATTCCGGCACGCTCAACGAATCCAATCCGCCGCCCAGAGCCGCCGTGACGGTCAAATCGTCCAAAGCGGGCATATCGACGTCGAACAAAGCGGCGATTTGGCTCAACTGCGTCGCTTTGACGTTGACAAAAGCCTGCACCATCGCCTTGCCGAACAAATCGCGGATTTTGCCGTCGACGCTCGCCGTCGCGCCGAAGCCCGTCAAATCCATTGAAAAATCGTTATCCTTGTCGGCGGACAGCAGATCGGCGATCGCTTGCGTTTGCGCCGTCGCCGAGATTGTTTTGCCGACAATCTGCACCGCCGCGTCGATTTGGGTTTTGCCTTCCGTTTCGCCGAAGCCGATGTGATTGAAAAACACCTGATACATTTCGCCCGTGCGCTTGTTGACGTAGGACAAGCCGACGTTAGCGATGCCGACGTTTTTAACGCGGATGTTCTTCACGGCGTTTTCCTCGCCGTCGACTTTTTCCTGCCGCGTTTCAGACGGCGCGGGTGCGGCGGCGGTTGCGGCTTCGTTTTTCGCGGAAAAATCCCAGTTTTTCTTTCCCTGTTCGTCCGCGTACAAATTCAGCGTCAGCCCGTCCAGCGAGAAACTTTCGACCGTCAAACGCTTGTTGAGCAAATCCCACAGTTTGACGCTCATGTCGATTCTGTCGGCGTACGCCAGATACGGATCGTCCGCGCCGTCGGGATTGCTTAAACCGATTTTGGACAGCGACACGCTGGGATGACGCCCCAAAGTCACGGCAACGTCGCCGTCAACGGTCAGCGCGCGCCCCGTTCTTTCTTGAACTTTTTGAATTATGTAGGGTTTGACGAACGACGCGTCGAACGATTTGTAAAAAACGAACAGACCGGCGGCGGCGCACACAACGACGCCCGCGCAGGCAAGAAGAAACTTTTTCACGAAATCACCTCCATAAATTCTTTAAACGGATGTTTTTTCATCTTATACGAAAAACCGAGAAAATCAAAGTCCTGCACCATTTTTTCGTTCAAAGGCGCGCAAATTTCAAACATTTTGCCCGACGGATGCGGGAATCTGACGGCGTAAGCGTGCAAATGCAGGCTTTTGCCGTTCGGCAGCCAGTCGGATTTCACGTCTTTCGCGTATTTGGAATCGCCCAGAATCGCGTGTCCCATATACGCGCAATGCACGCGCAACTGATGCGTGCGGCCCGTCAAAGGCATCAGTTCCAGCCAAGCGGCTTTGCCGTAAACGGTGTCTGCGACGCGGTACAGCGTGACGGCGCGCTTGCCGTTTTTGTTATCGACGACGACGGATTCGCCGCCGTTTTCGCCCGACACTTTCAGCAGTTTCGCGTCGATTTTGCCTTCCTGCATTTCCGGATTGCCGTCCACCAGCGCCCAATAGACTTTTTTTGCCAGCCCTTTGGCGAAAGCGTCCGCCAGTTTCGCGGCGGCGGCGGGCGTGCGCGCCAGAACCAGCGCGCCGCTTGTTTCCTTATCCAAACGATGCACCAAACGGGGATTTTCCGGCTTTTCAAAGCGCAAAGCGGACAACAGCCCGTCCAAATGGCGCGTCTGCCCCGTGCCGCCCTGCACCGCCAGTCCCGCGGGTTTGTTAATGACGATAATCTGATCGTCCTTGTGCAGAACCAGCGAGCGCACGAAAGCGGCGTCCTCGTCCGACACGACGGCGGCGGCGCGGCGTTCGGCGGCGTTTTTCATGACCGATCCCTTGTCGGCAAGCGGCGGCACGCGCACGGTCTGTCCCGCTTCGACGTGAAAAGAGGCTTCGACTTTCTTGTTGTCGACTTTAATCTGCTTGGAGCGCAGAAGTTTTTGAATCTGCCCCTGCGTCAGTTGCGGATAGCGGCGTTTCAGCCATTTGTCCAAACGGCAGCCCTCGTCGTCGGGCGTAACGGATACAAATTCAACGCCGCTCATTTTGTTTTTCCTTTCTCAATTTGTCCCAGTAAATCAATCTTTTAAGGATTTCGCGCTCAAAGCCGCGCTCCACCGGTTCGTAAAATTTCATGCGTCCCGTTTCTTGCGGAAAATAGTTCAAGCCCGAAAAACCGTCTTTTGTGTCGGGATCATAGATATAGCCGTCGGAATAGCCTTCCTGCTTCATCAGCTTCGTCGGCGCGTTTAAAATGCATTTCGGCGGCATTAAAGAGCCTGTTTCCCGCGCTTTTTTAAACGCGGCGTTCCACGCGCGGTACACGCCGATCGACTTCGGCGCGGTCGCCAGATACACGACCAACTGCGCCAAAGCCAAATCGCCTTCGGGCGAACCGAGGCGTTCGTAAGCGTTCCAAGCGTTTGTCGCCTGCACCAGCGCGTTCGGGTCGGCAAGTCCGACGTCTTCGACGGCAAAGCGCGTCAGACGGCGGAAAATGTATTTCGGATCCTCGCCCGCCGCCATCATGCGCGCGACCCAATACAGCGCCGCGTCGGGATCCGATCCGCGCAGGGATTTGTGCACCGCGCTGATTAAATTGTAATGCCCGTCGCGGTCTTTGTCGTAGGAAGCGGCTCGGCGCGACACGACCTTTGCCAGCCGTTCGGCGTTCAGCGCGCCGTTCTGCAAATCGCGCTCCGGCAAATCGAACAGCACTTCCAGCATATTGCCCAGCGCGCGCCCGTCCCCGTCCGCCATGCTTTTCAGCAAAGCCCGCGCCTCGTCTGTCACGGGCAGATTTTTTCCCGTGATTTTTTCGGCTTTGGCGATGATTTTTTCCAAAGAATCGTCGTCCAAGCGGTTCAGCACGAACACTTTGCACCGCGACAACAAAGCCGCGTTCAGCTCGAAAGACGGATTTTCCGTCGTCGCGCCGACCAGCACGACCGTGCCGTCTTCGACATACGGCAAAAAGGAATCCTGTTGAGAGCGGTTGAAGCGGTGAATTTCATCGACAAACAAAATCGTTCCCTGCCCCGACGCGCGCCGCGCTTTTGCGGAATCGAAAATCTTGCGCAAATCGGCGACGCCGGAAAAAACGGCGGAAACGGGCTCGAAATACATTCCCGCGACGTGCGCCAACAGCCGCGCGATTGACGTTTTGCCGACTCCGGGCGGTCCCCACAATATAAACGACGTGATTTTGCCCGACGCCAACATTCTGCCCAGCGGCGCGTCGGGACGCAGCAAATGATCCTGCCCGACAACCTCCTGCAAGGTTTCGGGACGCAACTTGTCGGCAAGCGGGCGCGACACCAAAGAATCAAACAGCGTGGACACGATTAAAGACCTTCAACTACTTTCCTGTCGGTTGTAGCACACTTTTGACGGGCTTTCCATCACCCTTTTGGGATTTTCGCAAAATATCAGTCCCGCAAAGCCCGCGCGAACGTCACGACGCCGACGCTGACCGCTCCCGCGCGTTTGAGCGTTTTGGCACATTCGCCCGCCGTCGCGCCCGTCGTGAACACGTCGTCGACAAGAACCGCTCTTTTGCCCTTGAAAGCGTTTGCGTCCGCCGCGAAAACGCCCTTGACGTTCTTAAATCTTTCAAAAGGCGAAAAACGCCCCTGCTTGTGCGTGTGCCGGCACCGTTTCAGCGCAAACAGGTCGACGGGCAAAGCGTGACGCTTCGCAATCGCGTTCGCCAGCAAAACCGACTGGTTGAACCGTCTGGACAACAACCGCCAGCGGTGCAAGGGCACGGGGACAAGCACGTCCGCCTTTTCAAACAGTTTTTCGCCCGCGCGATCCATCGCGTCCGCCATAAAGGAAACAACGTCGAATTTCGCGCCGTATTTCAGCGAGAAAATCAGCGCGCGGCTGGTTTCGTCGTATTTGAACGCGCTGTAAACGCCGTCGAAAACGGGCTTTTTCCGCACGCATTGCAGGCAAAGCCCCTCGCCCTGCATTGAATCGGGCAAAGGAACGCCGCAACAGGCGCAGACGGCGGGCGGCATGAACTGCAATTTCGCAAAGCAGTCGGGGCAAAGCGCGCCGTTTTCCAGCACGGGCGCGGCGCACACGGGACAGACGGGCGGAAACAGCAGGGCATCCAGCGTTTTTTGCAGTCGCGAAAACATAAAAGTATCTGTTCAATCCGAAAAAATCTGTTATATTGACTATGATATTGTTTATTTCTTTGAATACAAGAGAGAAGATTATGAAAAAAACGTCCGCCCTGTCCGGCATTTTTCTTTTGCTTGCCGCCTGCTCCTCGTTTGAATCTTACGAATACCGGAACGCAGACGCTTTGTACGTCAGTTTCATCAAGCCGAGCGAATGGGGACGCGGCGTTTTTGAATCGCCTTTTCCGTCGTCCATGCTGTGCAAATCCGAGGGCGGCGTCGGCAAAACCCCCGCTCTTTACGTCGAAAACATCCCCGAAAACGCGAATTTGCTGATTATGGAAATCAACAATCTGACGAATCCCGCGCTGGCGTACGACGGCGGCATGGGCTCCATCGGATTTTATCACGAACAGGGACAGGGCGAAGCGACGCTCCTGCCCGTTTCCGGCGAAACGTTCAGACTGCCGAAATACGCGTTCCTTGAAAAACCGAACCGCGTCAACGTCAACAAACCCTACGCCTATATGCCCCCCTGCACCGTTAAAGGCGGCGAATACTCCGCGACAATCAAAGCGGTGCGGCGCACGGGCTCTTTCGACAAACAGCGCACGGACGTTTTGGCGATCGGCACGATTTATCTGGGCGATTATTGATTTTCCGCCCTTTTTAAAACTTGAAAAGCCCCGCGCAAACGGGGCTTTTTCGTTAGGGACAACCGATTTCACGCCATCATTTCGGGGCGGAACAGCATCACCAGTCCCAAGCCCAGCAAAATCACGCCACCGATCAGTTTGCACCAAATCATATATTTATCGCCCGCGTATTTGTTGACCGCGAACGCCGCCAGCGAAAACACGATGATATCGTCCAGCATGAAAAACAGCATATAAACGCTGATGTAAAAATAGTGCATGAACGTCGACAGGTGCGACATGGCGAGAACGTTCGTAAAAATGGCGGGCAAAGCGGCGGAACAGACAAACTCGATGCCGTTCACGACGACCGCCAGCAAAAACACGCCCGTCAGTGTCGCCCAAGACAGCGGCTTTTCCGCCAATTCGCGTATTCTGTCCTTGATTTTCGCGCGTCCCTCCGGCGACGTGACCTTGCACACCGCGTTGCCGTCAAAAAACGACCGCAGGCTCATCGCGCCCGAATATACGGCGATCGCCCCCAGCGCGACGGTCAGAATCCGCATATAGCCGATAATCAGGAACAGATTGATCCACCCCGCCATCAGCGCGAAATAAAACGTCGCCGAAGCCGCCAAAAACGACCCGACAATCACTATCGTCTTGCGCTTGTCGTGCAAATCCGCAATGACGGAAATCATGAAAATCAGCACCCACATCGCGCACGGATTGAACCCGTCGACCAAGCCCAAAACGACCGCCAAAACGGGTATGCTTTCCTGATACACGTCAATCGCGCCGAAAACGGGCAGATTCACGATGCGCGACGGCTTTTTGACCTCGCCCGTCATCAAACGCGCCAAATCGTCCGCCGACACCTCTTTTTCCACAACGGCGCAATCCCCGCCCTCGCCAATGGCGCAGGACGCGTAACTCGCGCTTTGCGTGACTTTGCCGTCCAGCATATCGCGGTACGCCTTTTCGTCAAAGCCCGCCAGATAAACATCGCCCTTTTTCAAAACGGGAACGCCGACAATGCCGTTTTCTTTCACAAAAGCCAAAAACGACTGACGGCGTTCCGCGCTCGTGGTCGACAATTCGTATCTGCCGACCTTGACGGCGGGATATTCCGCGGCGGCGGCGTCTAAAAATTCATTGGCGGCGGCGCAATGCGGACAACCGTTCGTGTAATACAGTTCATAGGCGTTTCCGTCCGCCTGAAACATTTCGGCGGGCGTTGTGAAAAAGCCGACGTAAACAAACAAAATCAAAGAAGCGACAAGCGCGGCGGCGTGAAATTTATCGTCGCGCAAATCGGCAAAAAAGTTTTTTACCCACTTCATAGAGTTCTCCTTTGCCATAACAAAAGGCTAAAACGGATTTATTTTTTCTTATCCTGTTTGCGCAGGGCTTCCGCGCCCGACACGACGTCCAGCAATTCGGTCGTGATGTTTTCCTGACGGATTTGCTGATACTGCAAATTCATCTTTTCAAGGTTTTCGTCAATGTTCTTTTCCGCCGCCTGCATCGTCGTCAAACGCATATGATGCTCGGCGGACAGCGCTTCGGTAATCGACTGGCACAAATCGATCATGACGCGCTCGCGCACCAGAGCCGAATTGATTTCGGAAGCCGGCAGCGAAAACGTCGGGAAATTGTGTCCGGGCCAGTTAATTTTCTTCAAACGCTCCACCCATTCGTAACTGAACGGCATCAGTTGCAGGGAAACGGGATGGACGGTTGTGCCTTCCTTGCGGCTGTAAAACACGAAAACGTGCGTGTAGCCTTCCTCGTCGATCAGTTCGTTGATGCGCACCAGCACGGAAGCCGCCGTGTTGCCGACGGCTTTCACGGTGTTGGAAACGGGATACGCTTCGCACATATTGTAGTCTTTGCCGTGCATCTGTCCGATGATTTGGCGTCCGACGGCGATGTAGCCGACCTTGCGCATATCAAAGCCGTCTTTTTCCAGTTTTTCTTGGGCAAAACGGAAAACTTCGCGGTTCAATTTGCCGACAAGCCCCGTGTCCGACCCGACGACGACCGCCAAAGCGCGTCTGTGTTCGGCTTTCACGACGACGGGATCGGCAATTTGAAGCGCGTCGTTTTTAAACAGCGCAATCACGCCCAGATTGACCGTGCGGCTGTATTCGCGCAACGACTTCAAAGCCGTGTCGTATTGCAAAATACTGACCGCCGACAGCGATTTCATCGTCGTGACGATGGAACGCAAATCCTGCGTCGTTTTAATGCGTTTTTGCAATCCTTCCAAACTGTCCATGATGCCCGTCCGTTAGAAAAGTTAAGCCTTGACCAGCCCCGCCTGCACAAGCGCGTCCTTAATTGTCGCGTTAATCTGCGCTTTGACTTCCGCAGACAGTTTTTCGCGCTTCAAAATGTCCTCGATCACGTCCTTGTGATGCGCTTTGAACGCTTGCACGGCGACGTCCGCCGCCTTTTCCCTGTCGGCGTCCGCCACTTTGTCGAACAGCCCCTCGGTCGTCGCGAACAAAACGGCGAACTGATCCGCCACGGGAACGGGACGGAACTGCTTTTGCTGCAACACGGAGCGGATTGTGCGTCCGCGCCGCAACTGGCGTTCCGTTTCGGCGTCCAGATGCGAACGGAATTTCGCGAAACTTTCCAATTCCTCGAATTGCGAATAAGACAGTTTCAAAGGACCGACCAGCGCGCTGTACGCGGGCAGTTGCGCATCGCCGCCGACGCGGGAAACCGAACGCCCCGTGTCGATTGCGGGCAGGATGCCTTTTTGGAACATCGGCGAAGACAGGTAAATCTGTCCGTCCGTAATGGAAATGATGTTCGTCGGAATGTACGCCGACATATTCTGCGCTTCGGTTTCGACAATCGGAAACGCGGTCAGCGAGCCGCCGCCGAATTCGGGGCGCAGATGCGTCGAACGTTCCAGCAGGCGCGAATGAATGTAGAAAATGTCGCCGGGGAACGCTTCGCGTCCGGGGGAGCGGCGCAACAACAGCGACAATTCGCGGTAGGCGCGCGCGTGGCTTGTCAAATCGTCGTAAATGACCAGCACGTCGCGTCCCTTTTCCATGAAGTATTCGCCGATCGCCGTCGCGGAATACGGGGCGATGTACTGCATCCCCGCCGTTTCGTCACCCGACGCGGCGACGATGATGCAGTTTTGAAGCACCCTGTATTTGCGCAGATTGTCGACCACGCGGGCGATTGCCGTGCCGCGCTGGGCAATGGCGCAATAAATGCAGATGACGCCCGTGTCTTTCTGGTTGATGATCGTGTCGATCGCCAAAGCGGTCTTGCCGGTCTGACGGTCGCCCAAAATCAATTCGCGCTGACCTCTGCCGACGGGTGTGAACGCGTCGATCGCTTTCACGCCGGTCATCAGCGGTTCGGTCACGGGCGCGCGCGACATGATCGGATGCGCCTCGCGTTCGATTTTGCGTCTTTCGACGGTGACGATGGGACCCTTGTTGTCCAGCGGATTGCCCAGCGGGTCGATGACGCGCCCGAGCAGACGCTCGCCGACGGGAACGTCGACAACGCGCCCCGTTCTTTCCACGCGGTCGCCGGATTTAATGCCGTCGGGATGATCCAAAAACACGACGCCGACGGAATCTTTCGCCAAAGAAAACGCCATGCCCGTCACGCCGTTCGGGAAAGACAGAAGTTCCTCCATTTGAACTTTATCCAAACGGGACACTTCCGCCGTCGTTCCCGTCACGGAAGACACGGTGCTGATTTCCCGAATGTCGATTTCGGGCGACATCGTCTGTATTGTTTTATCCAGAGCCTTAAAGGCTTCTTGTGCCGCTTCTGTAAACATGACGGTTTCCTATCATTCTTCATCGCCGTACAGACGTACGGACACGTTTTCAAGGGCTTTGTCCAACTGCGCTTCGTACACGGACAGGTAATCTTGCAGATTCCAAGACAGGATGCTGCCGCTGAAAGAAACTTCAATGCCGCACAGCAACTGCGGAACGACGCGGAACGAAATGTCGTCCGTTTCGCCGACCAGTTTGACGATCGCGGCGCGGATTCTGTCCGTCGATTCCGCGCTCAATTCGCGGGACGTGGAAACGACGATTTCGCCTTCTTCCGCATCCGCCGCCAAGTGACGCTTTTCAACGTCGCTCAACGTTTCCAGTTTGACTTCAAACGCGTCCAAGAATTTTTCTTCCAAATCGGCGTCCGCCAGATCTTTCAGGATTTTGGTCGCCATTTTCAAGAAACTTTCGACGGTCAGACGGCGCAATTCGGAAATGAACGTGCCGCGTTCGTTCGTCAATTCCTGCTGCCAGAGCAGGCGTTTTTCCATCATTTCGGATTTCACCTGATTTTCCAGCATTTTTTTCATGCGTTCGGCTTCGTCGCGCGCTTCGGACAAAATGTGTTCGCGCTCCTGCTGAATCGTGCGCAGACGCTCGGTCACTTCGGCAAGTTTTTTATCCGCTTCCTGCGCCAGCGTTTCCGAACGGTTCACTTCGTCCGCAATATGCCGTTCGCGTGCGTGCATCGCCTTCAACAAAGGCTTGTACAGGAATTTATATAACAATACTGCCAAAATCGTAAAGTTGACGATTTGTGCGGCAAACGTAATCAAGTCTATTTTCATGGCGACCCGTCCTTAAATTGAAAACCGGAAGAAATAAGGCTGTGCGCCTCTTATTTTGCGACGATCTGCAACGCCTGATTCCAAAACGGATTGGCAAACAGCAAAATCATGGCGACGACGAAGCTGTAAATGGAGCCCGTTTCGACAATCGCCAGCGCGATGAACATCGTACGCGAAATGACGCCCGCTTCGTCAGGCTGCTGCGCCAAAGAACGCAAGCCCGAAGCCGCCGCGTAGCCTTCGCCCAAGCAGGCGGAACCCGCGCCCAAGCACAAGCAGAAAGCGGCGCTGAAAATGGAAACGGCGCTGATAACGGAAAGCAAATCCATGGTGTTACTCCTTTATAATGTTTTTAACGTGTTGAATTTCGTTTTCTTTTGCAGGTTCTTCCTCGTCAACGGAAACGGACGCAACGTACAAAACCGCCAAAACCGCGAAGATGTACGCTTGAATCATCCCCGTCAGCAAGCCCAGAATCTGCATCGGAAGAGGAATGATAAACGGCATCAGCATCAAGCAGATCGCGCCGACGATAACGCCGCTCAGCACGTTGCCGAACAGACGCACGCACATGGCGAACGTTGATGTGAATTCGCTTAAAATGTTGAACGGCAACATGGCGACCGACGGTTCGATGTATTTGTGCAGATATCTTTTCACACCGCCGTTCCAAATGCCGAAGAAGGGAATGCCGACAAGCACCATCGCCGCCAGAGCCGCCGTCGTAGACAAAGACGCCGTCGGCGTTCTGAACCACGGGAACACTGTCATCAGGTTGCACACGGCGATGTACAGGAACAGCGTGCCGATAAAGGGCAGATAACGCATCGCGTAGCCGCCGGACATATCGTTCAATTCCTGATACATATACTTGACGACGACTTCCATGGCGGTCTGCCAATGCGACACTTTGTCTTTCGTCGACAAAAAGCGCGTCGCCAAAAACGACACGATCAGCATCACCGCCATGACGATCCAAGTCGAAGCGATTGTCCAGTTGATCGGATACCCGAACAGGTAAAACGCAATCATATCGTCGTAAATTTCCAAAGTCATGATTAACCGTTCCCTTCAAGAATTTGATTGTTAATCTGTTTTTTCATGCGCGACACGACGCAGACGCGGGAAAGCAAAATCCCCGCCGCCGCCGCGACGAACCGTTGCCATTTGCCGTCCCCCGCGACGTACATGACGCCCAAAAGGAAAGCCAAGCGGGCAAAAACGCTTGCAAATAAAAGAACTTGCGGATGCGCCGCGTTTTTAAACGAATCAACCGTCCGCCACAGTCCGCAGAAATGAAACGCCCCCAAAGCCGCGCCGCACGCAAAGCAAACGGCGACGGCGACGCTTTCGTTCAGCGGGGCGAACCTGACCGCCGCCGCGCACGCAAGCGAAAGGATAAAGCAGGAAATCATCACCCGCCCGACGTTCATACGACATCCTCCCGAACTTCATCGTCTTCGTGGTTTTCCGCGTAGACCTTTTCGGATTCCAACTGCGCCTGACGGATTTTTTCGTCGCGCAAAGCCTGTTCGCGTTCGGCGCGGTCAATCCCCTCGCGTTTCAGCCAGAACCACATACTGAACGCCCCCATGACCATGCCCGCCAGCATGAAGTTGATCGTCCAAGAAATAGATTCGTACGGAAATTTCCTGTCCAGCCAGCGACCGAGCAAAATGCCCGCGACGCTCGGAATGGACATATACCAGCCGATCGCGCCCAAAAACGACAAGCCGCGCGCGACGTTAAACCCTTTCTTTTCGTCCATGCTGACCAAACGGCGACTGGCGCGGCGCGCCAAACGTTCGGCAAATTTTTTACTTTCTGTTTCAGTCATCCCTTTTCACCTTACCGCCATTACGTCCGCTTGACGCTTGACCGTCATCACGCCGCGCGTCAAGCCCGCTTCCAAACGCGCCATCGCCGCGTTGACGGATTTGCGGTTTTCTTCAACCTTTTTAAATTCAACTTCAATCGTTTTCGCCAGTTCCGCCAGATTCTCGCCCTTGACCGCGCGGCGCACGGACAGCAGAACCTTTTGGTTCGCCTTGACCAGAATACCGCCGTCGCACGCCATGAAAATCTCGCGATCCTCGTCTTCGGGCGTGTAAGACACAATCCCAGGCACCACGACGCTGACAAAATCGGCGTGATGCGGCAGGAACGAAAACGACCCGTCCGCCGCTTCAAAGCGCAGATGCAGGACGTTTTCATCGGCAACGACGCCGAACGGGGTCAAAACTTGCAATCTCATGCGGCGGACTGCTCCTTCATTTTTTCGACTTTTTCGTACACGTCGTCCAACGACCCGACCATGTAGAACGCGTTTTCGGGCAGGGAATCCAATTCGCCGGACAGAATCTTTTCGCATCCCGTCAGCGTTTCCTCCAAACTGACCGAGCGTCCCTCCATGCCGGTGAAGTGGAACGTCGTAAAGAACGGCTGAGTCAGGAAGCGTTCCAACTTTCTGGCTTTCAGCACGATCTTCTGGTCGTGTTCGGGCAGTTCGTCAAAGCCCAGCATCGCGATGATGTCTTTCAATTCCTCGTATTCGGCAAGCGTGCGGCGCACCGCCGTCGCCACCCTGTAATGACGTTCACCGACCGTCACGGGCGTCAGCATGTTCGAGCCGGAAGCCAGCGGATCGACCGCCGGATACAGCCCCTGCGACACGCGCGTGCGAGACAGAACGATATTCGAGGACAAGTGCGCGAACGTGTGGCTTGCCGACGGGTCGGTCAAATCGTCCGCGGGGACGTAGACCGCCTGAATGGACGTAATGGCGCCGTCCGGCGTCGACGTGATGCGTTCCTGCAACGACGCGATTTCGGTCGCCAAAGACGGCTGATAGCCCACGCGGGAGGGCATCTGCCCCATCAACGTCGAAATTTCGGACCCCGCCTGCACGAAACGGAAGATGTTGTCAATCAGCAACAGCACGTCCTGCTTTTTCTCGTCGCGGAAATACTCCGCCATGGTCAAAGCGGCGTGAGCGACGCGCGCGCGAATCCCCGGCGCTTCGTTCATCTGTCCGAACATCATGACGGTCTTGTCCAAAACGCCCGCGTCGCGCATTTCGCGATAGAGTTGCTCGCCCTCGCGGCAACGTTCGCCGACGCCGCAGAACAGGGAAACGCCCTCGTAGCGTCCGACCATGTTGTTGATCATTTCGGTAATCAGAACGGTTTTGCCGACACCCGCGCCGCCGAACAGCCCCGCCTTGCCGCCGCGTTCCATCGGCGCGAGCAAGTCGATCGCCTTAATGCCGGACACGAAAACTTTTGAATCGACACTGCGCTCTTTCAAAGGAACGGAGGGAACGTGAATCGGACGGCGTTCCGTCTCGCCCAAAGGCAGACCGTTGTCGATCGGATCGCCGAACACGTTGAACATACGCCCCAGAATCTTGCTGCCGACGGGAACGGAAAGCATACGGTTCATATCGACGACCGCCATGCCGCGAGCCAAGCCCCTTGTGGGACCCATCGCCAGACCGCGAACGGTTTTGCCGTCCAAATGTTCTTGAACCTCAATCACCAGCGAGTTGTTTTCGCCCGTATGCAGTTCGTTGTATACGGCGGGCAGTTCGTCTTCAAAGGTGATGTCGACGACACTCCCCTGAATTGCGGTGATATAACCGATATTTTCTTTTTCATTCTCTGACATCGCGCACACTCATTCCTTGACCGGAGTCGATTGATTGCAAACATAGTTTTCCGAATTTAGAAAGTAACCAATAAATTCAGAAAAATCAAACACTTTTATCCTTTCGGCGAATTTTTTTCCGAACAATGAAAAAAGCATCATTTCTTAATCATTTTTTGCAATAATGTTGACAATTCGGCTTTTTTAACGAGGCATCCGATGATTTCATACAGGCCGCTGGAAACAGGCGATTTTGAACGCTATGAAAGAGAAACGAAAACGCAGTTCGTCACTGGCGACTGGTGCAGTCCCGCGGATTTGCTGGAAGATTGGGACAAACTGCGCGCTTATGTCCTGTACGACGGCGACGAATGGGCGGGATTCTGCGCCCTGACGATCGGCGTACCGCACGTTTACAATCCGAACGGAGCTCATTTTTTACAGGTGGTGACTTTCGAACCGTTCCGCGGCAATGGCTACACGCGCTATCTGTACAAACTGCTGTTTGAAAACGCGCGCGGCCTTTACAAAACGGCGTGCATCCACGCGGACAATCTGCCGTCAACCGCCGCGGCAAAAAGATACGGGCTTGAACGCGTCGGAACGCACAAGCAATGGGATTTGTACGCCTGCGCCGCGGATTATTTTCCCGACAATCTGAAATCCGTCCGCCTTGAAAAAAGAAAAACGGCAGAATAATCGGACCGTTTTTCCTTTAATGATTGTGCCGTCGGATGCCGCAGGCACGGCGGGTGTCGCGGGCACGGCGGCAATCTGAACGGGGAGCGGTGCGGCGGGCGGCGCGCAATGCGGTGAGCAACGGTTTCCGGCGCAGACAGCACAGGCGCGCGGCAATCCGTCTCGCCGCAAGCGTCAGTTTTCGGGAACGTTCGGCACTGTTGGAATTGCGGGCGGTTCAGCGGCGGCAACGCTCGGCACGGGCGCCGGCACGTTCGGCATCGCAGGCGTCGCGGGTGCGGCGACATTCGGCACGGCGGGAGCGGGCATGGCGACGCTCGGAGCGGCTTCCGGCGCGTTCGGCACGGCGGGAGCGGCGTGAACGGCGGGCGCTTTAATCGTCGGGATTTTCAGCGTCCGCGTCGATTTAAACCCTTGAATGACCGGCGCTTTCACTTTCACCTGCGCCGTTTCCGCAGGCGAGCCCTGCTGTTGCGCCGCCGCCGCTTTCTGCGCGCGCATCCACGCGGGCAAATCGCTGTCGTCCTTTTCGTTCTCGTTCAATTTGAACGTCGGCGGAGGCGGCGGTCTGTCGTCCACGTTGTCTTCCATCTTGGCTTCGACGGTGACCGCCTCCTCAATCTTCTTATCCTGTTCGTCCGGTTTCAAAATGACGATTTCCACGCCCTTTTTGTCTTTCGGGCGGATGATTTTGACCAAATCCTCGCTTGTCACTTTGTCGTACATCATCAAAACGGACAGCGGGTTTTCGATGTGATGCTGAATCAAACGCTTGATTTCGCGCACGCCGTTTTTCGCGATAAAAACTTCGTCGGCGAACCATTTGCGCGCTTCCAGCGTCAATTCGGCACGCAATCCGACGGCTTTGGCGCGTTTGACAAACTTGTTCAGGTGGATGTCCACAATCGCCAGCAGATTTTCTTCCGCCAAGCCGTGAAAGGGAATGATGTCGTCGATACGGGCGAGAAATTCGGGACGCAGGTTTTTGCGCAAAAATTCCATACGCTGATAGCGCGGCAAATTCGCCCCCAAGTTCGACGTCATGATGACGATCGTGTTGCGGAAGTCGACCGTCGTGCCTTTGCCGTCCGTCAATCGCCCTTCGTCAAGCAGTTGCAGCATCAGGTTTAAAATTTCGCTGTGCGCTTTTTCCAATTCGTCGAACAGAACGACCTGATAGGGACGCAGGCGCACCGCTTCGGTCAGCACGCCGCCGTTTTCGTAACCGGGAGTCCCCGGCGGAGGTCCGAGCAAACGCTGAACGGAGATTTTTTCCATGTATTCGGACATATCCAGACGCAGCAGCGCGGTTTCGTCGTCGAACATGAATTCGGACAAAGCCTTTGCCAATTCCGTTTTACCGACGCCGGTCGTACCGATGAACAGGAACGTGCCGAGCGGTCGGTTCGGGTCTTGCAAGCCGGATTTCATGCGCCGCACCGCGCCGGAGATGACGGAAATCGCTTCGGGCTGACCGATGACGCGCCGTCCGATGAAATCTTCCAGACCGATCAGGCGTTTTTTGTCTTCGGCATCGACTTTGTCCATCGGGATGCCCGTCCAGAACGACACGATGTTGGCGATGTGCTGAGCTTTCAGAACGTTGTCCGCCGTTTTCTTTTCGTCCAGATCCATCATCAGCCCCGTCGCCGCCTCGTCCAGCAAATCCAGCGCTTTTTCGGGGAACAGGCGCGACTTGACGTAGCGTCCGGACATATTCACCGCGTTCTGCACGATGTCGTCGGGAATGGAAATGCCGTATTTTTGCTCCAAACGCGGCTTGACCCCGCGCAGAATGTCCGTCGTTTCGGCGGGAGTCGGTTCTTCAATGTACATCGTTTGCAGACAACTCATCAAATCGGGGTCTTGCTCGATGTACATTTTGTAAGCGTTCAGTTCGGCTTCCACGACGCATTGAATACTGCCGTCCAGCACTTTCGGCTTTAAGAATTTCGGGATTTCGTGATCCCCGTTCGGCGTGAACGCCAGAAAGCCCAAATCGTTGATGTACAGGATTTTCTGCCCTTTGTACGACGCCAGTTCCTGAAACGCGGTTTTCAAATGGTCTTCGTATTCCGCCTGCGTTTTGGAATCGATCATCATCGACGCGACGTCGATGGACACCAGTCCGTAGCCTTTCAGACGCGGCGGGACGTTTCCCTCGGTCATGGCGGCGGCGACGCCTTCGATAATTGACGTTTTGCCGATGCCCGTCGGACCAAGAAGAATCGGGTTGTTTTTCATGTCGCGCAACAAAATGTGCATGACGCGGCGCTGATCCTTGACGCGCCCGACAACCTTTTTCAACTTGCCCGCTTTGTATATTTCGGAATAATCGACAATGTATTTGCTGTGTTCCGCCATCAAACGCTCCTATTCCGCCTGAACGATTTTTCTGATTTCTTCCAAAGTATAGCGTTCGTCTTTCAATTTACGCAAGCGTTGAATCTGCCCCAGCGCTTCGGACGAATACAAAACGTAGCCGGCGGAGGTCTTGCCCGCCGTTTCCAAAAGCCCCGCCTGCGTCCAGAATCGAATGGCGGACACGCGTTCGCCCGATTCTTTCGCCAAGCCGCCGATGCGCATGAAATACGGGTCGGCGTCGGCGGAATCGGAATCGTCGGTCATGGCGGCGCGCTTGCGCAGTTCAAAGCCGCGTTTGACGGCGCGGGCGATCAATTTGTCGTAATCTTCGCGGTTGTTGTTGAACAAAGCGTCGTACAGCGCGGCGTGATATTCCTTTTTTTCGCGGCGTAGAAACAGCGCGGGCGCATAGCCGTGCATCAGCAAAATCAGGTTCATCAGCGTGCGCGCGACGGCGGCGTTCGATTTGGCGAACGGCTGAATTTCCATCAGGCGCAAATGCGCTTCCGCCGCCATGGCGACGGGGTGAAGCGAATGCACCGTGTACAGCCACATACCGAAATCGGTCATCATACGCTGCACGCGCGCGGGGGTCGGCAATTCGCGCTCCGTATCGGCGAATTTCAGCCCCGCGCCGCGATAATATCCGGCGTTTTCATCGTCCAAATCGCGCGTTAAAACGCGGTGGATTTCCTTGACGTCCTTTTCGTCCAAAGAGTTCGCCGTGCGTTTCGCGGCGTAGGCGACGGCGAATTTGTAAGCGTGCGCGGCGTTCAGCGCGGCGATGTGTTCCGTCAGCGTGTGCGATGGCACGACTTCGTTTTTCAGCAAAATTTCGGCGATTTGCTTGCGCGTGAAAGTGCCGCCGTCAAAAAAATTCCCCGTGCAGACCAATTCGCACACCGTCCGGTCGTGAAGCCGCTTTTGCGCTTCGTCCGACAAGGCGGGCAAAGCGTCCGTCAGGCTTTTCTTTTCGCTTAAATCCTCGTACATACGGTGTTTTCCTTATCTTGCGTCCTGACGCAGTTCTCTGGGCACGAACGGCACGTCGACGTCGCCCGTATAAATCTGTCTGGGACGCACGAGTTTCTGATTGTCCCGCGCGCCTTCCGACCAATGCGCGATCCAGCCGGGGATGCGTCCGATGGCGAACATGACCGTAAACATATTTAAAGGAATGTGAAGCGCGCGCAGAATCATGCCCGAATAAAAATCGACGTTCGGGTACAAATGGCGTTCTTTGAAATAATCGTCGTTCAGCGCGATTTGCTCCAATTCCCGCGCGATGTCCAGCAAAGGATCGGACTCGCGTTCGACGTCCAGCAGGTCGAAAACGGCTTTTTTCAAGATTTTCGCGCGCGGGTCGAACGTTTTGTACACGCGGTGTCCGAAGCCCATCAGCCGCACTTCCTTGCGTTTGACGCGTTCGATGAACTGCGGCACGGTTTCTTCGCCGTTGTGCAGATGTTGGAGCATTTCAAACACGGCGACGTTCGCCCCGCCGTGCAGTTTGCCCCACAGCGCGCAGATGCCCGCCGCGACGGACGAAAACAGGTTTGTCTGCGCCGACCCGACGATGCGCACCGTCGACGTGGAACAGTTCTGTTCGTGATCCGCGTGCAAAAGCAAAAACAGGTTCAGCGCGCGCACGGCTTCCTCGCTCGGCTGATACGGCTTGTAGGGAAGCGAAAACATCATGTGCAGGAAATTGTCGCAGTAACTGCGCGCCGGATCGGGATACACGAACGGCAGTCCCATCGCCTTGCGGTAGGAAAAAGCCGCGATTGTGCGCACTTTGCTGATAATGGCGGCGACGGAGTTGCGGAAAGCCCGTTCGTCGTAACTGTTCATGATTTCGGGGCTGTAACACACCATGGAGTTGACGACCGCGCTTAAAATGGACATCGGCTGTCCGTTCGGGGGGAAAGCGTCGAAATGGTGAAGCAAGCCCTCGTGCAGAAGTTCGTGGCTTGTCAGCAGTTCAAAATTCGCCTTCATTTCGGCTTTTGTCGGCAGATGCCCGTAAATCAGCAAATACGCCGTTTCGACAAACGTCATGTTTTCCGCGATTTTTTCAATGGGAATCCCGCGGTACAGCAAAATGCCGCGTTCGCCGTCGACGTATGTGATTTTGCTTTTGCACGAACAGGTGTTGCCGAATCCGGAATCGTAAACGGTGTATCCCGTCGTCGCGCGCAAAGACGAAATGTCGATGCTTTTTTCGCCCGTCGTCGCTTCCAAAACGGGCAATTCGACGATGTTGCCGCCGCCCAAATCCAATTTCACGCTTTGAGTCATAAAATTTCCTTTACAATCCGTCCGTAAATTTCTTCCTGCTCTTTCGCCTGCGCCTCGTCGCCCAGCAGACGCGCCAGTTCGACGCGCACTTTTTTGATAAATCCGACCATGTCGACGGCTTTTTTGTTTTCCGCTTTCAATTCGGGCGACAAATCCGGCGTGGCGACGCCCGAAGCGATCACGTTCAAATACGCTTGATGCAAAGCCGCCGCATAGCACGCCAAATCAGTGTTTTCGGGCTCGTTTTTCGCCGCCTGCGCAAAGCCGATCGCCATGCCCTCGATGACGGGAAGCGGATTGTAGCGCCAGAATCCCTCGCGCTTGAAACTTTCCGTCAAAGCGGGCGCCGTGCCCGCGCCGCCCATTTCCGCCCACACGCGCCCGTCGGCAAGCAAAATGACCGAATTGATCAAAGCGACCCCCGCGCCCAAATCCATTGCGTCGGACACGATGTCGCCCCACAGGTTGTCGTAGGCGTACACCGTTTTTGCCGGCAGAGGCTTTGTAAACATCAAAACGGCGGCTTCGTCGGGCTTGACAATCACAAAATCGTCGTTTTCAACCTTTTTGCGCTTCAACGCTTCGGCGCGCACCGCGTCGACAACGGGCTTGTCGTACAAATCGCCCTCGTCGAAAGCGAACACCGCGCGGTCGTATCCCTTGTTTTGAACGGAATCGAACACCTGCCGGACGTACGTCGCGGCGTCGCGCGCGTCGTAGTGCATTTCTTCAAACATATCGCCCTTGGCAACGGGGAATTTAAAGTGCCTGTCGCCGATGAAAACGCTGAATTCGCAGTCTTCGCGCGCGACTTTGTTCAATCCGCCGTACTCGCTTTTGCCGGCGGAAAAGCGGCAGACGGAAAAATCGCTTTCGGGACGCTTGACGCCGTATGTGTACGCGGCTTCAATCACGGCTTTGATTTTCGGTCCGTAGGAAGCGTCCGGCGCAAGAACGGTCAAATCGTCGGCGACGGGGTTCGCCAGCAGACGCGCGAACGCGGCGTCCACGATGTCGCCCTGATTGCCCTCTTTGCGCTCCAACCCGTTTCGTTCGCGCACGTCGTTGTAGATTTTCTTTTTCTCGCCGTCCAGTTCGGGACGCACGGTGTATTTCGACATAAAGCGGATTTCCCGCCCCGCGTCAATCGCCTTTTGCGCCAAAGCCTCGACGTCCGCGCGGCGCGTCGTTTTCGCGTACACGGCTGAACCGGCGGACAAACGTTCGGGCGCGCGCACGACTCTGCCGCCGCACTCGACCCACACGTCCGCGTCGGCGGTTAAAATGTGGAAAAATCCGTCTTTTTCGCGTCCGCCGTCCGCGCACAATACGTCGACCTTGCCCGCTTTATCGCACGCCGGCAAAGGCAGATTCAAATACGCGGACAAACCGGGGTTCGCGTAACGCTCCAAATTGCCTTTGACCAGCCAATGCCCGCGCAGATAGCCGTTCGGCGACCCCGTGACCAGTTTGCTCAATTCCTCCGGCGCGCGCGCGTCGCCCAGAACGCGCAACTGCTCCGCCGTCTGCTCGCGCGTCGGCGTAATCCCCGGACCTTTGACCAGCACCGCGTCCTTGTCCGCGCCCGCCATCGCGATTGTTTCCTCGATAACGCCGCCGTTCGTCTGGATGCGCCCTTTCAGACTCCAATCGTGTTCGCGGATGCGCCCCTGTCCGATGAATTTTTCAAACGGGGCAATCAGTTCCCTTTTGACTTCCTCGTACGCCGCGCCCGCCGATTCTTCGGGCAGAGCCACGTCAATATGCGATTTAACCATTTTTCAGCGCTTTCATATATTCTTCAACACTCGGGAAACGCCCCGAAAGCGCGCAAACCGCTTCCAGTTCCGCGCTTGCCAGATACACGCTCGCCTCGTCGCCCATGCGCCCCTTGAAGTTGCGCGTCGAGGTCGTGACAACGTTTTTCACGCCCAGCACGCGCTCCTGATTGCCCATGCACAAGGAACAGCCGGACACTTCCAGCCGCACGCCCTTTTCTTTCAGGGAAGCGGAAATTCCCTGCGCGTTCAGCCGCTTTTCGATGATGTGCGTCGGCGGCGCGCCCCACGCTTCGACGGCGACTTTGTCCGTCTGACGCAAAATGCGTTCAAAGGCTTCAAAATCCTTGTATCCGCTCATGCACGAACCGATGAACGTGAAATCGACGGGCGCGCCGGTCAATTCGGACAAAGGCTTCACGTTGTCGGGCGTGTGCGGACAGGCGACGTACGGTTCTTTGATTTCCGCCAAATCGACTTTCAGCACATACGCGTATTGCGCCTGCGGGTCGGATTGCAGCAAAACCGGATTTTCAACGAACGCGCGCATTTTTTCCAAGCGTTTCAGCAGCGTTTCCTGCACGTCGTAACCGCGCGCGATCATGTCTTCAATCAGCGGAATCGACACTTTTTTCAAATGCTCCGCAACCGTTTGCGCGTCCAGTTCAAAGCACGCGGCGGCGGCGCTTCTTTCCGCCGACGAATTCGTCAGTTTGAACACGTCGATCATGTCGAACGGCGCACCGGTGCGGCGGTATTCGATTATCGCGCCCTCGAAAACGTTTTTGCCGAACGCGCGCAACGCCTTGTACGGAATGTAGTTCACCAAATCGCGCACGGTGACGCCGTCGTTGAAATCGCCGGAAATTTCGACCAAGACGCTCGGCGGCACGACAAATTCCGTCACGCCCGTCGCCGCCGCTTCCGCCACGCCGCCCGACCCTTGCGCGAAACTCAACGCCGTCGGCACGCGGGTGTGCGAATCCCCCCCGACGACCAGCGTGTCGGGCATGACCAGTTCGTTCAGCCACGAATGAATGATGCCGTCGCCCATGTTCAGCGCGACGCCGCCCGCTTCCTTGACAAAGCCGACCAGCCGCTCGTTCGCTTCCACGACGGCGGGGGTGCGGAATCTCATGGCGGCGTTGTGGCATTGCGATTGCAGAAACAGCGGCGCGGACACTTTCGACACGCACAGCGTTTCCTGCAATTCCTGCACGGTCATCGGACCCGTCGTGTCCTGCGACGCCACCGTGTCGACCGCCGGACACACCGTCATGCCCGCGCCCGCATAAACGATTTTCGCCGCCTTCGCAATGATTTTCTGCGCGCGCGTCATCGGCTTGACAACCGCGTCCGTTTGAGCCGTTTCATAAGGCAAATCGCCCGAAACGCCCAGATAGGCGCGGGCTTTGGCGGTCAAAATGCGTCCCATGCGCAAACGCGTGCCGCCGCCCGCCCGAATTTCCTCTTTTTGCGCCCGCGTCAGCGCGAACGGGCATATTTTTTCGCCGTTTTCGTTTTCGACGACGCCGTCGTTCAGGCGCACGACGATTTTATCGCCCGTGTTGAACAGGGACGTGTCGACGCGCGCGATGACGCTGCCCATGTCGAACGCCGTTTTTTCAAAAATCGGACCCAGCACGGAGCCGGCGAAGATGATCGCCTGCGTTTTTTTGGCGGGCATGAATCGCGTGTCGTCGTTTTCCACGCCGAAAATGTATTCCATGTTGTTCATGCCGGATTTGCGCGACGAACTCGTGCCGATTTTGTCCGCCGCCAGCACGACGCGCGTGTACGGATTGTCGCGCTTCAAATCGTCGATTTGCGCCAGCATTTCGGGCGTCATGCAGTAATGTTTGGAATGTACGGGAACGTCCGTGCGCGTGTGTCCGCCTTTGGAATGGGACAAAAAGTCCGTTGACGCTTCGATGTCGTCGGGAATTTTGAAAACGACGGCGGAAATCGCTTCGGGCAAAGGCGCGCGTTTGGCGTACCAGTCGGCGTTCGCCCAAGAGCGCATCAGTTTGCGCGCGTATTCGTTGCCGCTTTCGCATTTTTGCACCGCGTCGTCGAAATACTTGTGAATCAGCACCATCATCGACAGTTCGCGGCAGGCGGCTTGCGCGACGGCGGGATTGTCCAGCAGGGAAATCAGCGCGCCGACCGCCTCCCCGCCTTTCATATAGCCCAAATGCGACACCGCTTCTTCGGGGGTCAAGCCCTTGACGATGCGCTTGCCGGACGCGACGCTTTCCAGAAAATTCGCCTTGACGAAAGCCGCTTCGCCCGTGCCGACGGCAACCTGCGTCAGCAAAAGGGGAATCAAATCCGCCCTGCCCTCGCCGATCAGTTCGACAACGGCGGCGGTCTGCGCGGCGTTCATCGGCAAAGGCGGCAAGCCGTCGTCTTTGCGCGACACGGTCGGGTCTTGCGGATGCTTCGGGTCGAATTCGGGCGCCGTTTCGTATGCGGCTTCATACGCTTTTAAAACTTCTTCGGCTTTCATCGCTTTGCCTTTCCTTTTTTAAGGGACAATCAACCCGTACAGCGCGGGTTCTTCCATATCGGTCAGTTTCAAGTCGCCGTTTTCGCCGACTTTGAACGTCAGGACGGTTTCGCCGGAAACGGATTTTCTGCCGTAGCGGTATGTTTCGATTTCGCGGCTGAATTCGACTTTCGCAATCAGACCGACAACCGTGTCGTCCTGCGGATTGGCGTGGCGCAGTCCGATTTGCGCGACGCGCGTTTGACAGCGCACATACACGAACGCGTTGATGTCGTTTTCGACCGCCGTGGCGAACTGCTCCCTGTCGAAATCCGTTTTGGGAGCGACGTAATACATGAAATCTTCAAAATTGCGCCGCTGATAAGCCGCGTCCATGCGCGCCAGCGTCGTTTGCGCCGCCGCTTTGTAATCGGGCGAGGAAACCGTCAGGCATCCCGTTGTCAAAAACAAGCCGAACAGCACCGGCAGCCAAAACGCCTTTTTCATCGCCCCTCCCATTAAAAAACGGCGGGAAAGTCCTTACAGGAAGGACTTTCTTTCCGCTTTCGCTTCGTAAAACCGCTTATACAACCCGACGACGACGCTTGACGCGAAGCCGATTCCGATGACGTACAGCCACAAAGACGCGGGCATCGGCGCGGTTTTGAACATGATGTTGAAAATGCGCGTGTAGGTAAACGCCAACTGCGCCAGAATCATCGCGACAATGCCCAGCCAGAAAATCTTGTTCGAGAACAGCCCCATCGTCCAAAATCCGTTCAGCAGGGAGCGGCAGTTGAACATATAGAAAATCTGGATAAAGACGATCGTGTTGACGACGGCGGTCTGCGCCAAAGCCCTGTTTTCGGGCAGAGTGCCGGCACATTCCTTGAAGAACATCCAGAAGCACGCGGCGACCATTAAAACGGACACCAGCACCATGCGGTACACGAACGCGCGCGGCACAATCGGCGCTTCCGGACGGCGCGGCGAGCGGGTCATCACGTTCTTTTCCTTGTTTTCAAAGGCGAACGCAAAGCCCAAAAACACCGTTTGAGCCAAGTTGATCCACAAAATCTGCAACGACGAAATCGGCAGGGCGGTACCCGCGAAAATGGCGGCGAGCAGCACAAAGGATTCGCCGAAAGACACGGGCAAAGTCCAGATGATGAATTTCATCAGGTTGTCGAACACGCAACGCCCCTCCTCGACGGCGGCTTCAATCGTTGCGAAATTGTCGTCCATCAAAATGATGTCGGCGGCGTCTTTGGCGACGTCCGTGCCGTTTTTGCCCATGGCGACGCCGATGTTCGACTGTTTCAGCGCGGGCGCGTCGTTCACGCCGTCGCCCGTCATCGCCACAATCTCGCCCTGCGACTGCAACGCGCGCACCAGTTTCAATTTCTGTTCGGGCGTGACGCGGGCGAACACGGACACGTCGCGCGCAACTTTCTTCAATTCGTCTTCGGACATATCCGCCAGTTGATCGCCCGTGCGCGTTTCGGGCAACGGCGCGTCAAAGCCCTTGCCGTCCAGATTCATCTGGCGCGCAATGGCGGCGGCGGTCAGCGCGTGGTCGCCCGTAATCATCTTGACGTGAACGCCGGCGGACAGACACGCCTGCACGGCGCGAATCGCTTCCGCGCGCGGCGGGTCGATCATCAACTGCAAACCGACGAACGTCATGCCTTCCATAACGTCGGGGTGGTCGATGCTTTTCGTCACGTTCGGCATTTCCTTTTTCACGAAAGCCAGAACGCGCATACCTTTGGCGGACATTTCTTCGACGACGCGCAAAACGGCGTCCTTGTCCAAATCGACGACGTCGCCGCGATTGTCCAGCATATCGGCGCACCGCTTCAACAGCACTTCCGCCGCGCCTTTCATGTAAATGACGCGCTGGTTGGACTCGTCGGCGTTCAGGGTCGCCATGTACTGATATTCGGATTCAAACGGAATCAGCGAAATGCGGGCGTAGCGGCGGCTTTCGTTTTCTTCGTCCAAGCCGTACTTTTTGGCGGAAACAATCAAGCCCCCCTCGGTCGGATCGCCGTTGACGACAAATCTGCCGTCCCTGTATTCCAAGGCCGCGTCGTTGCACAGCAGTCCCGCGCGGAAACATTCTTCCAGCGCGAACGATTTGGCGGGTTGACCCGAAACGGCGTCCAGCACCTGACCGTCGGGAGCGTATCCCGCGCCCGTCACGTTGAAAAACGCGCCGCCGGCGTAAACCTGCTGAACGGTCATTTGATTTTCCGTCAGCGTCCCCGTTTTGTCCGAACAGATGACCGTCGTGGAACCCAGCGTTTCAACGGCGGGCAATTTGCGCACGATCGCCAGTCTTTTCACCATGCGCGCGACGCCGACGGACAGAATGATCGTGAACGCGGCGGGCAAGCCTTCGGGAATGGCGGCGACCGCCAAAGCGACGGCGGCGACGAAAGAATCGCTGACGGGGAAATTATGATACACGCTTGCGCCGAACGTGACGACGGCAAGCCCCAGAATCAAATACATCAGTTTGCCGCTGAAATGCTCGATTTTCTTTGTCAGCGGGGTTTCCAGATCCTCCGCTTCGTTCAGCAGGGCGGAAATGTTGCCGATTTCCGTGTCTTTGCCGGTCGCAACGACAATGCCGTTGCTCTGCCCGTAGGTCACCAGCGTCGACGTGTAGCCCATGTTCGTGCGTTCCGCCAGCATCACGTCAAGCGGCAGAATCCCGATGCGCTTTTCGACGGGGACGGATTCGCCCGTCAGCGCGGATTCGTCGACGAACGGATTTTTCGCGTTCAGCAAACGGATGTCTGCGGGGACTTTATCGCCCGCCTGCAACAAAACCAAATCGCCGGGGACGAGTTCGGCGGACGGCAGGACGACCATTTTGCCGTCGCGCACGACTTTCGCCTGCGTGACAATGGATTTCGCCAGCGCGTCCAGCGCTTTCACCGCTTTGATTTCCTGCACGAAGCCGATGACGGCGTTCAAAAACACGACGCCGAAAATGACGCCCGAATCAACGTATTCTTTCAGCCAAAGCGTCACGACGCCCGACGCAATCAAAATGTAAATCAGCGGCTGATGAAATTGCAGCAGGAACATAAGCCACGGATTTTTGCCCTTTTTGGCGGACAGGACGTTCGCTCCGAACGCTTCCAGACGCGCGGCGGCGTCCTGCGAGGAAAGCCCCTTTTGCGTGTCCGTGCGCAAAATGCCGACAACTTCGCTTTCGGACAAATGATGCCATACCTGACCTGCGGATTTTTCCTTAATCCCTTGGATGTCCTGCATATTTCAAATCCTTTTTCAAGTTAAAATCCGACGGCGACCCGTTCTTCGTCGGGCAAATCCTCCGCCGCGTTGATGACCGCGCGCAAAGCCGCGTTCTGCAATTTCGCCGCTCTGAACGAATTGGGATACGTCAACTGCAAGCGCACATACGACATCAGTTTGCGGCTGGGAATCAGCGCGACATAGGAAACTCTGCGCTCCCCGTCCCTGACGAACGAAACCGTCGTGCGCAGAAATTCGTACGCCTTGCCCGTGCGCGATTTCATTTCGCGCGTCAGCGGGTCGGCGATTTTGACCTGTTTGTAAAGCCCCGTGTCCTCGTACGTTTTAAAGCGGCTCAACGCGGCGTCGAAAGCGGTTTTCGCCTGCTCCGTCACGCCGTCCGAAACGCCGAAATCAAACCCGTTGTACACGAAAACGGTCAGCATCTGCGACCCGTCTTCGTTTTTGTAAGCGCGGGAAAATCCGGCGCCGCGATTGTTTTTTTCATAAACGGAAATGCCGCCGTCCGCTTTCAGCGAAGAAATTTCGTCGGGCAGGTTTTCCAGATAATTTTCCTGCTGGGCGACGACCAGTTTCTGCACCTTTTCGGTCAAAGACGGAATATGCGCGGGAACAACAGCGTCCGCGCCGTGAAAACCGTCGGTATCCGCCGCGCAGGAAGCCAGACAGAAAACAAGAAGAAAAGAAGCGATTTTTTTCATTTCACGTCCTTATGAAAATTTTTATACATCCTATCAGAAAAAAAACAAAAAAAAACGTTTTTTTTAAGAAACGAACGGCGTTTGAACGACGCTTGACACGGGCAAATCGTTTTGCGGCGCGCCCTTGAAAAAGGAAAGCGGCACGAAAAGCGTCTGTCCCTTTTTGCCGGCGGAAAGCGCGGCGACCTGCTTTTTCGTAAATCCGTCAATGACTTGCGAAAGCGTCACGCGCACGTCGTCCGCGCTGTGCGGCGGCAGGAAAATCAATTCGGAGCCCGTTTGCACCTTGTGATACAGTTCGACGACCGCGCCGTCTTTTTCCCAAGCGCGAATCACGCCCGCGTTGCGCATATCCGACACGCTTTGCGTCGACAGCGTGTTCGTCATGTCGTCAGACCAGCCGTCGAAAAATCCCGTGCAGTAGCCGCGATTTTGAAGCGTGTCCAGCATTTTTTGATATTTGTCGGGCGACCAGTTTTCAGGGTCGGCGAACCAATCGTCGATTGCGCGGCGGTAGGCGCGGGCGGCGACGGCGACGTAATACGGCGTTTTGTTGCGTCCCTCGATTTTCAGCAGGTCGATTTGCGCCTTTAAAATCTTGTCCAGTTTCGGCATCAGGCACAAATCTTTCGAGTTCATAAAGTATGCGCCTCGCTCGTCCTGCTCCACCTTTATCAGCGCGTCGGGACGCTTTTTTTCGCGCAGAAACACGTCGTATTCCCAGCGGCAAGACTGCGCGCACCTGCCCTGATTCGCGCTTCGCCCCGTCATGTAGGACGACAAAAGACACCGTCCCGAATAACTCATGCACATTGCGCCGTGAATGAACATTTCCAAGCGGATATCGGGGATTTTGCGCTTGATTTCGCAGATTTCGTCAAACGTCGTTTCGCGCGACAAAACGCACGCTTTCGCCCCCATTTTCTTCCAAAAATCGACCGTCAGCCACGACGACACGTTCGCCTGAGTCGACACATGAAGCGGAATTTCGGGCGCGTTTTCCCGCATGAAAGCGAAAACGCCCGCATCGGACACAATCAATCCGTCGGGCTGCAAGCCGCGCACGGTTTTGGCGAAATCCGCCAGTTTCGGAATATCCGCGTTTTTGGAAAACAGGTTCAGCGTCAGGTAGATTTTCTTTCCCGCCGCGTGCGTTTGCGCAATCGCCCGCGCCATGCTTTCGACCGTAAAACCGTTCGAGGCGCGCAGGGACAATTCGGGCAATCCCGCGTACACGGCGTCCGCGCCGTACAGCAGAGCCGTTTGAAGCGCGTCCACAGAGCCGGCGGGCAGAAGCAATTCGGGTTTTCGGTCTTTCATTTTCATCCGTTCGGGTTATAATGACGCGGTCAGGGTAAGACTTTCGCCCGCAAATGTAAACTCTTTTAAAGGATAAAAAACGTGTCCCGCGCCCGCCGCTCCGCTTTGCCGAAAAACGTTCAAAGAAAACTCGCAAAATACATTGCCGTCGCGATTTTAACGCTGTTCGGCGTTTACACGGTGACCGGAGAAACGACCGTCGTCGACGGCGACACCTTGCGCTTGGGCAAGGAGCGCGTCCGTCTGCAAGGGATCGACGCGCCGGAAAGCGCGCAAACGTGCAAATGCGGCGGCGAAAAAGTGTATTGCGGCAAAATCGCGACGCAGGCGCTCAAAGACTTCATCGGCGACGCGAAAGTGTCGTGCGACGGCGACGACCGCGATATGTACGGACGCTTGACGGCGGAATGTTTCGTTCAAAAAAACGGACGGCGCGAAAGCGTCAATCGCTTTATGGTCGCGCAGGGCTACGCGCTTGCCTACCGGCGATATTCCAAAAAATTCGTCGCGGACGAGGAGCGCGCCAAAGCCGACAAAAAAGGCATTTGGGCGTGCTCGTTCGACGAACCGTGGCAATGGCGGCGCGCCAAACGCGGCAAAAAAGCCTCCAAACGTTAAAAATCAGGGCAGAACGCGTTCCCACAGCGGACTCGTCTTGCGCAGAGCGGCGACCAAATCCGCATTGCCCGTTATCACGACCCAGCAGTTTTCCGGCATTTCAATCGGGCGGTAGGACAGCGCGTACACGTTCAGTTGCTTTAAAACGAACGTCAGCGCGGGCTTCCATTCCGACGGCGCGGACATGAAATTGAACACCAGCGCGCCGCCTTTGTTCAGTTTCGACAAATAGACCATGAAAGCGTCCGGAGTCAGCAGATACGACGGGAAATGACGGAACGCGAACATATCCGCAATCAAAATGTCGTAGGCCGCCGGAGAGCGCATCAGGTTCAAAACCGGCTCGCCCGCAATGACGGAAGCGTACGGCGTCTGTTCGCCGAAATAGGAAAACAGCGCGTCCCCGCCGGACATGATTTTCACAACGGCGGGATCCGGCTCGAAATAACGCCAGTCTTCGTAAGCGTTCGCCGCGTAGGACGACAGAACGCCCGTCGACGCGCCGATAACCGCCACGGACGGATTGGCGTACGTTTGACGCGCCGCGAAAAAGAATTTGCCGACGCCGCCGTTCACATCGTAAGGAGCCGCTGGCGGTTTGTGCGCTCCGTCCGCCGTGAAAAATTCGACGCCTTTCAAATGCCTGTTCAGGTACAGCCGCAAAGCGACCTGCCCGTCTTGCTTATCCGCGGTCGCCGCCGTCAAGCCGTAAAAATCGCGCGCGGCGAAAATTTTCGGGCGGAAAGCCGACAGCGGTTCGTCCTGCGCGAAAACGAACGAGCCGAAAATCAGCGCGACGGCGCACGTCATGGCGTAGCGCAAAGGATGCGTCCGCAGCATCGGCAGCGCGCCGACAATAATGAACACGCCGGCGTTCATCATCATGTACGCGGAATTTGATCCGGAAAATTTGAAAAAGGCGCAGAAGAACAAAAACAGCAAAGCCAGCGGATAGGCGAAATCCTGCCAGACCTGATACACGGAACGCCCCTTGAAGAAAACGCCGGAGCGCATCGCCAGCGCAAGAACGACGAAAAACGGATATTCGGCGTTCCAGTAAAAAACGCGCGGAAACACAAAGCCGACCAACGCAACAGCCGTCAAAGCCCCTGCGAAAACGCTCGCCTGAAAATACTTCGTTTCGCGCACGGTCTGCGCCGCCATGCACGCCGCACCGCCCGCCAGAACAGCGTAAACGGGCAGATGCAGGGCGGGATTCACGCCCACGAACGTCAGCAGATACAAAACGAAAAACAGCGCCGCCGCGAAAGGCTGTAAAAACCAGAAAATTTTGGCGCAAGCGTCCGAAATCCGCACGTTCGCCAAAATCAGCGCGGCAAGACCGAGCGGCAGAAACAGCGCGGGGACGACGGACGGTTCGTACAAAAATTCCGACGCATAGCGGCGCGCGGCAAGCCACAATCCGACGCAAACGAACGCGTTGAAAAAGGCGACGCCCGCCGCCTGCCAGACAAATTTTTCATCCGTCCGCGCCGCGTCTTTTGCCTCGGAGGCTTCGGTATCATTTTTTTGCGCGTCCGGATCGGAACAGACGGTAAAAGCCGCCGCGCACAGCACATACAGCGCGGAAACGGCGACGGAGCGGACTTTAAAAGACAGGAAATCCGGCACCAAGAGGCAGACGCACGCCGCCGCCAGCATTCCTGTCAGAAACAGGACGAATTTTTCTTTCGGCGATTGCGGGGCGCGCAGGAAAAACGCGTTCGACAAAATCAAAAGCGGCACGCCGGACGAGGTCAGAACAGCGGAAACGACCGCGGCGAACGGAGGCAAATTTCCGGGGGGAAGCGCAACGTCAAGCGGCAGGAAAAACAGCGAAACGAACAGCAGAAATCCGTTCAAAACCGCCTGATGCAAGCGCGGGGCGTTTTGCAGGCAATGCCGGTAGAAACAAGCGGCGGCGGCGATGATGAAAAAAGCGCAGACCGCGCCCGTCAGAACATCCGGCGTCTGCGAAAACAGCGGCGAAAGTTTCGCGTTGTCGAACGCCAGCAGGCATCCGGCGGCGAACGACGCGGAAAAAAGCGTCGGCGCGAACAGTTTTTCAGTTGTGTTTTTAGATATTTTTAAAGAAAACATTGTAAGAATATCCTGCCAAAGACCGAATGATGAAACCGTATTTTATACGCTTTTTTCGTTTTGTCATATAAAAACTGATTTCAAGGTTGCGCGCGCATGACGATTTTCAACGATTTCCCCGTCTGTTTTCCCGATGGCAGATTCAACGAACTGTACGAACCGGACGGCGCGTTTCGTCAGGAGTGTATGCCGTTCGTCAAGGCGTGCGAAAACGAAAGCGCGGAAACAATCGCTTTTTACGCGCAACAGACCAACCGCCTTTTTTCCTCCGAACTGTCCATGGTGGCAAGCGACGGGCAGTCGCGGCTGACGCACGCTTTTTTGCCGTTCTTTTTAAGCGTCGGCGATTTTGAACTTTTGGAAAAGGGCTTGATTCAGCGCGCGCAGGTGCTGAACGCCGCGCTTTTGGATTTTTACGGCGAGCGCAATCTGATTAAAAAAGGCGTCATTCCCGCGCAAGTGCTGTTCGGTCACCGCAACTATCTGCCCGCGCTGAACGGGGTCATTCCGGACAACAAGATTTTCTTAAAAGAGTACACGGTCGACGTCGAGCGCGCGCCGGACGGCAGATTCTGGGTCGTCGGCGAAAAAACGCAAATGCCGCTGAACATCGGCTTGACGGTGGAAAACCGTCTGCTGTTGTCGCGCGTCATGCCGCAGATTTACGCGAAATCCGCCCCGAAGCGCATTTTGCCCGCCATGCAGTCGATTGCGCGGCAGTTGAAAAATCTTGCGCCCGACACCGCGCACCCGCGCATTGTGCTTTTGGTGCCTTCGACGCAGAAATCCGTCGGTTTTGAAAACGCGTTTCTGGCGCGCAATCTGGGCATCAGCGTTTTGGAGCCGGCGGACTTGTCCGTGCGCGGCGACACGGTGTATTTAAAGAACATGGACGGTTTGAAAAAAGTCGACGTCATCCTGCGCTACATCGACGACCGTTTGTGCGATTCTTTGGAATTGGACGGATCGAGCGGCGCGGGCGTCGCCGGACTGACGCAGGCGGTGCGCGCGGGCAATGTCAAAATCGTCAATCCTTTGGGAAGCGGCGCAGCGGAAATCCCCGCCCTGAAAGCGTTCATCCACGGCATCGCGCGCTATTTCACCGGCGAAGACCTGATTTTGCCGAGCATCGCGGCGTGGTGGTGCGGACAGGAAAAAGAGGCGGATTACGTCGCGGCTCACCTGAACGAATTGCGTGTCTGCCGCGCGCTTGACGGACGGGAAGTGCAAATCACGCCCGAAAAACTGCGCGAATTTCCCGAACGCTACGTCGCTTTTGAAACCGTGCGCGCGTCCTGCACGCCCGTGTTTTACAAAGACAAAATCCTGCCCGCGCAAGCCCGTCTGCGCCTCCATCTGATTTACGACGACGGCGGCTACAAGATGATGGCGGGCGGCACGGCGTTTTCCAAAATCCGCAAAGACACGCTGATTCAGGACGTCTGGATTTTGAACGGCAAGGAAAAAAACCGCGCGGACATCGCGTCCGTGACCGCCAAAAACGTCCGCCCCGTACGCTCGACGTTCGATTTGACGTCGCACACGGCGGAAAATATGTTCTGGCTGGGGCGGTATCTGGAACGAAGCGAGGACGTCTGCCGTCTGATGCGCGGGATTTTGCGCCGCGCCGTCGACAGTCCCGAACTGCCCGAACCGAACGACGAAGCGACACTGTTTCAGGCGCTCTGCTGGCTGGGCTACGTCCCGTTCGCCGATTACGCGAATCCGCAAGTGCAAAAGGACGGCTTGGACGCGGTTTTAAGGCTGGTGTGCGACAAAGACGAAGCGTTCGGACTGCCCGTTTTGTTCAATCAGATTAAAAATACGTCCGACCGTCTGCGCGACCGCTTGTCCGCGGATACTTGGGAGATTTTTTCGCAACTGCCCGATTTTCTGCCGAAAGGGGCGTGCGCGCCGCGCGTCGCTTTGAAAGGGCTGGACACGGTGGTGCTGCATCAAAACGCGTTAAGCGGGCTGATTCGCGAAAACATGACGCGGGAAATCAGTTGGCGGTTCATGGAAATCGGGCGGCGGCTGGAACGCGCGGTTCACGTTCTCGATTTAATAAACAGCATTGATTTGTGCGCCAAAAACGGCTTTGAAGCGGCGTTGGGGACGATTTTGGAAGTGTCGGACAGCCGCATGACCTACCGGTCGCGCTATCTGGCGGATCCCGTTCTGCCGCTGGTGTTCGATTTGCTGATTTGCGACGAAACAAACCCCCGCGCCGTCGTGTATCAGGTGCTGAAACTTAATCAGAACATCTGCAAAATCGCGGCGGAAAGCAGCGATTCCGGTCTGTTCGGCGCGCAAAAGGACATTCTGGCGCAACTGCTGGCGGACATTCAAAGCATGACCGTCGCGTCCGGCGGCGACTCCTTGGACGGCAAAATCTTCGAGCAAGTCGCCGCCCTGCGTCAGAAAACAACCGAATTTTCGGACACGCTGACGCTGTCGTGCTTCGTGCACGCGGGACAGACGCGGCAAGGTCCGACCTATCATCAGGAAGAACGCAAATGAAATACTATGTGCGCCACATTTCCTCTTACGCCTACGAATTCCCCGTCACGCTGTCCGCGCACGTCGCCCGATTGAAGCCGCGCGAAACGCCGTATCAAAAAGTGTCGGACGTCAAATTGACAATCGACCCGCAAACCGACGCGGCGCGCGACGTGACGGACGCTTTCGGCAACACGATGACGCTGTTCACGGTGGAAAAAACGCACGACGCTCTGACCGTGACTTCCGAATTTCACGCGCAGACGCGCGCGCCCGATTATCCGAATCCCGCCGGAACGCCCGCTTGGGAGGAAGTCGCGCAAATCCTGAAATTTCCGCAGACGGACGCTTTGCTTGAAGCGGCGCAGATGAGCGCGGAATCGTGCTTCATTCAAAAAACGGCGGCGGCGCGGGAATACGCCCTGCAATCGTTCGCGAAAAACCGTCCCGTTCTGGAAGCGGCGGAGGATTTGACGCACCGCATTTACGAGGATTTCCTGTACGACCCGACGGCGACCAGCGTCGCCACGCCCGTGGACGAAGTGCTGAAACTGCGGCGCGGCGTGTGTCAGGATTTCGCGCATCTCGCCATTGCCTGCCTGCGTTCGCTCGGTCTGGCGGCGCGCTACGTCAGCGGGTACATCCGCACGCACAAAGCCGACGATTCCGCCATGGTCGGCGGCGACGCGTCGCACGCGTGGTTTTCCGTGTTCGTCCCGTCGATTTGCGGCTGGGTCGACCTTGACCCGACAAACAATATGTACTTGGGCGAAGAACACGTCACAATCGGCTGGGGACGCGATTTCGACGACATGAGCCCCGTCAAAGGCGTGATGACAGGCGGCGGCAAACATTCGTTCAGCGTCGACGTTCTGGTCGCCCCGCAAAGTGACGACTAGGCAAAAATTGCCTACTAACATATTGAAAAAACTTGATTTTTTTATTTATTTCCTTTTCAAAGCGTGATATCTTCAAAATAAGGGATGTTTTAAAAAGGGAACGCCTGTCATGACGACGATGCCTTACAATTATTCTTACAACAACTCCACCGCGTTGAGCGCGAGCCTGAACGCGTCGGTCAAACGGTCGCAATGGCTGCGGCAAGCCTACGAAAAGAACACGACGGCGCTCGGCACGGGAAAGAACGTCAACACGCCCTACGACGACGCCATACGCTATTTCAAGGACGCGCATCTGTCCGAAAAGGCGCAGAGCATCACGGATTTGCTGGACCATATTTCCATCATCACGTCGACGCTGAATTCTGTCGACGATTCCCTGACCACGCTGAACGATTTGGTCGACATGGCGAAAGGCGCGGCGACGAAAGCGCGTCAGACGCTCGACACGCCCGCGATCATCACGGGAAACGTCAAACTGCTCAAAGAGCGCGCGATGAGTGAAATCGGCGGCTGCAAGGGCGGCGACGTTCTGTGTCTGCGCTACGGCGAGGCGAACAAGGCGGAATCCTCGAAAACGGTGTCGAAACTTGACAAACTGTCCGATTTCGGCATTACGCTGGGCGAAAATTTCTCCGTCAAGGTCGGCGACGACGACTGGGTCGACATTCCCGTCACGAATCAGGACATGACGCTGGACGCGTTCATGAAAGAAGTCGTCTTGACGCTGGGCGAAGACCGCGTGAAATACACAATCAAGGACAACAAACTGACGCTGGAAACGACGGATCAGACAGGCATTATTTTCTCCAACCGCCATTACGACATATCGACGAAAGAATTGATCGCAAACGACACGTCGCCGAGCGTCGCGGAAAAACTGGGTTTCGACCAACAGGTTTATCTGACCGTCGACGATGACGACACCGTCGAATCGCTGATGCTTGAAATCAATAAAATCGACGGATTTGAAGCCAAACTCGACAAAAACAACCACCTGCAAATTTCGTCGCAGTACGGCGACGACATCATTGTGACGGACTTTTCGGGCACAACGGCGAAAGCGACCGGCATCGACGGCATGGCGCGCGACGGTCTGCACGTCCGCCGCGACGAAGCGAAAAACTACAACGACATTCTCGACCAAATCGACGAACTGGTCAAAGACAGCATCTTCAACGGCGTGAATCTGCTGGCGGGCGACGATATGCGCGCGGTCTTTGACGAAAAAGCGCAGAGCATCCGCGAAATTTACGGCGTGAATCTGGATGCCGAATCCATGGGGCTGGCACGCGAACAAAACGATTGGGCGAGCACGCAGGACATCGACTCCGCGCTGACCTCCCTTGAAAGCGCGATCAATCAAATCAGAAGCGCGGCGCAGTATTTCGACCGCTCGAACGCAATGGTGTCGTCGCGCGAAACGTTTTTAAACGCGCTGTCCGCCACTTTCCAAAAAGGCGCGGACGCCATGACTTTGGCGGATTTGAACGAAGTCAGTTCGCAGTTGCTGTCCATTAAAACGCAACAGGACATCGCCGCCCAAGTCATCAGTTTGACGTTGGAAATCGATTCGGATATACTGTCCTTATTCTAATTTATGCAAGGAGGCTTTCATGCCGTTAAAAATCGAACTGAAACCGGGGGAACGCCTGATTATCGGCAACACGCTGATTACGAACGACAAGGATCGCGTGAAATTCTTTATCGAGGGCAACGTGCCCATTTTGCGCGAAAAATACGTCTTGTCGCAAAAGGAGGCGAACACGCCCTGCAAGCGCCTGTATTACACGTTGCAGGAAATGTATCTGGCGAAAGACCCGAAAGCCCTGCACGCGACCTATTTCGACCAGATTGCGCAAATCACGAAAGCCGCGCCCAGTCTGGCGATGAAAATCGACGTCGTAAACCAGAACATTTTGGAGGGCGATTATTACAACGCCCTGAAAAACATGATGAAAGTCATTGAAGCGGAAGAAAAAATCATGAATTTCGCCGCTCCCGCGCAAGAAGGCTGATTTTCGCTTTTTCAAAAAAAAAAAAAAACAACGCCCGAACGGACATCCGCGCGGGCGTTTTCTTTACGCATTCTGCTTCGTTGCCAAGAACGTGATTTTCGGATTGTCCTCCGCCGTTTTGTTCAAATGCCACGCGTTGCGCGCCAAAAACACGGGTTCTTGATCGTGGTCGTAGGCGATGGAGCCTTGATTGGAATCAATGAATTTTTTCAAATCGTCCGAATTTTCCGCCTGCACCCAGCGCGCCGTGAACAAGGCGCACGGCTCGAAAATGACGGGAATTTCGTATTCCGTGCGGATTCTGTCCGCCAGAACGTCGAATTGCAGCGCGCCGACGACGCCGACAATCCAATCCGTGCTGATGACGGGCTTGAACACGCTCGCCCCGCCCTCCTCGGCGATTTGGCGCAGAGCGTCGCCCAGATGCTTGGCTTTCAGCGGATCGACGCACCGCACTTTTTGCAGCATTTCGGGCGCAAACGACGGGATGCCCGTAAAGACGAGTTTTTCGCCCTCCGTCAGCGCGTCGCCGATGCGCAGATTGCCGTGGTTTGGCAAGCCGATGATGTCGCCGGCGAACGCTTCCTGCGCCAATTCGCGATCCTGCGCCAAAAACATGACCGGATTGTGCATCGGCAGGACTTTGCCCGACCGGACGTGCGTCAGTTTCATCATGCGCTCGAAATGCCCCGAACAAATGCGCATGAACGCGATGCGGTCGCGGTGCTTGGGGTCCATGTTCGCCTGAATTTTGAACACGAACGCCGACACTTTGTCTTCCGTCGGGTCGATTTTGCGGTCGCGCGCGGGCTGCAAGCGCGGCGACGGGGCGAATTTCGTCAAAGCGTCAATCAGTTCGCGCACGCCGAAATTGTTGACCGCCGAGCCGAAAAACACGGGGGTCAGCGAGCCTTCCAAATACGCTTGCGCGTCGAATTCGGGACACAAGCCGCGCACCATTTCGACGTCTTCGCGCAAACGGGACAATTCGTAAGACGGCAGAAGTTTGTCGAGTTTTTCGTCGTCCAAGCCCGAACACACTTCGGCGTTTTGCGGCAGTTGGGTTTTGTCGGCGTTGCGGTCCATCAGCACCAGTTTGTCGTTCAGCAGATCGTAGCATCCCAGAAAATCGCGCCCCATGCCTATGGGCCAGCTGGCAGGCGCGGTGTCCAGCGCGAGCGTTTCGTTGATTTCTTCCAACAGGGCGAACGGGTCGCGCGATTCGCGGTCGAGTTTGTTGATGAACGTGATAATCGGCACGTCGCGCAAACGGCAGACTTCAAACAGTTTGCGGGTGCGCTCCTCGATGCCTTTCGCCGCGTCGATGACCATGACGGCGGAATCGACGGCGGTCAGAACGCGGTAGGTGTCTTCGGAAAAGTCTTCATGCCCCGGCGTGTCCAGCAGATTGAACGTGCATCCGCCGTACTCGAACGTCATGACGGACGACGCGACGGAAATGCCGCGTTCGCGTTCGACTTTCATCCAGTCGGAACGGGCGCGGCGCTGTTCTCCGCGCGCTTTGACCGCTCCCGCCATTTGAATCGCCCCGCCGAACAGCAGCAGTTTTTCGGTCAGCGTCGTTTTACCGGCGTCGGGGTGTGAAATAATCGCAAACGTGCGGCGGCGTTTCACTTCGCTTTGTAAGTCTGTCATCGTGTCAAAACCTTGTTTTTTGAATTTTGATTTTCTTGTATCATCTTTTTGCGGCAAAAAAAAGCGGAAAGCCCTCAACTTTCCGCTTTTATCGTTTTTAAGTCCTTACTGCGCGGCGCAAACGCAATTCTGCGGCGCGGGGGCGGCTTTCTTTTTCGCGGGCTTTTTCACCGTCTTTTTCTTGACGGGAGCCGCTTTTTTCGGAGCCGCCTGCGGACAGGTCTGCGTCTGGCGCAGGCATTTTTGAATACACGGCGCGGCGTTCGCGTTCGCCTTTTGCCCGCCCGTCATGCCCAAGCGCGCGTAAATCAGGTTTTCGGTCGCTTTCTTTTCGGCGGCGGCTTCGGCGGGCGTAATCAAGCCCATGCGCTGCAACGTTTCAATGCGGCGGAGCATTTTCGCCCCGTCCATAACGCCTTCCGGCGACGCTTTCGGAGGCATCAAAGCGCGCGGCTTGGACGGCAAAAGCGCTTCCAGAATAATCTCGCGCTCGACGGCGTGTTCCTGCGGCGTAATCGCGCGGATTTCCAGCGCGGCGCGCAACGCGTCCAGACGGTGAATGATCTCGTCGGCTTCGGGCGCGGGCAAATCCAGCCCCTGACCCGCCGGCTGCAAGGAATACGGCATCAGCCCGCCCAGATTGACGGAGCGGCGGATTTGCCATTCCTCCTGCGTGACCAGTTTTTCGTCGCGCAGACGGATGAACGTCAGAAAACGCTGAACGACGTTGCGGTCGCCCTCGTCCAGCATATCCAGCCCGCCTTTGACGCTCCGCTTTTCAATAACGAACGCTTCCGCCCCTTTCGGCGACAGTTTCGTCCCCGCCCGCACTTTAACCACCGATGCGTCGCCAGCGTTTTGCGTAAACACGGCGGCGCCCGTTTCGGCGTCCACTTTGGCGAACGGACGTTCCTTTTGCTCCATGAAATTCAAACGCTGGGCGGCAATCGCGCGCAATTCCTGCGGCTGAGTCTTTTTAAACTGCCCGAACATCGCCGCCTGACTGCCCGCCGGCAAAGCCATCACGTCCTCGTAATAGCGGCGCGAACGGTTCGGATAGCCCAGATTGTCATAGGCGATGCCCGCCACCATCAGCGCGTAAGCGTCGTTCGGGTCGACTTTCAGCGCTTCGTTCGAGTAATTGACCGCCTTGTCGAAATCGCCGAGCGACAGGCTTAAAATCGCTTCTTCGGTCGGCGTTTTGCTTGTCAAACAGCCGCACAGGGCGAACATTCCCAGAAAAGCGGACGTTTTTGCCGCCGTTGATAAAATTTTTCCGATATCCGTCATGACTTTTCACCCCATTTTTTCGCCAGATTGTCCCTGTTCAGCAAAAACCATTGGCACGCTATCAGCGTCAAAGCGTTGTTGATTTTGCCCGCGCGCACCATTTCCGCCATATCGCCGACGGAAACGGTCCTGATGCGGATGTCCTCGCCCTCCGCCGCCAGACCGCCGATTTGCGCGTGCTTTGCGGAATCGACCCTGCCGCAGTACACGTCAATGCGCTCCGTCATGCCGCCGGGGGAGGAATAGTACGACAGGGCGAATTCCAGATCCGTCACCGTACAGCCCGCTTCCTCGATCGCTTCGCGCACGGCGACGTCCGCCCCCGTTTCGCCCGCGTCGATAATCCCCGCGACGCACTCGAACATCCACGGATTATCCTTTGCAAAAAACGCGCCGGGTCTGAATTGTTCGACGAAAATCATTTCCTCGCGGTCGGGATCGTACAGCAAAACGCCCGCCGCGTTGCCCCGATCCGCCACTTCGCGTTCTATCGGCGCGCCCAAAGTGCCGTCGTAACGCGGCACGCGCAACGTGTAAGAATCTATCTTGAAAAAGCCGTCGGCAAGCCGTTTTTTGTTTAAAATCTGAATATCTTGCGCTTTCGGGTCAACCATCGGCGAAAACTCTCCACAAAAACTTTTTTATGCAGTATAAAGTAAAAAGATTAACAAAGAAACAATCACGGCGGGGAAATATGGAAATTTTAACGGCGGCGCAAATTAAAAAAGTCGATGAAATCGCCGTGCAAAGCGGGCTGAACGAGGCGGATTTGATTGAAAACGCCGGATTCGCCGCCGCGTGCGTCATTGCGGATTATTTTGAAAAACGCCCCGTTTGCGTGCTGTGCGGCGCGGGAAACAACGGCGCGGACGGGCTTGTCTGCGCGCGGATTTTGCAAAATTTCGGCTGGCGCGTCCAAGTCCTGCTTTTCGGCGATAAAAGCAAAATGCGTCCCGCCGCCGCGTCGAAACTCGCCGCTTTCACGGGCGACGTTTTCGCTTTTTCGTTCGAGTGCGTACAAAAAGCCGCCGCAAAAGGCAGTCTGTTCGTTGACGCGCTGTTCGGCACGGGATTTTCACGCGATTTGCCCGACGAAATCGCCGGAACTTTCCGCTTTTTAAACGAAAACAACGCCGTTTGCGCCGCTTTGGATATGCCGTCGGGCGCGCGCGCCGACACGGGAGCCTTATCCCCGATCGCTTTGAAATGCGCGGCGACAATCACGTTTTGCCGGTGCAAGCCCGCCGCGTTCCTGTATCCCGCCAAAGCGTTTTTCGGTGAACTGTTCCTGCGCGGCGCGGGGCTTCCCGACAGCGCGGTTTCACAGGCGAAGCCGTATCTGGAAACGATTGACGAAAGCACGAAACTGCCCGCTCCGCCGAGTTTCGCCGACCACAAATACACGCGCGGCGCGACGCTGATTGTCGGCGGCGTCATGTCGGGCGCGGGACGGCTTGCCGCTTTGGGTGCGCAAAAGGCGGGGGCGGGAATGGTCAAAATCGCCGCGCCGTCCGCTTCCCTGCCGCTGTACGCGCGGCATCCCGCTTTCGTGACGCAAGCGTGTGACGACGAAAAATCGCTTGCCGCCGCGATTGCCGACAAAAAAGTGAAATCCGTCGCTTTGGGCATGGGATTGGGCGACGACGCGCGCGCCGCTTTCGCCGTCAAAGCCGCCGCTTCGTGCGGCAAGCCCGTCGTGTTCGACGCCGACGCCCTGCGCTTTTTAAAGGGGGCGGATTTAAAAGGTCAAGCCGTTTTAACGCCGCACGCCGCCGAATTTTCCGCTCTGTTCGGCGATATTGACGAAGAAGGCAAAATCAACCGCGCGCGCAAAGCCGCCGAACGCGCCGACGCGGTCGTCGTGCTGAAAGGCGCGGACACCGTCGTCGCCGATCCGTCGGGCAAAGCGGCAATCAACACAAACGCGCCTTTCACATTGGCGACGGCGGGCAGCGGCGACGTGCTGGCGGGCATCGCCGCGGCGTATCTGGCGAACGGATTGCCCCCTTACGAAGCCGCGAAAGCCGCCGTTTTCACCCATTCGCAAGACGGTTTCGTCAGCGGCGTTTTGCACGGAGATTAACCGTCACAACTCTTTAATAAAGATACCCTTTTGACAGTTTTACAAAATACAATCACTGTCTCTTGAACAACAACAGGAATACGTTAATCTGATACAGAACGATTTCGGTTCCCTGACTCCCCAAAAAAGACTCAAAAACATAGAAGAAGACATCAAGCGCGCCGCAAAAGAGCAATCTCTTGCCCTTTCGGTTCACGATGCAAATCACCGTTTAGTTATCACGGGATGCGCCGGAACGGGAAAAACGGTAACTTCTGAACAACATCTTGTTAAAATCATCACCGAAATGCCTTTAAACGCCTTTAACGGCTTATGTTTGGATGTCTTTAAAAACTTCTCTTCCGGCATTCCGCAATACGATTGCTTAATCATTGATGAAGCGCAGGATAGTTGGAATAACGAAAACGCCATTCGCTTTTATACCTTGCGGCGTTTTAAAGGGTTGGAAGCAAACGCTATTATCTATATAAAAGAAAACCCGAAAACGTCACCAAATGACGACTATGTCGCAATGTCACGCGCAAATATCCGGCTTGTTGTCCTGAAAAAACACGTTTTAAAGTGACGATTTAACCGGCTCTTTCTTTATGCAAACAGTGCTGTCCCTTTCAATAAGAAGTTTCCGGCGCTGTCTGCGCGGCGGTTTGTAACGCTTACTTGCCGACCAAAGCCGCCTGCTGCGCGGCTCGGCGGTCGGACCGCTTTTCTTTTCAAATTGATTTTTCACGACTTTAATGCTATATGCGCGCAACTCTGTCCGTGCGAAGCCACTGTGAAAGAGTACGGCGATTTTTCGCAATTCGACGCGGCGAAATACATCGGGTAAGGCGCGTATCAAGCCGCTTTCCCCGTCAAAGCGATTGCCGTCAAGGCGGTTAAAGCGCCCGAATTTCTGAAAGCGTAATCACCACGTTTCCAGCGTAGGCTGGCGTTCGGCGTGCGTAACGCGCTCTTTGTTCAGGATTTTCGGAATGAACGGCGCGCGCAAACGGTACGCGTCCGGCATTTGAGAGCCCAAAAGCGGACGCAGGTACATTCTGAACGCGTCGGTAACATCGTTGCCCGTCGGCGTGATGAATTCGTCGGGCATCGTTTTTGTTTTCGCCGCCACCGCTTCCAACGGTATCAATTCGTAATCGCACATGTAAAAACCGATTCTTTTAATTGCGACGGAGCCGTTTGAATTGCCCCACATGGCGAACTGCACCGCTTTTTCGCCGACTTCACGCGCTTCCCGTGCATCCACGTCGGAAACGCATCCGACAAACGAACGCTGCGGATAGCCCAGCGTGTCCGCCCGCACGCGCTTGATGCCGACGACATCCTTTAAATACGATGCCAGAGAATCGCCCAAAGCGCCGGAACCGGACAACTGCACGTTGCCGTGCGCGTCGCGTTCGTTGTTGTTCGTCAGCCGTGTAATGACCGGATGACCGTCCGCGTCGTGTATCCCCTCGCTGACGGCAATGACGCAACGGTCGTATTTATCGTGCACCTCCTTGACATCCCGCGCAAACGTTTCCAAATCGAACGTGCGTTCGGGCATGTAAATCAGGTGTGGTCCGTCGTCGGGAAATTTCTTTCCCATGGACGCCGCCGCCGTTAAAAAACCCGCGTGCCGTCCCATGACGACGGCGATGACCGTGCCGCCCAAAGCCCAACTGTCGCGGTTCAGTCCGATGAAACTCTGCGCGACATAGCGCGCCGCGGACGGATATCCAGGGCAATGGTCGTTGCACATCAAATCGTTGTCGATTGTTTTCGGGATGTGAATGCAGCGAAGCGGATAGTTTTCCTTTGCCGCTTCCCGCGCGACAATGCGGATCGTGTCGGAAGAATCGTTTCCGCCGATGTACAGGAAATAGCGGATGTCGTGCGCTTGCAAAACTTTCAGCATTTGTTTGCAATATTGCAAATCGGGTTTGTCGCGCGTCGTGCCCAAAGCCGAGGACGGCGTTTTCGCCACCATTTCCAAATTGTGCGACGTTTCGCTGGACAGATTGACAAAATCCTCGTTCACAATGCCGCGCACGCCGTGCACCGCGCCGTAAACCAAATCTATTTTCGGGAATTTGCGCGCTTCCAAAACAACGCCGACCAGCGATTGATTGATGACGGCGGTCGGACCGCCCCCTTGCGCTACAAGCAATTTACCGTGCGTATCGAATCCTGTCATGGCAACCTCCCGTCAAACGCGTGCATAACGTATTGTCGCATATCAAACGGAAAGTTGCAAATCTTTCGTTTTACGCGCTTTCCCAGTCCAGAAAACTGCTGATGTGGTACGCGCAAACGCCGTGCCGCTCCGCCGCGCGCAGAAAGGGTATCACGTCGTCGACGTAAATCACGTCTTTCACGTCGATGCCGTTTTGCGCGCAGAAATTCAATACGGATTGATATTTCGGCACATCCTCTCCGGTCAGCAGACGGCGTTTCATCATCGGGAAATGGCGGGAAACCCAAATTTGTTTGTCGTCCGCCTCCTTTTGAACGCGGCAATGCCCCATGACAATGTGTTCGCGCGCGCCGCTTTCCGAAACGACTTTCTGCATGAATTTCGACGGGGCGCGGGTTAAGAAAATCCCCTGCTCGATTTCCGAAAGCGACATCCCGTTGTCCGTGCCGTCCGGATCCGCGACATGACCGTTGAAGCGGTACGGCGCAAGCGTGCCGTCAATGTCCCAGAAGATGACTTTGCCGCGCGTGTCGGCGGCGGTGATGGATGCGGACGTCATGAATTACTCCAAATCTTGAAAAACGTATTGATTCGACGCGGCGGGACGGCACAGGAAAATCCTGTTCGTGTAGACGGGCTGGCGGTACGGGCGGCAATCGCTTTGATCGACGATTTCCCACGCCATGCGCGGCATTTCCCACATATTGAAAAATTCGGAACGCACCAAAGCGGCGTGACCGCCCCGATGTTCCTTGACGATTTTGGCGCGCTCGTTTGCGAATTCGCCCGTTTCGGTCATGCGGAACGCAAGCGGCGTCAGCGCTGAAACCGTCACGGCGCGCACGTTTTTGCTTTCCGCTTCCGGCACGAAATACGCGCTCAACGGGTCGCCGACGAAAAACAAAAGCGTGTCGTCCGGCAAATCCAAAGGCGCGAAATCCAGCACTTTTTCTTTCGGCAGGGAAGCCCATTGCGGTTTGGAAATGAAAGCGACGGACAGGCACGCCGCCAGCGCGAACGCCCCCGTCATCGTCTTGAAATAACCGTCGGGCAGGCAATCCCGCCACGCGACGACAAGAAGCAGTCCCGTCAGCATTTCAAAAGGAACGGTGTAGCGCATGACGGGCAAGGCGTACGCCCACAAAGCGTAGGACAGCAGACAGAACAGCGTCGCGAACGCCGCCGGCGACGCATGCGGGGCTTTGCGTTTGAAAAGGCGCGCGGCGACGATTGCCGCCAAAACGACGAAAGCGATCGCCCAGCGGAATTCCGTAAAAGCGGACAATTCCGTCTTGTCCCCGCCGCTGTATCCGATGAACGCGAACGGCAGGGTCAGCACGTCCCAAAACGACCTGCCGACAGAGAAAACCGTGTCGGTGTAATTGAAATTTTCAAAATACGGCGATTTGAAAATCGTGTTGTACAGCGGCGGAAACGGATTTTGATACAAAGCGTGCATTTTGTACGCCCAATACCCCGCCGTCAGCGCAAATCCGGTCAGTCCTCCCGCCGCAAAGCACGCGATTTGCCGGACGGGACGGCGCAATTTCTTATAAAACGCCAGAACGCACACGCCGGAAGACACGCAATACATCGCCGCGTTTATCTTCAAGCCCGCCGCCGCGCCGAACAAAAATCCGGACAACAGCAAAAAGCGGAAATCGCGCCCGTTTTCGTTGAAAAACAATGCTTTCAGCAAAAAATAAAAAGCCGTCAGCACAAAAGCGGCGATGGCGATTTCGTGCGTCGACGACCCGATTTGAAAAAAGAAGCCGTAGCCCGTCGCGCCGACCGCCAAAGCCGCCGCCGTCAACGCTTTGCCCTCTTTGGTCGAAAAATCGAAAAACAGCAGGCATATGCGCAGAAAAATAAAGACGCACACCGCCGCCGGCAATCCCGCAACGCCGTAATACACCGCCGGATGAGCGTTCAGCGCGCGCATCAGCACATACGTCGGCACGTCCGGCAACGGATTCAAAAACGAATGGTGAATCGACGGCGCAAGGTCGTATCCCGTTCTGCCCGTCAGAAAGGAAAAGCCCGCGTAATAGTGATAATTCACCAAATCCCAGATGTTTTCGTATTGCAGGCACGCGCTCAACGCGCAAAATATCAGCGCGAGAACGGCGAATTGCGCATATTTGTTTTCAAGCAGGCTTGTAAATTTCGTCATGTTTCCCCTTACAGCGACAAATCCGCCGCGTCCCGCCGCTTCAAATAAGTGCGCGGCAAATGCCATTTGCGGCACGCCCGCACCGCCTGTTTCGATTCCGGATGCGCGAAACGCCAGCCCTTTTTAAACAGATTTTGCGCCACCCAGCCGTTGCCTTTCACGCCCAGCAGAATCGAAAAGAGAATCATCAGGACGTTGACCGCCGTTTCCTGCGGATTGTCGGTAATGTTGAACAAATCCGCGTACGTCATCGTGTCCGCCATGCGCCGCATCAGGCACACCTGCAAATACTGCCCGTACGCCGTCAGCGCGAACATGACCAGTCCCCACTTCCACAGCCCTTTGAAAAACAGCGGCAGTCCGCCCAAGCCGGCAAACAGGAAAAAAACCGTGTTAAAGCCGATTTTGACGTGCAAAACGTCTTGCGTTTCCGGCAGAACCAACTCGACGCTTTCGCCTTTCGAGATACCGAAGAAAATCAGTTTCAGCAAATCTTTCACGGCAGAAATCCCTCCAATTTCGCAAACATATCCTTTTTAAAATCTTCCAGCGCGGCGGGCGGAAATTTCTTGACGGGCTTGCGCAAAAATTTGTAATCAAGCGCCCTGTTCACCAGAGCCTGACGCTTTTGCGACAACTGCGGCAGAACGTACTGCGCCGCCTTTTGCTTGGACATGATTTTGCGCGTTTCCTTAAACGCTAAAATGCGGCAGAACGTCAAAATCTGATACGCGCAATCCGTCAAATCGTCCGTGCGCCAATGAAAATCGCGATAATCCGCGCACGCCGATTTTAAAAATTCCTCGTCACTGATTTTCGGCAGAACGTCGCTTGCCCTGCCGCCCAGCAAAGCGACCGATTTGTGCCGCGCCAGATAGATGTGCGCCGGAATGTCGGGATCTTCAAAATCCTGCTTTAAAATCCAATGCGACGCGTCCTTTTTTTCAATGAATTGCTGATAGCGCGCCGCCCATTGCGGCGAAAAGTGAAACTGACAGCGCAAAGGCGGCGTTTCGGTCAGATGCTCTTGCGCCAGCAGGGAAATTTCCACGGGCGCGGGCGTTTTATTCCATAACAGCATTTTTTGCGCAATGGCAAGCCTTTTAAACGGGTTCAGCCGCGTCTGCACAACGCCGAGCAGGTCGATGTCGCTGTTTTCCATCATGAAATTGCCGCTGGCGAGCGACCCGTGCAGATAAACGGCAATCAGGTTGTCGCCTAAAAACTCGTGCAGGGAAAAGGTCAGCGCGTTGACCTGATTTTGCAAAGCGGCGGGGCAATTTTCGTAATCAAAAGGCATGGCATCGCCTGTAACTGTTTCAATAAAAACAATATACGAAAAAAAAGGACTGTTTTGCAACAGCCCTTTCTTTTTTGCTTTGTTCCAATTAACGTTTGGAGAACTGGAAGCTGCGGCGCGCTTTCGCTTTGCCGTATTTTTTGCGTTCGACAACGCGCGGATCACGCGTCAGGAAGCCCGCTTTTTTCAGAGCGGAGTGCAATTCGGGTTCGTAGTTGTCGAGGCAACGGCTCAGTCCGTGACGGACGGCGCCCGCCTGACCCGACAATCCGCCGCCGGAAACGGACACGACGACGTCAAACTGGTTCATGCGGTTCGTCACTTCAAACGGCTGGTTGATGATCATGCGCAAAACGGGGCGCGTGAAGTATTTTTCAATTTCGCGGCCGTTGACGGTGATTTTGCCCGAACCGGCTTTGATCCACACTTTCGCGGAGGCGTCTTTGCGGCGACCCGTTGCGTAGGCACGGCCGAATTTATCGCGCTGAGGTTCACGCACGACCGCAGGAGCGGCTTCAACCGTTTCGGCGGGCTTGACGTTTTTCAGTTCTTCAAAGGATTTGATTTCAGCCATTGATTATGCCTTTCTTTTATTTTTCGGGTTCATGGCGGCGACGTCCAGAAATTCGGGTTTCTGGGCTTCGTGCGGATGCGCCGTGCCTGCATAGACGCGCAAATTCGTCATCTGGCGGCGTCCCAGCGGGTTGCGGGTGATCATGCGTTCGACCGCTTTGACAATGACGCGTTCGGGATGAGCGCCTTCAATGACTTTGCCTGCCGTCACGCCTTTGATGCCGCCGGGGAAACCCGTGTGATGATAGTAGTATTTGTCGGTCAGTTTTTTGCCCGTCAAATGCACTTTTTCGGCATTGATGATGACGACGCAGTCGCCGCAGTCGACGTGCGGCGTAAAGCAAGTTTTATGTTTGCCGCGCAAAATTTTGGCGACAATGCTGGCCAAACGACCCAAGACCAAGTCTTCGGCATCGATCAGATACCATTTTCTTTGGACTTCGGCGGGCTTCACGGATAAAGTCTGCATTTTTTTTCCTTAAAGTTGCAAATTGAAACTGTCCGCCATTATGACAAAACGGTTTTTATTGTCAACGATTTTTTTGCCGATTTTTCCGTTTAAAATCAACGGCTTGCAAAATAGGTATGATAATACCTCTGCCGCAAGGCGCGCTTATCCGCGCTTTTCCTCCTGATATTCATCGTCGGTGTTGACCGCCCAGAGCGATTCCCTGCCCGCCTTGCCGGTCATGACGTCGACCGCCTGAAACGCCGAAAGGACGGAATGATCCATGTTGTTGTAGCGGTGCATCCCGTTTCTGCCGATTAAAAACAGGTTGTCAACGCCGTCCAGCCAGTTTTTGACGACGCCGAAATCGCCGTAAGTGCCGAAATAGGCGGGGTAAGCCTTTTTCACCCTGAACGACGCGGTTTTCAAAACGTTTTGCGGTTCCAAAAAGCCCGTTTTCGCCAATTCTTCAACCGCCAGTTTTTCAAAATCCGCCTCCGTCATGTTCCACAAACCGTCCCCCTCGGCGCAGAAATACTCCGCCCCCAGCCAGACCGTGTTTTGAAAATCCGCCGTCAGATACGGACTCCAATTGTTGAACACCTGTATTCTGCCGATTTTCACGTCTTTTTCCTGCACATAAATCCAAGTGTCGTGAATCAGCCCGTTCAGCGTTTTGATTTTCGTTTTGTTTTTGATTTTCAACTCTTTCGCCAGAACGCCCGCCGTTCTGAAATCGCGATACGTCAGCCCTTGCGCCGTGTCGCGCACGTTTTGCGGCACGTCCGCGTCCATGGCGGCGATCAAATCCTTGACGGGCATACTTGAAAAAACGTAATCCGCTTCGATGATTTCGCCGTTTTGTGTCTGCACGCCGCGCACTTTGCCGTCCTTGAACAAAATCTTTGAAACGGGCGCGTTCAGGCGGATTTCCCCGCCCATGCCGCGCACTTTGTCCGCCAGCGTTTCCCACATCTGTCCCGGTCCGAACTTGGGATAGGAAAAGCGGTCGATAAAGCCCGTTTCGACGTTTTTCGAGCGCAGATGAAACGCCGTTTTGAAAATCTGCTGCAAGACTTTCAAAATCGAAATCCCTTTGATGCGCTGCGCCCCCCATTGCGCCGAAATTTCATCGCACGGCACGCCCCAGAGTTTTTCCGTGTAACTTTTGAAAAACGTCAGGTACAGTTCGCGCCCGAAGCGGTTGATTAAAAAATCCTCCAAAGAGTTTTCCTTGCGTTTGAAGCACAGGCTTTTCATGTACGACAGCCCGATTTTCGCCATGCGGAAAAAGCCCAAGCCCAGCACCGTGTTCAAATTCAGCGCGACGGGATAGTCGAAAAACCGTTTTAAATAATAAATGCGCGAATAGCGGCGGCGCGTCAAAAACACGTTGTCCGCGCGCTCCGGATTGCCCTGCGTTTGCGGAAAATCCGCTTCGTTTTCGCCGTTCAAAAGCAAATCGTCCGCCGCCGGCGCGCTTTGCGCGTCCAAAAGGGAGTTCCAGAAATCGACGACGGTTTGCGATTTGGAAAAAAAGCGGTGTCCGCCCATATCCATGCGTTCCGCGCCGGTTTTGCGCGTGCAACTGATGCCGCCGATGAAATCTTGCGCTTCGCACACGATCGGCAAAACGTCCGTTTCTTTCAACAATTTGTAAGCGGCGCTCAACCCCGCCGGTCCCGCGCCGATGATGACGGCTTTTTTGCTCATGCCTGCCCCCTTTGATGTCCTGACATACTGACGTTAAGAGATTTCCGTTTTATATGCAAACAATAAAGATTTTTTTAATTTATCCGTGCTTCAATTTCTTTTAAGATTGTGTATTCTGGATGACGGCGAATTATGACTGATGACAATGCGCAAAAAACGGGCGTGGCGGGCGACGCCGGCAAACGCAGGGACGTTCCTTTCGTCACCCCGCTGAAAATGAGTTTGGGCGACAACGGCGGACGCGCGGATTTCAAATCGTTCGGGCAGGTCGCTTTGTGGGCGCAGGCGGAAATCGACGCTTGGCGCGAAATTTTCGGCGACGAATCGTCCGAGCCGGATTTCGAGCGGCGCATCATTGAAAAGCAACTCGCCACGCCGCGCAGTATGTTTTCGATCGCCAACGCGGTTTTGAAAAAAGAAATCTCCGTCGCCGCGGGAACTTCCGCCGTGCGCCGCAGTCTGACGGCTTACCAGACTTACGAATGCATCCACAGCAACGGGCTTTTGGGAAAGACCGCGAAAATCATGTACCGCTACGAACCCATGCTGATGGGCTTGATGGCGGGCGCGACGAAATCCGCCGGCATTGACGAAGCCAAGCAGTACGCCGACGACGCCGACACGCAATCTTATACGCTCGGCTATATGATGGCGTTGCAGTTCAGCACGACCATTCCCGAAGATTTGCTGGACGGGCGTTTCAACGACATGATGAAAAAAATCAACACGCTTGCGCACCGTCTGCTTTCTACGTCGGACGGACTGGACAAAATTGATCAGGAACAGGCTTTGCTTCAACGCAATTTTGAAGAAGCCGCCCGCACGATGCAACTGTACAAAACCGAAGCGGAGCAAACGCTCAAACGCCTGATTGCCGAAGCGCGCGACAAATCCGAAAAAGTGCTGACCGCTTACGCCGGACAAATCGACGCGGTGCGACGCGACTACGAATCGCAACTGGCGGCTTTGCGTCAAAGCGTGTCCGGCAACATCCGCTACGGCACCGCGCTCGACTATTGGAACGCCCGTCTGAACACGAATCAGACGAAAGCGAACCAGACGACGCTGTGGTTCGTCATTTCGGGGCTGTTCGCCGTTTTGACCATGATCGCCGTCACCGTCGGCTTGGCGAAATTTTCATATCTGCGCGAAACGCCGCTTGCCAGCGTGCCGCTATTTTTGCTGATTATCGGCGTGACGGCGGGCTTGGGCTGGATGCTCTACCAGTCCAGAACGCGCTATGAACGCGCGGCGCAGGCGTCGCAGGAAAAAGTGTCGCTGTTGGAAACATTGGCGGCATTGGAAACCGAGGGGCTTGTCAACGGCGACGCGCAGGAATCCGTTTTGGAAAAGGTTTTCGCCGCGCACTTCCCGATTTTCATTGAAAAGCAAAACGCCGTTCCGCCCGCCGCCGAACCCGTTGCCGACCCTGCCGCCAAAGAGGACGGCACGCCGCAAACGCAAGAGGAAAGCACGGCGGAAGCGGAAGAACCCGCGCAGGATTAACCGCCCGTCGTTCCGAACTGTTCCAGCATATCGAGTTTTTTGGCGTCGGCGTCGATTTTACTTTGCATATCCTGCAAGAATTTTTCAGGGTCGGATTGTGCTTTCTGCATCATCCGCTCGATCATGCCGCGCAGGACGAACACCATGCTTTTGCCCATGGCGCGCACGTCGCTGATGCAGTATCCGTTCGTTTCGCGCACGGCGAAAAACGCTTCGACGATTGATCCGTCCGGCTTTTCAAAAGCGGCGTCGTCCTGTTGCGCCTGCTCAAACGCCTTTTGCGCGCCGTCACCCAAATCTATCTCCACGCGCACGATGCTGTCCTTTTTCGACGGCGTGACGCCGCCCATGTGAAAGACGACCTTTTCAAACGGAAAGGCGATCGACCCGTAGGACGCGACGAAATACGGCACGAACAAATCGGCGTACCGCGCCAGTTGCTCTTGCGAAAAGCCGGAACGGTAACGCCCCAGCCCCCACGTCGACAATTCGCGCGTGCAGACCGCTTCGTTCGCAATCGCAATCAGCGCCTGCTTTTTGGCTTTCGAGGACGGCGCGGACAGCGTTTGAAGCAAATCCCTGCCCTTGACGGCAAGCCATTCCTCCACGGGCGACAGATTTTCCTGCTTTTCGGGCGCGGGAGAAACGGACGCGGGGGAAACGGGCGCGGGGCTTGACGGACGAACCGGAGCGGCGGAGGATTGCGCGTGCGGCGGCGCGGCGGGAGATTCGGACGGCGCGGATTGAACGGGTTGCGCGGATTGAATTACAGGCTGTGCGGCGGGTTGAGGCGGCAAAGCGGGACGCGGCGCGACGACGGGCTTGGCAAATCCGCCCGACGTTGTTTGAGCGTCATCGTTCCCGTCCGGCGCGGGCTGAATTGCAGGCTGTGCGGCGGGTTGAGGCGGCAAAGCGGGGCGCGGCGCGACAACGGGCTTGGCAAATCCGCCCGACGTTGTTTGAGCGTCATCGTTCCCGTCCGGCGCGGGCTGAATTACAGGTTGCGCGGGCTGAATTGCGGGTGATTGAGCCGTCGGCGTTTGAACGGCGGGCGCGGGGCGGGTCGTTTTTTTCGGCAGGGCAAATCCGCCCGTCTGCGCGAAAGCGTCAAACGGAACGGCGGCAAGAACGGCGCACAGGGCGAAAACTGTCAATCGCATCGGCTTCTCCATACATATCATGTCAATCGTACACGCATTGTCGATTTTTGACAACAAAACGATACACTCTTTCTTAATTGTTTGCCGCTATGCTTGTGAAAAAGTGTTCGCAAAAGGCGTTGTTTCATGAAATTTAAATCTGCCGCCGCCATATCGGGCGTTTTCGCGCTTTGTCTGTCAATCGTTCCGTGCGCGCGCGCCGGAGAAGCCGTTTCCCGCATCCAAAAAAACGGATTCGTGCGGTGCGGCGTGAACGCGGACACAAACGCCTACGCTTATCAGACAAGCGATAAAAAATGGAAAGGAATCGACGTCGAACTGTGCCGCCTGACCGCCGCCGCCGTGCTGGGCGACGCGGACAGAATCAAGCCCGTCGCCGTTTCCGACAGCAACGGATTTGCCAAACTGAACGCCGGAGAAATCGACATTCTGACGGCGGCGACCCCGTGGACGCTTCAAACGGACACGCTGTACGGCGCGTCGTTCCCCGCCGTGTTCTATCATTCCTCTTTCGGATTTCTGGGCAGACAAAACGCCGCCGCCGAATCCATGAAAGCCTACGAGGGTCAGCGCGTGTGCGTGTCGGCGCAATCGCCGTTCGTCGTCAAAAGCCTGACCGACTACAACAAAAAATACGACCTGAAACTGCGCGTCATGAAAATGCCGGATTTGCGCCGCGCCAAGCAATTCTACTACCTGAAACGCTGTGAATTGCTGTTCGACCGCGCCGAAGTCCTGCGCTCGAACTTTTTCGACGACGCGCCCGAAACGGTCGGCAGAACGCCCCTGCCGGAAGTGGTGCGCCCCTACGCGACGGGCATTTTCGTCAAAAACACGGACAGGGAATTGGAATCCCTTGTGCGCTGGTCGGTTTACGCGGTCATGACGGCGGAGCGCAAAGGCGTCACGTCGCAAAACACGGAAGATTTTGAAAACACGCAAGACGTCGCCGTCGCCTCCCTGCTGGCGAACGAAACGGCGGTGTCGGACAAACTGGGCGTTCCCGACGGATTCATGCGCCGCGTCATCGCCGACGTCGGCAACTACGGCGAAATTTTCGAGCGCGCGCTGGGAAGCAAATCCGTGCTGAAAATGACGCGCGACAAAACAAACCGCCAGCCCGTCGAAAAAGCGACGATCTGGTCGCCCGATTTCAACGAATGAGCGTCAGGCGAACAAGGCGGGCGCGATTGACGCAACGGGGGAAATTGACAAGATTGGCGCGGGTTTGACCTCGCGCGCGAATCTCCGGATGCTTTCCGCGCTGATTCCCACGATTTTCGCAATTCTCTTTTTGCCCACCCCGCGATTCAGCAAATGGCGGATTTCCTCCTCCCGTTCGTCCCAGACGTGCGCGCCGTTTTTGCTCCCCGACGGTCTGCCGAGCCGCCTGCCCTGCGATTTCAGCCGCGACAAAGCCTCTTTCGTGCGTTGCGATATCAGCGTGCGTTCGATTTGCGCCACCATGGAAAACACGAATGCCAGCATTTGCGATTGAATGTCCTCGCCCAGATTGTAATTTTCCTTGACCGTCCGCACGCGCACGCCTTTTTCCATGCACACGTTCAAAATGGTCAGCACGTCCAGCGTCGTGCGCCCCAGCCGCGACAATTCCGAGCAAATCAGCGTGTCGCCCCTGCGGAATCGCCGCATGGAAAAGCCGAGCCTGCGCTTTTTAAAACTGACCGTCCCGCTGATTGTTTCGTTAATCCAGCGGTCAATGCCGAAGCCTTGCCCCGCGATGTGCTTTTCTATTTCAAAGCGTTGATTTTCCGTCGTCTGCCTGTCCGTCGACACGCGAATGTATCCGTAAACCGTCATGTAACCCTCCTTTTTCAACGGCGGATTTCTTGCGGCAAAAAAAAGGGGACCGCTTGCAAACGATCCCCCGTTTCACATCGCCGGAAGATTTAATCCTTCCGGACATAATGCCATACGCTTACAGAAATTTTTTCATCCACTTCAAGCCGGTCTGCGTCTTGGCGCGCGGCGTGTAGGAGGCGGACACCGCGTGCGCGTAGCCGTGCGCTTCCAGCAAAGCCAGCAGATAGGTGTAATTGACTTCGCCGTCGTCGGGTTCGTTGCGCAAAGGCACGCCGGCGATGCGGATGTGACCGATGAACTGCATCAATTTTTCCAAAGCGTCGGACAAGCCGCCTTCGCTGGTCTGCGTTTCGTACAAATCAAGCATCAGTCCGAACGTCGAATCGTCGTCGTATTCGTCCAGAATTTCAAGCAGTTCGCTGATGGACGACGGATACGCCTGCGGGTTTTCAACCGGATTTTTAAAGCCGAGCAAAATCTTTTTGCGGTACGATTTGACAATCTCCGCCGCTTCGTCCAGCGAATCCGCCAAAGCCGCCTGCGCGTCGTCCAATTTGTCGTCCGCCACGTCGATTGCGGGAATGTGGATGAACGGCGCTTCCACAAAATCCGCCGTTTCCGCCACTTTTTCAAACAATTCGCAAAAAGCGTCGAACGCGTGCGCGTCAAACGCCAAGCGCGCCTGTTCGTCCGACAGCGAAATCATCGCGGGCTTCAAACCGTCCACGGCGCACAAATCGCCCAATTTGCCCAGCGGCATTTTTTCGGGCATGACAAATTCCACGCTGGAAAATCCCGCGCTTTTCGCCGCCTTGAAACGCTGTTCAAAAGGCAGTTCGGTAAACAGTTTGTCAATGTCGGCGCAAAATTCAGTCATTTTTCATCCTTTCTGCAATCAAAGCGGCGATGCGCAGCGGTTCGTGCGGCTTCAACGCCGTTTTTCCCGCCTCGTCCAGCGGCGCGGCGTATCCCGCCTGATATAATTCTTGGTGCAAACGCGCGTGTTTGGGCGCGCAAAATCCGTCCGGCGCGTAAATATACACGGGAGCGCGCGCGGCGCACGCTTCGGAACACATGGACATCGAATCGCCCGTCGCGACGATGTAGTCCGCATACGCCAGAAGCGCGAAATACGGGTTTTCGCCCGCGTCGCCGTATTTGTAGAAATACGCGCAATTTTGCAAGGATTCTTGCAGGATTCGCGTCTGTTCCCCGCCCGTGCGGCGCGAGGTTGTCGCCAGTACGGACGCGCCGCCGAGAGAGTTCGTAAATTCGTTTGTCAAGCGCGCGAGTTCTTGCGCCTGCGCCGCCGTAAACGGTCTGTTTTTCGTTTTGCCGCCGACAATCAGCGCGACGCGCGGCGACGGGATTTTTTCAAACACGTCCGCCCAGCGCGCTTTTTCCGATTCCAATTTTTCATCCGTCACGCGATTCGGCGCGCCGATGTACCGGACGACGTTCGCGCGTTCTTGCGTAAAGCCGTCGTGCGCGGGCAGGACGACCAAATCGAAATCGTCCAGCCCCGCTTTTCCGGGGAACATCAGTTGAACGATTTTGGTTTTGCCCGCCGATTTTTTCTTGATATATCGAGCCAGCGGCGCGGCTCTGCGTCCGGCGGCGACGACGAAATCGGGATACGGCGGCTTGATTTCGTTCAGCGTTTCGCGCGCGACGCCCAGCGTTGTCGCTCCGCGCAGAAAGTTCGGCAAAACCGCGCATTTCGTGTAATAAACGCGCTTTGTTTCCACGGCAAACCCCGTGCTTTCCGCCACGCCGAGAGCCTGCGCGTTGTTGCCCGCGCGGTCGTCCGTCAGCACCCAAATCCTTTTCGTCATCACTTTTTTAACAATCTGTTGCTACAATGTGGTACAAGTATGGTCAAAGTTTTCCAAAAAGAAAGACTTTTTTATGAAAATCGCCGTTTTTCTTCTTTTCGCCCTGTTTTGCGCCCGCCCCGCCGCCGCGCAGGAAGTCGACGAGGGCACCGCGCTTGAAGAACGTATGTTCATCGACAACGTGTATGTGCCGAACTACCGCGAATTGATGCGCGACATCGTCGTCGCTTTGTCCGAATTCGCGCGCCAAAGCAACCCCGATTTCAAAATCCTTGCGTTAAAGGGCGAAGATCTGCTGACCTACGGGCAATGGGAAAGCGATTTGGACGAACTGCACGCCGCCGAAAAAGCGGGCGCGAAAACAAAGGACGAGCGTTTTTTGCTGAAACTTTTTTCCACCGAGGAACCGCTTGCCGTCGGATCGCCCAACCGCCGCTATTTGCAGGCGATTGACGGCGTCGTGTTTGAAAACGCCTTTTGCGGCAAAAACAAAATCGCCCCGCCGACCGAAAAACTGTTAAAACAATACGGCATTGCGATTTTTTCCGCCGAGCATTGCGATTCCTTGAAAACGCTTGACGCCGCGCTTGAAAAAGCGGATCAAAAGAAAATCGCCGTCCACGCGGACACGGACAAAAAAGCGTCCTACGCCGCCGTTGCGACAAAAAGCAAGCCGCACGCCGAAAACGCCGCCAACATCCGCGCGCTGAAAGACGTGCGCAACGTGCGCTTCGTGAAAAATTCGGGCGATTTCGCATCCAAAGACGCTTGGGTGGACGCTTTGGCGGCGACGAATTACGATCTGATCGCAATCGACCCGTTTTTCCGCTTCAACCGCCCTTTGTTCAAAGAGGACGTCAACCGGCTGAAATTCAAAAAACTGGGCGCGCGCCGCTTGGTTTTCGCCGTGCTGAACGTGGCGCAGGCGCAAGACACGCGCCCGTACTGGAATTTGTCGTGGAAACTCAAATCTCCGTACTGGCTGCGCTTTCCCGTCGCGAACGACGCGTCGTCCGTCATCGTCGATTACTGGAATCCCGAATGGAAAAAAATCCTCGGCTTTTACTTCAAGGAAATCGTCGATTTGGGCTATGACGGCGTTGTGCTGGAAGGGCTGAACACCCACGCGACGTACGAGCGCATCATTCCCGTGAATTAACGGTTGCGGCGGAAGCCTTTATCCCCCGGACGCGCCGCTTTTTTCGGATTTTTAAACACGAACAGGTTATCGTCGACCGCGCCGTTGATTTGCGTGCCCGCCAGCGTCACGGTCGTTTTGACCTGTTGCGCGTCGGTCACCTGCCATTGCTTCAATTCAAACGGATTTTTACGGAAAATCAGTTTCACGCGCCCGTTCGACGCTTCGTTCGTTTTGTAAACCGTGATTTCAATCGTCCCGTTTCCCTGCGTCACGTCCGTCACGGTCAGTCCCGAAGTGCCGAATTTGAAATTTTCGTGCAGCATAAACGCGGCGGGATTGGCGGACAAATCCATGTGCGTCACCTGCCCCAGTTTTTTGTCGTGGAAAATCAAATACTTGCCGTCGGCGATAATTTCAACGGGCGACGGCGGACGGTACGTCAGGCGCATTTTGTCGGGCTTTGACACGACGACGTCGCCCTGCGCGAACACACCCGACGACGAACTTTGCACAAATTCGCTTTTCATCGTTTTCACTGTGTTGAAGTAATTTTCGATTTTCTGCAAAATCTGCTCGCGCGTCATGCCCGCGGGAGCCGCAAAAGCCGTCCCGTGCGCGAAAAAGACCGATAATGCAAGCATTGTGACAAAGCGTTTCATAAACTGCGTCCGTTTGTTATTGATGAGCGGGAACCAAGATATCACGTTTTCCCGTCGGTGTCGATTTGGAAACGACGCCCTCGCGCTCCATGCGTTCGATCAGTTTCGCCGCCTTGTTGTATCCGATGCTCAAACGGCGCTGAATGTAACTTGTGGAGGCTTTTCTGTCCGTCAAAACGACGTTAACCGCCTGATCGTACAGGCTGTCCCCGCTTGCGTCGGAAAATCCCGCGCCGTCCGCGCCGCCGGAAAAGCCGTCTTCCGTTTCTTCGGTGACGGATTCGTCGTATTCGGCGGGAAAACGCTTTAACGATTCGACGACGGCGGCGACTTCCTCGTCGCTGACGAAAGGTCCGTGCAGACGCTTCGGACGCGCGCCCTGCGCCAAATACAGCATATCGCCCATACCGAGCAGTTGTTCCGCGCCCGTTTCGTTCAAAATCGTGCGGCTGTCCGTCGAGGACGGCAGGCGGAAACTGATGCGTTCGGGGAAGTTCGCCTTGATTGTGCCGGTGATGACGTTGACGGACGGACGTTGCGTCGCCAGAATCATGTGGATGCCCGCCGCGCGCGCTTTTTGGGCGATGCGCTGGACGGCGACTTCGATTTCCTTGCCCGCCGTCAGCATCAAATCCGCCATTTCGTCAACGATGATGACGATGTACGGCAGCGGTTTGAGCGCTTCTTGCGATTCGATGATTTTGATTTCGCCCGTTTCCTCGTCCAAAACGGATTTCGCGGGCATTTCCGCGCTTCCCTCGTCAATCATCTCGCGCACTTTTTTGTTGTAGCCCTCAATGTTGCGCACGTTCATCCGCGACATTTTCAGGTAGCGGTCTTCCATTTCGTTGACCGCCCAATTCAGCGCGACAACCGCTTTTTTCGGGTCGATGACGACGGGCGTCAGCAAGTGCGGGATGCCGTTGTAAATCGACAATTCCAGCATTTTCGGGTCGACAAGGATAAAGCGCACCTGTTCGGGCGTCAGGCGGTACAACAGCGACAAAATCATCGTGTTGATGGCGACGGATTTACCCGAACCCGTCGTGCCGGCGACCAGCAGATGCGGCATTTTCGCCAAATCGGTGTAATAGGGCGTGCCGCCGATGTCCTTGCCCAAAGCCAGCGTCAGCAGTTTTTCGGAATGTTTGAATTTGTCGTTCGTGAACATTTCCTTGATGTACACGGATGCGCGGATTTCGTTGGGCAGTTCGATGCCGATGTAATCTTCGCCGGGGACAAGAGCCATGCGCACGGAGCGGGCGCGCATTTCGCGGGCGATTTCGTCCGTCAGGCTGGTGATGCGCGTCGTTTTGATGTTCGCGCTGGGCTTGAATTCAAACAGCGTCACGACGGGACCGGGGCATATCCCCTTGATTTCGCCCGTAATGCCGTACACGTTCAGCACTTCAAGCAGTTTCTTTTTGCGTTCTTCCAGATATTCTTTCGTCACCTGCGCCGCCTTGTCGATTTTGACGTCCGAGAGCAAGGACAGTTTCGGCAATTCAAATCCGCCCGTTTTCTGCGGCGTGATTTTGCCCGAGGCGATGCGCTTTTTCTTCGGCGCGGCGGGCAATTCCTCCGGCGCGAACATTTCTTCCTGCACGGGCATGACGCTTTGCGGCGGTTCGTCGTCCGCCGGCGAATCGTCTTGCGCGTCCGCCGCCTTTTTACGCAAACGCAAGCGCGCGCACAGAGATTTCACCGCACTCCAAACGGCTTTCGCCGCTCTGCCGATGTATTCAAACGGAATACCGAACGTCAGCGCCGCCCCCGCGATTGTCAGCACGAAAAACAGCGGCACGGCGACGATTTGCGGATTGACGAAAAAACGCTCAAACGTCAAAGCCTGCGCGACGGGAATGTAAATCCCCATGGCGAGAACGCCGCCCGCTTCCGCCGGAAAAACGGAAGAAAACGAAATGGTCAAAGCCGTTAAAAACAGGCACGCGGACGCCGCCGCCGGCACAAACGCCGCCACGCGCCACCATTGACGCTTCGTCCACAAACCGCGCATGATTATCACGCTCCACGCGAACAGCGCGGCGGGAAACAAAATCCCCGCCCAGCCGAAATACTGGTGCAGCAAATCGGAAACATACGCGCCGCAAACGCCCGCCGCGTTCGACACCGCCGCTCCGCCGTCCGCCGCCGTGTTGAACGACGGATCCGCCGGCGAATAGGTCGCGAACGCACCCGCCAAAACCAGCGACAGCGCGGCTAGCGCGAATCCGGCGCAGAAAACGCACGCGCGGCGCAGATACGCCTTGACGTTATCCGGCAAAAACGACGATGAGGCTTTAATCATGCGAACGCTCCCGATTTCTTGATTGCATTGAATCGGTTATAAGCAAAAAAGGAAAAGGATTCCTTAACAGTTGCCCGCTTTTTTCGTCCCCGTTTCAAACGTGTCGCCCGCGTTCAGAAGCATCATCAGCGTTTTAAAACGCTCGGCGACGGACACGCTTTCCATGAACGCCTGTTTTTCGGCGGCGCCGAACGGCAGGGTCTGCACAATGGAGGAAAACATTTCGACGGGCTCCATATTTTTAAACAGCGAGGACGGCGCGTCGATTTTGTTTGAATAGGCGTACAAATCCAGCACGTTGTACAAATCGGACAGGTCGCGCTTGAATTCCGGCGGATTGAAATCTTCCTTAAAACGCTCGAAATTCGCTTCAACGCGGCGGTATCCCTTGTAATCCTGAATATCGCGCACAATGTCGAAGCGCGCCACGCCCGTCAAAGTCACGAACAGACAGCCGCCGGTCGCTTCGGCGAAAGAGGTGACCCTCCCCGCGCATCCCGTGCGGTAGGAATTGCCGTCGGCGTCGGGCGCGACAACGCCCGCAATCCGCCCGTGCGCCAGCGAATTGATCACCAGATTGACATACCGCGTTTCGTACAGGCGCAACTGCAATTTCGTTTGCGGAAACAAAAACGTGTCCGCAAACGGCAAAACGGGCAGAATGGTCGGCATTTCGTTTATTGAAACATCAAACACGCTTTTTTCCATCGCCCGCTCCTTATGTGAAAATAATGCCGGACAGTTTGTGCCTTTTTTCGACGGTCAGCGGATTCATCAGACCGATCGCCTTGAAATACTCGAACAAAAGCGCGCGCGCCTTGTCGTCGTTCCATTTTTGGTCGCGAGCGATGATTTCAAGCAATTCGTCCATCGCTTCCGCCGGTTTGCCCGCCGCGTACAAAGCCTGCGCCAAATCGTACCGCGCCTGCAAATCGTCCGGATTCGCCGCGACTTTCTGCGCCAGATCGTCGGGCTTCGGAGCGTTTTGCGCCGCCAGAGCCAAATTCAGAGCCGAACGCGCCGCCTGCAATTCCGAATCTTTCAAATTTTCTTCCAGACCGTCGGACAAATCTTTTGCCGCCGCCAAATCCCCTTTGGCGATAAAGCAGCGAATCATGCCCGCGAACGCCTTTTGATTCGCTTCGTCCTTTTCCAAAACCTGCGTGTACGCGTCAAGCGCTTGGTCGATTTCGTTGTTTTCCAAGTGCGCTTTCGCCTCTTTCAGCAACTCGTCCAAAGACAGCGCGTCCTTGCCGATTAACGCCTGCATCAGCATTTTCAACTGCTGTTCGGGCACGGGACCGGCGAATCCGTCCGCCATGTTGCCTTTTGTGAAAATCAGCGTCGTCGGCACGCCGCGAATCCCCAACTGCATGGCGATCGCGCGCCCCTCCTCCACGGTCATTTTGACCAAAACCGCCTTGCCGTTCGCCAGTTTGACGTATTTTTCCAACAGCGGCTCGAATTTGACGGACACGGGGTCGGTCACGGAATAAAAGTACAGAAAGACGATTCGTGATTTCGATTCTTCAATCACGTCCTGCTTGAACGTCTGCATCGTCGTGTCTTTGACGATTGCGTCGTTTTTTTGCCCTGTCCCCGCATTGATTTCAAATTCCGCCATGGCGCGCCTCTTTCAAATGAAAAACTGCCGTATTTTATATAAATCCGCCGTTAAAACAAAGAGGGAAATAAGGTTTAAAGCGTGCTTTGAAAAAAAATTAAAAATTTTGCATTTTTTTCTTGCATCGGTAAAAAATTCTGCTATATTTCATCCCGTAACGAGAAAGACGCGGGCGTAGCTCAGGGGTAGAGCGCAACCTTGCCAAGGTTGATGTCGAGGGTCCGATTCCCTTCGCCCGCTCCAAAAAATCAGCACTCAATCGAGTGCTTTTTTTATGCCTTGAATCCGCCAATAAGCCTCGCTCGCATTTTGTTCAACATCCGCACCGCAGATTTCCTGCCGTTCTTCGCTTTCACATTTTCGCGCCGCCGTTTCCATAACCCGCCGCCATATCGCCGCAGTCTTGCCCGATCCCCGCCCAAGCCGTGCCGCCGCATCTTGTTCAGAAGCCGCGCCCCTCACTGCACGCGTTTTACAGAATTTATCGTCCGCCGTCGCGCCTGTCGCGCCGGAACAAGCGCGCTTCAACGCACTCCCGTCAAGTTCTGTTGTAGCCGCATCTCCGAAATTGTCATCCGCCAGTCAACGCGCTCCACCAAGTTCTGATTGTCCGCACCCGAAACCGCCCTATCCGCAAACCGCCGCGCGTTCGTTCCTGTTATGGTATTGTTTCAAGACGCGCTCGACTTTTGCGCTTTTCGTCCCTCGTGTTGTTTACGGCAATATGCTTTGATTTGCCGCCTTACCGTCCCGCGCCGCCCCGATGCGCTATTCCTCTGCCCGACAAGCCTCTTTAATCCGCCGCGTCACACGCGCCACGACCGCACGTTGCACAGGTACATCACGCCCGCTTGAACCGTCCGTGTCATTCTCCGCACGCTTATCCGTCCCGCGATTGCGTTCTTATTCGCCGTGCCGCTCCCTGCATACGAAAAAGCCCCGATTTTTCGGGGCTTCATTCTTTATTTTTCAGGTTCCGACTTTTTCTTGTCGAACGTTTCGCTGATAATCGCGTACATCATCGGTACGAACGCCGTGGCGATGAATGTCGAGAAAATCATCCCGCCGACCATGCCCGTACCGATCGCGTGACGGCTTCCCGACCCCGCGCCCGTCGACAACGCCAGCGGCAGAACGCCGAATGTGAACGCCAGCGACGTCATCACAATCGGGCGGAAGCGCAACTTCGCCGCTTCAACCGCGGCGTCCGCGTACGACAAGCCTTCCTGCGCCTTAATCACGGCGAATTCGACAATCAAAATCGCGTTTTTCGCCGCCAAACCGATCAAGGTGACCAAACCGACTTGGAAGTATAAGTCGTTCGACAGTCCGCGCATCCATGTCGCCAGCAACGCGCCCAAAATGGCGAACGGAACCGACAGCAAGACGACCAGCGGCAACGACCATTTTTCATACTGCGCCGACAAAATCAGGAACACCATGATCAGACCGAAGACAAACGCCTGCGAACTTGCACCGCCCGCCAGTTTTTCCTGATACGCGGAACCCGTCCACGACAGCGCGTAATCCGTGCCCAGCACCTGCTCCGCAATGCGTTCCATTTCGGCAATCGCCTGTCCCGAACTGTATCCGGCGGCGGGGTCGCCCAGCACTTTCGCGGCGGGGAAGATGTTGAAGCGGTTGATCAATTCCGGTCCGACAACGCGTTCCACCGTCACCAGAGTGTCCAGCGGCACCAACACGCCCGTGTTCGATTTCACATACACGGAATGCAAATCTTCGGGCGTGCGGCGGAATTCCGCTTCCGACTGCAACGTCACGCGGAAGTTGCGTCCGAAATATGTAAAGTCGTTGACGTACAGGCTGCCGAACGTCGACTGCATCACCGTAAAGATCGCGTTGATAGGCACGTTCATTGCGCGCGCTTTTTCGCGGTCAAGGTCGATGCGGTACTGCGGCGTTTGCGTCGAGAACGTCGTGCGCACGCCGGACAAAACCGGACTTTTCGCGGCTTCGGCGAGAAATTCGTTCGTTTTTGCCATCAATTCCTCGTACGATTTGCCGCCTTTGTTCTGAATGTAGGCTTCAAAACCGCCCGTCGTGCTCATGCCCATAATGGGAGGCATGGAGAACGAATAGCCGATGCCGTCGGGCAGGGACATACCGACGCGCGTAAACTGTTTGACCAGCGAATCCGCGCCCTGATCCTCCTGCTTGCGTTCGTCCCAGTCTTTCAGAACGATGAAGCTGATGCCCGAATACGTCGATTGCGCCGACGACAGCATATCGAAGCCGTTAATCGTCAACACGTCCGTCACGTTCGGATTTTTCATGATTTCGTCGGAAACCTGTTTTGTAAAATCCTCCGTGCGCGGCAGGGACGAAGCGCGCGGCGTTTGATACGCCACAAGCAGACTGCCCTGATCTTCGTTCGGAACCAATCCGCCGGGGACGATTTTGAACAAGCCCAAAATGCCCGCGACGACAATGACAAAGCCGAAAACCGCCTGTCCGCGATGACGCAGGAAATAGCGCACCATGGCGATGTAACCGTTCGTCATTCTGTCAAAGAAAGAGTTGAACCACTTGAAGAATCCCGCCGGCTCCTTGTGCTTGTCCTTAATCAACAGCGCGCACAGCGACGGCGTCAAAGACAGTGCAACGAACGCGGAGATGATGACGGACACGGCGATCGTCACGGAAAACTGCTTGTACATAACGCCCGTCATGCCGCCCAAAAACGCAATGGGCAGAAACACGGACGACAGCACCAGAGCGACCGCGACCACGGGTCCCGACACTTCCTGCATCGCTTTGACGGCGGCGTCTTTCGGACTTAAATGCTCCTCGGTCATCAGACGTTCGACGTTTTCCAGAACGATAATCGCGTCGTCGACCACGATGCCGATGGCGAGAATCAGCCCGAACAGCGTCAGCAGGTTGATTGAGAATCCCAAAGCGTACATCCCCGCGAACGCGCCGATAATCGACACGGGAACAGCCAGAATGGGAATCAATGTCGCGCGGAAGTTCTGCAAGAACAGGTACACGACCAAAATAACCAGCACGACGGCTTCAAAGAACGTGTGAATGACTTCGTGAATGGACACGTTGACGAAAACGGTCGTGTCGTACGGAATCGCGTAAGTGATGCCGTCGGGGAAGTTTTTCGACAGGCGTTCCATGGTCGCTCTGACCTGCTCGGACACTTCCAAAGCGTTCGCGCCCGATTGCAGATAAATGGCGAAAGCGACCGCGTCTTCGCCGTTGTAGGTCGACGAAACGCTGTAACTTTGCGCGCCCAGTTCGATTCGCGCCACGTCTTTCAAGCGCAAAACGGCGTTGTCCTGATTCGTTTTCAGAATGATGTTGCCGAATTCCTCGGTGTCGACCAAACGCCCTTTCGTGTTCACGCTGTATGTGTACGGCGTGTCGCGGCTCATCGGTTCTTCGCCGAATTTGCCCGCCGCGAACTGCGAGTTCTGTTCCTGAACGGCGGAAATGACGTCCACGGAAGTCAGTCCGTGCGCCGCCAGTTTTTCGGGATTCAGCCAAATGCGCATGGAATAGTCCTGCGTGGCGAACAGCGACGCGTCGCCCACGCCCTTGATGCGCTTGATTTCGTCCAGAATGTTCAGCAAAACGTAGTTGCTGACGTACACGGTGTCGTACTGTTCGGAAGTCGATTTCATAGCGACGATTTGCAAGATGTTGTTGGATTTTTCTTCCACGGTCACACCCTGTTTCGTCACTTCGGACGGCAGACCCGACGTCGCGCTTTGCACCTTGTTGTTGATGTCGATGGTCGCCTGCGCCGGATCGGTGCCGATTTCAAACACCGCGCCGACGGTCAAATAGCCGCTTGCCGTCGCCGTGGAGTACATATAAATCATGTTTTTGACGCCGTTGATCGCCTGTTCGATCGGCGCCGCCACGGTATCCGCCAGAACGTCCGCCGTCGCGCCGGGGTAAACCGCCGAGATTTGAATTTCGGGCGAAACGATGTTCGGATACTGTTCAATCGGCAGGACTTTCATGGAAACCAAGCCCGCGATGACGACAATTAAAGAAAGAACGGTCGAAAAAATCGGTCGCTGAATGAAAAATTTTGAAAGCATCGTTTTACCTGCTTATTTCGTAACGGTTTCCGTCGCCGTCGCCGTCGCGGACGGGGCGTCAACTTTATTTTGAGCCTGTTCTTCGACAGCGGTTTCAGTCGTCGCGGACGCCGCTGCGAGCGGAGCGCCCACTTTGCGCGAGTCCTGTTCTTCAACGGCTGTTTCTGCCGCCGTCGCGGGTTCGGCGAATTTCACTTTGACCGGCATATCGGGACGGATTTTCACGAAATTGTCCACAACGACGGTTTCGCCTTCTTCCAGCCCCTCGTCAATGACCCATTCGCCCGTTTTCGACGTGTAGCCCGTCGTCACCGCGCGCGACTCGATCTTGCCGTTCGCGTTCACAACATAGACGAAAGAGCCGTTCGCGCCCTGCATGACCGCTTCTTTGGGCAACGTCACGGCGTTTTGACGGGTCAGACCTTCCAATTCGACGCGCACGAACTGTCCCGAAATAATCTTGGACTGCGGATTTTCAAAAACGGCGCGCAGTTTCAGCGTTCCCGTCGACTGATCAATCGCCGGATTGATGAAGTTGATGACGCCGTCCTTTTCATAGAAAGAGCCGTCGCCCATGCGGATTTTCGCCTTGACTTCGCTTTTGCCGCGCGGATTTTTCACCAAGCCCTTTTCAATCATGTCGCTCAAACGGAACAATTCGTTGTCCGACATGGAAAACACGACGTAAATCGGGTCGACCTGCGTAATGGTCGTCAACAACGCACCCTCGCCCGCCGTGGAAATCAGCGAGCCTTCGGAATGGACTTCCATGCCCGTGATGCCGCTGACGGACGCGGTGACCAGCGTGTAGTCATAATTCAATTTCGCGTTTTCGTAAGCCGCCTGCGCCGCCGCAATGGACGCGCGGGTGGACATCAGACGCGCCTGCGCCTCGTCCTGCGCCTTGCGGCTGGCAAAGCCTTTTTTGCCCAGCGTTTTCACGCGTTCCCACTGCTGTTCGACGGCGGACAAATCCGCTGTTTGCCGGTCGAGTTCCGCTTTCGCCTTGTCCAGCGCGATTTTGTACGGCTGGCGGTCGATTTCAAACAGAACCTGCCCCTCCTCGACTTTGGAGCCTTCGGTATAGTTGCGTTTGACCAGAATACCGCCGACGCGGGCGCGCACTTCTGTTTCTTTCGACCCCTGCGCCTTGCCGGTGTATTCAAAAGCCAGCGGCACTTCGCGGCGAACCGTTTTCACGGCTCCGACGGTCAGCGGTGCGGGTTTCTGAACGGGCGCGGGTTCTTTTTTGCAAGCAATAAGCATCGCCGGCATCAACGCGGCGCAAAGAATGTTTTTTACGGAAATTTTCATTGCAAACTCTCAATCCAACTAAACGATTTTGCGGTATTCTAACACAAAAGAAACGGCTGTTAAATCAAAAGTTTTGTTTTTCCCTTGCAAAACCGCAAAAAAAAGACCGATACCGTCACGGCACCGGTCTTTTTGCGTTGATACGGCGATTATTACGCTTTCGCCTTGACCGCGCCGGACGCGCGGCGGGTCGGCACGGCGGAAGCGGGCGCAACGCTTGCCGGCATTTTCACGAACGCCTTTTGCTTCTTTCTTTTTTCAACGTAATGAAAGACGACGGCGCCCCACAAAGCCGACAGCACAGACCCCGTGATGATGCCCAGACGGATTTCCTGCTGCATGACCGGATCGGGCAACGCGAGTTTGCCGACGAAAAGGCTCATGGTGAAACCGATGCCCGCGACGCAGGCGACGCCGTACAAATCCAGCCACGTCACCGATTTTGGCATTTTGGCGAATTTCAACTTCAGCATGGCGCACGTTACGGCGAAAATGCCCGCCTGCTTACCCAGGAACAGCGCCAGCACGATGCCGATTGTCAGCGGATGCAGATACGTTTCAAACGAAACGTTGCGCAAAAACAGTCCCGACGACACGAAAGCGAACATCGGCAGAATGCAGAAATCCACCCACGGCTTGATTTGTTTGAGCATCCTGTTCAGCGGCGAAACGCGTTCCTGCTTGACGTGCATCGGATACGCCATGGCGACCATGACGCCCGCCATTGTCGTGTGGATGCCGCCCTTGTGGAAGCAGAACCACAGCCACAGCCCCGCCAGCAGATACGGCAGGAAGTAGGTGACGTTCCATTTGTTGAACAGCCACAAAAACAGGCAGGCGATCGTCGCCCAGCCGAGCGCTTCCATGGACACGCCCTGACTGTAAAACAGCGCGATGATGACAATGGCGCCCAAGTCGTCGAAAATGGCGATCGCCAGCAGTAAAATCTTTGCGGCGGACGGGATGCTTCTGGCGACCAAGCCCAAAACCGTCAGGGAAAACGCGATGTCGGTCGCGGTCGGAATCGCCCAGCCGTGCAGATATTCCGGATGATTGTGGTTGATCGCCCAGTAAATCAGCGCGGGACAGCAGATGCCGCCCAAAGCCGCCAGACACGGCAGAAGAATTTGACGGACATCGGACAAAAAGCCGTCCAGCATTTCGCGCTTCAATTCCAAACCGACTTGCAGGAAAAAGAAAACCATGAAAACGTCGTTGACCCACCATTCAAACGGTCTGTCCAAAACGCCGCCGATTCTGGTCACTTCAAAGCCCAAAACCGTGAACGGATTGTTCAAGTCGTAAGGACCGATGCCGATGGAAAACGACAAATTCAAAAACTTGTGATAAATGTTGAAAAAGTCGCTGTTTTCAACAATCAGCGCCAAAAACATGGCAAAAATCATCACCAGACCCGCCGTTGATTCGCGGGCGAAAAACGCCGCCAATCCCTTACGGCTGAAAAAGGGAACCTTTTTATTTTCCGAAGAGTCCATTCGTCAATACCCTCTTAATGAAAAGTTCTGTTTAAAAACCGTCATTTTAGAAGCGAACTTAAAAAAAGCAAGCCTTAATTTTTCCGTCGCAAATCCGCCGTAAAGCCGCGCAAAATAAAAAAACGGCGGATTTTTCAACCGTCCGTCCGCATATTTTTTGCCCGTCCGCTTCCCGAAAGCCTGGACCAAAAAGTATTAAACAAACGATTAAGACCGCTCCCGTTTGACCGCTTCAATCAGATAGCCGTTCACCGCCTCGCCCATTTCGTAGCGCAGGACGGCGTTCTGCACGCTTTCAACGTCGAACCCCGCGGATTTCAGCGATTTTTCCAAATACGCCGCGCCGTGAACGTATCTGCCCGACGGCGTCAATTTGAACGATTGCGGATTTTCTTCGTTCGCGCTGACGGTGAAAACAAGCGCGCCGTTCGTCCGCAAAGCCCGCGCCGCCCCCGCAAACAAGGCGGACAAATCGCCCAGATAGGTGAAAACGTCGGAAGACACGATCGCGTCGAACGCGTCCTTTTGCGTTTGCAGATACGCGACGATGTCCGCGTTTTCAAAATGCGTATAAACGCCGCGTTCCGCCGCTTTTTCCATCATCTTTTCCGACAGGTCGACGCCCGTCAGCGTCTGAAAGCGCACGCCCGCGTCCGTCATCGACTTGCCGCACAGCCCCGTGCCGCATCCCAAATCCAGCACGGCGGGAAAATACCCGCCCCTGTTTTTCAGCGCGTCGGCGACGTACTGCGGCGCGGCGTAGCGCAAATCCGCCAGCACGGAATCAAAGCAATCGGCGAACGTGTCGAACAACTCGCGGACGTACGCTTCCGACGCGCGCGATTCCGTATCGTTTTGCGCCAGCGTTTGAAGCGTGTGCAAAGCGATTGGATTGTCGGGAAACGCGGTCAGCCAAGCGTCCGTCAAGCGCGCCGCCTCCTTTTCGTTTCCTTTGGCGCGCAGACCGTACACCGCGCCGCCGAACGTGATGTGCCACGCCGTCGACGGCTGGATTTGCAATATCTTAAAGTACGTTTGCGCGCACGCGAGCGCGTCGCCGTTCTGCTCTTGCGCCGAAGCCAGCGCGGACAGCCATTCGACGTTATCCGGCTCGTCTTTCAGCAACGCCGCATAAATCTTTTCCGCGCGCGCCGTTTGTCCTTTCTTTGCATAGACATACGCTTGGTTCGCGATTGCCGCCGTATTGTTTTTTTCAATCTTTTCAACGGCTTCATAGCAAGCAAGCGCGCCGTCGTCGTCATTCAGCGCATTAAGGACGTTTCCTTTGTGAAGCAAAGCGGTCGTGTTGTTTTCGTCCTGCATCAAAACGGCGTTCGCGCACGCCAAAGCCTCGTCATAGCGCGCGGTTTCGTACAAAACGCCCGTCAGATTGCACAAAGCGGTCGGTTCGTCGGGCGCCGACCGCAAAACCCGTCTGTAAGCGCGCTCCGCCGCTTCGTACCGCCCGTTTGAAAAATCCAGATTGCCCCGCGCGGTCAGCCAAACGGCGCTGTCCGGATATTTTTGAGATTCCCGCGCGCAGATTTGCTCCGCCGTGTCGAAATCCTTTTCTTCCAGTGCTTTGTTAAAGGCGTCCTGCGCCGATAATTCCGTTTGAGTCATCAGATGCGCCGCACCGTGAAAACGGTTGTCAGAACGGGCTTTTTCAATTCCTTGCGCAGACATTCCGCGCTTTTCGACACGATTTCAAACCCCGTCGATTGAAGCATCGCTTCGACATACGGCACATAATGCGCATAGCGTCCGGACGGCAGCAGCATGTAAGGGCGGGCGTCCGTTCCCGCCGCGACGGAAAAAACGAACGCGCCGCCGTCGTTCAGCGCGTCGTACACGCCTTGCGCCAGCGGTTGCAAATCGCCGAAATAGCCCGTCACGTCCATGGCGGACACAATGTCGAACGCCTGTCCGCCGGTTTGCGCCAGATAAGACAGAATGTCGTTTTGCTCCAAGCGGTCGTAAATCGCCTTTTTGCGCGCCTCATCAAGCATTTTCGGCGACACGTCGACGCCCGTCAGTATACCGAAGCGGTCGGCGTAAGGTTTCAGCACCGCGCCGCAAAGCCCCGTGCCGCATCCCAAATCCAGCGCGGCTTTCGATTTGCCCGTCGGAATTTTCGCGTTTTTCAGCGCGCTTCCCAGTAATTGAGGTCCTTTGTATTGCAGGCGTTCGACCAAAATGTATTCAAAATCGGGCGCCATGTTGTCGAACACTTTGCGCGCGAAATCCGGCGACGGAGTCGGCGTGTCCGACTTGCCCGAAACGGCGGCGCAAACGTGCTGAATTTCCGCATCGTCCGGAAAAGCCGCAGACCACCGCGCCGCGCGGTCGAAACATTCCCGCACCTTGCCCGAATCGCGCATCAGATACAGCAGTTTGCTCAACAAAAAGAACAGATTGTCATATTTTTCATAACGCGGAGAAATGCGAAACGCCGTGTCGAACGCTTCGTCGTACTTGCCCTCGCCCGACAGCGTTTCCGCCCAGAAAGCCAGAATGTCGTCGTTCAGCGTTTCCGGATTTTTGCTCATATCCGCGAACACCGCCGCCGCGTCTTTCAGCCTTTGCGTGCGAATCAGCGCGGTTAAAAGCGATTCTTTGAGGAACACCGCGTCCGGAAACGTTTTCAGCGCGCGGCGGGCGCACCGGATGACTTTCCGGCAGGATTTCATATCCAGCAAATGCTTGTAAAACGGCGGAAAATTCAAGGTATAGGAGCGGTTTTTGCGCATCGCCCGCCGGTACAGGAATTTCGCCTGCGCCGTGTTGCCGAACGCGTGCGCGTACGCCGCCGCCATGCACAGCACCCTTTCGTCCGCCGCGAACTTCGGAAACACCTCCTTAATCAGTGATTCGAGTTTGTCGCCCTCGTACAATTCCTGATACAAAGCCGCCAAATCCTGCGCAATCGAGATGTTCAATTCATCTTCTTTGCGCAGATTTTCCAAAATGTCCGCCGCGATTTCGCCCATGCCTTCGGCGCGGTACAACTGCGCCAGCACATAAAGAAGCGGCGGGGTCGCCCGACTTTGCTCAAACAAAGTCAAAGCGTCGTCTGCCGCTTTTTCATCCACATCTTTTGCCAGCAAGCCGCTCAACAGCGCGTCGGCAAGAAGATTTTGGTCGTCGGGAAAGTCTTTGCGCAACGCCTCAAAAGCCGCCTTTGCCGACGGATAATCCCCCGTCAGAAACAGCCCCGCGGCATTGCCCCGCGTTTGTAAAGCGTTTTGCAAAGAACTTTCCAACTCGCCTCCTTATCAGCACATCGCCAGTAACAAGCCCGCCGCCACCGCCGAGCCGATCACGCCCGAAACGTTCGGTCCCATCGCGTGCATCAGCAGGAAGTTTTGCGGATCGTCTTCCTTGGCGACTTTGTCGGCGACGCGCGCCGCCATCGGAACGGCGGACACGCCCGCGGAACCGATCAGGGGATTGATTTTTTCTTTGGAAAACACGTTCATCAGTTTCGCCATCAGAACGCCCGCGGCGGTGCCGATCGAGAACGCGATCAAGCCCAGAATCAAAATCCCCAGCGTTTCCCTGACCAAGAATTTGTCGGCGGACAATTTCGCCCCGACGGTCAGTCCCAAGAAAATGGTGATGATGTTAATCAAATCGTTTGCCGCCGTTTTCGCCAGACGGTCGACCGCGCCGCACTCTTTCAGCAGGTTGCCGAACATCAGCATCCCGATCAGCGGAGCGGCGGACGGCACGAAGACGATCGTGGACAACAGCACCAAGAAAATGAACATGATTTTCTCTTTCTTGGACACCGTGCGCAACTGTTTCATGCGAATCATGCGTTCGTTTTTCGTCGTCAGCGCGCGCATGATGGGCGGCTGGATAATCGGCACCAGCGCCATGTACGAGTACGCCGCGACGACAATCGCCCCCATCAGTTCGGGCGCCAGACGCCCCGTGATAAAGATCGCCGTGGGACCGTCCGCGCCGCCGATAATGCCGATGGACGCCGCCTGCTTCATCGTGTAGTTCATCAAGCCCATATCCGTCATGACGGACGCGCCGATAATCGTGAAGAAAATGCCGAACTGCGCCGCGCCGCCCAAAAGAGCGACTTTCGGGTTGGCGATCATGGGTCCGAAATCCGTCATCGCGCCGATACCCATGAAGATAATCAGCGGGAAGATGCTCGGCGGGGCGACGCCCAATTCATAAATGTACGCCAGAAAGCCCGTCACTCCGTCCAGCGTTTCGGCAATGCCGGCGCCGGGGGCGTTCGCCAGAATCCCGCCGAAGCCGATGGGAATCAGCAACAGCGGTTCAAAGCCTTTGACAATCGCCAGATAAATCAGCACGCATCCCACGCCGATCATAATCAGCTGACCGATGCCGACAGGGACGACCAGTTCGGGCGCCGCCTGCGCGCTTTTGGCGAAAAAGCCGTACAAGCCCGTCGATTCGACCAGCATTTTCACCGTGCCGTGCGCGTTCAGGAAATCGACCCACGCCGCCGCGATGCGACCGTGGCTGAAATACGCCGCCATATTGAACAGGGCGATCAGGGACAAAACGCCGATCGCGCCCCACATGAAGATATTTTGAATACGCTTTTCGCGTTCCGTTTTGGGTGAAAACATTCTCAAAGCCCTTTCATCAAGCCAACGTCATCAGCGTCTGTCCCGTTTGCACCTGTTCGCCGGCGCGCACGGAAATTTTCTTCACGACGCCGTCGAAAGCGCTCGGAATGTTCTGTTCCATTTTCATGACTTCCAGCACGGCGACGGGCTGGTCTTTCGCGACCCGCTGTCCTTCGGAAACAAGGATTTTAACCACCGCGCCCGGCACGGGAGCGGCAACGTCGCGCGCTTCGCCGTTCGCCGCCGCGGGAGTCGCCGCCTTTTGAGCCGCGTCCGCGACCGAAACGGTGTGCTCCTTGCCGTTGACGGTGATTTTGTCGCCGTTCTGAACGACCTGATACGTTTTGCCGTCAACGCTGACCGTGTACGAACCGTTGTCGGCGCGTTTTTCGGTCTTTTCCTTATAGCGCACGCCGATTTTGCCTTCGCCTTTCAGGAAAGCGACGCCTTTGTCGCCGCAAGCCGCCGCGATAAAGATGTTTTCGTCGGTTTCGGGCAGGGCGTTGTCTTTCAGAATCTGCTTGTAGTGGGAAATCTGCTTGTCCGGATTGGCGTCGTTGATTTCCAGCGGCGTTTTCGTCGTCGGTTCCAAGTTCAACTGTTCGGAAGCGATTTTCACGACTTCGGGATCGGGCGCGTGCGGCGTTCTGCCGAAATAGCCGAGAACCATTTTGCCGTATCCCGCGGCGATTTTCTTCCACGGTCCCTGCATGACGTTGTTGAACGCCTGCTGGAAGTAGAACTGCGACACGGGGGTCACGGACGTGCCGTAGCCGCCTTTGCGCACGACTTCCTCCATCGCGTCGACGACGGCGGGGAATTTGTCAAGGATGCCGTTGTCGCGCATCATCTGCGTATTCGCGGTCAGCGCGCCGCCGGGCAAGGGGCTCCAAGGCACGCGGGCGTCGACTTTCGTCGCTTCCGGCGGCAACAGGTAGTCTTTCAAAGCCTCTTTGAGCATTTCTTCGGTTTCGCGCACCTTGTCGACGTTCACGTCCATGACGTAGTCCGTGCCGCGCAGGGCGTGCCAGACCGTCAGGATGTCGGGAGAGCAGGTGCCGCCGGAAACGGGAGCCATCGACACGTCGATCGTGTCCGCGCCCGCGTCCAGAGCGGACATGATGCACAGCACCGACGTACCCGCCGTTTCGTGCGTGTGGAACGAAATCGGCTTGTCGGTCAGTTTGCGCATACGTTTGATTGTTTCATGGACGATGACGGGGGTGCAGGTGCCGGAAGCGTCTTTCAGGCACAAAGAATCGAACGGCACGTCCGCGTCCAGAACAGCGCGCAAACGCTGTTCGTAGAAATCGGGGTCGTGCGCGCCCGTGCATCCGGGAGGCAGGGACATGATCGTAATGGTCATCTGGTGCTTCAAGCCCGCTTCGACAATCGCCTTGCCGCTGACGACCAGATTGTTCGGGTCGTTCAAAGCGTCGAAGTTGCGAATGGTCGTCATGCCGTGTTTTTTGAACAGTTTGGCGTGCAGTTTAATCAAATCGGTGGACATGGAGTCCAAGCCGACGACGTTGATGCCGCGCGCCAGCGTTTGCAGGTTCGCGTCGGGCCCCGCGGCTTTGCGGAACGCGTCCATCACGTCGAAAGCGTTTTCGTTGCAATAGAAGAAAGCGGACTGGAACGCCGCGCCGCCGCCCGCTTCAAAGTAGCGGATGCCGGCGTCTTTCGCCGCTTCCACGACGGGCAGATAGTCTTTGGGAAGCACGCGCATGCCGAAAACGGACTGGAAACCGTCACGGAAAGCCGTGCACATGAAGTTCACTTGTTTTTTTGTCATTGAGTCTACCTCTTTCCTCTGCTTATTTTCTCAACAGGACGGCGGCGATCGCGGCGGCCGTTTCTTCCTCGGAATCCGATGCGGATTCTTCCTGCGGACCGATGTAAGTGAAAATCGCGGCAAGCGAATTCATTAAAAAAATCAGGAACATCAGGAAGACGTACACGCTTCCCATGCCTGCCAGCGTCAGCCACAAACTGTCAACAAACATATCGAATCCTTTCAATTCAAGGTTTTTTGATAAATATATTAGGACTGACTATAACATATTTTTAAAAAATACCAACACTTACCGAAAAATTTTTTTTCACCGAACGCTTTGTAAAAAAATGAGAATCCGGCGTCGGCGGACGGCGGGGAATTTTTTTTCTTTGCAACGCCGGACATAACGGGATAGTTTTTAGTCCGTCAACTTTCCGATGAGGGAATTTTCATGCCAAAAGGTTTCTTACGCGGCTCTTTGGAAGTCATCGCGGGTCCCATGTTCGCGGGAAAAACGTCCGCCCTGCTCAAACGCGCCAGAGCGTTCGACGGCGAAGTCGTGCTGATCAAACCGTCGTTCGACACCCGTTACGGCATTTGCGAAATCAAAACGCACGACGGCGTTTGCGCCAACGCGTTCAACCTGACGAACACCGAGGAACTGCTGGATTCCAAAATCATCGACGCGGCGGATTACATCCTGTTCGACGAAATCCAGTTTTTCAAAGCGCCGAATTTCGACGGCGACATCGTTGAATGTATCGAAACCCTGCGCGACCGGCACATCGACATCGTTTGCTGCGGGCTGGATTTGAACTGGAAGGCGCAACCGTTCGACATCGTGGAAAAACTGCGCGCGATCGCCGACAAATACACGCCTTTGCAAGCCAGATGCGCCGTTTGCAACGCCCCCGCCCCCTATTCGCACAAACGCCTTGCCAACGACAAGGACATTGAACTGGGCGCGGAGGATTTGTACGAGCCGCGCTGTCCGAAACATTATCCGTACTGCGATTGCTACGAAGGCGAAACCGCCGCCGCGCGCGACGTTCAGGGCGATTTGTTTCCCGTCTGACGACCGAGAGTCAAAACTTCCTCCCCGTTTTTGTCCGCCAGCGCCGTCAGCGCCGCCCTGCCCGATTTGCCGACCTTTAAAACGGCGTACTTGATTTGCGTGCGGCGCAATTTTTTATCCGCCGCGCACGCCGGCAAAGACGTTTTCGCAAAATCGACGCGCACGCGGTTTTGCCGCGCCGCCGAATCGTCCGCCGGACGCGCCACGCGCCATTGAAGCAGGATTTCTTTGGGACGCAACGGCGTTTTCACGTCATAAGGACGCTCGAACGCCGCCAGTCCGGAATCCGCGCGGCGCAGGACCGCCGTTCCCGACAGCCCGTCGATGTACGCGGGCGGGATAATGTTGAAATAGCGCACGTCCGTCAGGCAGAAATCCGCCGTTTGCCGCTCGATTTGCGCGGCGGCGGGAATTAAAATCCGCACGCCGTTTTGAACCGTGCGCTTTAACAGGACGTACCGCCCCGCCGTCAAGCACAGCAGAAGAATCAGAAACACGGCGCGCCACCGGCGTTTTGTCATTTTTCCCCCTTTCCCGTTTTAACGGACAGGAAAAGAGCGGCAAGCCCCGCCGCTAAAAACACGACCGCCGCCGCGCCGAAAGAAACCGGAGCCGCCAGCACGAACAGCGCGAAAGACGCCGCGAAAAGAACGATTCCCGCATAAAAAAGCGCTGGAAAATCAATCAATCCGCCAATGACGGCGGCAACCGGCGCGCCAATCGCCGCCGCCGGCAGAAAACACGCCGCCAGCGCGACGGCGACGACCGTCCGTACCGCGCTTTTGCGCTCCGCTTCGTCCATGTACCGCCGCACATACAGCGTCAATCCGACCGCGCCCGCGACAAACACCGCCGCGCCGCCCGCCGTTCCCGCGCTTGAAAATCCCGCCAATTCCGCCGCCTGCAAAACGGTGAAAGCCAGCGGAGCGGCAAGAAGCAGAACGGCGGCGGTCGCCCTGTCCGCCGACTTCCCGCTCGGACAAACCGCTTCCGCCGCGCCGAGAACGAACGTCGGCAAAGCCACCCAAAAAGACGCGTGCGGCACATTGTTCAAAAAGCAGGACAACGCCAGCGTCGCGGCAAAAACGCACGTCGCCGAAATCTGCTCGAACGCGTGTTTTTCCCCGCCGTTCGCGCGCCAAGCGACAACCGCCGCGCACGCAACCGCGCTCAACGGCGACAGCGCGTAAACGCCCGACAAAAACAAAAATTCCGCCCCCAGAGCGACGCTCCACACAAAGCGTCTGCAAACGGGGTTTTCAATAAGCAGGGCGACGCTTGCGGCGAAAAGCAGAACCGCCAATCCCGCGCCCGCGCGCACAAGCGGCAAAGTCCCCGCTTCGCACGTTTGCAAATACAGCGACATCGCCTGATAAAACGCCGCCGCGGACAACCACATCGACGCCGTCAGCACGATTTTTTGAAACAGGCTGAAAGACGCTTCCCCCGCCGTTTTTTGAGCGCGCGCGAACAGCCTCCGCGACACGTCCGCGTCAAATTCCGGAATGTTCATAAACGCCAGCAAGCTTCTGACCGTTTCGTTTTGCATCACCGTTTGTCCCTCGCGTCAAAAATCCGGCACAATTCCGTCCCCGCCGCCGTCACGCCGGACACGAACAGCCCGAACGCCGCGAAAGCCCGCCAATCCGACGGATGCGCAAACGGCGAAAGCAGATAAAAAACCACAATCAGCCACACGCAGAAAGCGGTCGCGCACAGCCGTCTTGCCACGGCGTCGGAGCAAATAAAAGCGTACGCGTTCCACGCCGACGCGAACAGAACGGCGGAAAAAACGAGGAAGCCCGCCGACGCGCCCTTTCCCTGCACCGCGACGAAAAAAGGAACGGCGAGCAGGCACGCCAAAACAGCGCGGCGCGCAAAAGCCGGCACCGCAACGCCCTTTCGTTTGGCGTATTCGCAAGCGGCGAGCGTCAGCGCGTTCAACAGCGCGATTCCCGTCAACAGCGTTTCAAAGGGGAAGCGTCCGGACGGCGCGCAAAAGCGAAGCGCCGCGAAGCACAAAGACGCGTTCAGCAAAACAATCGCGGGAACGGCGGGCGCGAACGAGCCGGACGCAAAAGCGAACATCGCCGTCAAAAAAGCGGCTTGCGCGCATTGCACGGCGGGCGACGGATCGAATCCCAGCGCCGAATCGGGCGTGAAAATCAAAAAGCAAATCAGCGCGGCGGCGGCGCAGGTTTCAAAAAATCCCGCTTTGCCGCGATAAAAACAATAAACGCACACGCCCGCGAACGCCGCGAAAGCGCACGTCCAGCCCGCCGTCGACATTAAAAAAGGCAAAAACGCCAATCCCGCAAAGAAAGCGCACGCAATCAGGAAAAAAACGCCGCACGCCGCCAGCGTCTTGCCCGTCCGCGCGCGCCACGGCGCATCGTCGCGCCCGAACGCCGCCGCTTCCAGAAAATCGGCGCGGGGAATGATTCCGTCACGGCACAAACGTTCGGCCGTCTGCGCACAAGCGGGCGAATTCATGAATTTTTCCGCATTTTTGTATGACCGCGCCATGCCGTCGTCCTTTGCGTTTTTGTATGATTGAAATCACCATACGCTTTTTATTAAATTATTTCCACAAATTAAGAAAATATACTATATTCGGGTCATGAGTTTAAGGCAAACGCGATTTTTTGCGGCGGCGGCGCTGATTTCCGCCGGATTGACATCGGGCATTGCGCAGGCGGCGCCCGAAAAGGCTTTGACGCGCATCGCCTATTCCGCAAAAGCGGGCGTGGAAGTGTTCGCGGAAACGGCGACGGGCAACTGGTGCGAGGAAGTGCCGAGTCTGAAACTGTTCGCCCGCGAGGAAACCGCTTTCGATTCGTCCGCCCTGACGAAATTGATGGAAAAGACGGGCGCGGTCATTCAAAAGGAATGTCCCGCCGCCAAACAGGTCATTTTGGACGGCTACGCGAACAACACGCTGGTCTATCAGGGTTCCGCGTCGCGCGGCGACAACTGGAAGCCCGAAAAGGGACTGCTGAACGTCAAAGTCGTCCAACTGCAACGCGCGGGCGGCTCGTCCGGAAGCAAAAAAAGTCCGTTCGCCGTGCGCGAATGGACTCCGCCGACGACAAAGCATCTGGCGAAAATCGACGAAAAAACCGCGCTGGAACACCCCGTTTACACGAAAGACCGCCGGTGCGCCGTTTTGTACACGTCCGACAAGCCCGCTTCCGTTTTGAAAAAATGGCATATCGACGTGCGCGACAATTCCTGCGCCGAACGCCTGATTTACGGCAAGGCGCAAGTCGATATGTACAACGAAAAAGGGCGTTTGGAAACGACCGTCAACGGTTATTTCACGGAAGGACGCTTCACGGGGCGCAAAAACTGGAACGCCCTGCTGCTGAACCGCTACGGCTACGACAGAAATCTGCAAAACATGAGTTATCTGATCGACACGGATTTCGATTTGAAAATCTACTATCTCGGCTATCTGCAAAGCCGGCGGAACGCGCGCACGGGGCGGTATTCCGCTTGGAAAGGGTGCGAGCCGTTCGTCATTTCCGCCGTCACGGAAAACGAAGATTTGTTTTTGCAGAACGCGGTCACGGACAACATTCTGCGCTCCGCCCAGACGTACGCCGACGTGTTCTGCCCGTCCGCGTCGCAAATGAAATTCTTTGCCACGACCGTGCCGCGCGGCATTGCGGGCATGGACGAGCCGGAAAGCAAAAAATCCGCCGCGGAGGACGACACGCGCCTGATTTACGCCGTCACCTTGCAAAAGGAAAAAGGCAGGTGGCGCGCCGTTTCCGACAAAACCAAAAATCTGGCAAGACTGCGCGAATTGGCGCGGCGCGGCGAGGAAGCCCGCGAACATCAACTGATGATGGCGGATTACAACGAATTGGCGAAAGCGGACTTTTTGGGCAGACTGGCGTATATGCACGGCTTCGACACGATTGACAACGCGTTGAGCGCGGGGCTGGCGGCGCGCGTTTTGAAAAAGCCCGTCACGGTCAATCTTCTGGTCAACGTGCAGGCCGTCGGCAAATCGAAAAGTTGGGCGAACTGGCCCGTCGATTTGCAAATCACGGATTCCTACGCGCTGATCAAACGCGCGGGCTGGTACATCGTCAGCGGCGAATTGTCCGCCCAGCCGCCCGCCGAGCGCGCGAAAAGAAACGATCCGTTCGCCGCCAAACTGGACGTGAGCGCCGCCACCGCCTGCGAAAAAGACGGATGCGCCGAAGCGTCCGATTTAATCGGGCTGGTGCGCCGCCGTCACGACAAGCCGGACTGGACGCCGTACCGGTTGAATAAAAAAGGAAAAACGCCATGACGAAAAATATGTACATCGCTTTGTTTTTCCTGTTTCTTCTGTTTACGGGATGCGGCTTTTTCATTTGGAGCATCCAGCAGGACGAAGCGCAAAAGGACGTTGAAATCTTCCTGATTCAAAACCGTCTGCAAAACGCCGTCAGTTACGAAAAGGCGATTTTGTCCCTGTCGGATTCGTCCGCCGTCAAAGGCTTGCGCATTAAAAACGATTCCTTTTTCCCGTTCGACAACCGCGCGGATTTCGTGACCGTCCGCTCCCTGCGCAAAAGGGGCGGCGCGATAACGGAACTGGACGCCGAAGCGACGGGCGTTTCTTTCGAGCCGTTGAAAGCGGCGGAGGGCTACGCCGGATCGCCGGAGGAACTGGTGCGCAATCTGACGGATTTTTCGCCCGTCAAAGACGCTTTTTTCCGCCCGTTTGAAGCCATGGCTCTGGCGGGGTGCGACACGGTCAAAGCCGACGTTTTCGTGCGCATGACGTACGCGCCCGCCGCCAAAACCATGCGCGCGACGCTGAATTTGAAAGACGCGTGTCTGGGCGAAGCGTCGCTTGCCGTTTCGTTCGGCGACATCACCGCCGCCAAACAGCAAAAACTGGTTTCGGCGCTGAAAAACATCGTCGCGGGCAAACCGTTCAAGATGTATCTGGCGGATTTTTTCAAAAACACGGCCGTGTCGGACATCGACTTCACGTTCCGCGAAGCCCGCTTGGTGACGGGATACAAGCGGTATTTGGACACGCTGTACCTGCGCCTGCCGGACAGCGCGCGCGGCGGGGAAACCGACACCTACCGGATTCAAACGCTGTCGTCGTACCTGTCCTTTTTCAGCATCCACAAGCAAAAGAATTTGGAAACGGCGCGCACTTTGGCGAAATTTTTTAAAAATCCGCGCTTTTTGCGCCTGACGACGAAAACGGGCAGGCAAGTCCCCCTCAATAACTTAAAGGGGGATATGCACCGCCGGATTTTAGAATTACTGTTAAAAGCGGACGCAACCGTTTTTTGCGATTAACTTAACGAAAAGGATGAATGTCATGACCGCCCTGCCCTGCTGGAATTTAAAAGATTTGTACGCCGGATTGAACGACCCCGCAATCAAAGCCGACATCGCGCTTTTGTTTGAAAGCGCAGACGCGTTCGCCGCGCAATATCAGGGAAAACTCGCTTCTTTAACCCCCGCGCAATTCGGCGGCGCGCTGAAAGAATACGAACGCATCGCCTCGATCGAGTGCGTGCTGGGTTCTTACGCGCAATTAAAGCAGTCCGAAGACGTTTCAAACGAGGAAGCGGGGCGCTTCTTGCAGGAAATCAGCGAAAAGGAAGCGGAAGCCGGCACGAAAATCCTGTTTTTCAGATTGGAAATCAACGCGCTTTCCGACGACAAAATCAACGAATTTCTGACCGACGCAACGGTCGCGTCCTACCGCCCGTTCATTGAGGAGGTGCGTCTGTACCGCCCGCACGATTTGGATCAGAGCATTGAAAAAATCCTGATGGAAAAGGATACGGTGTCCTCGTCCGCGTTCATCCGCGCGTATGACGAAACGCTGGCGTCGATGCGCGTGTCGCTGAACGGCAAAAAAACGCCGCTGACGCAGGCTTTGGACGCGCTGAACGACAAGGACAGAAGCAAGCGGCGCAAGGCGGGCAAGGCGATTTCAAAGGCTTTGGACGAAAAACTGCCGTTCATCACGCTGGTTTACAACACGCTGATGAAAGACAAGCAGTTGGAAGACAAATGGCGCAAGTACGAGTCACCCGAAGCCTTCCGCCATTTGAGCAACCGCGTCGAACCGGACGTGGTCGAGGCTTTGTCCGGCGCCGTTTGGGAAAATCTGCCGAACACGGCGCACCGCTATTATAAATTGAAAGCGAAAATTCTCGGTTTGAAGAAATTGGAGCATTACGACCGCAACGCCCCCGCTTTTTCCGGCGTGAAAGAACATAAATACACTTGGGAGCAGGCGCGAGACACGGTGCTGACCGCCTATCGCGGCTTTTCGGAAGATTTTTACCGCACGGGCAAACGGTTTTTCGACAAGAACTGGATTGACGCCGCCGTGCGCGACGGCAAGGCGCAGGGGGCGTTCGCGCATCCCGTTTCCGTCACGAAGCATCCGTATCTGCTGATGTCGTTTTTGGGCAAAACGCGCGACGTGATGACGCTGGCGCACGAACTGGGGCACGGGATTCATCAATGCCTGTCCGCGCCGCAGGGCGAATTGCAGGCGAACAGCGCGCTGACGTTCGCGGAAACCGCTTCGGTGTTCGGGGAAATGCTGACGTTCCAATCCATTTTGGCGCAGGAAAAAAATCCCGCCGTCAGACGCGCGCTTTTGTCGCAGAAAATCGAGGATATGATCAACACCGTCGTGCGTCAGACCGCTTTTTACCGTTTTGAAAAAGCCGCGCACGCCGAACGTCAGAACGGCGAACTGTCCCGCAAGCGCCTGTGCGAAATCTGGCGGGGCGTGCAAAGCGAAAGTTTGGGCAAAGCGTTTCATTTCACAAAAGAATACGACCCGTACTGGACGTACATTTCGCACTTTTTCCACACGCCGTTCTACGTTTACGCCTACGCGTTCGGCGATTGTCTGGTCAACGCGCTGTACACCGTGTATCAGGAATCGCCCGACAAAGCCGATTTCGTGCGCAAGTACACGGAAATGCTGAAAAAAGGCGGCACACAGACGCACAAGGATATGCTGTCCCCGTTCGGACTGGACGCGCGCGACAAACGCTTCTGGCTGAAAGGTCTGAAAGTTCTGGAAAACTTCATCGACCGCTTGGAGCAGGACGTTTAAGCCTCCCGTTTCTGACAAGACGCGCTTCAACCGCCGCGTCGCCCGTTTTGACCGCACGGACGGAGCGGCGGCGTTGTCGCGCTCATCGCCGAAAGCACGACGGGCGCATCACGGAAATTCAAGCAAACCGTACCGCCTTTGTTCTTGAAAAGCGGTGATTTTTCCGCTACAAGAAAGAAAAAAGGATATAAACGGATGCAGACGGATTTTTTATGGCTTGACGCGCTCAACCCCGAACAAAGACTGGCGGTGCAGACGATCGCCGGTCCCGTGCTTGTGCTTTCGGGCGCGGGAACGGGCAAGACGACCGTGCTGACAAACCGGTTGCGGTACATTATTGAAACGGGCGCGGCGCTTCCCTTTCAATGCTTGGCGGTGACGTTCACGAACAAAGCCGCCGCCGAAATGAAAGAACGCTTGGTGTCGTTCATCGGCGACGACGCGCACCGCCTGTTTTTAGGCACGTTTCACCGCTTGTGCATGAACATCCTGCGCGCGTATCCCGAAAAAGCGGGCTTGCAGAACAAAAATTTCGTCATTCTGGACACGGCGGATCAGGAACGTCTGCTCAAACAGGTGTTGAGCGACAAAGGCATCGACTTGGACGACAATCCCGCATCGTCAATCGCCGAACAAATCCAGCGGCTGAAAGAACAGGCTCTGACTCCCGAAAAAGCCCTGTCCGCCCCCAAACTGATTCGCGAAATCTACGCCGATTATCAAACCCGTCTGCAAACGATGAACGCGGTTGATTTCGGCGATCTTCTGCTGTACTGCTACGAATTGCTGAACAACAACCCCGACATTCTGCAAGGCTTTCAAAACCGCTTCAAGTACATCCTTGTGGACGAATATCAGGACACGAACGTCATTCAATACCTGTGGCTTCGTCTGCTGGCGGGCAAGCACCGCAACCTGTGCTGCGTCGGCGACGACGACCAGTCGATTTATTCGTGGCGCGGCGCGGACGTGGGCAACATCCTGCGCTTTGAAAAGGATTACCCCGACGCGACGGTCGTGCGGCTGGAAAGCAACTACCGCTCCACGACGCACATTCTGGGCGCGGCGTCGGGCTTGATCGCGCACAACAGCGAACGGCTGGCGAAAACGTTGCGCGTCGCGCCGAACCGCGACGGCGCGGGCGACAAAGTGACGGTGTCCGAATACTTCAACGACAAGGAGGAAGCCGACAAAATCTGTCAGAAAATAGAGGATTTGCAGCGCAAAGACGCTTCCCTGAAAGACTGCGCGGTTCTCATTCGCACGGCGGCGCAATCGCGCGTCATTGAAGACGCTTTCCGCCTGCACGCCTTGCCCTATGTCGTCATCGGCGGACAGAAATTCTACGACCGCGAGGAAATCCGCGACGCGATCGCCTACGCGCGCTATTTCGTGCATCCGCGCGACGACATGGCGTTCATGCGCATCGTCAACAAGCCGAAACGCAAAATCGGCGACACGACGGTCGATACAATTCGCAAAGAAGCGGCGGACAGGCGCGCCTCGTTAAGCGAAACCGCCGCCGCCATGCTTCAAAACGACGGCGTCAAGGGCGCGGCGAAAAAAGGCTTGACCGAATTTCTCGCCCTGTTTGACCGTCTGCGCGAAACGTACGCGAACGACGACCCCGCCGACGCCGTGCGCGCCGTTTTGGAAGAATCCGGCTATATGCAGATGCGCCGCGCCGACAAAGAGCCGAACGCCGCGGGCAGACTGGAAAACATCGGCGAACTGCTCGGCGAAATCAAAGAGCGCGGCGAACCGCTCGAATCGTATTTGGATTACGTCAGTCTGAAAATGGACAGCGACCAGAAAGCGACCGACGACTGCGTGTCGCTGATGACGCTTCACGCCGCGAAAGGTCTGGAATTCGACAACGTGTTCCTGCCGGGGTGGGAGGAAGGGCTTTTCCCGCATCAGCGTTCGCTGGACGAAGGCGGCAACAAATCGCTGGAAGAGGAGCGGCGGCTGGCTTACGTCGGCTTGACCCGCGCGAAAAAACGCCTGTTCGTGTCCCACGTTTTCCAGCGGTTTTTATTCGGCGACATCAGCCAGCGGATGCCGTCGCGCTTTTTGTCCGAACTGCCCGAAGAACACGTCGCGCACGACTTCGGCTTGCGTTCTTACGCGAAAAGCACGTTTTTTAATGATAATTACACGAATTCGGATTATTCTTATCAAAGCGGCAAACGTTCCGCCGCCAAGAAAAGCACCGTGTTTCAACCGTCGGGTTTCAAAACGGGCGCAACGGTGTATCACAAAACTTTCGGAACGGGAAAAGTCGTCGGCGTCATGGGACAAAGCGTGAGCGTGATGTTCGATACCGGCGAAATGAAAAAAGTTATGACCGATTATTTGGAAAAGATATAAACATGATTGCCGCCAGCGAACCTGCACCGAATTTTGAAATCACCGTCGTCGTCCCCCCCGAAGCCATGCCGTTTTTTGAACGCGCTTTCGACGGCGACAACGTCGCTTTGCTTGCCAACGAAATCGAAGAAGGCGAAGACGCGGGCAAATGGTCGCTGTCCGCCATTTACGAATCAAAGCCCGACCTGTCCGCAATCGACGCCGCTTTGGAAATCGCCGCGACGTGCGCGGGCATCGAGGAACCTGCCTGCAAAACGCGCGTCATCGAACAGAAAAACTGGCTGAAAGAAAGCCTGATCAGTTTTCAGCCCGTCGACATCGGCAGATATTACGTTTACGGTTCGCACATCAAAGATCCTCCGCCCGACGACAAAATCGCGCTGAAAATCGACGCGGCGACGGCGTTCGGATCGGGCGAGCATTTCACGACGAAAGGCTGTCTGACCGCCATGCAGGACATTGCAAAAAAGCGTTCGGCGCGCAAAATTCTGGACATGGGATGCGGGTCGGGCATTTTAAGTCTGGCGGCGGCGCACACGTTCCATTGTCCGATTTTCGCCACCGACATCGACGCCGAAGCCGTCCGCGTGACGAAAGCCAACGCCAAGGCGAACAACGTCGCGCAATTCATCACCGCGTGGCACGGCGACGGCTACAAGCCCGCGAAAGTGCGCCAAAACGCGCCTTACGATTTGGTTTTTTCCAACATTCTGGCGCGCCCGCTGACGCTGATGGCGAAAGATTTGGCGAAAGTGCTTGCCGACGACGGACTTGCCGTTTTATCGGGTATGCTTGAAAATCAGGAAGACTGGGTCATCGGCGCGCACGCCGAGGTCGGACTGCATCTGCGCAAACGCTACCGTTTGAACGGATGGACGACGCTTATCGTTTCCAAACAACAGTAACGCGAGGTTTTCATGAGTGAAAGACTGACCGCTTTACGCGCGAAAATGCTGGCAGACGGGCTGTTCGGGTTCGTGCTGCCGCTGACCGACAGATATCATTCCGAATACGTCGCCGAGCGCGACAACCGCTTGGGCAGACTGACCGGATTCACGGGCTCGACGGGCGAAGCGTTCATCTTTCTCGACCGCGCGTTTTTGTTCGTGGACGGACGCTACGTCCTGCAAGCGCAAAAGGAAACGAATCCCGCCGATTTCACGGTCGTCGAAACGCCGAACGCCAAAACGCCCGACTGGTTGCTTTCCGCTTTGCCCGCCGGCGCAAAAATCGGCTACGACGCGTGGCTTCACACGCCGAACGACGTCAAGCGCATGGTCAACGCCTGTTCCAAGCACGAAGCCCTGCTGGTGCCCGTCGAGCGCAACCCCGTCGACGAGGTTTGCCCCGCGCCCGACGCGCCCGTTTCTAAAACGTGGGCGGTGCCTTTCGATATCAAATACGCCGGACGCGACAGCACGGACAAAATTGCCGAACAGGTGTCCGCGCTGAACGTCGACAAGGACGACGCGCTTGTGCTGTCCGCCTCCGATTCTATCGCGTGGCTTTTGAACGTGCGCGGCGGCGACGTCGCTTTCGTCCCCGTCGTGCAGTCTTTCGCGATTCTGCACAAAAACGGCACGCTGGAATGGTTCGTCGATCCCGACAAAATCTCCGATTATCTGCGCTCCAAATTAAGCAAACTGGTCGAAATCAAACCGGAAACGTCTCTGGCGGACGCTTTGGACGCTCTGGCGGCGCAAAAGGCGCGCGTCCAGTTGTCAATGGATTTGACTCCCGCGTGGATTTACGAACGCCTGACGCACACCGGCGCGACAATTCATCCGCAGGACGACCCGTGCCAAATGCCCAAAGCCTGCAAAAACAAGATTGAGCGCGAGGGCGCGGTCGTGTCGCACATCAAGGACGGCGCGGCGGTCTGCAAATTCTTGGCTTGGTTCGACAAGAACGCGGCAAGCGAAACGCTGACCGAGCAGGACGCCGCCGACAAAATGCGCGAATTCCGCGCGGAAAATCCGCTGTATCGCGGCGACAGTTTCGGCACAATCGCGGCTTTCGGCGAAAACGGCGCGATCGTGCATTATCACACGGGCGGCAAAAACAACGCCCGTATTATGAAAAACAACCTGTTTTTGATTGATTCGGGCGCGCAGTATCTGGACGGCACGACGGACGTGACGCGCACGATTGCCGTCGGCAAGCCGACCGAGTTGATGATGAAGCGTTACACGCAAGTCCTGAAAGGGCATCTGGCGATTGCGGGCATCGTTTTTCCGGAAGGTACGACGGGCGCGCAACTGGACATTCTGGCGCGGCAGTTTTTGTGGCGCGACGGTGTGGATTTCGCGCACGGCACGGGTCACGGCGTCGGCTCTTACCTGTGCGTGCACGAGGGACCGCAGCGCATTTCCCGTTTGAGCAACAAAATCGCTTTGCAGGCGGGGATGCTTGTTTCTAACGAACCGGGGTATTACAAAGAGGGTGCGTTCGGCATCCGCATTGAAAACGTCGTCATGGTTGAACCCCTGCCGCAAGGCGAGGGCGCGGAAATCAAGACGCTGGGGCTGTCCACGCTGACGCTTGCGCCGTTCGACCGCAACCTGATCGACAAATCGCAACTGACGCCGCGCGAAAGGGCGTGGATTGACGGCTATCACGCGCGCATCAAACGCATCATCTCCCCGCTGGTCGACGCGGATACGGCGGCTTGGCTTGACGCCGCCTGCGCGCCTTTGTAACCGGCGGCGAACGGGCGGACATCATGCGTCTGGGCGTTTCCTTTTTCGTTTCGGGGCTGATTTTAACCGTTTTCGGCGTCAGTATGCTGATTCCCGGAACGCTGGATTTCGTGAACGGTTCGCCGTTCGCCAACGCGTTTTGGCTGTCCAGCGCGATCACCTGTTTCTTCGGCGCGCTGTTCATGCTGATGTTCTACGACGATTTTGAAAAACTGACGGGACGGGAGATGTATCTGACCGTCACGACCGTCTGGCTGTCCGTCTGCTCTTTTTGCGCCCTGCCCTTTTATTTCGCCCCCGATCCGCTGAATTTCACCGATTCCTTTTTTGAAGCGATGTCGGGGCTGACGACAATGGGGGCGACCGTGTACCCGACTTTGTCCGGCTGTTCGCACGGCATTTTGCTGTGGCGCGCGATGCTTCACTGGATCGGCGGACTGGGAATCATCGTCATCGCTCTGGCGATTCTGCCGATGCTCCGAGTCGGCGGGATGCAGATGTTTTCCATGGAATCGTCGGACAAATCGGGCAAGAATATGCCGAAAACGTCGCAGGTCGTCTGCACGCTGATGCTGGTGTACGTGTGCGCGACAATCGTGTGTCTGGGCGCGCTCGCGCTGTCCGGACTGTCCGCTTTCGATTCCGTCGCCTACGCCATGTCGACGGTCGCGTCGGGCGGTTTCGCGCCGTACGATTCCTCTGCGGGCGCGCTGACGCCGTTGCAGCAATGGATTGTCATTTTCTTCATGTTCATATCGGGTCTGCCGCTGTTTTTCCTGTATTTCGTCTGCACGGGCAACCGCGAAAAAATCAAAAACGACACGCAGGTCAAAACGTACGTCGGCATTATTCTCGCGTTAAGCGCGGCGATTGCGGCGTACATGGGTTTCGCGCATCCGGAGCGTCCGCTTGAAAACATCGTGCGCAACGTCCTGTTCGGCGTGCTGGCGATTATCACGACGGCGGGCTTCACGACGGAAGATTATATGCTTTGGGGCGCGTTCCCCGTCGCCGTTTTCTTCTTTCTGACCGGAGTCGGCGGATGCAGCGGGTCGACGACGGGCGGCATTAAGATTTTCCGGTTTAACATTTTGTATTTTTCCGCGCTGAAAAACCTGCGCAACAAAATCCTGCCGCACGGGATTTTCATTACGAAATTCAACGGCGAACCCGTGACGCAGGACGTGACGGACGGCGTGTTTCTGTTCTTTTCCATTTTTCTGATCGTCTTGGTGCTTTCGTCGCTCGCGCTGTCTTTGTGCGGGCTGGATTTGCTGACCGCGTTAAGCGGATCGATGTCCGCGCTGGGCAACGTCGGACCGGCGATCAGCGGCGTCATCGGACCGGCGAACACCTACGCGGCTTTGCCCAAGGCGGCGAAATGGATCATGTCTTTGGACATGATGCTGGGACGTTTGGAATATATGGCCGTTTTGGTGCTGTTGCTGCCGCTGGCGTGGCGCAAGGACAAATCGAAACGGTCGTGGATCGCGTTTTAAGCCGCTTTATTTTTCGTTCGTTTCGGCGACTTCGTAGCCCCATTGCTCAATCAATTTTTTCTGCATATTGCGCAGGGACGAAACGCGGCGTTGCGCCGAAAGGATTTGAAAATTGACAATGACGAGCGGCGCGACTTTGTAAATGGCGTAGCCGACGGCGGCGCATCCGTAAACGACGATAATCGTTTTGATTTGGAAAAACAGAAAGACGGCGTTGGACAGCGTCGCGCTTTTAAACCACAACTGGAACAGGTAGAACAGCGCGCCGGCGAAGTTCGTGCCGCCGATGCACAGCCACTTGTAGCGTTCCTCGTTTTTGCGGTCCATAATCAAGGAAACGAGCGTCGGCAGCATCGCCAGCGACAGAAAAAGGACGGTGGACGACATGATGAACAACAGCGGGAACAGCACGACGAACGAAAAGGCGGAGCGGATCGTCCCCTCGCGCTTGCGCTGTTTTTTCTCGGCGGGTTTCCAGTTTTTCACCATGGTCAGCCTCTTAAAAATCTGTGAAGCAACAGGAAGAACATCGTCAAAATGGCGAGCGAACTGGAAATAATGGCGGCGACCTGATAGCCGAGCGTTTTATAGTATTCCAGACGCTCCTCCTTGTTGTCCTCCAAGTACGCGATTTCCTCCGCCAGCGCGACGTACTGCTTTTTCGCCGCGTCGAAGCCCGTCACGTCCTCCGTGCGCGCGTCTGCGGAATCCAAATACCGCGCCAGCGCCGTAATGTTGCCTTTGCGCACCAGTTTGGGCAAATCTTTCTGCATACGCGCCTGCGTCGCCTTTGAATGATACGAATTGACAATCGGCGCGACAAGGGAGCCGACCCACGACGTCAGACCGTACAGCACTTCCGGTCCGAACATCCATTGAAGCGCGCCGAGCAGATTCAGCATACCGCTGGCGGACTGGTCGGGTCTTTGCCGGTTGATTTGCATCAACTGATTGCCGATTTTGCCGCCGCAATGCGTCGCGACGTACGCGATGATGTGCCGGTCGAGCGGCCAAGTGCGCTGATCCGCCGATTTGGACACGCTTTCCAACGCGGGCAGAATTTCCGCCATGTCGTCGATATATTCGCGCGTCAGAATCGGCGACAGACAGGGCAAGCCGTCGTTCAGTTCGTACAAGCATCGCTCCCTGCCCATGCCGAGTTCGCGGCTGACCAGAATTTTTTTCAAATTTTTAATGTATTGCCCGCTGACCTTGTCTTCGCGCACGGAATACCACATTTCCAGATATCCGTCGGAAATCAGCGAAAAAAGTTTGGACGTGTCTTTCTTTTGCAAAGAGTGCATCGCCAGCATATAGCCCAATCCGTCGGGCATCAGCCGGTAGGAGTACGTCCGCAGCGGCGCGCGCATATCCAAAAGCATACACACTTTCGTAATGATGAAATTTTCCTGTTCGGGCGTCATCATGGTCAAATCGTCGCGCCCCGCCGTCACGACGTGCTTGATTTTTTCCGCCAGCGCCGTGTCGTTGAAGCCGCGTTCGATCCACGCGATCAGTTTGTCGGAGCAAATCGCCTCCGCCGCCTTGTCCCAATGTTCGACGAACGCGTACGCCAGCGCGCGATAGGAGAAAAATTCCTCGCCGTTGAAAACAAAGGGGCGCTGGGAGTTCTTCTTCGCGTCCAGACGGAAGCCCTGCTGTGATTTGTTCGCCGATTCAAACCACGCTTTCGTGTTTTTCAAATCCCACGAATAGCGCGGGTCGTCGGACAAAAGCCCGCGCGCCAGTTCAATCAGCGACAGATAGACTTTCTGCCCCTCCAACAGCGCGCCGTAAGACCCTTTTTTCAGTTTCGCCTGCAACACCTCGCGCGGCGTGTCGTTGCCCATCGGATTATGTCCCAACGCCAGAAACACGGCGGAAACCGCAAGCGCGTACAAATCGTTCGCCGTCGTCCCCTTGCCGCGTCCCTCCGGCGCGCACATCGCGGACGGAATGGTTTCAAAAACCTCGCTTTGCTCGTAAGCGGGCGGGACGGTGATGCAGTCGCCCAAGACAATCTGCTTTTTTTCGGCGTCCATGTAATACATATTGGACGGACGAATGGCGCGGTGCGTCAGTTCCTTTGACGCAAACAACTCGATGACGCTGACGAAAGACGGCAGAACGTTGGCGATCAAATCCGCCTCGTTGAACGGCAGGCAGGTCGTTGTGTCGCTCGCCATGACGCGCCCGCCCAAAGGCTGTTCGTACAAAACAACTTTCGTTTTTTGAGAATACGGCTGCCAGAACACAGTCCCCATATCGACGAAAGGCAACAGGGACGGCGAACTGATTTGCGCTATTTTCGCCGCGTTTTCGTAATATATCGGCACGTCGGGCGGCACGACCAGCGCGTAAATTTTGCGTTTGGGATCTTTCAAATCCTCTGCTGTGTAGGCTTTCGCGGTCGGCATATCCAGCGACGGCATCGGACGCATCGGATACAGCCGGTAGCGTTTTTTCAGAACGACCTGCGTTTTAAGCGAGGGGCGCGCCTGTTCGGAATCTTTCGCATCCGCCTTGTCCGCGGATTGCTGTTCCGGCGCGGTTTTCGGGGCGTCCGGCGACGCGCCCGTTTCGGATGATGCGGCGGGAGCCGCGGCGGGCGCGGCTTCGTCCAGAGTCTTTTTTTCCGTTTCTTCGGTCATCCGGCTGTCTTTCATGCTGCAAAAGCGATTCTGCTTTCGCTTTCAGAATACACGTTCGCGCGTCACAATGGAAGCGTTTTCATTGCAACATATCAAAACAGTCTTGCGTTTTTATTAACGCGGCGTTTACTCGGTCAAATCGTTGATGACGATCACGTCTTCGCGTTCGGGCGACGTGGACACCAAATCGACCGGCACGCCCAGCAGTTCTTCCATGCGGGACAGGTACTTTTTCGCGTTTTCGGGCAAAGCGTCGTAATCGCGCAAACCGTAGGTTGACGTTTTCCAGCCGGCGAGTACTTCGTACACGGGCTTCAATTCCGCCTGCGTTTTCAACTGCATCGGGCAGTAATCCAGTTTTTTGCCGTTCAGTTCGTATCCCGTGCAGATTTTCACTTCGTCGAAATCGTCCAAAATGTCCAGTTTCATCACCGCCAAGGACTGCACGCCGTTCACGCGGATCGCCTGACGCACCAGCACCGCGTCCAGCCAGCCGCAACGACGGGGTCTGCCCGTCACCGTGCCGAATTCGCGTCCTTTTTCGCGAATGTGGTCGCCGTCCTCGTCAAACAGTTCCGTCGGGAACGGACCCGCGCCGACGCGCGTCGTGTAGGCTTTCGTCACGCCGACGACTTTCTGAATGTTGTTCATGCCGACGCCCGCGCCGACCGAAGCCTGCCCCGCAATCGTGTTCGAGGAGGTCACGAACGGATAAGTGCCAAAGTCGTTGTCCAACATTGTCGCCTGCGCGCCTTCAAACAGGATTTTCGCGCCCGCGTCGATTTTGTCCGCCATGAATTTCCACGTCGGAACGGCGTACGGCAGAATGAAATCGGCGATTTCCAGCAACTGCTTCATCAGTTCGTCGGCGTCGACAAGCGGCTGTCCCCAGCCTTTGCGCAAACCGTTGTGGAAAATCAGCATATTGTCGACTTTTTCGCGCAAAGTTTCCTTTTCCGCCAAATCGCCGACGCGAATGGCGCGGCGGGCGACCTTGTCCTGATACGCGGGACCGATGCCGCGTCCCGTCGTGCCGATTTTGTTTTTGCCGGCGGCTTCTTCGCTCATCTTGTCCAATTCGCGATGCAAAGGCAGAATCAGCGTCGCCAAATCGGAAATTTTCAAAACGTCGGGGGAAACTTTCGTTCCCAAATCCGTCACGCGCTTGATTTCGTCGCGCAAAGCCCACGGATCGACGACCACGCCGTTGCCGATGACCGACGTTTTGCCGCGCACGATGCCCGACGGCAACAACTGCAATTTATAGGTCACACCGTCGACGACCAGCGTGTGCCCCGCGTTGTTTCCGCCTTGGAAACGGGCGACGACGTCCGCCTTGTCGCTCAACAGATCGACAATTTTGCCTTTGCCTTCATCGCCCCATTGAATACCGACAACAACCGTGTTTTTCATTTTCGCGTTCCTTTTACAAGTTTTGAATTTTACCGTTCGCGCACATTGACGCGCAGTTCAGTTCCGCCGCTTCGGTTTTCGCATCCGCGCTCAAACCGAAAACGACCCTTTTGCCCGACTTTATCAGTTCCGCCGCTTTTGCGAACGGCGTTCCCGCAGGCAGATAAATTTTTTCACAGGCGGGCTTCGGCGTTAAAAGCGACAGCACCGCGTCCGTCAAAAGCGTCACGCCCGTCGCGGCTTCGCAAGCGCCGAGAGAGCCTCCCGCCAGATACCTCCCCCCGCGCGCCAGTTCAACGCCGCTTTCTTTGTCAAAGAACGCGAACGACAAGCCGCTATGGTACTCGAACCCGCGATTTTCCAACACGTCCGCCGTGACGTACAAATCGGGGGCTTCGCGCTTTAAAATATCGGCGACGGCGCACAAACGGCGACATTCCGCGCGCGCTTCGTCGGGCAGATCAATCCCGTCCAGCAGGGAAATGACTTTCGACGCTTCGCCGCACGCTTCAAACAATTTTTCAAACACGCCGATTTTCTCGCGCACTTTTCCGCCCGAAGAATTCAGCCTGTCCGACACCGCTTGAAAATCTTTCTGGTTCAAAAATTCCTGAATTTCTTTCGCGTCTTCGCTCTGCACACCGTAAGCGCGACACAAGGCTTTGAACAGGGTCGGCAAAGTCAGATCGACGCAGACCGGACGCTTTAAAACGGTTTTCAGCGCTTCGTGCGCCAGCAGAATGATTTCGGCGTCGGCGGCGGGGCAGTCCGCGCCCGTCAATTCCGCGCCGGTTTGCAGCACCTGACGGCGAAAACCGTCGTCGCACGCACTGCGCAACACAACGCCCGTGTAAGCCAGACGCAAGGGACGCGGCTCGTTTTTCAATCTTGTGACCGCGATGCGCGCCGCCTGCACGGTCATATCCGCGCGCACGCCCATCATTTTGCCGGAAACGGAATCCGGAAAGCGCATCGTCTGCACGTTCAGTTTCGCGTCGGCTTCGGACAAAAGCGTGTCCTCAAATTCCAAAAACGACGGGGCGATTCGCTGATAACCGAACGCGGAAAACAGGTTCATCACGATGTTTTGCACGTCGTTTTCCAAATCGGCGTAAGGCGGCAGGACATCGGCGGCGCCGACGGGCAGAACGGCATTGACGGGTGTATTTTTCATCATTCGACCGGCAAAGAAAAACAATCTGTTTGGAACGTATAACAAATCCGCCCGAAAGTGAAGCATTTTCAATCCAAACGCACATTTTTCTTCATTTGCGCGGCAAAAGGGGCTAAACAGATTGGGAATTTTTAAAGACAAGGAGTCGGATTCATGGATACCGCCGAATTTCGCCGCCGCTTTTACAAAGACACGCCCTTGCGCGACTGGAACGACTGGCATTGGCAACTGGCGCACCGTTTGCGCACGGTTGAAGATTTTGAACGCGTGACGACGCTGTCGCCGGAAGAAAAAAAGGCGTTCACGATGAAAAACGCGTTTTCCGCCGCCGTCACGCCGTACTACGCCGCCCTGCTGGACAACGAAAGCGTGCGCCGCACGGTCGTCCCCCTGCCCGCCGAACACGACAAGGGAATCGGCGAAACGAACGATCCTCTGGGCGAAGAACCCTGCCGCGTCGCCCCGCATCTGATTCACCGCTACCCCGACCGAGTCCTGTTTTTAACGACGGGATTTTGCTCGACGTACTGCCGCTATTGCACGCGCTCGCGTCTGGTCGGCAGAAACGCGGACATGAACGGATGCGACGCAAGGGAATGGGACGGCGCGTTTGAGTATCTGAAAGCGCATCCGCAAGTGCGCGACGTGCTTGTGTCGGGGGGAGACCCGCTGACGATGAGCGACGAAAAAATAGATTATCTGCTGACGAAATTAAGGGAAATCAAAAGCGTCGAGATGATTCGCATCGGCACGAAAACGCCCGTCGTCCTGCCGATGCGCCTGACGCCCGCTTTGCTGAAAATCGTCAAAAAGCATCATCCCGTGTTTTTCAGCCTGCACATGACGCATCCGGCGGAATTGCGCAAGGAAACGTGCAAAGCGTGCGAACGCATCGCCGATTACGGCATCCCGACGGGATCGCAAACGGTTCTGCTCAAAGGCGTGAACGACGACTCGGACACCATCCGCGCGCTGATGCACGGTCTGCTGAAAGTCCGCGTGCGCCCGTACTACCTGTTTCAATGCGATCCCGTCGAGGGTTCCTCGCACTTCCGCGTGCCGCTTCAAAAAGGCTTGGACATCATCAAATCCCTGCGCGGATCGACGTCGGGCTACGCCGTGCCGACGTTTGCGGTCGACATTCCCTGCGGCGGCGGCAAAGTCGTTTTCACGCCGAATCAGGTCGTCGGCAGAGACGGGGATTTCATTTTGCTGAACAATTTTGAAGACAGAATCTACCGCTATCCCGACCCCGCCGCGCCGTGACGGATTTTAAAATTGAATCCCGCCGCTTTTTTTGATATGCTTTTTAATAGGGATAACAATAAGGACTTCCTGTAATGGATATGCTTACGATTGCGACGCAGTTAATGGGTATGCAAATGCAGCAGATCAGACAAACGGCGCAGGTTGCCGCGATTAAGGCGACGACCCAGGCGGATCAAAGTGTTGTCAATATGCTGACAGAAGCCGCCGACGTCACGCGCTCCGTTCCCGTTTCCCAAACAAAAGGGACGGTGCTGGACATTCTGGCTTAAAAGTTTTTCCTGTACACGAAAAGGCTGAACGCAAGTCCAGCCTTTTTTTTGTGAATAAGTTTAAAAATCAGCCGCGCTGAAATCCGCCGCACATAAAGCCGCCGTCGACGGTGATGTCCTGCCCCGTGACATAGGTGTTTTCGGCGGAGCAAAGGAACGACACGACGTTGGCGATGTCCTTGCCGTCGGACAGTCTGCCGACGGGGATTTTGCGGCACAGTAAATCGCGCTGTTCGGGCGTGTTGCAGCGGCGGAACATCGGCGTATCGACGAATCCGGGGGAAACGGTGTTGCACAAAACGCCGTATTGCCCCAATTCCAAAGCCAGCGTCTGCACCGCGCCGATAATGCCGTGCTTGGACACCGTGTACGCCATGCGCCCCTCGCGCGTGATCGTGCCGTACAAAGACGCGATTCCCAACACATAGCCGCGCCCTTTTTCCTTAAAATACGGAATGTTGCGGCGTACGATTTCCAAAAACGCCGTGACGTTGACGGTTTGCGTTTTTTCGTATTCCGTCAGCGAAAATTCCGTCATTTCCAGCGGCTTGTTGTATCCCGCGCAATGCACGATAACGTCGAAATCCGCCGCGTGCGTTTCAAAATAGCGCGCCACGGACGCCACGTCCGACAAATCCAGTTCGCTGCTGGACGGACCGACAACCTCGTGGTTCAGACTTAAAAATTTGTCGCGAATCGCGGAGCCGATGGCGCCGTTCGCTCCCGTTAAAAAGACTTTCATGCCTCATCCCCCTGTTTTTTGACAATGTCCGCTGTCGCGGCTTTGACGAAATTCAATAAATCGCGCACGTTCAGGCGCACGTTGACGCCGACTTTACCCGCGCTGACCAAAATGTCGTCATACGACAGACACGACGCGTCGATAACGGTCGGGAATTCCTTCTTCATACCGATCGGCGAACAGCCGCCGTGCACGTATCCCGTCACGCTCAACAACTGTTTCAAGGGGATCATTTCCACGCGCTTGCAGTTCACGGCTTTCGCGGCGGCTTTCAAATCCAGTTCCGCCATTGACGGCACGCAGAAAACGAAATACCGCCCGTCGCCCGAAGAAGTCACCAGCGTTTTGAACACCTGACGCGGATTTTTCCCCAATTTTTCGGCGACGGACACGGCGTCGATCTTGCCGTCTTTCGTGTCGTATTCGTAATAATCGTGCGCGATTTTATGAGCGTCCAGCGCGCGCAAAACGTTTGTTTTTTTCAAAGCCGAAGACATCTTTTCCCCTTTAAGCAAAGCGCGGACATTTTATCACAAACACATTTCATAAACAACATTGTTGCGCTCGATTTGCCGCAACGTGTCGGGCGTGTCGCGCGCGTAATCGGGGAAAACTGGTTCGTACACGTCGCAAAAATCACCGCTTGTACTTGTCGCGCAGGCGTTCGGCAACATAAGGATCGCGCAAAGAGCGGCGCAGTTTCGCCGCCAAGCCGATGCTTTTCGCTTTTCCGGATTCATATTTTTCCCTTTCTTTCGCGCGTCCCAATTTAAACGCGAAAAAAACGGACAGGAGCGTTATCAGCCCCTGCCCGCACAAAAACACAACAAAATCAGACATTTGATTTGCCCGATTTTCCGTCTTGAATTTTTGCGTTCACAATGGAAACGCAATCCAAAATTTTGACGATTTTCGCTAAAACGGCGTCGTCCTTTTGGCTCGGCGTCGCTTTGACGATCACGCTCGCCGCCGCGACAAGCGTGCCGAACCAGAACACAACCGTTTCAAAATATGCCTCTATAACGTCGAAATTCATTTTTTACTCCTTTTTTCAACACATCTTTTTTTGAACAAATCGGCTTCCGCCTGCCGCCGACGCGCCAATCCCGCGCACACGGCGCCGCCCGCGTACACCCAGCGCATGATTTCGGCGGGACAATCGTCGAAGCGGCAGTCGTTCACGGCGCGCAACAGCGACGACAAAGCGAAATTGCGCGCGCCGACATTGAAAACGAAACTGACCAAGGCGTCGAACTGGTTGCGATTGAGCGGCGTTTTGACGAAAGCCAGCACCGTTTTTTCCGCGACCGCGACGTCTTTCAACAGCAGTTCGTCCGCCTGTTTTTCGGTCACGCCGCAGGGGAATTTTTCGTCCGGCAGAACGACGTGCCCGTACCCGATTGTCATTTTGCCCGCGACGCACGGATATGCCAGCGGGGAAAATCCCTCGAATTTTTTAATCAATTCCAAACCGCGCGCGCTGATCATTCGACACCCGCCCCGCCGATGCCGTAGCGAATGAACAGGTCTTTCAACTCGTCGATTTTGACTTCCAAACGGAGCAGATGCGCGCCGGAAGCGTAATTTTGCGCGACGTACACCTTGTATTCGGAAAGGTCGCGCCGGCAGCCCTGAATTTCCCGAATTAAATAAGCCGTTACGGGAATGATGACGACTTCGACGATTTTAAACAGATTGTCCCAATCCATCGCGCCCTACCCCCGTACAGAACCGCCGAGTTCGGCGAAATCCGCCAATCCCGAAGCGACGTTGAAATGCTTTTTGCGTTTTGCCGCGCCGATTTTGCGCGAAATTGACGCGCTTTGCTCCTGCGCCAGTTTGCCGATATTGTAAATTTCCTGCCAAGCGGCATTTTCCGCGTCGTCCAAAGCGTCCGCCTGCGACGAAACGGCAACGCCGGACGCGCCCGTTCCGTGCCGCAATGCCCCCTGCTGTTTGGCGTTTTCCCTGCGCGCATCGGCGATGCCTTTCGCGGCGTTGAGCGCGATGCGCCGGCGTTTTCCTTTCAGTTCGGCAATGTCGCCGCTCGCGCTTTCGTCCGTCTGCGCGAATTGAATGTAATCTTGGTATCCTTGTGTTAAAGCCATGGTTTTTCCCCTTAATAATTGTTGATGCAAACGACCGGATAAACGGCGAGAACGGTCAGCGGAAGCGGCTGATTCTGTTCGATGCGCACGGTCGCGTCTTCGCCCCAAGCCCCTGAAAAAGCGACTTTTTTGTCGCCCGTGAACAAGGCGGGGGCGGAATTCATCTTTTCGGCGCACGTTCTGAAAATCTGCATTTCGACGTTCTTTTTCGTGCCGATTTCAAATCCCAAAGACTTGTAAAGCCGCACAATCACGCCGCTGACGCGTTTTTTCAGCGCCTCGGCGGGATTGACCGCGCCGCCGGATGCGAACGCGCTCGGAGTCAGGACGGACGTAAACGGCAGTCCCGCGTGTACGACGCTTGCGGGCGTATCCAAAGAAATCCGCCCGTTCACGACCGTTTTGTCGGGCTGAACCGCGCCGTTAGCCAGCACGCTGACCGTCTGCCCCTCCAAATGCTCCAAGCCGCCGACCGCCGACACGGGATCGCCCTCGTAAGACAAGCCGGAATCGATGTAAAAAGCCCGCGCCGCGTCAACCGCCCCGTCCTCCAAACCGCGCTCCATCACTTCAATGTAGCGTTTTTGCTCGCCGTTGATTTCGCGCCGGACAATCAGATACAACTCGTCGCACGAACCGTTTTCGGCGGGCAGGGTCGTCAGACTTTCGACCGCGCCGTTCGTCATCGGATGACGGTGCCACGCCTGCACGTTGTTTTCCGCGTCGAACGTCATGCCCGCCAGTTCGCCGGATTTCAAAACGCACCAGATAACCGGCACGGGCTCTTGCTGCAAAGCCAACTCGACAATGCCGGATTTCGTGACGTGTTCCGCCAGAATCGTCACATCGCGGGCGATGTATCCGTCGGACGCGCTGTCATAGGTGAAAGCGCGGACTTTGCGCCCGTAACGCTGGACGAACAGTGTCGTGTTGCTGATTTTCACGGGCGTGACGCGTTCGCTGCCGTAGGTCGAATGGCGCACGATCTGCACGTTCAGCGGCAGGGCGGAAGTCGTCCCCTCGTTCGTCGTCATGGTGAAATCCGCGCCGATTGTGCCGATTGCCAGCGCGCGCCCCGACGACAGCCACACGACGTCGTTGATTTGCTGGGACGAAATTTCGCAGTTGTAGCCCATATCGGCGGACACCGTGCCGTCTGCCGCGCTCGGCGAAAAAATCTCGTATTTTCCGGTGCACGAGCCGTACACGGCGTTGCCTTTTCCCAAAACCAGCCTCTGCTCGAAAAATTCGGCGCAGGAAGCGTATCCCGCCGAAGCGCAGAAAGCCCCCAGCCGCCACGCTTTCGTGGCGTTCGTGTTTAAAAAGGGAAAATCCTCAAACACTTGGGCGGTCACTTGCGTCGGGCTTGTAAAAGCCGTGATTTTCGCCGCGCCCCATTGAACGTTCGGATTGGCGGACTGGCGCAGACGGACGTGTCTGCCGATGTCGCCCGCAGAGAACAACGCCGCAGAAGCCGTCAGCGTCACCGTTCCGGTCAGCGCGGAATTTTTAATCGAAATCTCGGACGTGTTGACGGGCAGATAGGGACCGTCGACAAATTCGACGCTTTCCAGCGACCACGACACGTTGGCATGGCGGATCAGTTTGTAAATCGGATGCTTGGGATGCACCAGAAACAGCACGTCGCCGCTTTGCGTCGTTCTCAATCCGGCAAGGTCGCCGGACGCGTACGGCGTTTGAATTTCCAGCGGCGCGCCGTCTGCGTCGACAATCGGGCGGCGGTGGAAAAAGAAACGGATGTACCCGTCGCCGAATTCCAAAAGATACGGATAATCGCCGGAAAATTGAAAGGGAAACAGACGGGTTTGCTTGGCGGGATATTTCACCTGCGCCATAAATCTTGTACCGCCGCGGCGCGAGGCGGGACCCTGCACGGACGGAATCATGTTTTCCAGAACACTGCACGACGCGCCGTAGGCTTCCGTGTCCGACCGCCCCGACATATACGGGGACAGTTCGCCGGCGTTGAACCGCACGATTTGCAAAGACGTTTTCATGCTCACCCCCTGCTTTCCAGCCAGCCCAGCGGCGTAAAGGTTTCCTGCGCGCCCTCCATGGCGGACAGCGTGCGCGCCTGCCGCACGACGTCGGCGTATTCTTTCGCCAGTTCGGACTTTAAAGAAACGGAAGCCGCCAACGGCACGGCGAGTTCCCCCGCCAGTTTCAAAGCCAGCGCCTCGACAAAGAACGAATCGAAATCGTCGGGATTTTCCACGCGGGAAACGCCCGTGAACGCGAACGGATTTTCGTTGCACAAAATGCGCTTTCCCTCGACCTGATAGGCGACATCGCCGGCGGCGCGCCACACGCGCAGACAATCGGCGGGCACGGCGTACAGATAAATCCAGTCGAACAGGGGCTTTTCGCACAAAGGCGCCAGCAAATAACGCTTTAAAGCGAACCGCCACGGATAACTGCGCAAGACCATGTCGCGCACTTCGGGGTATAAAATTTTGCAGTAACGCGCGGGCTTTGAAGAATCGTCCAGCGACGCGATTTGAATTTCGTCGCCGATTTTGGACAACGCCCGATTACAGACGGACACGACGGAAACCATGTAAAACTCCTTGAAAAATAAAGAAAACGGCGGAAAGAAAATTCCTTCCGCCGCTTTTGAATGACGCTGTTATTCCTTGCAGTTGATTTTGACGACCAGATCCTCCTGCATACGCGTCGCGCCGATCGACATTTCGTAGTAAACCTGCGTGGCGAAGCACTTGTCGTCGCGTTCCGTAATGCGTCCGACAATGTCCTGACCGATGCCCAACTTGATGCCGTCGCTCTGGAACGCCAAGCACGAACGACCGATGACGCTCGTCACCGGCGAAGCGTTTTCACCCTCGCCCGCGACAGTCGTCGTGACGGCGGGCAAAATCAGCGAATTGTCGGCTTTTTTCGCGTTCAGCTGAATGAACTTGAAGCCCATGAACGTGTCGAGTTCGCCGCGCACCAAGGCTTTGGCGGACGCGAAATCGGCGGACGTGACTTTTGTTTCGCTCAACAAATCGTCCAACTGCGCCGCCGTCAAAACGATGTAGCGGTTTTCGGCGGGCGCGTCGGAAGCGTCGAACAGACGCTTGACCTGACGCAGTTTGTCGAACGTGAATTTCGTGTCGCAGTCCGCGTCGATAATCTGCGACGACGGCAAATCGACGGACGTCGCGCCGGTTTCGCCCGTGTGCGCCGTGCCGAAAGCGGCTTCGACAATCGCCTCGTCCATCGCGCGCCCCATCGCCCACGCCGCCGCGTTCGCGTAATCGCTCGCGGGGTCTTTCAGCATACGGATTTTGTCGTCGTTGTCGATCAAATCCGCCCAATGATACGTCGCCAAAGACAAACGGCGGCGTTTGTGAGGCGTGTCGCTCTGCGGCGTGTCGGCGTGGCGGGTCGTTTTCTGCACGGCGGCGACTTTGCCGATCTGGTCGATGAAAGCGTTTTTGCCGCGCACGAACTCGATGCCGACGCAATCGCGCAGTTTCGAGCCTTTCTGCTGCACCAAAGCCTGCACGTTGGAAGAATACTGCTGAACCAAAGAAGTGGAAATGTCACTTGACATATTTTGTCATCCTTTCAAAAAAGAAACATAAAAAAAACGCCCGCAACAAAGAGTCGCGGACGGGAAAAAACCGGCTGAAAAACAACCGGCAAAGCGCAAAAGTCAGTCCTCGTTGAACAAACGCTTGCGCAAATTGAACACCTTGTCGACGCATCGGGCGTGATCGGGGTGACCCGCCCGCATATACGCCGGCTGCGCGGACAAACGGGCGATTTCCTCTTTAATCTGCGCCGCGTCCGCAACAGGTACGGCTCTGTCGCCGATCAAGCGCGCGTCCTCGTTCGCCGAATCAATCAGATTCATAAAGAATTCGACGGTTTCGCGGCGGTTGCCGACGCCGGAACGCACCAGCAGATCGGCGAAAGCCTTGCCGCCGCAGCGGTTGATCAAATCGGCGATCGCGCGTTCCTTTTGCGGCAAAGCGGCGCCGTAGCGGGCTTCCATTTCGCCGCGCACGTCGTCGTAATACGCGTCGCATTTCGCGTTGATTTCGGCGCACAGTTCGGCGGCGCCTTTGACAAGGAAATCCCACACGCCTTTCGCCTGTTCAAGCGACAGTTTCAGTTCCTGCGCTTTTTCGGCAAACGCGTTCAGCGTTTCCGCGTCGATACATTCGGCGACGAAGTTTTCATCAACGCCGTCGGGCGATTTGTAAAAAATTTCACAATCCATTTTGCTTTTCTCCTGCAAGTTTAAACAATTCAATCAGGCGGCTTTCGTCGTATCCGAGCATTTTGAACACGTCCAAAACCGCCGAGCGTTTTCCGTCGTAAAACGCGCTGACGACGGAAAATCCGCCGCCGTTCCCGACATCCGTGACGGGTTCGAGAACGCGGCATTTCTTCATCAGGTCGATTAAAACGATTTGTCCGTCGGGCGACGAAAAGACCGTTTTGTACGCCTGCACCGTTTGCAAAGCGTCTTTAATCCTGCCTTTGCGCAATTCGTCATTCACGGGCGTCCTCCTTGTTTTCGGGGGTCATCAGCCCGTCGCACGCGCCGTACATCTTGCCGATTTTGCGCACGATTTTCGGCACGTCGAACACATTCGCGGCGTCCGGATTCAGTTCGATGAACCCGCGCGCCAGTTCCAGCGTTTGAAGCAAAGCCCCGCTTTCGTAACGCTTTTGCGCGCTTGCCAAAGGCGACAGATATTCAATCGCCACGTCTTTGAACGCCACGCCGTCGGGCAAATCGGGCAACCGTCCGTGCCGGTACAAAAGCCCGAACGCGCGCTCGATCATGGGACCGAGAAGTTCCGTCTGCACGCGTCCCAGCGCGGGACCGAGCAGGCGCATTTTTTCCTCCGTGCGCTGCAACACTTCGGTCGCGGTCATCGCGGCGGCGTTTTGCGTCGTCAGCTGGTCGTTGAAAAAAGCGGTGCGCAAACGGGCGCGGATTTCGTTCATAATGCCCAATCCGACGGACGAATTCGCGCCGGACACAAACGTTTTGGGCGCTTCGCCGGAATAGCGCAGAACGCCTCCCGGAACGGTCGCGGCGGGAGAAAACTGCTCGTCGTCGCGCACCAAAAGCGGCGGTCTGTTCGCAAGTTGGGCGGCGATGATCGTTTCTTTCATCATCTCTTGAAGCATCTTGATGTCGGGCAAAGACGAAATGGCGGGGGAACGCCCGTACACTTCGCCGCTCGCCTTGCACCAGCGCACGACGAACAGGGGCGTTTCGTCAAACCCGCCGCGATACAGGACGTGCCGCGCGTCCGTGCAGACATAGACGGACAAAACGGGCTTCGAGTTCAAACGCCCTTTGACGTAATCGGGATTCGGAACAATCGCGTGCATCAATTCGACGGTTTCCGGCGAATCCGGATTTGCCTCGTACGCGCTTTTCAATGAATCGGGAAGCGCGCCGATTCCCCAAGTGTCGACAATCTGCTTCAACGTCCGGCGGAAGATTCTGAACACGGAATCAATCTGCCCCGCGTCGTTTTCCTCGATGAACAAATCGCCCAGAAACCGCGCTTGAAACAGCAGGGAGTCCTTTTCGTCGTTCCAGCCCAAATACAGCCCCGCCGTGCCCAAAACCGCCAAATCCAAATACACCTCGTGAATGTTCGTGGAAAAAGCCGCGCTCGGACGGGCGAATTCCTCGACCATCACGTCCTGCACGCGCCGCACCCAGTCTTTCGCACACGGATTGTTTTCGTGACCGCGCAGGGTCAGGGAAAACCACTTGCCCGCGGGATTCGTCAACAGCCCGTGCAAGCCCGCCGCCAGCAGTTCGGCGGCGTTGACGGCGGTCGTTTCAAACAATTTGCGCGCGCGCGGCGCGCCGGCGCTCTGCCTGACGGTGAAATCCGCCTTTCGCGGCAAAACCAGTTCGGACACTTCCTGCCAGAGCGTTTCAAAAGCGGCGCGTTTTGCTTTCAGCCCGTCCTTGCGGTCGATCAGTTTGCCGGCAATGTCATCATCACCTTTCATGTCACAACCCCAGCAAACTTTTTTTACCGCCCAGTCCGACATTCGCGCCGTCTCCCAAAACGCCCGCATAGACGACTTTGCTGTACACGTTGCTTTTTCTGCGTTTTTCCAAATTTTTTTCAAAAGCCTCGTTGTCGGCACGCTCCTGTTCGGCGATGCGGTCGCGTTCCGCCCTGTCCTCTTGCCTGCGGCTGTGATCCTGATGCAGAACGTCGGCGGCGCCGCCCGCCCCCGCGACGACGAAATTGTAAGGCGAAACAAGGCTTTTCACGGCTTGCTTTCCTAATTTTTTAACTGTGGAACCAATTCCCATGACTTCCTCCGTTTTAAGTGAATGAAAATAAAAAAGGCGGCTGATCGCTCAACCGCCGCTGTCTTGACTCCATTTCGACAATAACAACATACTGTCATAAATTTTTCTATTTGTCAACACATTTTGTTATAATTTTGATAAAAAAAGAACCTCCGCCTTTTAAACGGAGGTTCAATGTCAGGCGCGCGCCTTATTTGTCAAGCGGTTTTCCGTTGATGTCGTAGCGCACGATTTTGGCTTTGGAGCGCAGATTTTTCATCACTTCGTCGGAAGCGTCGACGTTGAAGCGTTCGGAAAGTTGCGTTTCGACTTCTTCAAACGCGGGCGGCTCGGCGATGCGGCGTTTTTCGACCTTGATGACGTGATAGCCGAACTGCGTTTTGACGGGTTTTTGCGACAATTCGCCCTCTTTCATGGAGAAAGCGGCTTCGGCGAATTCGGGCACCATGGTTTCGCGCGAGAAGAATCCCAAATCGCCGCCGTTTCCGGACGGGTCGATGGATTTTTTGTTGGCGATTTCGGCGAAATCCGCGCCGGCGTTCAGCTGTTTGATGATGTCGGCGGCTTCGCGTTCCGTTTTAACCAGAATGTGACTGGCTTTGACTTCCTCCTGCGGCGGATTGTCTTTCAGGTATTGCGCGTAGATTTTCTGCATTTTGTCTTTGGTGCGCATTTCCTTGATTTTCTTGTCCAGATACAAGCGGCGCGCCAACTGTTCTTCCATTTCGGCGGCAAGTTTTTTGTATTGCGGATCGTTTTTGATTTTTTCCTTTTCGGCGGCCTGCGACAGCAGCGTGGCGTCGATCATCGAGGCTTGCAGTTGTTCGTACAAAGCGTCCAGCGAGATCTGCTGCAACTGCGGCACGGCGTCTTTCAGTTCCTGCAATTCCTTGATATAGACTTTTTTACCGTTGACGACGGCGGCGACGGGGGCTTTGTCGACGGCGGCTTTCGCCTTTGCTTTCGGCGCGGCGTAAGCGGGAGAGGCGCACATTACGGCGGCGATGACAAACAATTTAATCAATTTCATGGAAACACCCTTTGTCAAAAGTTTGCGTAATACGCTCATCATACGCACGCGCGGGGAAATGGTAAAGCGAAAACATCCGAAAAAAGTATAAAAAAAGCGGTGTCGCCATTGACACGGAAGCGCAATCATCTTACTTTTGACAGGTTATAATAATTTAAAGTCGGATTAAGGAATTCCCGTAAAATGCTAAACACGTTGCTTCATCGTCTTTTCGGCTCCGCGAACGAGCGTTATGTCAAATCGTTAAACAAAGAGATTCAGCAAATCAACGCGCTTGAACCGGCGGTCGCGGCGTTAAGCGACGAAGATTTGAAAGCGCGCACCGCGTGGCTGAAAGGCAGACTTGAAAACGGCGAAACGCTGGACGACATTCTGCCGGACGCGTTCGCGACGGTCAGGGAAGCGGCGAAAAGAACAATCGGACAGCGGCACTTTGACGTGCAGTTGATCGGCGGCATCGTCCTGCATCGCGGCAAAATCGCGGAAATGCGCACGGGCGAGGGCAAAACGCTGGTCGCGACGCTGGCGGTGTATTTGAACGCCCTGTCCGGCAAGGGCGTGCACGTCGTCACGGTCAACGACTATCTGGCGAAGCGCGACTCGGACTGGATGGGACAAATCTACCGCTTTTTAGGCTTGACGGTCGGATGCATCGTGCACGAACTGGACGACGGGGAGCGGCGCGCGGCGTACAACGCGGACATCACTTACGGGACAAACAACGAATTCGGGTTCGACTACCTGCGCGACAACATGAAATTTTCCATTGACGACATGGTTCAGCGTCCGTTCAATTACGCGATTGTCGACGAAGTGGACTCCATTTTGATTGACGAGGCGCGCACCCCGCTGATTATTTCGGGACAGGCGGACGATTCTTCGGAAAAGTACGTTCAAATCAACAAATTGATTCCGCTGTTGAAGCCGGAACATTACGAAAAGGACGAAAAACAGCGCACGGTGACGCTGACGGAATCCGGCACGACGTACATGGAGCAACTGTTGCGCGACGCGGGATTGCTGACGTCGGGCAATATGTACGACGCGTGCAACGTCCAGCTGATTCACCACATCGACCAAGCCTTGCGCGCGCACACGATGTTCCAGCGCGACGTCGACTACATCGTGAAGAACGGCAAAGTCGTCATCATCGACGAATTTACGGGGCGCATGATGGAGGGACGCCGCTATTCCGACGGATTGCATCAGGCGCTGGAAGCCAAGGAACACGTCCGCATCGAACCGGAAAACCAGACTCTCGCGTCGATTACGTTCCAAAACTACTTCCGCCTGTACCCGAAATTGTCGGGCATGACCGGCACGGCGATGACGGAAGCGGCGGAATTTGCGGAAATTTACAATCTGGAAGTCATCGACATTCCGACGAACAAACCCGTCATCCGCATTGACCATCAGGACGAAATCTACCGCACGGAAAAGGAAAAACTGGACGCGATCATCGCGCTGATTCAGGATTGCTCGGCAAGGAAACAGCCCGTTCTGGTCGGCACGACGTCGATTGAAAAATCGGAGCATCTGGCGGATTTGCTGAAAAAGCGCACGAAATTGAAATTCAACGTGCTGAACGCGCGTCATCACGAACAGGAAGCGTACATCGTCGCGCAGGCGGGCATTCCGGGTGCGGTGACAATCGCGACGAACATGGCGGGGCGCGGCACGGACATCCAACTGGGCGGCAACCTTGAAATGCGCGTGGAAGTCGAATTGAAAGACGTGACGGACGAAGCGGAACGCGCCGCCCGCATTGAAGAAATCAAAAAGGAAATCGAAGAGGGCAAGGAAATCGCGCTGAAAGCGGGCGGTCTGTACGTCGTCGGCACGGAACGCCACGAAAGCCGCCGCATCGACAACCAACTGCGCGGACGTTCCGGACGTCAGGGCGACCCCGGCGCGTCCAAATTTTTCCTGTCCCTGCAAGACGACTTGATGCGCATTTTCGGTTCCGACCGCATGGACAAGATGCTGCAAACGTTCGGCTTGCAAGAGGGCGAGGCGATTGTTCACCCGTGGGTCAGCAAGGCGTTGAAAAAAGCGCAGGAAAAGGTGGAGGCGCGCAACTTCGACATCCGTAAAAACCTGTTGAAATACGACGACGTGATGAACGAACAGCGCAAAATCATCTACGAACAGCGCAAAGAATTGATGACCCAGCCGAACGTGACGGACACGGTGGACGGCATGCGCGAAGAAACGGTGCTGGATTTGACCGAACGTCTGGCGAACGAAGACCTGCCGTCGCAGGATTGGGACGTCGAAGCGGTTGACGAAGAAGTCAAACGCCTGTTCGGAATGCAACTGCCGCTTCATTCGTGGATCGAGGAGGAAGGCATCGGTTCGGAGGAGTTGAGCAACCGCATTTTGACGGCGGCGAACAACAAAATCAAACAAAAGCGCGCGCTTTTGGGCGACGCTCTGATGAATATGCTGGAAAAGAACATCACGTTGCAGATTTTGGATCAGGTCTGGAAAGAACACCTGCAAAATCTGGAATATATGCGCCATACGATCATTTTGCGCGCGTACGGTCAGAAAGACCCGCTCAACGAATATAAAAAGGAAGCGTTCATCCAGTTCGGCGAAATGCTGAACAGCCTGCGCGAACAGGTGACGCGGTTTTTGATGTGCGTGGAACTTGTGCCGGAACAGGAACGCATGATGCCGGAACGCAAGCCGCAAAAAACGATTGAACGCCACGACGAACCGTCGTCCGCTTTCGGAGAGCAATCGACGGGCGCGCGGGAAAACGAAGCCATGGCGAACAGCCCGTTCAAATACGCGTCGGCGCAGGATATCGACCCGAACGATCCGTCGACTTGGGGGAAGATTTCGCGCAACGCGCCCTGCCCCTGCGGTTCGGGAAAGAAATACAAGCATTGCCACGGCGCGCTGACATAACCGACGTGTACCGCCGCCCGCGCTGCGCCGTCAACGACAACGCGCCCCAAGCGAAAGCGACCGTCGCCGACAAAGTTTTCAGCGCGGCGATGATGAACAAAATGCGCGGCAGATAAGCCCTTTCGCACACACTTTAAAAGCCCCGAACTTTCGGGGCTTTTTCATAAATCAAAGCGGCGAACCGAAGACTTCTAAACGGATAATGACGCGCCCTACCGTTTCTTAACTTCAAAAAAAAGCGGCGAACCGGAGAGGTTCCATGCGACTGTGACAAACCGGCTCGCCGCCCGCGCTTTTTTTGCGCGTTTTCAGTTTTTGATAACGATGCAGTTTTTAATGTTGTTGTTTTTCATGTCATTACCGTCGGGCGCACCGATGCGGCAACACAGCAATGTGCCGTTTGGCTTATTAAAACTGTAACTGTACGTTGAACGGCCTTTTGTCGGAGAAGATGCCGACGGAAGAATTTTTGTCACGTTTTGTTTGGGAACATACGTCAAAATTTGCAATTCGTCCGATTTCAAACAATGCTTCGTATTGTTTTTCTTACAGGTGAACCCGTTCCTGTTACCTGACCGATAGGATCCCCTGGAATGCCAGAAAGTGCAAACGTCCGACATCCCCAGTTCAACGACGCCCGTCAATCCGGCGCTTGACAACTTGGTGATATTAGACCCCATTCCTGTGGCAAACGGCGTAGAATGGTTCAATTTAGTCATCAAATCATTCGACTTTAAAGCTATATCGTCTGCACAGCGATCCGAGTAGACATGAACGTAAAAGGTATCCGAACCGGAAGAATCCCCTTCATAACGGTATGAGGTGTATTCTACGGCAAGATCGTGCCCGACATCCGTTGCCGATGACACGTTGGCGGAATACGCTCTTAAACCGACATGACCAATGTCTTCATCGGTTCCGATTCCCCATGTGCCGCCGGAAGCAATGGAGCACGGCAGGCAGGGCTGATAACGTATGCCGCTGTTATTGCCGCTGTCCCACTCTGCGCCTGAAAACGTTGTTCCGAAATTGTGTTTCGTACATCTGGACACTCTACCGTTTTTGCAGGTGTACCACGAAAACTCGATCGTGCTCTTCAAATAAGCGGGATCCAAAGAAAAACTGCTAAGGTTCGATTTGGTCCACAAATCATATTCGTATTTCATGCGGTCGGCGACGTTCATCGAGTTGATTACGGCTTTCCCCGCTTCCTTGATTTTCTGCCAGTTGCAAGTG
>CAKQWA010000007.1 GCA_934277945.1 uncultured Alphaproteobacteria bacterium
CTTGTTGTTTTCCAGACCACGAATGTATTTTTCGGTAAAAAGATGTTTCATGCCAACCTCCTTTGCGGGGGCGCCCGCGGGGCGCCGCGCAAATAAATCTTATTAAAACCAGATTAGCAAGAATGAAACTTGAAATTCAGCAACATATTGAAAAACAAAAGAAAAATGAACAACAAACAAACGTCGTCAACCATAGAACAATCGGGCGGAAATCAACTTAAAATCTGTTGGGCTTTATGCCCGTGCGGGTTCGAGTCCCGCCTTCCGCACCATCAAAAGCCTCGTTTTCGGGGCTTTTTTTTGTTTTCCTTTCCGTCTGCAAAACCGTCAAACAATCTTTTCTTTCGTTCGGGCGGATTGGCGGTTACAATTTGAAGATGAACAACGTCAAGCGCGGGTAGATGTCTTTTTGCAAAGCGGGATCGGCGCACAACCAGCCGCCCATAGCCTGATTCGTTCTGCCGAACACGGTTTCCGCAGGTTCTTCCGGCGTGAAGCATTGCGCTTTTTTCACGTTCAAGCCGACGTAATAATCCGCGCCGCGCTTTTTCAGCGTTTCCGGCAGATTTGCCGACTGTTTGATTGTTTGGCGCATTTCGTCGTTTGACGCCAAGCCGTCGATGCGCATGACCGGCATACCCGTCAGGTACGACGTAATGCCCGCGCCTCTGCCCATGGCGTAAATGCCCGCGTTTTGCCGCGCGAAATCACCCGTTGCTTCGGCAATCGGCACATAAGCCGCCGACAGCGGTTTGGCGACGACGCCCGCGGCGATCAAAAACAAAAATCCGGACAGCACGCGCGCGCACAAATTCATCTGCCGCTTTTGTTTTGTTTCGTCTTCTTGCGGATTAAGATTTTCCACCAATTTTTGAAACACGAACAAGACGGCGAACGGCGTGCCGACGGTCAACGGATAAAACGCGTACGACGGCAGGTCGACGTAGGTGAACAGCGCGGCGAAAGCCAGAAACAGCAAGGGATAATACAAAAGCGACAAAAACAGCGTGTCGCGCGGCGTTTGTTTTTTCGTATCTTTCGGAAACGACGTCATCGCGGTCAGAACGCACGCGGCGACGGGGAACAGAACGGTCAGCAGTTGCGTCGAATTGCGCGCCGGAAAGCGCATGGGATGCCAGACGACCAGCGAAAACAAATTCCACGGCGCGAAACTTTTCACGTTCATCCACGACAGGTATGTCGAGGGGACGGGCGTGCCGAAATACGACGTTGCGAACGCGACCCAAGCGTACAGCGGAAGCAGTCCGACGGCGAACGCCGGCAGAAAAGTGAAGAATTGTTTGTAAGTGACGGGGATTTTGCCGTTGAACTGAAAGTAAAAAACCAGCGCGAAAGTCAAAACGAACAGCGCCGCGTCAAATTGCGTGAAAATGGCGGCGCAGATGCTCAATCCGCATAAAAAACCCGTTGAAAAGCGCGGTTTTTCAAGCATATTCATCATGCAGAGCGCGGACAGGAAAACGGCGCAAATCGCCAAAAAGGAACCCGTCGCGCACGCCGCCTGCGACAGATACATCAGCGCGAACAGGGAATCGGTGAAAAACCACACGGCGTTTGACGGATTAAAGCCTAATCTGCGCGCCAGTTTGTGCATTAAAAACGCGCTTGCCCAGCCTGTCAGGGCGATGAACGCGCGCATGAGAATGAAAAACAGCGTCGCGTGCATGTCGCACACAAGCGTCAGCAAGTACAGGACGCCGCCCCAGACAAGCGAAAAATCGTTTGTTTTGGTCAGCGTGTCGAATGTCGGAAATCCGGCGTTTTTGAAATTTTCAACAATTTGAAGCGTGTTGAAAAAGTGTTCGTGCGGGAAAACGAACGCGGGTTTTGACGACATCAGCGGGAGAAAGACGTAAAACGCGGTCAGGGCGGCGAAACAGGCGGCGGCTTTGCGCGCGAAAAGAAAAGAAAGGATTTTATTCATGCGTCCGCCGAGTCCGTTGCGTCCGGTTGTTGTTTGCTTTGCTGTTCGTTCGCGGGCTCGACCTTTAAGAACGTGCCTTGCGCGCCGACGGCTTTCACGGCTTGCCCCGCCTTGATTTCCGCGTCGCACAGCGCGACCCAGACGGTGTCGCCGACTTTGATTTTACCGCGTCCGTCGGCAAAGTTTTCCTGCGCCTGAAAAATCTGCCCGACGTAAGATTCCAGCCTGTTGTTCAAAGACGACGCGTCGCTTGCGGCTTGCGCGGGAGCGATCAGTTTTCTGCCGACGCACGCGAAAACGACCGAGCACACGGCGAAAACCGTGCCCGTCGCCGTGAACGGCAGGGCGGGGAAGAAAAAGACGAGCGCGCCTGTCAAAATGCCCGCCAAGCCGATCCACAGCAGAAACACGCCGGGGACGACGATTTCCAAAATCATCAGCACCGCGCCCAAAATCAGCCAGCCCGTGTAGGCGTTCAAAGCGTTTTCCATGCGTTATTTCCCGCTTTTCTGGTTTTTGTTCAGCGCTTCTTTCGCGATTTCGCCGATGCCCGCGATGGAGCCCAGAATGTTCGTCGCTTCAATCGGCAGCAGAACCATTTTGGAATTTTCCGCCTCGCCGATGCTTTTCAGGGCTTCGACGTATTTTGTGCCCAAGAAGTAGTTGACGGCGTTGATGTTGCCCTGCGAAATCGCTTCGGAAACCGCCAAAGTCGCTTTGGCTTCCGCCTCCGCCTGACGTTCGCGCGCCAGAGCGTCCAGAAAAGCCGCTTCCTTGCGGGCTTCCGCTTGCAGAACGACGGCCTGCTTTTCGCCTTCCGCCTGCAAGATTTGCGCCTGACGGACGGCTTCCGCGTCCAGAATCGTCGCGCGTTTGTCGCGTTCGGCTTTCATCTGGCGCGCCATGGCGTCCACCAGATCGCGCGGCGGGGAGATGTCTTTGATTTCGATGCGGGTGACTTTCACGCCCCACGGCGACGTCGCGTCGTCCACGACGGACAGCAGTTTGTGGTTGATGATGTCGCGCTGGCTGAGCAGTTCGTCAAGATCCATCGACCCCATGACCGTGCGGATGTTCGTCATGACCAAATTCAAAATGGCGATTTTCAACTGGCGGACTTCGTACACCGCGCGGGCGGAATCCAGCACCTGATAGAACACGACGCCGTCGACCGTGACCATGGCGTTGTCTTTGGTGATGACTTCCTGCGACGGCACGTCCAGCACCTGTTCCATGACGTTGACTTTCGCGCCGATCGTGTCGATGAACGGCACAATCAGACTCAACCCCGGTTTTAACGTGTGCGTGTAGCGTCCGAAGCGTTCGACGGTGTATTCCATGCCCTGCGGCACGGTTTTCACGCCGGCGAACAGGACGGCGACCGCCAAAACGATGATAACGACGACAAAAGCTCCCATAAGCGCCTCCCTGTGAAAACAAAACGTCCTACAAGGATACGCGAAAAAAACGGTTTTGGCTATGCTTTTATTTTTTGAAAATCAGCGCGGCGGCGGCAATCAGCAGGACGAAGCCGGCGATGTGGTTCCAGCGGATTTTTTCGCCCAGATAAGCGACGGAAAACACGGCGAACACCGCCAGCGTGATGACTTCCTGCATCCCTTTGAGCTGGGCGGCGCTGAACACTTCGTGTCCCATGCGGTTGGCGGGGACTTGCAGACAGTATTCAAAAAACGCGATGCCCCAACTTGCCAGAACGACCAGCCACAGCGGGCTGTCTTTGAATTTCAGATGTCCGTACCACGCGAACGTCATAAAAACGTTGGAACACACAAGCAAAACGACGGGATAAACGGCGTTCATGATCTAACTCCTGACATTGAAACGGGTTTGATGCCGGCGTTATAAACGCGAATTGATATTTTTTCAAAGAAAATCCTTTTCTTTTGCGTAAAAAAAAGGCATCTTGAAAGCAAGGCGGGCGATATTTGCCGTCTAAAACCGGCACGGTTCTTGCATATATTTTTAACGAAAGGTCGATTCACTTTTTTTTAAGGTTATGTTCGCAGAATCGTTTTCAGACAGGGAGTCGCCGTCATGGATTTAAAAAATCTCAATTTCTTTCAAATGAGCGATCAAAAAATGCGCTGGCTGGCGCAGCGTCAATCCGTTTTGGCGCAGAACGTCGCCAACGCCGACACGCCCGATTATATGCCGTCCGACTTGAAACCGCTGAAATTCCGCGAATTCGTCGGCGAAAGCAAGCACGTTCAAATGGTGCGCACGAACCCCATGCACCGCTCCCGCGCTTCCGGCGAAACGACAATCGTGAAGACGAATCCCGCGCATATGTCGCCGACGCCCGACGGCGCCGCCCGCGAAGAACCGCATCGCCCTTTTGAAACCAGCATCGACAAAAACGGCGTGATTTTGGAAGAGCAGATGGCGAAAGTCGACGCGACGCGCTCCGAATACGACCGCGTGACCGCGCTGTTTCAGAAAAACGTCAATCTGATCGGCATTGCGCTGAACAAGAAATAATAGGGGGACGACATGGACGATTTGACTTTAAGCAAAACAATCGCCGCTTCCGGCATGAAAGCCCAAGCCTTGCGCCTGCGCGTCATTTCCGAAAATCTGGCGAACGCGGATTCTTTGGGCAAAACGGCGGGGGCTCAGCCGTACCGCCGCAAAACCGTGACGTTCCGCAGCGAACTCGACCGTCAGACCGGCGCGCAACTGGTCAAAGTCGGGCGCGTGTCGAAAGATTACGGCGAACTGGAACGCAAATACAACCCGTCGCACGTCGCCGCCGACGCGGACGGATATGTTTTAATGCCGAACGTCAATCCGCTGATTGAAACAATGGATATGCGCGAGGCGCAACAGACTTACGAAGCCAACGTCAACGTCATCAGCGTGTCCAAGGACATGGCGAGCAAGACGCTGGATTTGATCCGCTGATTTAAGGAGCAGAAACGATGGTTACGGATATCAACGCCGCATTGAACGCCTATCGCACGGCGGCGGAACGCGTGATTGAACCGAGCGCGCCGCAAGAGGAAACCGCGCCGCACGGCACATTCGCCGCTTTGGTCAAATCCGCCGTCGATGAAGCGATCGCCGACAACAAAAAGGCGGAACTGAAAAGTATGCAGGCGATTAAAGGCACGGCGGATATGCAGGACGTCGTCATGGCCGTGTCGAACGCGGAAACCGCTTTGCAGACCGTCGTCGCCGTGCGCGACAAGGTCGTGACCGCGTATCAGGAAATTTTGCAGATGCCTATCTGACGGGCGGTTTTTATGAACGAACTGATGGTCATTGAAGTCGGCAAGGACGCCATTTACACGCTGTTGATCGTGGTGGCGCCGCTGTTGTTCGCCGCCATGTTCATCGGGTTGCTCATCGGTTTGTTCCAGACGCTGACGCAGTTGCAGGAAATGACGCTGGTTTTCGTGCCGAAAATCATCTTTGTCTTTATCACGATGATTCTTTTCATGCCGTTCATGATGAACCGGCTGAAAGTGTTCACCGAAGGGCTGTTCGATAAAATCGTCGCTTTGGGAATGTAGCCATGCTTTTGCAATGGGACAAACTGCTGGCGACGGAAGTTTTTCACTATTTCCTTGTCTTTACGCGCTTTGCCGCGGCGTTCGGCTTCATGCCGTTTTTCGCGTCGACCTATGTGCCGCGCCGGATTCGCCTGCTGTTCGCTTTGGCGGTCTGTTTCGCGGTGACGCCGCTTTTGTCGCCGCTTCTTCCCGCCATGCCGCAAAGCGTCGGCGGGCTGTTTTACGTTATAATCATTGAAGTGACAATCGGGCTGTTTTTGGGCTTTTTCCCGTATTTCATCCTTGCCGCCGTCGATTTGACGGGGCAGGTGTCCGCGCAGGCGACCAGTTTTGCCAACGCGACGGCGTTCGACCCGACGACGCAGGTGCAATCGACCGTTTTGACGACTTTTTTAACGCTGATCGCCTTGGTGCTGATAGCCGTCACGGGCGTGTACCAGATTATGTTCACGGGCATTGTCGCGTCGTATAAACTGTTTCCCGTCGGGCAGGAGGTTTTGCTGGGCGACATGAGCAAAACGCTGGCGCAGACGCTTCAATCGGCGTTCGTGTGCGGCTTTAAAATCTCCGCGCCGTTCATTTTGATGATGATTGTGCTGTATTCCGCCATGGGCGTGATGTCGCGCCTGATGCCGCAGTTGAACATCCTGTTCGTGATGATGCCGTTGCAGGTTTATTTGGGGCTGGCGCTTTTAATGATGTCTTTGCCCTTGATGATGATGTGGTTTTTAAGGTATTTTGAAGACCTGATTAAAAATTTCGCTTTGTAGAGGAGAACGCATGGCGGGCGACGGCGAGGACGAGGCATCCAAAACGGAGGAGGCTTCCGAGCGAAAACTGGAAAAGGCGCGCGAGGAAGGTCACGTCCCCATATCCCAAGAAGTCAAAAGTTGGTTTATCCTGTTCGGCGCGCTGATGATGCTGTGGGGGCTCGCCCCGTTCGCAATGCGCCGGATTGTCCGGCTGTCCATGCCTTTTATCGAACATCCCGACGAAATTCCGACGGGCATCCGCGCCCTGCAAGCTTTAACGACCGAAACGTCGGGGCGGCTGTTGATCGCCGTCGCGCCGATGATGGCGGTTTTCCTGCTGTTCGCCGCCGTGTCCGCGCTGGTGCAAATCGGGTTCATGTACACGCCGAAGCGTTTGGAATTCAAGTGGGACAAACTGAACGTCTTTCAGGCGATGACCGAATTCATCACGCGCCAGAAGATTGTCGAAATGCTCAAAGGGCTGGCGAAAATCGCCGCGGTGCTGTGGGGCGCGTATCTGGTCGTCAAGCCGCGCATCGTCGATATGACGGGACTGCCGTCTTTCTCCGTCGCCGACATTTTGGACAACATTTCGGACACGTTGTTCTGGATGCTGTTCACCATGGTGATGATTATGTTCGTCATCGCGTTCGCGGACTATTTCTACCAGAAATTCTCCTATTTGAAAAAACAGCGCATGACCAAGCAGGAAGTCAAAGAGGAATACAAACAGACCGAAGGCGACCCGCAAATCAAAATGCGCCTGCGTTCCATCCGCATGGAGCGGTTTCGCCAGCGTATGATGGCGAACGTGCCGAAATCGACCGTCGTGGTGACGAACCCGACGCACTTTGCCGTCGCTTTGCGCTACGCTCCCGAAGAAAACATGGCGGCGCCCGTCGTGACGGCGAAAGGGCAGGATTTCATCGCTTTGAAAATCAAGGAAATCGCAAAGGAAAACGACGTGCCGATTGTCGAAGACCCGCCGCTTGCCCGCGCGCTGTACGCGACGGTCGAAATCGACCGGCAAATTCCGGAAATGCATTTCGCCGCCGTCGCGAAAGTCATTCAATACGTTTACAAACAGCAGGGGAAAATGCCCGATGGCGCGTGATGTCAAAAAAAAGCCGTCGTTTTTAAAACGCCTGCTGTCGCTGTTCGGCTTGGGGTCGTTCTTCAACGACTGGGAAATGTTGCGCGCCCTGCTTGACAGCGAGGAGGACGCGCGCGTGCTGACGGGGGCGGACGGCGCGCTTGTGTACATGAATCTGGCGGCGAAGGCGTTTTTTAAAAACGAACCGATGCTGGACGCTTTGCGCCGCCGCGCGTGTCGCGATGAAGCCGACAAACTGGCTTTGGCGAAATTGCAGGCGGCGGTGGAGCGGAGGGCTGACGCCGTCGTCGAACTGGCTTTGCGTTCCGACGTGACGCCCGATTTCATCGAATGGTATCGCGTGCGCGTGCGGCAGACGACGGCGGACTGCACGGTGTGGACGCTGACGGACATTACGGCGAAGCGGTCGATGGACGCGGTCATCCGCCACGAAATTCAGGAATTGGGCGAGTTTATGGACGTTCTGCCCGTCGGCTTGTATCAGGCGGACGCGGGCGGCGTGATTTCCTATGTCAACCAGCGGCTGATCGAATGGCTGGGCTACCGCCACCGCTCCGAATTGCATGGCAGAAAACTGTCCGACATCATCACGGGATCGGTCGTGCCGGAACTGGACGGGCTTTGGCACGGCGAAGCGTCTTTCAAAACGGCGGCGGGCGGCGTGTTCAACGCTTTCGTGTCCCACGCGACTTATGACGAACACGGCGACACGATGGTGCGCGGCGCGGTCGTGCGCGACGCCGTCGGCGGCGAAGCGGCGGGGACGAAGAACGATTTGGGCATGACGTGGCTGTTTGAGGAGGCGCCCGTCGGCATCGCGTTCATCGACACGGAAAACGTCATCAGCGAAGCGAACGCCCGCCTGTTCCAACTGTTTGACAAAAAGCGCGAGGACGTGATCGGCGCGCGGCTGGAAGAATTCATCTCCCGCGCGGATTTCGCGGAAATCGAACACAAAATCGTCAAGGTCAAAATGGGTTTCCTGCCCCGCGCGCACGGCGAAGTCACGCTGAAAGGCGGCAAATCGGAAAAAATCGCCGCCGTGCACATGACGCCGACGGTCGTGCGCGACGCGGACGGCGTGTCCGACATTTCGGGCGTGGTGCTGTATTTCATTGACGACACGGCGCGGCGCAATTTGGAGATCCAGTTTTCGCAGGCGCAAAAAATGCAGGCGGTCGGGCAGTTGGCGGGCGGCGTGGCGCACGATTTCAACAATTTGCTGACGGCGGTGCTCGGCTCTGCGGATTTGCTGCTGGAAACCCATTCGCCCAGCAGTCCCGATTTCGACGAATTGCAAAACATTAAAAACAGCGCGCTGCACGCCGCCGAACTGGTCGGGCGTCTGCTGTCGTATTCGCGCCGGCAGGCGTTGAAGAAAAAATACCTCGACGTGACGGATTTGCTGTCCGGCTTGAAGCATATGCTGGTGCGTCTGCTCGGCACGAAAATCGACGTGCGCATGGAATACGGCAGGTCGTCCGGATACATTTACGTCGATGAAACGCAGTTCAGTCAGGTCATGGTGAATCTGGCGGTCAACGCGCGCGACGCGATGCAGAACGGCGGGGAGTTCATTGTGCGCTCGCGCGTGGAAAACATTGCGACGGTGCAGAAAATCAGCACCGAAGACATCGCCCCCGGCGAATACGTCGTGATTGACGTGACGGACACCGGATGCGGTATGCCGCCCGAAGTCATGTCGCGCATTTTCGACCCGTTCTTTACAACAAAAGCCGCGGGGACGGATTCGGGGTCGGGGCTGGGCTTGGCGATGGTGTACGGGAGCGTGCACCAGACGGACGGCTACATCAACGTGAAAAGCGCCGTCGGCAAAGGCACGACGTTTTCGCTTTATTTCCCGCATTACGACGCCGCCCGCGTGCGCGACGCTCTGGCGCAGGAGCAAGCCGCCGAAACGCAGGTGAAAGCCGCGCCCGTGCCGCTGCGCCCGAAAGCCCCCGAAATCAAAGAGGGCGACCAGTTGTCGTTCGCTTTCGCGTCCGACGCGCCGCCGATGCCCAAGCCGCTTCCTTTGACGAACGATTTGACGGGCGCGGGGAAAATCCTGCTTGTCGACGACGAGGACGGCGTGCGCGCTGTGACGAAAAAATCGCTGGAAGCCAAGGGATACACGGTTACCGCGTGCGCCAGCGCGGAGGAGGCTTTGGAAAAAATCGCCGACGGCGCAACGTTTGATTTACTTTTGACCGATATGGTGATGCCCGGCATGGACGGCATTGCGCTGGCGGAGCAGGTGAAAAAACGTTTCGCGCACGCGAAAATGCTTCTGATGAGCGGCTTTTCGGAAGAAGCGGCGCGCGGGGAAATTCAAAATCTGCCCGACCTGCACTTCCTTGCCAAGCCGTTCAGCCTGAAAGAACTGGGCAAAAAGGTGAAGGAGATTTTGTCGTAATGTATCCGTTTTTGGTGGAGGAGATCGTCGCTCTGGCGAAAGTCGCCGGCAACGCGGTGATGAAAATTTACAACGAGGGCTTTGAAGTTTACGAAAAAGCGGATTTGTCCCCCGTGACAAAAGCGGACGTGACGGCGGAAAAAATCATTTTCGCCGGATTGAAAGCCCTGACCCCCGACATTGCCGCAGTCGGCGAGGAACACGTCGCGGACGGGGAAATTCCCGCGCTGACGGGGCGGTATTTCTGGCTGGTCGATCCCGTCGACGGCACAAAGGAATTCGTTAAAAAGAACGGCGAATTCACAATCAACATCGCGCTGATTGACGAAACGCGCGCGGTGTTCGGCGTGGTGTACGCCCCCGCGATCGACGCGCTGTATTTCACGCAAAGCCCGACGCAGAGTTTTTCGGTCGTCGGCGGCAAAACGACGCTTTTAAAGACAAAATCCCTGACGCGCGACGGCGCGGTCGTTCTGCACAGCCGGTCGCATTTCAACGAGGCGCACGCCAAAGAAATGCTGGGAGAGCGCACGGTCAAGGCGTTCAAAGCGCGCGGCAGTTCGCTGAAATTCTGCGACATTGCGGGCGGACTGGGCGACATCTACCCCTGCACGCACAGAACGCACGAATGGGACACGGCGGCGGCGCACGCGGTTTTGTCCGCGGCGGGCGGCGTGATTGTCGACATGAACGGCGACGAGTTGACCTACCGCAAGCCCGATTTTGAAAATCCGTACATCATGGCGTTCGGCGATCCGGACGGATTTAAAAAGGAATACTGAAAAAAAGCCCCCGATTTCGTCGAGGGCTTTTTCAATGCTTTACAGGTAGTTCAAAAGCGACAGGTTGTTAATGGTGGAAAAGACCTGATACGACGCGGACAGGTTTTTCTTTTCCTCCAAAAGCATCGTCACCGCTTCCGTCTGGTCGACGCGCTTGATGTTGCCGATGTACGTTTCCAGACTTGCCGCCAGATTCGTCTGCGCCTGCGTCGTGTTCTGCAAGCGCGACGTTTTGCTGACCAGCGCGTACTGGATGTTCGTGATGTTGGAATACGAATCCGCCGTGCGATAACTGGACAGCGCTTCGGTAATCAAGTCCAGCGCGGAGCGCACGCGCGTTTCGACGCGGTTTTCGTCAATGGCGTCAAGCGTCTGTTCTTCGGCGCGCAAATCAATCAGGTTACCCTGCGCGATTTGACCCAAAGCGGTGAAAATGGTCGCGAACGCGCCTTTTGACGCGTCGATGTCCATTTTAATTTCCGTCTGCGTGCCGACTCTGACCGTGCTTTCCAGATTCGACCCCTGATAGTACGACGACGTTTTGACGGACTGCGCGCCCGTCGCGGCGAACGACACGCCGTCTTTGGTGAATTTTTCGGTTTTCACCGTCAGCGAATTGCCGTCTTTGGAAACGCCCAAAATCGTGTACGAACCGTTGTACGACGCGGACACTTTGTCAATGGCGAGCGTCGAACCGACGGGATAGGTCAGCCCCAGCGACACGCCCGTGCCGTTTTCGATTTTGCCGTCGACGTTCAGTTTCGTTTCGTCGGAAAACGTGATTGTGCGTCCGTCCGCGCCGACGTCTTTGACGTAATACACGCCGTTGTTGCCGTCCGCGCCTTTCAAAACGATTGTGTCGCCCGCCTGCACGCCCTCGAACGCGCCCGTCACGTTCGCCGTCATCTGATTTTTCGCGGCGTTGAAGAAAATGTCGCCCGTCAGCGCTTCGCTGCCTTTGATGACGTCGGACACAAAGCCGTGCACGTCGGACAGCGACGAGAATTTTACATCGCCGGCGGGAATATCCGCGGCGGTCAGCGGCGTGTCGCGCGACAGGGTGATTTTCGCCGTATCCGTCGCTTCGTCGAATTCGACGTTTTTGACGTACACCGTCTTGCCGTCGATTTCAACGGATTGCCCCGCCGTGATGTTTTCAAAATAGTGCATATGCGACGCCGTCAGCGTCTGGTTTGCCTCGTCAAGCGTCAGCGCCGCCGACGGAATCGTCCAGTCCGCCAGCGAATAGCCGTTGTCGTCCATCGCTTCGATCGTGCCGGTCACGTCCTTTTGTTCGATGACGATGTCGTTTAAATTCGCCGTGTCCGCGTTGATGATTTCGGGATTGACCGTCACGCCGTCGCCGAACGTGATTTTCGTGCCGTCCAAAGACACGGATTTGACGTAATAAACGCCGTCGTTCGCACCCGTACCGGTGATGCGGATTTCGTCGCCGGACTGCAAGTTAGAAAAAGCGTCGGGACCGCCTTTCAGCACGGCGGACCGCGTGCCGTCCTCGTTCGTCTGCATTTCAAAAGCGTACGCCGAAGACGTCGCCGTCGTCATATTGATATTGCCCGCGGGCGCCGTAATCGCAACGTTGGCGACCGCGTCGTCCGCCGCCACGACTTCCTCGGAAATCGCCGCGCCGTCGACGAACGTCACCGTCGAACCGTCCGCGGACACGGAAGCGATTTGGAACGCGCCGTTATTATGCGCCGTTCCCGCGATCGTCAGCGTATCGCCCGCCGCCAATCCCGTAAAAGTCCCCGCCGCCGCCGTCAGCGTGCGCGAAATCGTCCCGTCTTCGTTTTTTGTCGCTCTGAATTGCAGGGGGCGGCGCAGGGACGTGTCCGCCTTGACCATGTTCTGCGTGAACGTCAATCCGCCCGTCACGTCGTCCGACGTTTCGATGTTGCTCAACAAAGCGCGGATGTCCGACGGATACGTCAGCGTGTTGCCGTCGTAGTACGCCTGAAATTCTTCCAGCGATTTGAACGGGAAATCGACGGGAGGTTTGGTGTTTTCGCCGCCGCCGAACACATACACGCCGTCGACCTGCGAATTGAGGAAATACGCGACCTGCGACATCGCTTCGTACGCGGCTTCCTGCAAATTCGCGATTTGCGTAATGCCTTCCTGCGTGTCCATATTCTGCAAATCGTTCGCGTAAAAGGCGGTCAGGGAACTTTGGAATTCCAGCAAAATGCTGCGAATGGAGTCGACCGCCGATTCCATGGTTTCCAGATTGACTTTCGTGATTTCGTTGTTTTCCAGATACTGATCGACGATTTTCTGTTCGTTTTCCAGCGTCACCAGACGGTACGCCGTCAAGCCGTAGCGGTCGTACGACGAATAACGCTCCCCCGTCACCGATTGATAGGACAGATCGTTGATTTTCTTTTGCAAAGACGACATTTGCGAACGGTAAAGCGTGAATGCCGCCGTCGTGCCGATGCGATTTGTCATGTCAAGCCTCCCTCAACCTTAAACAAGGCTGTCCAAAATTTCCAGCAGTTCCGTCGCGGTTTGAAAGGCTTTCGCCGCCGCCGAATAGGTGCGCTGGAATCTGATTAAATTCGCCAGTTCCTCGTCCAGATTCACGCCGCTGACTTCCTGATTTTTGGAATACAGTGTCGTGACCAGATCCGACTGGCTGGATATTTTCGTTCCCAAAGCGTTGATGTCGTTCGCCAGATTGCTGACGATCGACGACGCGTAAGCCGACAGGGTCGCCGTCGTTGCGCCCGTCTGCCCCGCCGAATTGAACGGAACGCTTTCGGTGAATACGGACGCCAGAGCATTTGCCGTCGTGTTGTCCGTGTTGCTGATGAAATAACTGCGGTCTTTCGCGTTGTACTGCACCGTTCCCGTGCATAAAAGCGACGGCGTTTTTGCGATGTCCGACCGCAGATACAATTCGGAACCCAATCCCGCGACCGAACGCGACAGCCCCAGTTTGCCCAAGATGTTGCTGGTGCCGTCACTGGTGATTTCCGTTTGCTCGTTTTCCAAAGACACGATGCGCAGGCGGTATCCCGCGCCTTCGCGCACGACCTGCGCTTCGATTTTGTCTTTCAGTTCTTCGCACGAATTGATTTTGTCGGCAATGGTGCGGATGTCGTCGCCCGCGTCGATTTCGACCGAAGCGTAGCGCATGCCGTTCGATTTGTCGGAAAAGTAAATCGTGCCGGCTTTGCTCGACACGCCGACGCCCGACGAAATGATTTTGGAATCGTACACCGTGTCCTTGCCCGTCGTGTACAATAAATCGTTCAGTCCGAAGAAAGAGGAAAATCCCTGCACGGTTTTGTCCGCCGTGCCGTCGCCGTCCGAATCGAATTCAATGGCGGCGGGGGCGGCGTCGCACCCCGGAGTCGTGCCGGTTTCGTCGCGGAACGCAAAGCCGCACACGCTGGTGCCCAAGTCGATTTTGAAATGCCCGTCGGACGTGACGCCGACCGTCGCCGTTGGCAGTTTCGGACCGTTCGTGCCTTCGCGCAGCCACGTCTGGATGACGTTTGCCAAATCGTCGATCGACCCGCTTGTAAAGCCCAATTCGCCCGTCAGGGAAACGCTGTGCGACTGCGCGCCGGATTCGTCGAAAATGACAAGTTTCACGTCCCCGCTCGCGATGTTGATCGTCTGCGCCGACGAGTCGATGAACGTGCGCGTACCTTCCGCCTGATACGTCATGTTCGGGAAGTTCGTCCCCGTGTTATACGCCTGATTCATCAGCGAAGTCATTTGCGAAGACAACTCGTCGAGCGTGTTCTGCATTTGCGTCAGCGTCGTGTCGCGCAACGTGATCAGCCCCGCCATTTCGCCGCTGGAAATTTCGTTCGTGATGTCGAACGACCCCGCGTAGATGCCGTTAATCTGCCCGCCCGAATAGGTAATCAGCGAACCGGTCGCCGACACCGCCGTGTGCGACACGGGATGCGCTTCGTTGTCCAGAAGCGGCTTGCCCGAACGCGTCAGAATCACGGTTTCGCCCGTCGAACGTTCGTACGTCTGAATGTCCATGATTTCCGACAGTCGCGCCACCAGATTGTCGCGGCGGTCTTTCAATCCGTCCGACGACATCGACCCGACCGTGTCCGTGCGCACGATGTGCGTGTTCAAAGTGTCCAGTTCGGACAGGATTTCCGTCGCTTCTTCCGCCAGACTTTCCAGCGCGCGATCCGTTTCCAGACGCGTTTGCTGAATCTCGACGGTCAGCGTGCGGATTTGCGCCAGCGCCGCCTGCAAGGCGTCCACGCAGGACGACTGCGCGTTGATTTTGTCCGTTTCAATCGCCAGACTTTCCAACGCCGCCTGAATACTCGCGAAATTGTGTCCCAAAGACGTTGACGCGGTCGGCGTGCCCATTTGCGCCTGAATCAGTTGCAGATAATAGTTCTGCACGTCCAAATTCTGCAATTTGCCCGATTCCGTCGCCAGTTGCTTGGCAAGCACTTCGTCGACCTGCCGCTGATTGACCGACGACTTCGCGCCGACCGTCAGACCCGTTTGAAGCACGAGCGAAGTCTGCGAATACACTTTGCGCGAATAGCCTTCGGTGTCGATGTTCGCAATGTTGTCCGCCGTGACGTTAATGGCGTTCTGCGATGTTTTCAAGCCGTTCAGGGCTGTGTTGAGGGCTAGGGACAAAGACATGGCGCGCTCTCCCGATTATAAAACTTCGTTGAAACTGACGGCGGCGGGATTCTTCTTGCGCCCCACGTCGCCGCTTTCGGTGTACATCTGCTTTTCTTTGCTTTGCTCTTTGACATCCTGCACGATCGCGTTCAGCAGAATCTGCGTCGCGTCGATGTTTGCTTTCAAAAGCCTGCCGTTTTCGTCGCTTAAACGCTTGACGGTCTGCGCCGCCTTTTTGACGATTGCGCGCTGTTTTTCCGGCAGGTCGAGCAGAATTTCCTTGTGCCGCGCGAAAAAGCCGAACGCCTGTTCGTAAGCCGCCGCCGCTTTTTCCTTTTCTTCAAACAAAGCCGCGCACTCGCTTGTGCGCTGCTGCTTCATCAGCGCGTTTTCCTTTTGCAGAACGCCGCACAGACGGCTCATGATGCTCATCAGTCCCGACAATTTTTCTTCTATGTTCCGTTCCATTGTCTTTCTCCGTTTTTAAAGAGCCGTCAGGGACGCCTGCTGTTCAATGATTTGCTTCATAATCGCGTCGGAAATGCCCACACCGCCCGATTTCGCCGCCATTTTGCCGTATTCGTCGACAAGCATGGAACGAAACAGCGTTTCCGCGTGACCGCCGCCGAACGTTTCGTTGACGGGAACCGTGTCGTACATGCTTTGAAACATTTGCGAAATGAAAAACGATTCAAAATCCCGCACCGCTTCGCGCACTTTGTCCATCGACTGCCGCGTGTTGATTTTCGGCGCGGCTTTGGCGGCACTTTCTTGCACCGTGTCGGTAAAATTTGCCGTGATAAAGTTTGCCGCGTTCATCACATCACCTCTATTTCCGCTTGCAGAGCGCCAGCCGCCTTGACCGCCTGCAAAATGCTGATCATGTCGCGCGGTCCCACGCCCAAAGCGTTCAGCCCGTCGACAAGTTCCTGCAAGGAAACGCCCGTTTTCAACAGATTCAATTTGCGGTCGGACTGCTCGTCCACCTCGATTTGCGTGCGCGGCACGACCTGCGTCTGCCCCGTCATTGAAAACGGCGCGGGCTGGGACACTTGCGGGGTTTCCGTAATGCGTATCGTCAGGTTGCCCTGCGCGATCGCAATCGGATTGATGCGCACGTTTTCGCCGATGACGATGATGCCCGAATTTTCGTCAATGACGACTTTCGCCGCCACGTCCGGACGGATGCGCAACTGTTCGATATCCGTCAAAACCTGCACGATGCGATCTTTTTTCGTTTCCGGCAGAACCAGTTTCACCGTCGCGGAATCCAGCGTTTGAGCCGCCTGCACGCCCAGATAGGCGTTAATCGCCTCGCTGACGCGCGCCGCTGTCGTAAAGTCGGGATTGCGCAGGGAAAAGCGCACGGACTGCTGTTTGGCGAAATCAAACGGAATTTCGCGTTCGATGACCGCGCCCGACGCGATGCGTCCCGACGTGGGAACGCCCTTGACGACACTTTGCGCGGCGCCCTGCGCGGAGTATCCGCCGATGGCGACCTGTCCCTGCGCCAAAGCGTACACTTCGCCGTCCGCGCCAACAAGGGGAGTCGCCATCAGCGTCCCGCCCTGCAAGCTTTTCGCGTCGCCCAAAGCGGACACCGTGACGTCGATGCGCGACCCCTGACGCGCGAACGCGGGCAGGTTCGACGTGACCATGACGGCGGCGATGTTTTTCGATTTGATTTTGCCGTCGCGCGTGTTCACCCCCAAACGTTCCAACATACCGATTAAACTTTCTTCCGTGAACGCCATGGACGAAATATTGTCGCCCGTGCCGTTCAGACCGACGACCAAGCCGTAGCCTATAAGGGGGTTGTCGCGCACGCCTTCAATGTCGGCAATGTCCTTGATGCGCGAATTCGCTTGCGCGCCGGAAAGCGTCGCAAACAGGCAAAATGCCGTCATGACTGCGAAAAACGTTGTTTTTTTCAATAAGTTTGACATCTTTTCAGCCCTTGTTTTGCACATGGCGCGGTTTACTCTGGAAATACTTATGCGAATTTCGTGCCAATTTTTCTTCATGCGGGCGCGCGCGAATGCTTTAAAAAAGCGGCGAAACGCTGTATACTGCCTGAAACATTGTTCGCAGGAGGTCGAATGTCGGTTAAAATCAGTTCAACATCGTCGGCAAAAGGGATCGGCGGCACGCGCAAGGCGTCATCGGCGACGCAATCGTCGGGGGTGAGTTTTTCGTCGCTGCTGGAAGGCGCTTCCGAAGTTTCCGAAAACGCCGCCGTTTCGGGCATGAACGGCGTGTCGGGCGTGGAAGCCATTTTTTTGGCGCAAAGCGTCGGCGACGCCGCATCGCAGGAAGCCAAAAAACGCCGCGCCGTCGAACGCGGGGAAAACATCCTTGACAAACTTGAAGAAGTGCGCGACGGGCTGCTGAACGGCACGATTCAAAAAGAAAAACTGATCGCTTTGGCGCAAATGCTGCGCGATCGGCGCGAAGACGGGCTGGACGCGAAATTAAACGCGCTTTTGGACGAAATCGAACAGCGCGCCGAAATCGAACTGGCGAAACTGACGCGGGCGTGACGTTGCGCCGTCGCGCTTTTGTTGACTTTTCGCAAAGAATGGATAAAATAGTAAAATACCGTTTTTTCATAGGGATATTCAACGAGGTTTCTCATGACAAATGTACAGTTGCCCAAGGGCTATAAACCGTCCGCCGACGAAGAATTTATGAACGATATGCAAAAGGAGTATTTCCGTCAAAGACTGCTGGCTTGGCGCGAGGAACTGCTGAAAGATTCCGAAGAAACGCTGAACAATCTGAAAGACGGCGGCATGACCGTTCCCGACATTTCCGACCGCGCTTCCGCCGAAGCGGACAAAGCGTTGGAACTGCGCACCCGCGACCGTATGCGCAAGGTCATTTCCAAAATCGACGCCGCTTTGGAGCGCATTGAGGACGGCACTTACGGCTACTGCGAAGAAACGGGCGAACCCATCGGGCTGGAACGCCTGATCGCGCGCCCCATCGCCACGATGACCATTGAAGCGCAGGAACGTCACGAACGCATGGAAAAAACGTACAGCGACGATTGATTTTCCTTTTCCCCTTCATTTGCGACGGGCGGTTTTCGCCCGTCTTTTTTGGTGTGAATTCTTATGACGACTTTTCCTTTCATTCTGGCTTCCGCTTCCCCCCGCCGCGTCGATTTGCTGGCAAGCGTCGGCATTTCCCCCGAAAAAATCATTCCTGCGGACATCGACGAAACGCCGCTTAAAGACGAATTGCCCGCCGCCTACGCCATGCGCATGGCAAAGACAAAGACGATGCACGTTTTTGAAAAGCACGGCGAATCCGCCGTTTTAGGCGCGGACACGGTCGTGGCGTGCGGACGGCGCATTTTGGGCAAACCCGCCGACGAAAACGACGCCCTGCGTATGCTGACGTTGCTGTCGGGACGGCGGCACAAAGTCGTCGGCGCGGTGTGTCTGGCTTTGCCGGACGGCAGGGTATGCGAAAGGATTGTTAAAACTTCGGTCGTCTTTAAAGTCCTGTCGCACGATGATAAATATGAGTATCTGGACTGCGGGGAATGGCGCGGCAAAGCGGGCGCTTACGCCATACAGGGCAAGGCGGCTCTGTTCGCTCGCGAATTGATCGGCTCTTATTCCAACGTGGTCGGGTTGCCCCTGTTTGAAACGGGCGCGCTGCTGAAAGGAAACGGGCTTTTGAAAGGGTGAGCCATGTACGTTCTGTCGCACAGTTATTCTCCCGCCTGCAACGTTTCCGTCCTGTTTTCAAAAGACAAGGCGGAGCGTATTTTTATCGAACGCAAGGACGCCGTTCTGCCCGACACGGTGTTTCTGGCGCGCGTCGTGCAGAAAAAGGGCGGGGCGAGTTTTCTGGACATCGGCGGCGGCAATACGGGCTTTTTGCAAAATCCGCAATCTTACGTCAATGCGGACGGGGGGAAAACGACCGCGCCGCTGTCCGTCGGGACGGTGCTGTTCGCGCGCTGTCAGCGGGAGGCTTTTGACGCCAAGGAATTGAAAGTGTCCGCGTACGTCGACGTGACGGATGAAATGCTGACGGCGGCGAAAAATTTGAACGGATACGGCGTCGTGTACAAACCGCCGTCTTTGCTGGAACAGGCTTTGACGGCGTACAAGCCGCGCGGGGTCGTGTGCGACGACGCGGAATCCGCCGCTTTGGTCAAACGCGTTTTGCCGCAGGCGGAATTGCGGGTCGCTCTGGAATCCGTCTGGGAGGCGGGCGGCATCGCCGACGCTTTGGAGGAGGCGGTCGGCTGTCTGGTGCCGCTGTCGTCCGGCGGATCGCTGATTATCGAAGAATCGTCCGCGTGCGTGTGCATTGACGTCAACACGGGGGCGGACACGCGGTCGCCGTATGAGGTCAATTTGGAGGCGTGCGGGGAAATTCTGCGCCAAATCCGCCTGCGTTCGCTGGGCGGGCAAATGGTCGTCGATTTCGCGGGACGCAAGAAAAACGCGGATTTGCGCCGCTTTTGCGAGATTTTGGATAAATCGCCCGACGTGCGCGTGTTCGGACCGACGGCGCTGGGCTTGGTCGAAATGACGGTCACGCGCAAATTCGCGTCCGTGCAGTCGCATTTTTACCGGCAGGTGCGTGAAAAAAACGACGAAACCATTGCGGAATCGCTGTTGCGCCGCCTGTGGTTTTCCATTGTCACCGGCACGGAGCCCGTCAGCGTCACGGCTTCCAAAAACGTTATTTCCCTGCTGAAAAACCGCTTTGCGCCGCACGTCAGGGCGGCTGAACGGCGCTTGGGGTGTCCCGTCGCGCTGATCGAGGGCGAAAAAAGAATTATTCGAGGCGTTAAATGAGTGAAAAAAAGCAAATCCTGTGTCCCGTCTGTCATAAACCGAGCGTTGACGCGTACAAGCCGTTTTGTTCCAAACGGTGCGCGGACGTTGATTTAAACCGCTGGCTTTCCGGCGTTTACGTCATTCACACGAACGAAAAACCGGACGACGAAACGGGCGTTTCAAGCGAAGATGAAAAAAATTAAAAAAAGTGTTTACAGCACTGTTTGAATCGGTTATAAACATCCGTGACGCCTGGGTAGCTCAGTTGGTAGAGCAGGGGACTGAAAATCCCCGTGTCGGCGGTTCGATTCCGTCCCCAGGCACCATTAAAAGCCGCAGAAACCTGCGGCTTTTTGCGTATTTTAAAGCGCGCCGCCCGTCAGCCGCGCCGAAGTTTCTTTAAGAAATCCGCCCGAAACTTCAAGCCCAGAATGCAGATGATTTTATGCTTGCGCCTTTTGCCGTCCGCGTCGATTCCGTATTCGTTTCTGACGGAAAAAACGCGCTGAATGAACGGTTTACCGTATTTGGCGGCGACAAACGGGAAAAACGTCTGATAAAACGCCGCCGACGTCGCCGCAACCCGTTTGTTTTTCATTTTTGACAGCATCCGCGCAAAATACGGATACGCGAGCGCCGCCGCGTTTAAATCGCGCCCTTTCAATTTCTTTTTCATGCGGCGCGTAAAATTTAAAAATTCGACGGCTTCCTTGTTGGAAAGTTTCCTTTTGGTGAAAATCCCGTCCAGAAAACTTAAATCAAGGTCGAAATAACGCGCGACGGCAAAGATGTTTATTTCGCTCATGTAATAGTCAACAAGCGCCGGATGTCTTGCCATAATCGAATTTTTCGACACATAACTTTTCAGCAGAACTTTGTCGAGAACGGCAAGTTTGCGCCCGTTTAAAAGCAATTTGCGGAACAGCGGGCAGTCTTCCGCCGGCTTGATGTCGTCGTAGCGCAAATTCAAATCGCGCCGGAAAATCATCGCCGGATGAACGAAATCGCACTTTCTGATGAAATCAAGCACGCAGTCCGTAATGACGGTGTGCTTTGAAACTTTCAGCGTTTCGGGGCAGTCGCCGTAAAATTCGACCAAGCAGGAACTCAACGCCACGTCCGGATTTTCCTCCATGTAGCGCACCTGTTCGTCCAGCCGCGTCGGGAACGACACGTCGTCCGAATCCATGCGGGCGACGTATTTGCCTTTTGCCAGCGCGACGCCGGCGTTCAGGCAGTTTACATAGCCTTTCGCTTTAAGGTATCGGATTCTGGAATCATTGACGGCGGCAAGGATGAGGCTGTTGCGTTCGTCCGCCCTGCCGTCCGCGATGATGAATTCAAAATCTTGAAAAGTTTGATTCAGGATGCTGTGAACCGCCGCCAGCAACTGCTTTTCGGAGTGGCTGAAAACCGGCATGACCACGCTGACGGTCGGGGCTGCGTTCGCGTTCATCAGTCAAAAGCCTTCGCGTTACTTGTATTTCGGATTGACGGGGCGCAGGGCGTCCTTGACCCAATGACCGAATTTGTACACGGCGGTTGCGTTGATGACGGCTTCGGGCAGAACGCTGCCGATTTTCGTCTTTTTCGTGCTTTCGACGACAAGATTTTGCAGAATCGTCGCGGCGGACAGCCCGCCGAAGCCCAATCCCAACAACCGCAAAAGCGTGCAGACGCCGATTTTGATGTGGTAGATTTTCGCGATTTCAATTACGGTTTTTACATAGCAGAAAAACGTAATGGCGAAATCCAGCCACGCTTTTGAGGAAATGCTGTTCGCAACGGCGGATTTCGCGGCGTAATCCTTGATGACTTTGTCGATTTGCGCGTCGTATTTCGCCAAAACGGTTTTGTTGAACGCTTTGAGCACTTTGCCCGTTTCGCTTTCCTTTTCAAGTGCTTTGTCGAGCGCGCTCCGGTCGTCGCTTGTCATGACGGGGCAGGTCGTCAAAAAGCGTTTCAGGTGATCGGCGTCGCCTTTTTCAACCAATTCGGAAACGCCCAGACGGAACGAGTGCTGCTGATTGATCGCGATGACGCCCCAAACGTCGCACACGACAATCCACAACAGCCAGAGCATGACGATGCCGCCGAACAGGGCGGACAGCGCGCCGAACGGGTTCGCGTAGGACACAGTCGTCAGAAATACGGTGAATTTGTAGCATCCGGCGCAAATGATCCACGCGAAAATCAGCAGGGCGAGAACGGTGCCTTTGTTGCTCATGGTCGCGTCCGGCGCGTCCTGACCGAACAGGATGCGCTTTTCCGCAAATTCGGTCAAAATGCGGAATTTGGCGGACACGAAATCCAGACAGCCTTTGATTTTCTTGAACGGCGCGACGGATTTTTCATACGTTTTCACAATGTCGGGAACAATTTTTTTCATGAGAAGACCTTTCATTTTGCCGTTTCGGGAATCAGGCGGATGACGGTGATTTCGGGTTCCGCCAGAAAGCGCATCTGCGGTCCCCATTGCCCCGCGCCGTTCGTGACGTACACGCGCGTTGAGCCTTTTTTATACAGCCCGCTCAAATACGGATTGTACAGTTTGGTCAAGACGTGAAACGGGAAAATCTGCCCGCCGTGCGTATGCCCCGCCACTTGCAAATCGTAAGCCGCGCCGTCTTTGAAATCCGTCGGCGTGTGCGATATCAGCAAACGGAACTGCCCGTCTTTCGCTTTTGAAAAAGCCTTGCGCGCGTCCGCTTTTTTGCCGGAGAACGCTTGCGCCGTGACGTCCGGCACGCCCGCGACGAACAAATCGCCGAAATCCGCGCCGTCGTTTTCCAGCAGGTGAAATCCCGCGCCGGTCAGCATATCGACCGCCCGCCGATAACCGATGTAAAATTCGTGATTGCCCGTGACGAAATACACGCCGTCCCGCGCTTTCAGATTTTCAAGCAGTCGGGCGATGTCCGCTATTTTTTGCGGTTCGTCGTCAATGATGTCGCCGCTCAACAAAATCAAATCGGGCTTCTGCGCGTTCGTTTTTTCAACAATGCCGCGCACTTTCGCCGCGCTGATGACGCGGTGGATGTGAACGTCGCCGAGCAGGACGATCGTGCGTTCTTTGCGGATTTTGTCCGAAGCGATCGTCACGGTCTTGACTGCCGGCACTTTCATGCCGTCGTACAGGGCGTACACGCCGCACAGCAGGGCGGCGGCAATCAGTCCTGCGCTGTAATACAGGCGCGCCTTTTCTCCCGTCGCGGCGACAAGCCCCGCTTTGACGGCGGCGAAAACGGCGGCGTCCGACAAAATCGTTAGCGCGAACAGAATGATGCAGGTGACGTAAACGAAATACAGCGCGTATCTGTAAACCGCGAACGCGCCGCCCAGATATTTTTCAAAACCGTAGCCGACCAGCAGGGGAAAGCATCCGGCAAGAAGCGCGCAGAGCGCCGCCGTCGATTTCGCCCAAACGGGAACGGGCATGAAAAAAACGTATCTGAAAAACAGGGAAAATGTGACCAGACAGCCCAAAAACGAAGCGGTGACGGCGCAAGATATCATGATGTCCTCCTGAAACGGTTCGCCTTATTTTAGCATTGCTTCGGAAAAACGTGAGCATAAAAAAACGCTCTGTGTTTCAGTATCGCTTTGAAAGAACGCGGACGCAAAAAAAACGTGTTTCAATATAATTTCGGGAAAACAAGCACAAAAAAACACCCCGCAGGGTGTTATGGTGGGCGACTACGGATTCGAACCGCAGACCCTCTCGGTGTAAACGAGATGCTCTAACCAGCTGAGCTAGTCGCCCGAAACGCTTTCTTTATATCGGATTTCATTTTGATTGACAATAAAAAAAATAAGCAACCCGACCTGCGCCGAATTGCCTATTTTTTGTGAAAGAATCAACAAATCTTAGTTGACAGCGTCTTTCAAACCTTTGCCGGCTTTAAATTTCGGCTGTTTCGATGCAGGGATTTTAATCGTTGCACCGGTGCGGGGATTGCGGCCTTCCGTCGCCGCGCGCTGCGCAACGCTGAACGTGCCGAAACCGACCAGACGGACTTCGTCGTTTTTCTTCAAAGCGCCCGTAACGGCGTTCAACAAAGCGTCAACGGCTTTGCCGGAATCATTTTTCGACAGACCGGTATTTTTTGCAACTTCTGCAATCAGATCGTTTTTATTCACGGTTGAGGACTCCTCAATAAAATTAAAGACAACATTTAGATTCCTTGCGAATCATAGGATTAGTCTAGGGAATCGGGAGTCGGTTTGTCAAGAAAACAAAAGGCGTTTCGGCGTTATTTTATGCCGTTTTTGTCGTTTTTTTATGAAAAAAGGGGCATGACGCCCCTTTCTTTCCCTTGTTAGTGGCAACTTTGCCTTTCCGCCGCGGTTTCTTCCGTTTCGTCCGTCGCCGCCGGCGTTTTTTCATCGTCGTCGTCGTTCCATTCGATCGGCGTCAGCGGCTTTGTCAGCGCAATGGCGAGAACTTCCTGCGCCGTCGATACGGGGATGATTTTCAGACCCTTTTTCACGTTGTCGGGAATTTCCTGCAAATCCTTTTTGTTGTCTTTCGGAATCATCACGGTTTTAATGCCCGCGCGCAACGCCGCCAGCAGTTTTTCTTTCAACCCCCCGATAGGCAGGACTTTGCCCAAAAGGGTAATTTCGCCGGTCATCGCGACGCTTTTCGACACGGGAATGCCCGTCATGGCGGACACCAGCGACGTGCACATCGCCACGCCCGCGGAAGGACCGTCTTTGGGGGTCGCGCCTTCGGGAACGTGAATGTGGATGTCGCGTTTTTCAAACAATTTCGGATTGATGCCGAACGCCGCCGCGTGAGAACGCACGAACGAGCGCGCCGCCGCGATGGATTCTTTCATCACGTCGCCCAGTTGCCCCGTTTGCGTCACAACGCCTTTGCCGGGCATCATCACGGCTTCAATCGACAGGATTTCGCCGCCGACTTCCGTCCACGCCAAGCCCGTCGTCACGCCGACCTGATCCTGTTTTTCCGCCAGTCCGTAGGAGTATTTCGCCACGCCCGCGTATTTTTTCAGGTTGCGTTTGTTGACTTCGACGATTTTCTTTTTCGTCGTCATCAGTTCCTTGACGGCTTTGCGCGTCAGATTGGCGATTTCGCGTTCCAGATTGCGCACGCCGGATTCCCGCGTGTACAGGCGAATCAACTGGCGCAGGGCGTCGTCGTCGATATGCCATTCCTTTTCGCCCAGCCCGTTCGCTTCCATTTGTTTGGGAATCAGGTGGCGGCGGGCGATTTCGACCTTTTCGTCTTCCGTATAGCCGGGGATTTGGATGATTTCCATGCGGTCGAGCAGGGGGCGCGGCATTTTATAAGTGTTCGCCGTCGTGATGAACATGACGTCCGACAAGTCGAAATCGACTTCCAGATAATGATCGTTGAACGTCTTGTTCTGCGCGGGGTCGAGCACTTCCAGCAGCGCAGAGGACGGATCGCCGCGCCAGTCGTTGCCCAGTTTGTCGATTTCGTCAAGCAAAAACAGCGGATTGTTCGTTTTCGCTTTTTTCAGGCTCTGGATGATTTTGCCGGGCATCGCGCCGATGTAGGTGCGGCGGTGTCCGCGAATTTCCGCTTCGTCGCGCATCCCGCCCAGCGACAAGCGCACGAATTTGCGTCCCGTCGCGCGCGCGATGGATTCCCCGAGCGACGTTTTGCCGACGCCGGGAGGACCGACCAAGCACAAAATGGGACCTTTGAGCGATTTCGTCTTTTTTTGGACGGCAAGAAACTCAATGATGCGCTCTTTAACCTTGTCCAGTCCGTAATGGTCTTCGTCCAAGATTTTTTCCGCTTCCTTGATATCCGTTTTGTCCTTGGATTTTTTCGCCCAAGGCAAGTCGATCAGCCAGTCCAGATAGTTGCGGATGACCGTCGCTTCGGAGGACATCGGGCTCATCATGCGCAGTTTTTTAAGTTCCGACGTCGCTTTTTCCTTGGCTTCCGCGGACATATGCGCCTTTTCGATTTTATCCGCCAGTTCGTCCATTTCGGCGGAATTGTCGTCGTCGCCCAATTCCTTTTGAATGGCTTTCATCTGTTCGTTCAGGTAATAGTCGCGCTGGGATTTTTCCATTTGCCGTTTCACGCGGCGGCGCAGTTTCTTTTCCACTTGCAGAACGCCGATTTCGGATTCGACAAGCGCGAACAACTGTTCCAGCCGCGCGGTCAGGTTCACCGTTTCCAGCAATTTCTGACGTTCGGGGATTTTCAGCGAAAAATGCGACGCAATCACGTCCGCCAGTTTGTGCGGATCGTCGATTTGACCGATCGACATCAAAATTTCGGGCGGCAGTTTTTTGTTCAGCTTGACGTATTCTTCAAAGCGGTTCATCAGCGAACGCACCAGAGCCTGAACGGAATCCGTCACGCGCCCCGTTTCTTTCAAAACGCTGACGGACGCTTCGTAATAGTTCGGATTGTCGATAAAGCGGTTGATTTTGACGCGTTCCTGCCCCTCGATCAACGCTTTGACCGTGCCGTCCGGCAGGCGCAGCAACTGCACGATGACGCCCAGCGTGCCGACTTCGTACATATCCTGCGGAGTCGGGTCGTCAAGCGACGCGTCCTTTTGCGTCAACAGGACGATTTGCTTGTCTTTCGCGGAAACTTCGTCCAGCGCGCGCACCGATTTGTCGCGCCCGACAAACAGCGGCACAATCATATGCGGAAAAACGACAATGTCGCGCAACGGCAGGACGGGACATGTTTTTTCAACGGCGGGCATCTCTTCACCTCTTTGTTTCAAGTGCGTTTTTACTACATAAGATAAATTAAGACGATTTTGTCCGATTTAAAGGTCAGGCGCTGTTTTTCTTTTTATCCTGCGCCATAATCAGCAGCGGTTTGGCGTTGTCGCGGATGACCTGTTCGTTCAAAACGACTTCCTTGACGTTTTCCATGGACGGAATTTCGTACATCGTTTCAAGCAGAAGCGATTCCATCACCGCGCGCAGACCGCGCGCCCCCGTCTTGCGTTCGGCCGCTTTTTTCGCAATCAGACGCAGGGCTTCGGGCGTAATCGTCAATTTGATTTTCTCCATGTCGAACAGCGCCTGATACTGCTTGACCAGCGCGTTTTTCGGCTGGGTCAGGATTTTAATCAGCGCGTCTTCGTCCAAATCGTCCAGCGTCGCCAGAACGGGAACGCGCCCGACCAATTCGGGAATCAAGCCGAATTTCAGCAAATCTTCGGGTTCGACCTGTTTGAGCAAATCGCCCGTTTTCTTGTCCGTCGGCGCGGAAACCGAAGCCCCGAAGCCGATGGAGGATTTGTTCGTGCGCTGTTGAATGACTTTTTCCAATCCCGCGAACGCCCCGCCGCAAATGAACAGGATGTTCGTCGTGTCGACCTGCAAAAATTCCTGCTGCGGATGCTTGCGCCCGCCCTGCGGGGGAACGGAAGCGATCGTGCCTTCCATGATTTTCAGCAAAGCCTGCTGGACGCCTTCGCCCGACACGTCGCGCGTGATGGACGGATTGTCCGATTTGCGCGAAATCTTGTCGATTTCATCGATGTAAATGATGCCTTTTTGCGCCTTTTCAATATCGAAATTCGCGTTTTGAAGCAGTTTCAAAACGATGTTTTCGACGTCTTCGCCGACATAGCCCGCTTCGGTCAGCGTTGTCGCGTCCGCCATGGCGAACGGCACGTCCAAAATGCGCGCCAGCGTCTGCGCCAGAAGCGTTTTGCCGCAACCCGTCGAGCCGATCAGCAAGATGTTCGATTTGGAAATTTCAACGTCGGACGTTTTGACGGAAGCCAAGCGTTTGTAGTGGTTGTACACGGATACCGCCAGCACTTTTTTCGCCTGTTGCTGTCCGATGACGTAATCGTCCAGAAAGTCCTTGATTTTCTTCGGAGTCGGCAATTTGTCCGTATCGGCGGCGGGGGCGGCGGCTTTTTCCTCGTTGATGATGTCCGTGCACAGCCCGACACATTCGTCGCAGATGTAAACCGACGGACCGGCAATCAGTTTTTTGACTTCATGCTGGCTTTTGTTGCAAAAAGAGCAGTGCAAAACCTCTTTTTTGCTGTCTTTGGACGGTGTTTTCGCCATAGGGTTCTCCTTGGAATGTCTTAACGGAAAGGCTAACGCTTTTTTCGCGTTCGCGCAATGTCGTCAATGGTTTGTCAATTTGCTTCGGGCTTGGCGCGGCTGGTCACGACCTCGTCGACCAGACCGAATTCTTTGGCTTCCTGCGCGCTCATGAAATTGTCGCGTTCCATCGCGTTCTGAATGACGTCGAGAGGCTTGCCCGTGCGTTCGACGTAAATGTCGTTCAGGCGCGCTTTCAGCGTCAGGATTTCGCGGGCGTGGATTTCAATGTCCGTCGCTTGACCGCGGAAGCCGCCCGAAGGCTGATGAATCATCACGCGGGCGTTCGGCAGAATGAAGCGTTTGCCTTTCTGCCCCGCCGTCAGCAGCAGCGATCCCATGGACGCCGCCTGACCGATGCACAGCGTGGACACGTCGCAGCGGATGTAGTTCATCGTGTCGAAAATCGCCATGCCCGACGTGACGACGCCCCCCGGAGAATTGATGTAGAACGCGATGTCCTTGTTCGGATTTTCCGATTCCAAGAACAGCAGTTGCGCGCAAATCAGGCTGGACACTTCGTCGTTGACTTCGCCCGTCAGGAACACGATGCGTTCTTTCAGCAGGCGCGAATAAATGTCGAACGAACGTTCGCCGCGCGCCGTTTGCTCAATCACCATCGGGACAAGCGTGTTCATGTAAACTTCGTTGATATCTCTTTCGGTCATGGCACTTTTCCTTTCGAGTGGAAAAAGGAACAGGCGTTTTTCGTCTGTCCCTTTTTTCGTTATTTTAAAGTAAAGCCGTTAAAAAATCATTCAGCCGCTTTTTTCTTCGCGGTGCGTTTTTTAGGGGCTTCTTCGCCGGCTTCGGCTTTCTTTTCAGCCTTTTCAGCCTTTTTCGCGGGGGCTTTTTTCGCCGCCTTTTTCGCGGTTTCGGGCTTCGCGGCGTTCTTTTCGGCGGTCAGTTTGTACAAATCTTCAACCGACACTTCCTTTTCCGCCAGTTTCACGGCTTTCAAGATAAAGTCGACGACTTTTTCTTCAAACATCGGCGCGCGCAGACGGTCGAGCATTTCGGGATGTTTCGCATAGAAGTCGAACACCGCTTTTTCCTGACCGGGGAAGTTGCGGGCTTCCGCCAGAATCGCGCGGTTCAAATCGGCGTCCGTCACTTCGATTTTGTTCAAAGTGCCGATTTCCGCCAACAGCAAGCCCAAACGCACGCGGCGTTCGGCGATGGCTTTGTATTCTTCTTTCAGTTCGTCGTCGGATTTGCCTTTGTCTTCTTCGTCCAGACGGTCGTTCTTTTTCGCCGCTTCAATCTGTTTCCAGATCGCGTCGAATTCCATGTTCAGCATGGATTCGGGAACGGGGAAGTCATGCGTGTCGGACAAAACGTCCAGCAGCGAGCGTTTCAGGTGGTTCATCGCGACGGCTTCGTATTCGCGGGACAATTCGTCCTTGATGGCGGCTTTGAGTTCGTCCATTGTCTTTTTGCCGAAACTTTCGGCGAATTTGTCGTCCATCACGGCGGGTTTGCGCGCGCGCAGTTCCTTGACCGTCACGGCGAACACGGCGTCTTTGCCCGCCAGTTCTTTCGCGTGGTATTCTTTCGGGAACGGCACGTTCACGTCGAACGAATCGCCTTTTTTGTGTCCGACGATCTGGTCTTCAAACCCCGGAATGAACGTGTTGGAGCCCAATTCCAAAGAATAATCCGTGCCTTTGCCGCCGGGGAATTTCTTGCCGTCGACGGAGCCTTCAAAGTCGATGACGGCGATGTCGCCCTTTTTCGCGGCGCGGTCTTCGGTCACGGGTTCGCTTTCCATGCGGGCGGAAGCCAGACGTTCCAACGCCTTTTCAACTTCTTCGGCGGGAGCCTGCGCAACCAGTTTTTCCAAAGAGATTTTGGAAAAGTCCGTCGGGACGATTTCGGGCAGGACTTCCATTTCCAGCGTGAACGCCAGATCCTTGCCTTCGTCGAAAGACGTGATTTCGATTTTCGGGCGCATGGCGGGGCGCAAAGAACGGTCGGCCATCGTTTTCGAGGTTTCCTGTTGCACCAAAGTGTCGATCACTTCGCCCAAAGCGGCTTTTTCATAGCGCTGACGCAGAAAACTTTCGGGGGCTTTGCCTTTGCGGAAGCCGGGGAGGGCGGCGTTTTCGCCGATTTCTTTAATTTTCTTTGTAACGTTGTCGGCGATCGTCTGCGCGTCGATGATGATTTCAAACGCTCTTTTCAAGCCGTCGTTTTTCGTTTCTTTTACCTGCATGACTTTTCCTAAACAATAAAAAAACCAACCGTTTTCACGGCAATTCAAGCGAGTGGTGCGGGTGAAGGGACTCGAACCCCCAAAGCGCAAGCCATCGGAACCTAAATCCGACGTGTCTACCAATTCCACCACACCCGCTTTAAGTTCACCAGTCGTCTTCTATATCATATAAAAACGGCAAACAAAACATTTTTTAAAGGTTTTCACCCGAAAGCAAGACTTTTTTCGGTGTTTTCGCGCGCCGTTTGAAAAAAACGCTTGAATTTTACGGGTTTCGTTTATATCTTTCTTGCAACGTGCCGGCTTAGCTCAGTTGGTAGAGCAGTTGATTTGTAATCATCAGGTCGCGTGTTCAAGTCACGCAGCCGGCACCATTTTTCAAAGGCGGGGAATCCCGCTTTTTTGTCATCGGATATTTTTACGCGGAGGTTATGCGAATGACGGACGATCTGAACGCGGCTCTTTTTGAAGCGGTTGTTTCAAACGATGTCGAAACGGTGCGCGCGTGTCTGAAAAACGGCGCCGATGTTAACGCGCGGGACATTTACGGCGACGCGCCTTTGCACTATGCCGTCAAAACGCAGAACATGGATTTGATGCGCGCGCTTATCGACGCTGGCGCGGACGTTCTGGCGCGCGGACGGCAGGGCACGACGCCTTTGCATCGCGCGACGGCGACGGGGAATTTGGACATAGTGCGGTTTTTGGTGGAAAACGGCGCCAAAGCGAATGCTCGCGACGATGACGGGGATACGGTTTTAAGCGGCGCGGCGATTAACGGCAATCTGGCGTTGGTGCGCTATCTGGTCGAGGAGTGCGGCGCGGACGCAAGCGTTTGCACCGATCGCAAGCGCACGGTTCTGCACGGAGCCGCCGGCGCGGGCAATCTGGACGTTGTGAAGTATCTGATTGAAGATTGCCGCGTTCCCGTCGATGCGCGCACGGACAAGGAACGCACCGCCCTGCACGAAGCGGCGAGCGCGGGCGAAACGGACTGTGTGCGTTTTCTCATTGAGCAGGGACAGGCGGACGCCGTTGACGCCGCGGACAACGAAAACAAGCAGAAAGCGTGCTTGGAAACGGTGCGCTATCTGGCGGCGCACGGCGCGGACGTCAACGCGAAAGACGAGGATTTGCGCGCGCCTTTGCACGAATCCGTCTGGTACGGACTGCCTTTGATTGCGCAGGGGCTGATTGATTTGGGCGCGAACGTGAACGCGTCCGATTTCGACGGCGTGACCCCGCTGATTTGGGCGGCGGAGCGCAACGACGAGGCGATGACGGCGTTATTGCTGAAAAACGGGGCGCGCGCCGACGTGTCCGACAAAAGCGGTCATTTGCCGAGCGACGTGACGACGGACGATTCGCTGAAAGCGATGCTGGCGAGCGCGTAAAAATCGCGCGCAATCGGGTGAAAGCGCGCGGCGAAATTTTTTTAAGCGTCTTTTCCGGACGGTTCGCTTTTGGCGGTTCGGATTATCTGCCCGCCAGACGCTTGTTCATTAAAATTCTGCTCAAAGCCGCCGATTTATCGACGCTCTGCGTGAACGGCACACTGTTTTCCGCGCAGTTCTTTTTCGCGGGCATCAATTCCATCAGTTCGCCCATTTCGGTTTCGTGCTTGGTCGTGACGGCGGCGAAATGCCCCGATCCCAAGATATCCGGATTTTCCGTAAAATACGAACTGCCGTCGGGATTCAGGCACAAATCCGCGACGATTTTCGCCGGCGACTGCGATTCGGCGTAAGTGTCCGCGTTTTCAACGTTTTTGTTAATGCGGCGGGTCATCATGTCGATTTGATAATATTGGTCGTACAGTTCCATGACCGTCGTGTTGTCGTACCACGCCATGAACGCCGCCGTGCGCAAAGAGCCGTTGGAAACCGCGTTTTCGTCGTACAGCGCGCGGTCGACCGCTTTGGCGATCGTCTTGTTGTGTTCGGCGCGGCAGAAAGCGCGCAAGGGCGCGTCCAATCCCGCCTCCATCAATTCGCACATCGTTTGCGCGGCGGTCGCCTGCGCGTCGGCTTCGACGGCGCGGGTGCGCATGATTTGCGTTTTCAGCGTTTGCGTGCGGGCGCGGTTTTCGTCGCTGGCGTCGTATTCGCCGCGCTCGAACTGTCCCGCGTGGCGACATTCGTGCACCAGAACGCCGACCAGTTCGTCGTCGCTGGAAATCGGGCTCAACACGATTTTTTTCATGTCTTTCGCACAACCGCCGTTCGCGCCCATCATGAATTCCATGCCGAGCGTGTAGCCCGCTTTCGCCGCCGTTTCCAGAACGTCCTTGCCCGTTTTCGACAAGGCGATTTGGTTGATCATGGCGGTCATGCGCCGTTTGGTCTTTTCGTCACCGTCAATGACGAAAGGCGTTTTTAAATTCTGTTTCAAAGATGCATCCGCGCTTTCGTTCGCGCGGGTGAAAACGGCGTTTAATCCGGCGGTCATGATGACAATCTCCCTGTTTTTTTATTGTTATACGCCCGCAAGCCGCGTTCCGCCAGTCATTTTTTGATGTTTTTCAGACAATACTGCGCGATTTTGTCGCCCAATCGCGTGAGCAGGGCGTTTTGCGCGCGCACGATGTCGTCGTACGAATCGCCCGCCGGCTGTTTCAGCACGGAATGAGCGGTGTAAACGGGCGCGCCGTCCGGCGTCGCGACGCTCCACCACGCGTCCAAAAGCGCGTCGCCGCCCGCCGTTGCGTCCAGATGCACGATTTGCACGAACAGGCGGTAAGGCGTGTTTTCGCCGCGCGAATCGGCGGAGCGGGCATAGTTTCTTTTTGCCGCGTTGTTTATCGCGCTTGCCAGAACGCGCGCGCTTGCCGTGGACAGATTTTCCGCCCAGCGATTGAATTCGTTAATCAGCAGAACGGGGGAATCCTGCGTTTTCAGCACGATTTGCGGTCTGTCGAGATAAGCGGGAATCTGCACGGAGGCGACGCTGATGACGGCGTTTTGCCCCGCTTGAAACGTATTCGCCGGCGTGTTGTAGTCCAGCGCGTAGAAAACGGACGGCGCGCTTGTGCCGCACGCGGTCAGCGCGGCGGTCAATGCAATAAGGGCGAGCAGTTGTTTTTTCATCGGTATCCTCCTTTGCCTTTCAAAAGCGCTTCGGGGTGGCGTTCCAGATAATCCGCCCAATCGTGCAGAGAGCGCGCGGCGGCGGCGGATTCGTTCAAGAGTCTGTTCAAATCGGAAACGGTTTGCGAATCGGGCGAGGTGAGCGAATTGACGTTCTGCGTGATGTCCGACACGTTTTTCGCGGTGACGGGCAGGGTTTCGTTGAACGTTTTAAGCAAAGAGCGCAATTCTTCCAGCACGTCCAAGAAATTGACGGCGATTTTGTGAATCGGCAGGTTTTGAAGCGTTTTCGAGAATTCCATCAAAGACGACGGCAGGGTCGGAATTTCCATTTCGCCGTCTTTGCCGCCGCGCAAAATAATCGGCGTGTCGGGGTAGAAACTCAATTCGATCATCATCTGACCCGTCAGGATGCTTTGCGTAATCAACCGCGCGCGCAAGCCTTTTTGAATTAATTCGTGGAACAGTTCGATTTGCGATTTGCGCGTGTAGTATTCGATGCGCCACGGGGAATCGCCCGCGTTCATCTGCTTGTCCTGAAAACTGTTCGCGTTGATTTCAATGGTGACGGGAATTTTAAACGACAGGTTTTTAACGTCGGTCAACAGCGAAATGTTCGACACGCGTCCGACCGGAACGCCGTTCAGCACGACGGGCGCGCCGACGGACAGCCCTTTGACCGAACCGTCGAAATACATGACGTATTTCAGCGTGTGCGACACCAGATTGTCCTTGTTAATCATTAAAAAAGTGCCGACAAGGACGAACAGCGCCGTTAAAACGAACATCCCCGTCAATTTCGTGTTGGGTTTATCAGTCATTATTCCGTCCTTTTCAAATATGTTTCTTCTCATCGCGCGTCAAAAAGCGCAAAACGGCTTCGTTCGGCGGATTTTTCAGCAATTCTTTCGGATCGCCCGCCGCCGTCATCGTCTTTTGCGACGCGTCCAGAAAAATCGAGTTCGTGCCGATGGCGAAAATCGAAGCGAGTTCGTGCGTGACGATGACGACCGTCGCGTCCAGACTTTCCTTGATTTCGATAATCAAATCGTCAAGCAGTTTCGCGCTGACGGGATCCAAGCCCGCGGAAGGTTCGTCGAAAAACACGATTTGCGGGTCGAGTGCCAAAGCGCGCGCCAGTCCCGCCCTTTTTTTCATGCCGCCGCTGATTTGCGAGGGATAAAAGTCCTTAAATCCGTTCAGTCCGACAAGCGCGAGTTTCAGCGTCACGATTTCGTCGATGTCGGCGGGGGACAAATCCGTGTACTGCTGCAACGGCAGGGCGACGTTTTCGCCCAGAGTCATGGACGACCACAGCGCGCCGCTTTGGTACAGCACGCCCGCTTTCTGCATCAGTTTTTTGCGGGTTTGCGCGTCCGACCCCCAAAAATCGACGCCGTTGAAAAATTCCTTGCCCTGCGCGGCGGGCATCAGCCCCGTCAGGACTTTCAGCAAAGAACTTTTGCCGCATCCGCTTCCGCCCATGATGATGAACACGTCGTTTTTGCACACGGTGAAATTCAAATGGCGCGACAAAACGAAATCGCCGTAAGCGACCGAAAGGTTTTCCGCCCGAATGACCGCCGGTTGTTCCGTCATAGCCCCATCCCGCTGCAAATGTAGGTGATGATCGCCGTCGCGACGATAATCCACACGATTGAATACACGACTGCCGCCGTCGTCGCCGCGCCGACCGCCGACGCGTTGCGTTCGCACTTCATGCCGAAATAGCATCCGCACAGCGACACGATCACGCCGAACACGCAACTGTGCACCAGCCCGATGACGATGTTCTTCGTCGAAAGCGATTGCAACGTCATGTTAAAGTATTCGGCGGGCGTCAAATCCAGCATGAACACGCCGACGAACGCGCCGCCCAGAATGCTTGTCAAATCCGAATAAATCGTCAGAAGCGGCATCATGATCGACAGCGCGAGCAAACGCGGCAGAACCAGAAAATCGTAAGGCGAAACGCCCATTGTTTCCAGCGCGTCCGTTTCCTCGTTGACCTGCATCGCCCCCAAAACAGCCGCGTACGACGCGCCCGTCCTGCCCGCCATTAAGATGCCCGTCATAATCGCGCCCATGACGCGCGACATGGCGATGGCGACCAGCGAAGCGACGAAAATCTGCGCGCCGAACATTTTTAACTGCACCGCGCCGACAAAAGCCAGAATCAGCCCGACCATGAAACTGATCAGCGACACGATCGGCAACGCCTGCGCCCCCGCTTCCAGCAGGGCGGCGGAAAAATCCTGCTTGCGCACGACCGCTTTGCCGTTAATCAGGCGGCGCAGGGCGGCTTTGCAATCCGCGCCGAAAACAGCCGCGCGCTTGATTCCCGCAATGCAGGCAAGCGTTTTAATGCCGACCCTTTCGGCAATGCTGTGCGAAACGTGTTTGTCGTTCGGCGTTTTGACGGGAGCGACCGCGCCCGCCAGCGTCAACAGCCGTTCCGCGCCCGTCGGGAAATGTTTCCGCTCGCACGCGCGCTTTTTGGCAAGGCATATTTGCGTGATGTGAAAAACAAAAGCGACGAACGAACTGTCCCACGCGCCGACGTTTTGCGCGTTCAAAATCACGCCCTCGCCGGACTTCGCCGCGACGCGCGCCAGTATGTCGTCTTTGTTTTTCAGGGGGGCGTTTAAAATCCAATCGCCCGAAAAGCGCAAAACAACGCGCTTTTGTTCGTCGGTTTCGACGGAAATTTCGGGCATGGACGACTCCTTTTCAAACGATTGTTTTTATCGTAACCGGAAATTGAAAAGAATCAACCTAAAAGGTCGTATAAGTAAAAAAGCCCGCATAAACAAAAGGTTGCGCGGGCTTGCGACATATTGTCGGGGAGAATTACTTTTTCTTTCTTCCCAAGCCGATTTGCTTCGCCAAAGCCGAACGGCGATCCGCGTAGGCGGGCGCGACGACGGGATAATCGGCGGGCAGATTCCAGCGCGCCTTGTATTCCTCGATGCCCATGCCGTAGGCGGAGGTCAGGTGGCGTTTCAGCGTTTTCAATTTTTTGCCGTCTTCCAGACAAATGATGTAATCGGGGAAAACGGATTGCGACACGGGAACGGCGGGAATCAACTTTTCTTCTTCTTTGACTTCCGGCTCGTTTCCGCCCAGAGCCGCCAAAGCGTTGTAAACGTTTTTAATCAATTCGGGCAGTTCTTTGGCGTCGACGGTGTTGTGCGACGCGTGCGAGGCGACGATTTCGGTCGTGTACGCCAAAATGTCTTCGGGATTGAAATTTTCTGTCATCAGATTGCTCCTTAATGAAATGATAGTTAAAAGTATAATAAAAAAAGGAGTAATTCAACAATAATAAAGTTTACGGCTCCAAAAAACACGCGTCGCCGTATGAAAAAAAGCGGTAATTGTTGTCAATGGCGTGTTGATAGGCGTTTTTAATTATGTCCGTGCCGATAAAAGCGGACACAAGCATAATTAAAGTGGAGCAGGGCAGGTGGAAATTCGTAAACAATGCGTCCACGGCTTTGAATTTGTAGCCGGGGGTGATGAAGATGCTTGTTTCCCGCGCGAACGGGTGAATGACGCCGTTTTCGTCCGCCGCGCTTTCCAACAGACGCATCGCGGTCGTGCCGACGGCGACGATTCTGCGTTTGTCCCGCTTCGCTTGCGTCAGAATTTGCGCGGTTTCGGGGGAGATGATGCCGTATTCGGCGTGCATGACGTGGTCTTTGGTGTCCTCGACTTTGACGGGCAGGAACGTGCCGCCGCCGACGTGGAGCGTGATTTTGACGTTTTCAATGCCGCGCGCGGCGATTTTTTGCATCAGCCCCTTGGTGAAGTGCAAGCCCGCCGTCGGAGCGGCGACCGCGCCGTTGTGCTTGGCGAAAATCGTCTGATAGTCGGTTTTGTCCTTGCCGTACGCGTTTTTTTCGCGGTGGATGTAGGGCGGCAGGGGCATCACGCCGTATTTTTCCAATAAAGAGAACAATTCTTGCGGATCGGCGTCGAATTTCAAAATGACGCTGCCGCTTTCGCCGCGTCCCAAAACGGCGGCTTTCAGCGGGTCTTTTGTCGACCCGTCGGGTGCGTAAAAGCACACTTCGTCGCCATCGTGCAAACGGCGGGCGTTTTTGACCAGCGCTTCCCAAGTGTTGACGGCGACGGCTTTAAACAAAGTCGCTTCCAGTTTCGCTTCGCCGCGCGTGCCGAACAGACGGGCGGGAATGACGCGCGTGTCGTTGAACACCAGCAAGTCGGACGGGCGCAGAAGCGACGGAAAATCGGCGATAAGAAAATCGGTCAGTTCCCCCGAACCGTGCACGCTCAACAATTTCGCGCTTTCGGGCGGATCCTCGGGAAAGGACGCTATTCTGTCTTTCGGCAGATCGAAATCAAAGGAACTGACCAGCATTTGTTTTCAAGTCGTTTTGAAAAATCAGAAATCCAAGCCGACCATGCGGGAGCCGACGACTTCTTCAAACATGGCGTCGAACGTGTCGTATTCTTCCATGACGTCCTTGCCTGTGAAGTCCAAAACGTCGTATTTCTTCGTTTCGGTGTCGTAGACGTACAAATCGTCGTCCGCGCGTCCCAACAGGACGATGTTCGGCATATCGTTGTAATCGGCGAACGTTTCGTTTGCCGTCACAACGTCGTTCAGCGTGTATTCCGTTTCGGGATCGGTCACCTGATCGGTGCTGTAAAACTCGATGCCGTTCCACGCGAAGCCGTTGTATTTTCTTAAAAAGTCGATGTAGCCCTGCGGCACGGGCGCCAGTTCGATTTCCGCCATGTCTTTCTGGCACTGCGCCAAATCTTTCGCGGAGGCGGGGCGGACGATCATCGCGCTGTCGTCGTTTTTCAGTTTGTTCAAAATATCTTCAATCATAGCAGGTTCCCATGTTTATCAAAAGAAACGGTTTATCCGGTATGATAGCCGATAAAAATTGTTTCTACAACAGATTTTGCAATTTTTATCAGCCCTTTATTTCGCCAATTCTTCGGAACGCCGCTTCGCCGCCGCGACCGCTTCTTGCGTCAGGGCGAACAGCGCGCCGTCTTTGGCGAACACGTCCAGAGCCGCCGCCGTCGTGCCGTTCGGAGTCGTGACGTTTTGGCGCAGAACCGCCGGACTTTCGCCCGTTTCGTCCAAAAGCGCCGCCGCGCCGCAGATTGTCCGCTTGGCGAACGTTTCGCACAAATCCGCCGGCAAGCCCGCTTTCAATGCCGCGTCGCTCAATGCTTCGACGAAATAGAACAGATAGGCGGGACCGCTGCCCGAAACGGCGGTCACCGCGTCGATCAGGCTTTCGTCGTCGACCCACGCGAACGCGCCGCACGCGTTCAGCAAAGCGCCGACCGCCTCTTTCGTTTCGGGGGACGCGAACGCGTTGGCGCACGCCGCCGTCATGCCTTTGCCGATCAGCGCGGGCGTGTTGGGCATGGCGCGCACGACGGGCGTTTTTTGTCCCAAAACGTCTTCGTAAAAAGCGATTTTCTTGCCCGCGACAATGCTTAAAACCGCCGCGCCTTTGTCCGTAAACGGCTTGATTTGCGGCAGAACGTCGCCGACGACGAACGGTTTGAGCGCGACAAACACGACGTCGGGGCAAAACGAGTCGAATTCCGCAGGGGTTTCAGCCGTTCGGATTCCTTTTTGCTCGAACGCGCGGCGGATTTCCGCGCTTTTTTCGACAATGCGCACGTTTTTCGCGGGCAGTCCCGCTTTCAGCGCGCCCTGAATCAGCGCGCCGCCCATTTTGCCGCATCCCAAAACCAAAAGGGTCAAATCCGTGTTCATGCTTGAATTCCTTTGCTGATAATGAACTGTTATCGGGCAAGATACGCTTTTTTTGCGCAAAGGGGAAAGAAAAGATTTAAAAAATCGCGCAAAGTGTCGTATAAAAAAATCACCTGACGCAATATAAGGAAAGACGCTATGTATGTCATTACGGGCGGAGCGGGCTTCATCGGGTCGAACGTCGCCGCTTCCATCGAAGAAAACAATCTGGGCGACATCGCGGTTTGCGATCGCCTGCGCGACAAAAACAAGTGGCGCAACATTGCCAAGCGCACCTTGCATAGTTTTGTTTTCCCCAAAGATTTGACGGCTTTTCTGGACGAATACCAGTCGAAAGTCAAAGCGGTCGTTCATTTCGGCTCCGTGTCGTCGCCTTTGGAAACGAACGTCGATTTGATTGTCGAAAACAACATTCAGCTGACGTGGACGCTGTGGAAATGGTGCATCGCGCATCAGGTCGCGTTCATTTACGCGTCTTCGGGCGCGGTGTACGGCGACGCTTCCAACGGCTTTTCGGACGATTTTTCATCGCAGGCGATGGCGAAGTTGCGCCCGTTGAGCCCGTTCGCGTGGAGCAAATTGCTGATCGACCGCAAAATCGCCCAAGCGGTCGAGCGCGAAAAGAAAACGCCGCCGCAATGGGTCGGCTTGCGCTTTTTCAATCTGTACGGACCGAACGAATATCACAAGGGTCCGCATCAGAGCGTCGTGCCGCAAATTTACAATCAGGCGCGAATCGGGCGGTTGTTCCCGCTGTTCAAGTCGGAAAACCCCGCTTACAAGGACGGCGAGCAAAAGCGCGATTTCATGTGGATCGGCGATTGCGCGGATGTCGTGCTGTGGTTTTTGAAAAATCCGCACGTCAGCGGCATTTTCAACGTCGGCACGGGCGTGGCGCGTTCTTATCTGGACGTTTTGAACGCCGTTTACGGCGCGATGGGCGAAAAGCCGGAATGCGATTTCATGAATCTGCCCGAATCGCTGAAAGACCGCTATCAATACTTTACGCAGGCGGACATCTCCCGCTTGCGCGCCGCCGGATACGACAAGCCGTTCACGTCTTTGGAAGACGGCGTGGCGATGTACGTCCGCGATTATTTGAACACGGCGGATCCGTACAGATAAGGAGGTTTTTCCCGTGTATTCAGGCATCCCGTTTCCCGACATCTCCCCCGTCGCCGTTCAAATAGGTCCTTTCGGACTGCGGTGGTATTCTCTGGCGTATCTGGCGGGGTTGCTGTGCGCTTGGTTTTTTTCGCAAAGAATGTTGTCGCGCTATAAAACGCCCGTCGCGCCCGAAATGATGGACGACGCCGTTTTCTACGCCGCCGTCGGCATGATTCTGGGCGGGCGGCTGGGCTACGTCCTGTTTTACAACGCCGAGTATTATTGGGAAAATCCGTTGAAAATCCTTGCGCTGTGGCAGGGCGGGATGTCTTTCCACGGCGGTTTGCTCGGCGTCATCGCGGGGCTGTGGCTGTTTGCGCGCAAAATGCGGATTCCGATGCTCGCGCTGACGGACGTGGCGGCGTGCGTCGCGCCTTTGGGATTGTTTTTCGGGCGATTGGCGAATTTCGTGAACGGCGAATTGTACGGGCGCGTCACGACGGCTGTGCCTTGGGCGGTCATTTTCCGCTACGGCGGACCTCTGCCGCGTCATCCCAGCCAGTTGTACGAAGCCTTGTTCGAGGGGATTTTCCTGTTTTTGTGCCTGTACACGCTGTGGACGCGCTCCGTGTGGGTGCGAATCCGGTACGGCTTTACGTCCGGACTGTTTTTAACGTCGTACGCGATAGTGCGCACCGTGGTCGAAAATTTCCGCGAACCCGACGAACAGATAGGCTTTTTGTTCGCTCGCGTGACCATGGGGCAGATGCTGACTTTGCCGCTGCTGTTTTGCGGCGTTTTGCTGATGTATCTGCCTTCCAGACGTATCGGAAAGGGCGGTTGAAAATTGCCGCGAAAGCGGATATGTTTAATAAAAAATGCTTGTGACGGGTGTTGAAAATGAAGATTAATATGCGCAAAAGAGGTTTTTTCAACGGTCTTGCCGCATTATGCCGCTTGCGTCTGGTCATTCCGATGGTGCGCTCCAAAAAACCGCCCGAATTCACGGCGAAAGGCGCGCTGGTCGGCATGGCGTGGGCGATGACCCCCCTTGTCGGAATCCAGATGTATCTGGTGTTTATGACGTGGGTGATATCCAAACGCGTTTTCAAATGGGATTTCAGCCTGCCGATCGGTCTGGCGTGGACGTGGGTGACCAACGTTTTCACAATGCTTCCGTGCTATTACGTTTTTTATCTGACCGGCAAACTGATGACGGGGACGCTGGCGGCGCGCACGACGTACGGCGCGTTTGTCGCTTTGTGGAAAAACGCCTTCGCCGAACAGGGCGTGTGGGAGGCGTTGAAAGTCACTTACGACATCATGGTCAAGGACTGGGGCGCGGCGATGATGCTGGGCTCTGTGCCGTGGATGATTGTCGGCGGCGCGTTCGCGTATTACTGGACTCTGTGGTATTTGGCGGAATTGAAAAAACTGCGCGAAAAAAGACTTGCCAAACGGGCGCGAAATATGCAACAAGCATTACAGGAAAACGCAAAGGGCGAATAAATGACTTTGTATACGTCTTCTTTGTTTGACGGCGCCGAAGGGGTGCGCTACCGCTTTTTCACAAGGAAAAACGGCGTGTCCGCGGGCGGTTTCGCGTCTTTGAACTGCGGGCGGGGAATCGGGGACGATCCCGCCAACGTGCGCGAGAATATGCGCCGGATCGCGTCGAATTTGGGATGCGGCGTCGATAAAATCAAATTGGTCAATCAAACTCATTCCGCAATGGTGCAAGTCATTGCGGATGATGTTATTTCCGAACGTCCCGAATACGCCGACGCGATGGTCACGAATCGGCGGGGCGTTTTTCTGGGCATTAAAACGGCGGATTGCGCGCCCGTGTTGTTCGCGGACGTGGAAAACAAAATCGTCGGCGCGGCGCACGCGGGCTGGCGCGGCGCGGTCGGCGGCGTTTTGGAAAACACGTTGACGGCCATGGAATCCTTGGGCGCGGACAGGCGTCACATCGTCGCGCTGATAGGACCCTGCATCGCGCCGCAGTCCTACACCGTAAAAACGGATATGTATGATGAATTTCTTGCGGCGGACGCGCAGGCGTCGCTGTATTTCACGCCCGAATCGCAAGGGGTTTATCGTTTCGATTTGGCGGGCTATGTTCTGTCGCGGCTGGAACGCGCGAACATCGGCGCTGCCGAATGGACGGGAATTGACACTTACGCGTCGGAACGCGAATTTTTCAGTTACCGCCGTTCGCAAGAACGTCACGAAGATTGCGGCAGACAACTGTCCGTCATCGGTCTGATTGACGGTTCTTTCTTTTAGTTCTTTATCAGGAGAGTCTTATGAAAATTTTTTCCGGCAACAGCAATCTTCCGTTCGCGCAGGCTGTGGCGTCCTATTTGGACACGTCGTTGTCCAAAGTCACCGTCAAGCGTTTCGCCGATAACGAAGTCTTTGTCGAAATTCAGGAAACCGTGCGCGGTCAGGACGTATTCATCATCCAGCCGACCAGCACGCCCGTGAACGACAATTTGATGGAATTGTTGATTATGCTGGACACGTTCCGCCGTTCGTCCGCGCGCCGCATTACCGCCGTCATTCCCTATTTCGGCTATGCGCGTCAGGAACGCCGCTCCGCGCCCAGAACGCCCATTTCCGCGAAATTGGTCGCCGATCTGATTACGACGGCGGGCGCCGACCGCGTCGTGACGATGGATTTGCACGCCATGCAGATTCAGGGCTTTTTCAATCTGCCGCTGGACAACCTGCTTGCCGCGCCCGTGATGACGAAAGACATCCTGTATCATTTCCGCGATTCCAAACCGATGATCGTTTCCCCCGACGTCGGCGGCGTGGTGCGCGCCAGAGCCATTGCGAAACGCTTGAACGCGGATTTGGCGATCATCGACAAACGCCGCGAACGCGCGGGCGTGTCCGAAGTGATGAACATCATCGGCGAAGTCAAGGGACAGGACTGCATCTTGGTCGACGATATCGTCGATTCGGCGGGCACGCTGTGCAACGCGGCGGTCGCGCTGAAAAACGCGGGTGCGAACTCCGTTCACGCGTATGTGACGCACGGCGTTTTGTCCGGAGAGGCGGTTGAAAAAGTCGAAAACTCGCCGCTGGAATCGCTGGTCATCACGGACACGATCAAAGCGACGGACAAAGTCGCCGACGCGAAAAACATCCGCATTTTGTCGGTGGCGGAACTGGTCGGCGAATCCATCGTGCGCATCAGCGAAGAACGCTCGATCACCAGCCTGTTTTATTAAGATTCTCCAAAAATCGAGCCCCTCGAACAAAATCGGGGGGCTTTTTTTACGGATGCTGTTTTTTTTGTGTGCAGGTTCTGAAAAGCGTGAAAAAGCCCCGCATAATCGGGGTTTTTAAAATGTCGGCGGATTAAGCCGCTTATTTGCGGTATTCGGTTTCGACGAAGCGGCGCAAGACCGGAATGGTGTTTTTGACTTTTTCCGTTTCTTTGCAATAGGCGACGCGGAAGTATCCCGCGCATCCGAAACTGTCGCCGGGAACGAAAATAAGGTTGTATTTTTTCGCCTTTTCGCAAAACGCGCGCGCGTCGTCCTCCAACGCTTTGGGGAACAGATAAAACGTGCCGTCGGGACGCAGGCACTCGAATCCCAATTCCTTAAACGCGTCGTAAAGCAAGTTCATGTTCGTTTCGTAAACGCTTAAATCCGCCGTCGTGCCGATCAATTCGCCGATTGCCAGCTGGATGAACGCGGTCGGACAGTTGTGACCCATGCCGCGCGAAATCTGTCCGCACAGCGACGCGATCATGGCCGCGTGCGAACACGCCGGATTCGCCGCCAGATAGCCGATGCGGTCGCCCGGAATCGACAGCGATTTGGAAAACGAATAGCACGACAGCGTGTTGTCGTAAAATTTCGACACATACGGGACGGTTTTGCCGTCAAACACGATTTCGCGGTACGGTTCGTCCGAAATGATGAAAATGTCGTGTCCGTATTCCTTTTGCTTTCTGCGCAGAATTTCCGCCAGTTGCGTCAGCGTCTTTTCCGAAAATACGACGCCCGACGGATTGCACGGCGAATTGACGATGACCGCCGCCGTTTTTTCGTTGATCGTGTCTTCAAATTTGTGAAAGTCGATTTGAAACGAACGCGTGTCCGCCGGCACGATTTTCAATTCGCCGCCCGCCAGATTGACATACGGTTTGTATTCGGGGAAATACGGCGCGAAAGCGATAATCTGCTCGCCCGCGTCGCAAACGCAATGAATCGCGTGGCACAACGCGCTCGCCGCGCCCGATGTCATGAAAATATGTTCCGCCGTGTAGTTCATTTGATAGGTTTTGTTCAGATAATCCGCGATTTTTTCACGCACGGACATAATGCCCAAATTCGCGCTGTATCCGTGAATTTTGACGAAATCCGGATCGTTCAGCAGGGCGCGCAGGGTTTCCTTGTACGCTTCGGGAACGGGGACGGACGGATTGCCGATGCTGTAATCGAACACGTTTTCGTGTCCGTATTTTTCAATCTGGTCGCACGCGAAATAAAACATATCGCGGATGACGGATTTTGCGTCAAGCATTTCAAGGTATTTTGCGGGAATCATCGTTTTTCTCCAAACAACACAAGCATATAAATATATACGCTTGTTTTAGAAAAAAGTTTATAAAAACTTTTAAAAAAGATTGCCCGAAGCGAAAGATTTTTCCGCTTTGAAAATGACGGTATTGCCGTATCTTTGCACCGCGCGCGGACACGAAAAGCCCGCTTTTTTCAAAAGCGTCAGTTGCGTTTGTTCGGCGCACGGAATGTCGAAATGATAAAAGCCGCCGTCCGCGTTTTGCGCCGTCAGCAAAGCGCGGTATTCTTCGCGAAAAGCGCGTTCCCGCGCCAAAGACGGCGCGACGTAATCCGTTTCGACGTAAATGCCCGACGGTTTCAGCGCGTTGCGGATTTTGCGGTACAAAACCGCTTTTTCCTGCGGCGTGAAGTGATGCATCGTTTGCACGGCGACGACCGCGTCGTAAGCGTTCGTCCCGAAATCGACGTCGAAGTACGACCCGCAAATCAGGGTTAAATCCTTGTCCGCGTGTTTTTCGCGCAGTTTGTCCAGCATTTTGGCGGACAAATCAATGCCCGTGACGCGCGCTTGCGGGCTGATTTTGAAAATCTCGTCCAATTCAAGCCCCGTGCCGCACCCCAAATCCAAAAGGGCAATCGGTTTCGTCGGAATCAGCGCCGCCGTTTGCGCGTAATATCTGTCCGCGCCGTCGACGTTTTTGAACATGTGTTCTTCATACATATCGGCGCGCGCGTTGAAAAAGTCGTCCATGTGTTCGAGCGTATCGGTCATGCGGCTACTATAACACGAAAAAATTTAATACAAAGAACTATAACCGTTCGTTTTTTAATTATTATCATAAAAGTGTCACATCCGGAAATATTATTTTTAACACATTGAAAAACAACGATAATTTTTCAAATTTGTTTTTAAGCGGATATATAAAATACGTTGTGCGATTTGACCGCCGGACAACTTGGAGTTAGCATAGTGTTCAGACTTTATACAAAAGTCGAGGATGTGTTTTTAAACTTGCAAGGGGGAGAGAGTATGAAAGCACGCATCACGCCGAAGCAGACGGAAGTTCTGCTTTATTTGAGGCAGGGACTGCAAAACAAGGAAATCGCGCAGAAGATGGGCGTTTCTCTTGCCGCCGTCAAACAAAGTTTGCAAGGGCTGTATCAACGATTGCACGTCAACAGCCGCTTGTGCGCGCTCATCAAGGCGCAGGAACTCGGATTGATTGAACTGCGCAACACCGATGAAGACGCCGCTGAGTAACGCCGCCTTGAAACCGGTGTAAAAAAAGCGTGTGCGACGCGATTTGCGCCGCACACGCCCTTTTTCTCAATTCGCCGAGTTCATCACTTCTTCAATGTGTCCGTCGACTTTGACATTCTGCCATTCTTTGACGATATTGCCCTTTTCGTCGAGCAAAAACGTCGTGCGCGATACGAACCCCATTGAATCGGGGACGTTGAACGCTTTTGCCAGTTCGCGATCGGGATCGGACAAAAGCACGAAATTCAGCCCCTCTTTTTTATGAAAATGCGCGTGGCTGTCCACGGAATCCGGACTGACGCCGACAATGCGCATATTTTTTCCGAAACGGCTTTGATTGTCGCGGAAATCGCACGCTTCCTTTGTGCAGTACGACGTTTCGTCTTTCGGATAAAAGTAAACGACGACCTTTTCGCCCTGAAAATCGCTCAACGCGTACGATTTTCTTTTACCGTCCGCGCCGATGCCGCGTAATTTGATGTTTGCGTATTCCTGCATGATGTTTTCCTCCTTTTCTTAAAGGATAGGTGCGAATGAAAACGGCGGCAATCCGGCAAAAAGCGGATATGGATTTTGGTTTTCCCCGCGATTTAGGCACTTCCATTTCCGCGCGTTTTGTGGTATGCACGGTAAAAATTTTCAAAGGAGCGCGTGATGAAGCCCGAATTGGTTTTTTGCGATGTCGACGGCACGCTGATTGATGATAATCATCAGATTTTGGACGATACGAAAAAAGCGGTGCGCGCGCTGAACGAACGCGGCGTTCCCTTTGTCATTGCGACGGGGCGCACGCCTCTGGGCGTTCTGCCGCTGATGCGCTCTTTGGGATCCCGCGCGCCGTTTATCGCGTCGAACGGCGGCTTTGTCGGCGACGAAAACGCCAAAGTGCTGGCGCAGACGGGGTTCGATTTGAAAACCGCTTTGAAAATTCGCGACGCGGCGCGCGATTTTCTGCCCGAAGCCGAATGTACGGCTTACTGCGCTGAAAAATGGGTGGTCGAAAATCCGGATTCTCCCGCCGCCAAAGAGGAATCGCGCGTGGTCGGCGTGACGGCAAGCAAAGGAAAGCCCGAAGACTACATTCGCGCAAACGGCGTTGTGCAAAAATGGCTGTTCATCGACCCGAAAGACAAAATGCCCGCGCTGGCGGCGCATTTGAAAAAGATTTTCCCCGATTTCGTTATTTTCGTGTCGAACGAAAATATGCTGGAAGTTTTGCCGCGCGGCATTTCAAAAGCGTGGGGAGCGCGCGAAGTGTGCCGCCTGCTGAACATCGCGCCGGAAAACACGGTTGCGTTCGGCGACGGCGTTAACGATCTCGGATTGTTTGAATTCGCCGGCTTGTCCGTCGCGATGGGCAACGCGCCTGAAGACGTGCGGCAAAAAGCGTCGCGCGTCACGACAAGCCACAACGAAAACGGCATCGCCCGCGTGCTTGACGACGTGTTTGATTTAGGGCTGTTTTAAAAGAAATACTGCGCCTGTAAACTTAACACGTCTGTTTGAACGGTGTATTTTGCGTCCATGCCCTGCGCTTCGGAACGCGCGGTTTTGAAGAACATGTGCATATACCCGAAATCGATTTGGTATTTGGGCTGAATGTAACTGACGCCGCCGGAAAGCATAATCCTGTCCGCGTCGGGTACGCGCGCCGTGCGGTGCGCCGCGTCTGGAATGCCCGATTCGTCGTATCCCAATCCGAAACGGAACGTCCACTTTTCATTATGGCGGTAGTCCGCTCCGACGGAAATCTGCCAAACGTTTTTCCATTTTTCGTCAATGGAGGCACTGCTGACCGTCGAAGACAGTTTCAAAACGTCAAAACGCGACCAGCGTGTCCATTTTGCCATAGTGCCGAGCGTCCATTTCGCATTCATATCGTAAGAGGCGGACAGCAAAACGTGTTCGGGAAATTGAAGCGTTGTGCCGACAATGCCGTGCCGTTCCGCGCCACCGGCGACAACATCGTGCGGACCGTCGATATTGTGTTCCGTTTTCGCGCGGTACGACACTCCCAAACGCAGATTTTCGGAGGGTGCGACCATAATGCCGATATTGTACCCGAAATTCATTGTGGCGTCGGCATTCATGGACGAACCGCCTTCTGACGAACCGCCATTGGCGTATTTTAGAGAATTTGTCATGCGCGCGGTGCACTTTTCCATCAGCAAAGACACGCCGATCGACAATGTGTCGCCGATTTTGTACGCAATCGTCGGCGCAATGTCGTATACCGTGATTTTCGAGTTGACGGAGATGTCCGAACCGAACCAGTCGTCCGTCGTGTATTTCGCCGACAAGCCGAACGGGACGTAAAAGCCGATGCCGAAACGCCAGTCTTCATAAGCGTACTGTGCGAACATGTGCGGCAGCCCCGCTTTAACGTCGATTTTTCCCGCGTGCGAGTTGGTTGAAGAATTTTGAACGGGAAAGCCGTGCGAATCCGTATACGTTCCTTCGGCGCGCCCTTTCAGCATGACAAGGTTGGCGCCGAACTGACCGCCGCTTTGTTTCAAGGTCATACCGGCGGGGTTCATGGCAATGGCGGAAAAGTCGTCGCCCGTGACGCCTGCGCCAGCAAAAGAACGCCCCAGCCCGACAGCCGTGTATTCGGTCAGCTGATAACCGCCGGCGAACGCCACCGTAGATTGACACAAAAAAGACGCGAATGTTAAAAGATGTAATCTTTTCATAAAGTTGCTTCCGTGATTATTTTGCCAGATCATGAATTACCGCGCGCGTGTGGCGCAGGCACAATTCCGTAATGACGTCGATTTCCTTTTCGCCGTAGCGTTTCCACCCCGCCGCGTAGCGCACGCCCTTTTCATGCGATTTGAACACGAAAAGTTGCGTCAGCAGCGGAAAAGAGTGCAGATACGCCTCCTGCAACGTCAATTTGCCCTGCGTCGCCGCGACGATCAGCCCCGCCGTCAAATCGTTGACGGGGGAAATCAAGCCTTTTTCAATGACTTTGTACGATGCGGACTTGTGGGCGTATTCGCTTAAAAAAATCGTTACCGCGTCGGACGGGATTTTCTTCGAGCAAAGCAGGCGTACCAGTCTTGAAAACAAGTCGCACAGGCAATCCGACGCGTTGTCCGTGTTCATGGCGTTTTGCGCGGCAAGCGATTTCGCGCGCTCGAACACGGTGCTGATTTCCGCGCGGACGAAGCGCACGAACAGGTTGAGCACCGCTTCGTACAGACCGCGCTTGTTGCCGAAATAATACTTGATTGCCGAAACGTTGACGTTCGCCGCGTCCGCAATGTCGCGCACGGACGCTTCCGCATAGCCCTTTTGGGCGAAGACGGACATGGATTTTTCCAAAAGATTTTTTTTCGTCTTTAATGTCATGACATGCCGCGTTCAGAGCGTGAAAGTTGCAAATATAATGTTTGTCTTTCAGATGTGCATCAAGCAAAAAAAGGCAGATTTCTCAAAATAAATCAAACGGGTGTTTAAATTTTTCTTTGTGCCGAATTTATAAGCGTTTTGAACATTGAAATAACATTTTGAAAACCTTTTTCAATTTTTTTTAAACGTTTTTTCGCTCGGCCGGCGTTTAAAAAATTCTTTGCCGCGACGATAAGTGTTGCCAAGAACGGCGGAACGGACTAAAACACTTTTCCGGCTTTGTATATTTGCTTGGACGACCTATTTTTCAAAAAGGTGCAAAACAGGAGAACCGCCATGATGACAGGTGCGCAATTTTGGGAAATCATCGCTTTCTTCGGCGCAATCGTTATTTTCATCCCCGTTTTTTACAGACTGAAACTGAATCCCCTGCTGGCGTTCATTTGCGCGGGCGTCGTGCTGGGACCCCACGTTTTCGGGCTGATTAAAGACATTAACATCGTTGACGCCGTCGGACAGTTCGGCTTGCTGTTTTTGATGTTCTCCATCGGGCTGGATTTGTCGTTCAACCGCTTTAAAATCATGCGCTTGTTCATCTTCGGCTACGGCGGCGTGCAATTCGTCGCCACCGCGCTGGTCTTCGGGCTGATCGCCTACGCGTGCGGCAGAAGCGTCAGCGCCAGCATCATCATCGGATGCGGGCTGTCGATGTCGTCCACGGCGGTCGCCGCGCGTCTGATGGGGGCGGCGGGAACGCTGAACGCGCCGTCGGGCAGGGTGTCCGTCGGCATTTTGCTGTTGCAGGATTTGGCGATCATCCCGCTGATGTTCCTGCTTCCCCGCCTTGCCGACAATTCCGCGCCCGCGGGGGTTGACGTCGGCACGACCCTGCTGAAAGCCGTCGGCGCGATTACGCTGGTCGTCGTCATCGGGCGCGCTTTGATGAAGCCTTTGTTCCGCGCCGTCGTCGCCACGCAGAGCAACGAAGCCTTTACCGCGCTGATTTTCTTTGTCTTTCTGTGTTCCGCTTGGCTGATGAACGAAGCGGGGCTGTCGATTTCTCTGGGCGCGTTTCTGGGCGGCATGCTGATTGCCGAAACGCAGTTCGTACACGAGGTCGAAGCGGAAATTTCGCCCGTCAGTTCCTTGCTTTTGGGCGTGTTCTTCCTGTACGTCGGCTTGACGGCGGACGTCGGCTACGCGTGGGCGCATTTCTGGGAAATCGCGCTGATCACCGTTTGCGTGATGACGCTGAAATTCTCCCTGCTTTACATTATCGAACGGTGCTTCAAACTGGCGCGCAAGCAGGCGGTCGTGTCCGGCGCGTTTTTGTGTCAGGCGGGCGAATTCGGCTTTGTCATCTTTAACATGGCGAGCATGAATTTCAACATCATGACCGAACAGGACGCCGTGATGCTTCAAGTCGTCATCGCTTTGTCGATGGTCTTGACGCCGTTTGTCGCGAATTTCGTTTTGCGCAGCGTCAACGCCAAAACCGCCGAAGCGGACGATGCCGCCAAGACGGACGCGGACGCTTCCGTATTTGAAGACGAAACGCCGCACGACCACGTCATCATCATCGGCTACGGCGATATCGGACAAGCGGCGGCGCAATTGTTTGCGCGCGCCAAAGTGCGCTCTTTTATCATTGAAGACCGCCTTGCGCCGATTGAAAAAGCGCGCAAAAGCGGCAGGGATTGTCTGTTCGGCAACGCCAACAGCGAAAAAATCTTGCGGGCGGCGAATCTGGCGCAGGCGAAAGCCGTCGTTATCACGCCGCGCGACGCGAACACGTCCTTTCAGTTGTTGAGAATGGTGCGCATGGAATCGGCGAACGTCCCCGTGTTCGTGCATTGCGACGATTTGACCCGCAGAGCCGATTTCGCCGCCGCCGGCGCGACGGGAATCGTGTCGCAATCGCAAGAATGCGGCATCAGACTGGCGGTTTCCAGCGTAACCGCGATTGACGGCGAACAGACGGACATCATCGCCGCTGCCGCCGCTTTGCGACGCGAAGGAATCATCGGTGCGGGAACGCCCGACGCTTAAAAGGGATTTCTCGGAATTTAAGCCGGATTTAAGTCAAATTCGACCCGACAAACCGTCCGTCGACAAAAACCTGCGGGAAGTGTGTGTAGTTCGTGTAACGTTGCAGAGCGTCATACATTTCCCGCTTTTGCAGAACGTCCACCGTTTTGCAATCCGCCGCTTTAAACTGATTGACGGACTGCGCGGAAACGCAGCAGCGCGGCTTTTCCAAAGAACCTTTCATAAAAACAACGACGCGATATCCTTTGAGTTCGTTTTGAATCAAGTCCTTGTCATTCATGATGTCATCCTTTCGGTTATTGGGCTTTTTCTATCAGAGCGTCCAGTTGGGCGGGCGTCAGCACTTTTCCCGGGACGTTCGTGCGTTCGATTAAAATGAACGTTTCGGGCGTGCCGTAAACATTGGTGCGCTTTGTCACAAAATCGCGCGTGATTTCCACCTGTTCCCCGTTCGTTACCGGACGGCGTTTTTCCAGCGTACTCTGTGCCGCCGACGCGGGTGTCGCGTGCACAGCGTCCGACGCGGTCGGGGCGACCACTTTATGCGGTACGGGTTTCTTCGAGGGTTGAGCGGCTACTTTCTTTGTATCGGATTTCTTCGCCGACGCGGGTGTCGCGGACTCGGCGTCCGCTTTATGCGGTGCGGGTTTCTTCGCCGACGCGGTCGGCGCGATTACTTTACTCTGTACCGATTTCTTCGCCGACGCGGTCGGAGCGACTACTTTATGCGGTACGGGCTTCGTTGCGGGTTCAGTGTTTGACACGGTCGGCGCGGGTTCAATCACGACAATCGTTTCGATTTTTTCTTCAACCGCGGGTGTCGCCGACGCGGGTGCCGCGTCCGGTGCGAGTGCCGCGTCCGGTGCGAGTGCCGCGGGCACAGCGTCCGACGCGATCGGAGCGTCCACTTTGTGCGGTACGGGTTTCTTCACGGGCGGGATGGCTACTTTCGTTGTATCGGGTTTTGTCGCGGTCGGCTCATCCGTTTTCTGTTTGGCGGGTTTTGCCGCCGGAACGGGCGTTTGTTCCGAAAGTTCCGGCAAGTCTGTCGTTTGCGGCGTCGCTTCCTCGACGTCCAATTCCAAAAATTCCTTTTCCAGATCGTCCAAATCCGACAGCGCGGCGGACGTGTCCTTTTCGGGCTGTTTCGGTTTGTCCGCGTCGTCCAGATGCCAGACGTCTTTTGCGCTGGTTTCCGGCAAAACAATGGATGCCGTCGTCTTTTTATGTTCCGCCGCCGACGCGGGTGCCGCGTCCGGTGCGGCCGGAGCGTCTACTTTATTCTGTACGGGTTTCTTCGCCGACGCGGTCGGAGCGGTTACTTTCTTCGTATCGGGTTTCGCCTCGGTCGGCTCATCCGCTTTTTGTTCGGCGGGTGTTGTTGCCGGCTTTTCGGCTTGCGGTTTGCGCGCTTTAATCTTTTCCCCCGCCGCCGATGCGTCCGCTTTCTTTTTAACGGGAGTTGCGGGTGTCGCGGACACGGCGTCCGCTTTATGCGGCACGGGTTTTGCCGCCGGCGCGGGTTCAATCACGACAATCGCTTCAATTTCTTCTTCGACTTCTTCAACAGCGGGTATCTCCGATGCGGGTTGAGCGGCTGTTTTCTTTGTATCGGGTTGCGTTGCGGTCGGCTCATCCGTTTTCTGTTCAGCGGTTTTCGCCGCCGATGTTTCGGTGATTTCCTGTTTTTCAGCCGTTTCCGTTTCATCGGGCGTTTTCACGGGTTCTTCCGTCTTCTTCGTTTCGTTTTCGGCGGGCGTGTCTTCCGGCAATTCCGCCGCAAGCGCGTTTTCTTCGACGGGCGCGTTATCGTCCGCAATCGGCAAATCGTCGGGCAACTGCGCCGGAACGGGTACGTTGACCGTTTTTTGCTTCTTTTTCTTTTCGCGGTTGCGTTTGGCTTCGTTCAGCCGCGAAAATTCCTGCGGCGCGATGAATTTGACGTTGCCTTTTTTATTCGATTCGCGAATTTCCGTCTGTTTGTATTCTTCGTCCAAAGCCGCCGTCAGCGCTTCGCCGCCGTTCGCCAGCCAATCCGCGTACCATTTTTTCAAATCGGACGGGTCGTTGTAGCGCGGATCCGCCGCCGGCTGAGTCAGGTACATCTGCACTTCCCTGATTTCGTTGTCCGCCAGCCGCTTCGCCTTTAAATCCGTATCCTGACACACGGCGTCCTTGTCGCCCAGCAGATACCGCCCCGTCAGCGTCGCCGTGTCGCACGCGTCGGCGTGGCGTTCGGGATTTTTCAAATCGGGGTCGTACACGGCGAAAATGGTCGACACGTTCTTTTTGATTTCCGCCATGTTCCTGTCGAACGGCGACATATTGCGCAAGGCGTACGCGTCTTCGCCGATGTCCGCGCCCTTGTCGCTTGTAATGACGATTTTCGTGTTTTTCAAAACGTCCGCTTTTTTCAACGCTTCCATAAACGTGTTCAAATGCCCGTACAGGCAGTTCGTTTGCGCGACATACTGTTTCCAGCGGTTCTTTTCGCCCTTTGAATCCAGCCGCGCGTCGCTCGGCGAGGCGAGAGTCCATTTTTCAGGCTGCGGAATCAACTTGCAGGATGCGTCGTACATATACGGTTCGTAGGGCAGGGCGATGTGCGCGAAGAAAACGTTTTTGCCCGAAGCGGTCAGCACGTCGTTTTTCAGTCGGGTCAGGATTTCCTGCTGACCCAGCGGGAGCGCTTTGGAAACGGGATTGCCTAAAAACAGCGTTTGCGCCGAAATCATGCGCCTGTCCACGAGTTTCTTGCGCGCAAAAGTCAGGATTTCCTTTGTCAGCGGCGCGGAATTGAGCCATTCGCCCGCCAGCAGAATCGCCTTGTCAGCCGTCGCCATCGGCGCGTTGTAGATGAATCCCAGCGGCGCGGGATAGGAAACGCATTTATCGACGGGACCGTCCGCGCTTTTGCAAAAATCGACGGGATGCGACTGATACACGGTGATGCGGTAGCCGTCGTCCTTGAAGTGTTTGAACAGGTCGTTTTTCGTCAAAATGACGCGCGCGTCCTCGTCGCCCTTGTAATGCACGGAATCCGCGTAGGCGAACAAATCGTCCGGCAGTTCCGTCGATTTCGGGTTCACGAGTCCGCCGATGTTTTTATATCTTTGCAAGTGGCGCGTGTGCGCTTTGGGATAGAAATCGAAATTGTTTTCCTTGTAGAAATCCGCGACGAAAAACGGCACGAGCCCCTCGCCTTTTTGCCGCGTTTCCTTTTGCCATTTCAGCAGGGAATAGTCGTAGCCCGCATGGTCGGTCAGCAAAAGATAAACGATGTTGGACGGTTTCGCCGGCGCGTTTTCCTCCTCGGCGGTGACGGGCTTCGCCGTCGCGATGTCGGGCAGGGGACGCGACGCGCCCGCGTTCATCAGATAAATGGCGGCGCACAGCAAGGGCAGGGTGCAGAGCCCCAAAAAGCCGCTTTTGTACGTCCACAGCAGGAAAAACATGAGAACGCTTGCCGCAACGCCCGCCAGCATATTGCCGTTTTTCGCCAGAAACGCGGAGAAGCCCGCGCTGAAATCGGGCAGGTGGTGCAACAGCGCTTCGCCGAAATTGACGGGGAACAGCACGCCCAAAATGTACGCCGCCGCCAATCCGGTCAGCACGCTTAAAAACAGGTTCAGCACCAGCCGGTGAACGCTTGAAACCAGCGTCATGACGACGGAGACGGCGAACAGGACGCCGCAGCACGCGACGACTTCCGGCAGAATGTTGTTGTCGATAATCAGCGGATATTCGTTTTCATGCAGAAACAGCAGAAACGTGACGACGCTTAAAAACGAGGAATACAGCACGGCTTGCAGGAAAAAAGCCATGGACGCGTCGTCCGCCTTTTTCACTTGCGCTTTTTTCTGGATTTTTTTTCTGTTTTTTTCCCGCCGTTCGTCACTTTCTTGCGACGGGGTGTTTTCTTGCGAGTTCATAGCCGTGTTTCGTGCAAAATTGTTTTCTGTTTGTTTAATATACGCTATGATGCCGGAAAGTCAATTTTTAATCCCTTTTAATGCGCGAGGAACCCATGTCTTTCGACATCCTTTTTCAAAACGCGATGGCTCTGCACGAGGCGGGACGGCTGGACGAAGCCGAAAACGCGTACAGGCGGCTGCTTGAAACCGCGCCCGATCACGCGGATTTACTGCATCTGATCGGCATGATCGCCACGCAGAAAGGCGCGAGCGAATCCGCCGTTCCGTACCTGTACAAAGCCGTGAAACTCATACCCGACGCGGTGCCGTACCGCTTTACGCTGGCGTGCGCTCTGCAAAGCGCGGGGCATTTGAACGAAGCCCTTGAAAATTATAAGGAAATTTTAAAACGCGATCCCTCTTTGCCCGACACTTACAACAACATGGGAAACATTTATCTGCAAAAAGGCGACGCGATGGAAGCGGAACTGCATTTTCAAAAAGCGTTGGAAAAAAATCCGTCCTACGCGCCCGCGTTCGTCAATTTGGGGGCGATGCGGCGCAAGGCGGGCGATTTTGACGCGGCGGCGGATTTTTTTGACAAGGCGATTGCCTCCGCGCCGGACATGGCGGACGGATACGCTCAAAAAGCCCTGCTTTTGCGCGAAAAAAAGGATTACGCGGGCGCGCTGGCTCTGTATGACAAGGCTTTGGCGATCGAGCCGGAAAACGTCGTCGTTCTGAACGGCAGGGGTGTGGCTTTGGAAGCGGCGGACAGGCTTGACGAGGCTTTGGCGTGCTACGATAAAGTGATTGCGCTCGCCCCGCGCTTTGCCGACGCGTACAACAACCGCGCGAACGTGCGCGTCCGCCTGAATCGCAAGTGGGACGCGGAGGACGATTTTAAAAAGGCGGTCAAAATAGATCCGGATTACGCGCAGGCATACAACAATCTCGGCGCGCTTCTTTTTTCGGAAGAACGCTACGAGGAATCGCTGGAATGTTACCGCAAAGCCTTTCTTATCAACAAAAATCAGCCCGAAGCGATGAACAATCTCGCCATGGCGGTCAAGGCGGCGGGCGATTTGCAGGAAGCGGTCGCCCTGCTGTTCAACGCGCTTGTCGCCGCGCCGGATTTGCAGACCGTTCAAAACAATCTGGCGGCGGCTTTGTACGAATTGTACGCGCACGAAAATCAAAAGAAAGACGCCGTCGCGCTGGTCGAAAAATGGGTGAAAAAATATCCCGATCACGCCGTCGCGCGCCACTTGCTCGCGTCTTTGACGGGCAAGGCGGACAAAGAGCAGGACGCGGCGTTCGTCACCGGACTGTTCGACGCTTTCGCCGATTCGTTCGACGGCACGCTTGAAGCCGTCGACTACCGCGTGCCCGACATGATGCGCGACGCTTTCGCGCGAAAATTCGGCGGGAAAAAAGCGCGCTCCGTCTTGGACGCGGGATGCGGCACGGGCTTGTGCGGCGTGAAAATCCGCCCGTTTGCCGAGATTTTGACGGGGGTTGATTTGTCGGCGAAAATGCTGGCGCGCGCCAAGGAAAAGGGCGTGTACGACGATTTGCAAACGGCGGACGCCGTTGCGTACATGAACGGGCACCCCGCCGCGTTCGACGCGGTTTGTCTGGGCGATGTCGCGTGCTATTTTCCCGATTTGGCGCCCGTGCTGGCGGCGGCGTTCGCCACGCTGAAAGACGGCGGGACGCTGTTCATGACCGTCGAGGCGGCTTCATGCGAAAAGGAAAGCGTTTTGAATCCGACGGGCAGATACGCGCACAATGCGGAACTTTTGCAAAAGAAAACGCAAGCGGCGGGGTTCAAGGTCGGCGAACCGTCGCGCGCCGTCTTGCGCAAAGAGGACGGCAAAGACGTGGACGGCGCATTTTTTGTCGCGGAAAAACAAGACAATGCTGGACAAAAGGCTTTGTAAAGGTTAAAATCCCTTGCAGAGTTTTTATATATGTAAGGTGGTTTCAATGACTCATTATAACTGGATCTCCATGTCGGACGAAGAAGAAGCGTCTTTGTTGGACAAAGTGAACGACGCGACGGTTTCAAAGATTTTTAAGCAGGGACGTTCCAATTTCGCTTTTGCGGAATTGCCGTTTTACAAGAATTTCAAATTGTTGCGGGTGACCGCCTACACGACAATTCCCCCCGTTTCGATGCGCTTTCTGCTCGGCGGAAGCGCGCCGGATTGGAAAATCGTGAAAATGACCGGCACGAACGAACCCATTTTTGAACACAACGCCGAAGCGGGCTTGGTGCTGAACAAAGACACGGTTGTCGATTACGTCACGTTCGTCATGGGCGAAGTCCACTCCGAAGAAGGCTCTTTGCGCGTGGTGGAGGAAGTGGACGACGACACGTTTTCGTCGACGCCGACGCCCGAAGAACGCAGAACCGTCACGCATCTGATTCGCAAGGCAAAAGTCGAGGAAACCGCCGACGGATTCACGGTCGACGCGACGATGCTGTACGGCGACAGCGTGTACTGGGCGAAAATCGCCGTGAAAAAAGACGGCATGATTGAAATTGTCGAGGACGACAAAAAAGCCGAAAATATGCCGATTCGTCCGATTTATCTCGAGTAATCGCGCATGTTTGACCGCGTTGCCGAAATTTTAAACCGGCTGGACGTTGACACGGAATACGTTTACAGCGGTAACTGCCGCGACATTTCCCCTATTACCGGCGAGGAAATCGCGTCGTTGCCGATTACGAACATTGAGGAAATCAACCGTTCCGTTCTGCGCGCGGCGGAAGCGTTCGACGAATGGGGACACCGTTCTCCGAAAGAACGCCGCAACCTGATTTACGCTTTCGCGGACGAACTGCGTCTGTACGAAAGCGATTTGGCGACGCTGATCATGATTGAAACGGGCAAGATTTACGAAGACGCCTTGTCCGAAGTCCGCCGTTCGATTTCCATTTGCGAATACGCCGCGGGCGTGTCCCAGCGATTGACGGGCTTTACCGCGCCGAGCGGAAAAATCGGGCTGACGGTCATGCAGTCGTGGACGCCGCTGGGCGTCGTGTGCGTCATGTCGTCGTTCAATTTTCCGATGCGCGTGTGGGTGTTTGACGCGATGCTTGCGCTGGCGTGCGGCAACACGGTGATTTGGCGTCCGTCGCGCAAAGCCGCGCTGACGGCGTACGCGGTCAACCACATTTTAAAGCGCGCGGCGTCGAAATCCGTTGAAAACTGCCCCGAAAACATTTCTCAAATCGTCGTGTGCTCGCACACGGAAGCGATGGCTTTGGCGAAAAACCGCCTTGTGTCGCTGTTAAGCGCGACGGGGTCGCCCGTTTTGACTCGCAATGTCGTCAGCCTTGTCGGACAGCGTTTCGGACGCACGCTGATGGCTTCGGGCGGCAACAACGCGGCGGTCATCACGCCCAGCGCGAACAAGGAATACGCCGTGCGCAAAATCGTCAAAAGCACGGTTTTGGACGGCGGACAACGCCCGACTTCCTTGCAGCGTCTGTTCTGTCACGAATCCGTTTACGACGAAGTCCGCGACATGATTTTCGCGCGTATGCAGGAATTGAAAGTCGATTCGCCGATGGAAAAAACAAGCGCGCTCGGTCCCCTGATCGACCGCGAGGCGTACGATTTGACCCGCTTCGCCATGGAACAGTCCGTGCGCGACGGCGGAACGGTTCACGGCGGCGACCGCGTTTTTGTCGGGTCATACGACAACGCTTTTTATATGCGTCCGACGCTGATTGAAATGCCGACGCAGACTTCCGTCATGAAAACGGATGTGCTGGCGCCGGTTTTGTTCATGATGCCCTACAAAACGATTGAGGAGGCGGTCGCTTTGACGAACGCCGCGCCGGACACGCTGATCGCCTCCCTGTTCTGTCAGGATATGAAAGAGTGCGGCAGATTCCGCGGTCTTGACGGCGTGACGGCGGCGGTTGTCGGCATCAACACGGGGACGGATCATTACGACCTGATGACCATTGCCAGCAGCGAACAGAACGGACGCATGACGGGCAGCGACGCGTGGCAGTCTTTCATGACCGCGCGCACGACGTACATCGACTACGCCGATTAAGGTTTCTTTTTCTCGCACGCCGCTTCTTTTTCCCAGAAAACCGACGTTTTTTCGATGTTTTCTATGACATAAGTCATAGGTTGTATGCGGTTTTGCGGAATTTTTTTCGCCCCGTCTTTTTGATACGCTTAAAGCATGGAAAAGTACTTTAAAGGAGTATCAAAATGAGACACATTTCCTCACAGGAATCCGGTCGTTCCATGATCGAAATGCTCGGCGTTCTGGCGATTATCGGCGTTTTGTCGGTCGGCGGCATCGCGGGCTATTCCATGGCAATGGCGAAGTTCAAAACGACGAAAGCCGTTGACCAAATCCAGACGATTACGACGAACGTCCGCACGCTGTTGGCGGGACAACGCCGCTGGCCCTCGATTTCCAGCGCGCAAAGCTGGTACAATCTGGGCGTTTTGTCCGATGAAACCTACAACTCCGGCGACAAAGGCTACAACGCTTACGGCGGCGGCATCGAAATTAAAACGGGCGCGTCCACGGCGCGTACGTTCTCCATCGCTTACGACGGCATTCCGCAGGACGCTTGCGTGAAACTGGGCACAAGCGACTGGGGCGGCGACGCCGGTTCGGGCTTGGTTTCCATCAAAATCGGCTCCAATTCGTACACTTGGACGGCGAACAACCTGCCTCCGTCTTTGACGGACGTGGCGACCTCTTGCGCCAACAAGACCAGCAACACGCTGACTTGGACGTACAAGTAATCCGTTTTTCACGATATGCGAAAACCCCCGTTTACGCGGGGGTTTTTGTTTATGCGCGCGGGATTTCGTGCAGGGGAGCGCAAAGGGGATTTCGGGCGCGGGTTTTTCTTGCTTACGCGAGAGGACACGCACGGCTGACACTCTGTTTGCGCGCGGTTTTCTTGTGCGCGCGGGATTTTGGGGGCGTACAAGGCTGATTTGTTTGCACAGAATTTCCTTGTGTGCGCAAGGGGCGTCTGCACGGTTTTTCGCGCGTTTTTTAACGGTTTGTCATTTCCAATCTTTGAAAACGGCGGCGAAACTGCTTTCGGGAACGCAAATCAAATGTCCCGTTTCCGTTTCCTGCGCCGCCGCCGCATCGGAAAACCATTTGAGGCATTTCAACCCCTCCGGCGCAAGCCTGTCAATTTGTCCGCGCGGCAAATCGTACGAATACCAGATGATTTTGAACAGGGAAGCGTCGCCGGTCAGGGCTTTGATTTGCTTTGAAAACAGCGGATTGCGCACAAAATCGTAATGGCGCATGGCGGGACTGACGGCGTCGGTTTGATTGACGATGCGGAGCGGCTTTTTTTGCGCCAGCAAAGCCAGATACGCCGAATTCGGCGCGTTGCGCGTCAGCACAAGCGTGTTTTCCGGCAGATTTATGGCGGGCATATCGAAAATTTTGGCGTATCCGCGCCGGTTTCCCCATTCCTGCGATGACAGCGGCGTCATGACGCACGCGGCGAAAACGACGACGTACAGCGAATAAATCAGCGATTCCTTGATGATGTCGGGCTTTGTCGGACGCAGGGCGATCGCCGCTTTGACAAAGAACACGGGCAGCAGCATTTCGACGGGGACAAGATAGCGCGCGACCGAAAATCCGACCAGCCAGACGGCGTAGGACGCAAGCATCCACACCGCCAGAAACGCGCTTTGCCGGTCGAGCGGACGCTTCCGGACAAACGGCAGATATCCCAGCGTCAGCAAAAACGCGATTGCCAAGCGCGGATCGGAAAAGCAAATGTTCGCGGCGTAGGATTTGTCAAAATGCGCCGCAAACGAAAACGGCAAAAGCACGGCTTGCCAAAATCCGCGATTTTCAAACGCTTGGCGGTAGGAGAAGTTGATTTCGTCAAAGTACGGCGATTTGAAAATCCCGTTGAAAAACGGAAAGAACGGATTTTGAAACATTTTGAGCAATTCGTACATCCAAAATCCGTTGACAGTCAGAAAGCCCGTCAATCCCGCCAAAGCGAACAGGGCGATGTTTTTGTATTCCCTGCGGTGAAACAGGATGTACGCCGCGCCGGACGACACGCAATACACGCCCGCCGTCGATTTGAAACCCGCCGCCGCGCCCAAAAGCGCGCCCGCCCAAAAAAGCCGCTTGTTTTGCAACAAAAAATAAAGCGCGGTCACGGCAAGCAGAGCCAACGGAATTTCATTCGTCGACGTGCCGATTTGAAACCACGCCGCGAATCCCGTCGCCGCCAAAATCATCGACAGGCAGACGGCGGCGCGGCTTTTGAAAAACAGCGTGTTGACTTTAAAGCAGGCGAACAGAAGCAATCCGAACGGCACGCCCGTCACGGCGTAATACAGGTCGGGATAATCGTTCAAAGCGTTGACAAGCCAAAAGGTCAGCGCGTCCAAAAGCGGATTTAAGTACGAATTGACGGACACGGGCGCGATGTCGTATCCCAATCTGCCCGCCGCGAACGCGAATCCGTTGAAATAGTGGTAATTGATGAAATCCCAATGCAGTTCGTATTTCAGGACGACGCTTAAAACCACGCCCGAAAACAGACACAGCAAAAAGGGGATGCCGTTGCGCTTTATCATGATGCCCGCCTTTTCAAATCCGGTTTCATTAAAGATAAAGCGCGCTTGAAAGTCAAGCGGGGAACGCCGCCGCCCCCCGCCCGAAAGTATTAGATTATTTGCAATGACATTCGCCGCAGGAGCAATCGTGCGCGTGGAAAATGCGCTTGCCCGCATAAGCCGCCGCGTCGCCGAGTTCTTCCTCGATGCGAATCAGGCGGTTGTATTTCGCCAGTCTGTCCGTGCGCGACAGCGACCCCGTTTTAATCTGTCCGCAATTCGTCGCGACCGCGATGTCGGCGATGGTCGTGTCTTCGGTTTCGCCCGAACGGTGCGACAAAACGGCGGTGTAAGCCGCGCGCTGCGCCATGTCGACCGCCGCCAGCGTTTCCGACAGCGTGCCGATTTGGTTGACTTTGACCAGAATGGAGTTCGCAACGCCGCGGCAGATGCCTTTTTTCAGGCGTTCTACGTTCGTGACGAACAAATCGTCGCCGACCAACTGGATTTTGCGTCCCAGCGTGTCCGTCAGCAAATCCCAGCCGTCCCAGTCGTCTTCCGCGCATCCGTCCTCAATCGACTTGATCGGGAACTGCGCGACCAGATCTTCGTAATACTGCACGATACCCGACGCGTTGTATTTCTTGTTTTCGCCCGACAAAATGTATTTGCCGTCCTTGTAAAATTCGCTGGAAGCCGCGTCCAGAGCGAAAACAACGTCTTCGCCCGCCTTGTATCCCGCTTCCTCGACCGCTTTCGTCAGGTACGTCAAAGCGTCTTTCGCGCTGTTGATCGCGGGGGCGAATCCGCCTTCGTCGCCGACGTTCGTGTTCAGTCCGTCCTTGTGCAGAATGGTTTTCAGCGACTGGAACACTTCCGCGCCCATGCGCACCGCGTCTTTGAACGACACGGCGGAAACCGGCATAATCATGAATTCCTGCACGTCAATCGGATTGTCCGCGTGCTTGCCGCCGTTCAGGACGTTCATCATCGGCACGGGCAGAATGTGCGCCGACGCGCCGCCGATGTAGCGGTACAGCGGCAATCCCGTTTCCTGCGCCGCCGCTTTCGCCGCCGCCAAAGACACCGCCAGAATCGCGTTCGCGCCCAAACGGGATTTGTTCGGCGTGCCGTCCAGACGAATCAGCGCCTGATCCAGCGCCAACTGGTCCGTCGCGTCCGTTCCGATCAATTCGTCGGCGATTTCGTCGTTGACGTTCTGCACCGCTTTCAGCACGCCTTTGCCGTTAAAGCGCGCTTTGTCGCCGTCGCGCAGTTCGACCGCCTCGTGCGCGCCCGTCGACGCTCCCGACGGCACCGCCGCGCGTCCCATGACGCCGCTTTCCAGCACAACGTCCGCCTCAACCGTCGGCGTGCCGCGCGAATCCAAAATCTCGCGCGCGAAAATATCCGCAATTTCTGACATGGTTCCTCCGTATCAATAATGTTTTCTGATTTTATCCAAAGCCGTCAGTTCTTCCAGAACGCCTTTCAAATCGGCAAGCGCAATCATGTTCGGACCGTCGCTGGGCGATTTGTCGGGGTCTTGGTGCGTTTCAATGAACACCGCCGCGACGCCGACCGCAACCGCCGCCCGCGCCAGAACGGGAGCGAATTCGCGCTGACCGCCGGTGGACGTTCCGTTTCCTCCCGGCTGTTGTACAGAGTGTGTCGCATCAAACACGACGGGGCAACCTGTCTGTTGCGCCATAATCGGAAGAGAGCGCATATCCACAACCAAAGTGTTATAGCCGAAAGACGCGCCGCGCTCCGTCACCATGACGTTCGAATTGCCCGCTTCGTCCGCTTTGCCGACAACGTTTTTCATGTCCCAAGGCGCTAAAAACTGCCCTTTTTTAATATTCAGCGTCTTGCCCGTTTTCGCCGCCGCGACGACCAGATCGGTTTGACGGCACAAAAACGCGGGAATTTGCAGAACGTCGACGTGCGGCGCGACTTCGGCGCATTGATACGGTTCGTGCACGTCCGTCACAATCGGACAGCCGTAGGTTTTCTTAATCGAATCGAAAATGTCCATCGCCTTTTCCAGACCGACCCCGCGCGCGCCTTTGATGGACGTGCGGTTCGCCTTGTCGAAAGAGGCTTTGAACACGTAGGGGATGTGCAATTCTTTTGTAATTTCAACGATTTTGCCGCACAAATCCAGCGCATGCTCCTTGCTTTCAAGCTGGCATGGTCCCGCCAGAAGCGTGAACGGCAAATCGTTGGATACGGTTAAATCGGCGATTTTGACAATGCGGTTTTGCATGAAACTCTCCTTGAAAAGATAAAAAAAGAGGCTTTGAAAAGCCTCTTTTCAAGAAATTATTTGGAAGAAACGGGAACGTCGGGCAAGGCGGGAGCCTGCGGCTGATCCGCTTTCTGCGCCTGCTGCTGCGGGACTTTGTCCAAGAACGACTGCGACGCTTTCGCCGATTCGCTTTTCGCCAGAATCGCCAGCGTCAAAGACGTGACCATGAAGCAAAAAGCCAGAATAGCCGTCACGCGCGTCAGCAGGTTGCCGACCGAACGTCCCGACATCAGCGAATTGACGCTGGAACCGCCCAATCCGCCCAGCGCGCCGCCTTCGGAACGCTGCATGAGGATGACGCCGACAAGCATGACGGCGATGATGACGTGGATGACCAAAATTACGGAATGCATCGGATGAATCCTTTCGGGTTACAGGCACGCTTCGATAATGGCGAAGAAATCGTCGGCTTTCAGGCTCGCGCCGCCGACCAGAGCGCCGTCGACGTCTTCCAAAGCCAGCAGTTCCGCCGCGTTGGACGGTTTGACCGATCCGCCGTACAAAACGCGCATTTTGGCGGCGTTCTGTTCGCCCAGAATTTCTTTGATTTCCGCGCGAATGGCGGCGTGAACATCCGCGACGTCCTTTGTCGTCGGCGTGCGTCCCGTGCCGATCGCCCAAACGGGTTCGTAGGCGATGACGACGTTTTCAAACGTCGCGCCCTCGGGCATGGAGCCGCGCAACTGCGAACGGCAGACTTCAATCGTCTTGCCCGCGTCGCGTTCGTCTTGCGTTTCGCCGATGCAGATGACCGCGATCATTCCCTCGGCGACGACAGCCTGCGCTTTGGCTTTCACGTCTTCGTTCGATTCGTGATGATCCGCGCGGCGTTCGGAGTGTCCGACGATGACGAAGGAGCAGCCCGCGTCTTTAATCATGTCGACGCTCAAATCGCCCGTATGAGCCCCCTGTTTTTTCGCGCTGCAATCCTGCGCGCCGACGAACGTGCGTCCTTTGACGACTTCGGTCACGGCGGGGATTAAAATCGACGGCGGGCACATCAGCACGTCGCAAACGGGATGCGACAGCGCCGCATAGCGTTCGGCGACCGCGCCGGCAAGGGCGACCGCGTCTTTTTTCAAGCAGTTCATTTTCCAGTTTCCCGCAATCAGCGGTCTTCTTTCAGCCATTTTCAAAACTCCTGTTAAAAAACGATTTATCACGGTTTTAACACAAGCCGCGCGTTAAAAAAACATTTAATTGCGTCATCGCCCCTTTTTTTATAAAGTATGTTGCCTTTACGGTTACGGATATTTATTATCTGAAAAAAAGTTCCCGATTCGCTTATCAAGGAATATCCATGCTTAAATACATTCGCGATAAAAAAGACAGTTGGTTCGTCAAAGGCATTTTGGTGCTGACGGCTTTAAGTTTCATGTCCCTGTTCGGTATTCAGGGCGTGTCGAATTTTTCCGAAAGCAACAAAACGCTGGCGCGCGTCGGCAAGGTGAAAATCCCCGTGCGCGCGTTCTACGAAGCGTTTGACTCCGCCATGTCCCAAATCCGCGCGGTGTCGGGATCTCCCGTCACGCTGAAACAGGCTTTGGACGCGGATTTGCCGTCCGACGTGATGAATTCTTTGGTGTCGCGCACGGTCGCTTCCGAATTCGTCGACGGATTGGGAATTGTCGCGACCGACGACGACGTGTACGCCGCCATTGTGACGAATCCGGCGTTCGCGGGGTACGACGGGGCGTTCAGCCGCCAGCAGTTCAACGAGTATTTAAGCAAAACGGGACAGAACGAAAAGCGTTATGTGGCGCTGCTTCGAGATTCCCTGCGCGCCGAACGCGTCATGCAGGCGGTGCGCGGCGCGGGCGTGTCCCCGAAATCCGAAGCGGAAACAATGTACCGCCTGATTAACGAAAAACGCTCCGCCGACGTGTTCACCGTGCGCGAGGACGACATGGATATTTCCGCCAAGCCGTCGGACAAGGAACTGCGCGCGCTGTACGACCGCGAAAGCGAAAATCTGATTGCGCCGGAATACCGCCGTCTGTCCGTCATGAACCTGACGCGCGACGACGCGGCGCGCAAGGTCGAAGTGACCGACGCGATTTTAAAAGACATTTACGAAATGAACCGCGAAAACTTCATCACGCCCGAAACGCGCGCCGTCAGCCAGATGCTGTTGGAAACGCAGGCGGACGCGGACAAGGCGATGCAGGCGTTGAAAAAAGGCGATTCCTTTGACAAGGTCGCGGAAAAAATCGCCAAGCAGACAAAAGAGCAAACGTCGCTGGGGCAGGTCGTGAAAGACGGCTTGCTGACCGAAATCGCCGACCCTGTGTTCGAGGCGAAAAAAGGCGCGGTCGTGGGACCCGTGAAAACGGCTTTCGGCTGGCAGATTCTGCGCGTGGACGGCATTACGCCGCGCAAGGAAACGTCGTTCAAGCAGGCGAAAGCGCAGTTGGAAAAGGATTACCGCGCCGCCCGCGCTTATGATTTGCTGGACGAAATGACCGTCAGAATCGAGGACGCTTTGGGCGAAGGCAAATCTTTGGAAGACGTCGCGCGGGACAACGGCTTGCGCGTGCAAAAATACGGCTTTGTCGACATGGGCGGCGCGGACGAGGACGAAAAATCCGCCGGACCGGACATTGACGTCGTGAACGCCGCTTTTACGCTGGACGAGGGACAGGTCTCCCCGCTGATCGACTATGCGGACGGGTATTTCGCCGTGCGCACCGACGAAATCAAAGAACCGCAGACGAAATCGTTTGAAAAGGCGAAAGCCGCGATGACGCAGTTGTGGACGCGCGAGGCGCGCGCCGCGAAAGCCAAGCAAATCGCCGCCAAAACGGAAGAATTGATGCGCCGCGGGGTTTCCCTTTCAAAAATCGCGTCGCAGACGGGCGTGAAAGCGCAGAAAATCAAAGACGTGACGCGCCAGTCCGCCGATATCGCGCCGTCCTTGAAAGCCCTGATGTTCCTGCGAAACAAGGGCGACGTATTCAACACGCGCTCGGCGAACGACCACATCGTCGGCAGGCTGACGGGCGTGACTCCCGCCAATCCCGACAAGGACGTCGTCGGCGCGTTTGAAATGCAGCAGCGCATGAACGCCGTGGCGGGAGCGGAAAACGCCCGCACCTTGCTCAACGGATACGCCGCGCACCTGAAAACAAGCGTTGACGCGGATATGCGCGCGAAAATCGAGGAACATCTGTACGAACGCGCGGGACGCGACGCGGACGAGGATTAAACCGTCACGCCCAGTTCGCTTAAACGGCGGCGCAAAGACGCGGGATTTTCAAACAGGACGCCCTGCCACCCGCACGCTTTCGCGCCGTCGACGTTTATTTGATTGTCGTCGATGAACAGCGTTTTTTCCGGATTCAGCCCGTACCTGTCCGTCAGGCGACGGTAGATTTTGGCGTCGGGCTTGACGCGTTTTTCCTGTCCCGACACGACGATGCCTTTCATGTAATCGAACACGCCGTAGCGTTTTTTGAAATCGGGAAATTTTTCCGCCGACCAGTTCGTCAAGCCGTACACGTTGTATTTTTCCGCCGCTTTTTTGACGATTTCGTGCGTTTCGTACAGCGGTTCGCCGAACATTTCAATCCAGCGCGCGTTGTACGCGTCGATTTCGGCGGCGTACTGCGGAAAGAGTTTTTTGCGCTCCGCGCACGCTTGCGCGAACGGCTTGCCCGCGTCCATTTGAATGTTCCATTCGGGCGGGCAGACGACGGTCAGGAAATAGTCGATTTGCTTTTCGTCGTCGAAAATTTTGCGGTACAAATAGCGCGGATTCCAATCGAACAGCACGCCGCCGAAATCGAAAACGATGTTGTCAACGCTCACGGTTTTTCCCTTTCAAAAGTTTTTTATTAGGGTAGAGTTTTTTTTCAAAATATACTATACAAAAAAAGATATCGGGAAAAAGCCTATGGTGAAAGCCGAAAAACTGCCGCGACTGGATCCGCGCCGGCAAAGCGGAATCGGGTCGATGCGGGAAAATCAACCCTTGCCGAGTCTGCACCGGACGTTTTCGCTTTTTTTAAAGCGTTACGTCTTTTTGTTGCTTGTCCCGCTGGCGATTGTCGGGTACGGCGCTTACTGCTTTCACATCGAACACGAACTGCAAAAAAGCGTTTACGCGGTTTTCAGCGAAATCGGCGCCAACGGGTTCGGCGTGTCCTACGGCAAGCCCAAACGCACTTTTTTCGCTTTCACGGGCGGATTGTTCATTGAAAATCCCGTGCTGACCGCGCCTTTGCGGGCGGGCGGCGCGTCGTTTTCGTCCGCCGGCGTCGAATTGTCGGTCAATCCGCTGGCTCCCGACGTTGTCACCGCGCGCATGAGCGGGGCGTTTTCCCTGACTTTTCCCGACAAAACGGAAATGCGTTTTCAAGTCGGGGAGGCGACGGCGCGCATTTTCAAACAAACGGCGCAAGAACCGCTTCGCGTGCGGATTGATTTGAGCAATCTGACCGCTGTTTCGGGCGCGGACGGCTTTAAAATCGCGTCCGCCGCGCTGGAATTTTCCCGTGTGAAAGACGAAACGGGCGTGAACGCCGCCGCCTATGATTACGCTCTTGCGCTGAACGGCGTGCGGCTGGCTCATTCCGCGCGCCCTTTGCCCGAATACATGGCTTTATTCGCCGCGCGCGGCAAAGTGCGGGGCTTTTCTGAAAAAAGAACCAAGCCGCTTTTGACGGACTGGCTGGACAACGCGGGCGTGCTGGACGTTGAAAAGGGGCGTATTGTCTGGTCAAACGTTCAAAGCGCGTTTTCCGGCGCGCTCGGCTTCGATCCGGATTTCAACGCCACCGTCGCGGCGCACGCCAAAGTGTTCGGCTTTTTCGATTTGCTGAACGCGTTGGAGGAAAAGGGGATTGTCCGTTCGACCGATTTGTCCGTCGCCAAGATTGTTTTGGGACAAAAGTTAAAACTGGAACGCGGTGATTCCGCCTATTCCCTGACTTTGCCGTTCAGCTGGCAGTCCGGAAAATTCTACGCGGGGCAACTGCTTTTGTTCGAGTCCTCCAAGCCCGCCGGAAATTAAGGCGTTTTCAAAATCACGCTTTCCGAAACCGTGCCTGCCGCGCGGTCTTTTTTCAATTCGACATATCCCGCGCGCCCCATTAAATCCATGCCGTTGACGTAATAGACGTCGCCGGTCAGGTTCGGATTTTCAACGGCGTATCCCAGTCTTTTCGCAATCAGCAGACCGACTTCGTAAGCCGTCGGCTTGAACGCCGCTTTGACGTCGGCGACGTGCGGGTCGTTTTGCGGCGCGTTGATGCCGTCGAACAGGAACGGCACATGATAAATCGACCACAAAAGCGCGCCGTGGCCGTGCAATCCCGTTTTGTATTCCGCCGACGTTTCGCCGAACGCTTCGCCGTGGTCGCCGATGAAATAGAAATACACCGGCGTTTTCACGTTGTCGCGCAACCAGTCGATCATCATCGTCAGCAGATAATCCTCGTACAGCATCGCGTTGTCGTAGGAATTGACGCGATAGGCGTCGTCGTCGACGTTTTGCGTCCGCCATTTCGCGAAATCGCCGCGCGCGTTGCGGTAATTGTCGATGAACGGCGTGTGCAGGTTGCGCTTGTTCAAAAACACGAACGTCGGCTTTGTAAAGTCGATTTGCGACACCGCGTCTTTGAAATACGCTTCTTCGTCGGGTTTGACGCCCGCTTCGTAAACGTAATAATCGTCAATGTGCGACAACGCCGATTTTTGACGCACGGATTCCCCCTGAAAGCCGATGTAAACCGTGTGAAAGCCGTTTTCTTGCGCCAGACGCGGCAGATAGGAATCCGCTTCGACCTGCTTTTTGTAATTGTCCGGCTCGCGCTGCAAATGCAAAAACGTCGGAATGGAAATCAGCGTGTTGACGGCGGCGGAATACGCTTCGTGCGCGGCGAAGTTTTTATCGGTTTCAAGGCGTTTTTTCAGCAACGGCGTCGTGTCGCGTTCGTAACCGAACAGCGACATATGATGACGGTTGACGGATTCCCCGTACACGACGAAAACGGTGAACGGCTTGTCAAAAGTCTGCGTTTTCGTCACTTTATACGGCTTGTACATACTTTGTCCCGCATCGTTTTTAATCAAAGCGCGGGGCAGGATGTTGCCGAAGTAGCCCGTAAAGGCGTTCATTGTGTTGAAAGACGCGTAGCAGGTGCGCTTGAACAGCATCTGGTGCGCGCCCGACGGCGTGTTCGCGCGCACGACGAACGCGGCGAAAAACAAGACGGTCAGCGCGCCGCCGAATTTAAAGCAAAAACGGTTCGCCGATTTGTGAACGACGTACGCGTAAACGCCGTACGGCACGCCGACGATCAGCGTCAGATACCACAGGCGCGAAAACATATGTCCGACTTCCAGCGCGACGTCGCCGCTGTCTTTGAACGCCGCCGCCAATGCGAACGGGGACAAATAAGTGCCGAAATACGCCATGCAGCAGAACTGCACCAAATTCATAAAGCCGAACACGAAAAGCGCGGCGTACACCGTCTTTTTGCTTTCGGACAGGGAAATCAGCACGCCTAAAAGAAACACAAGCAAAAATTTTTCGGGATTGACGCACAGCGGAAAACGCGGGTCGACAAACGCGTACAAAACGTCGGGCAGAAAGAATATCGAGCCGAGAAAAAGAGATAAAAGCGTCTTGCGCGCAATGCCGTGTTTCATTAAAAAGTCCCCCTGTTTTTTTCGGACGAGTATATGCGGAATAAAAGACGAGGTAAAGCGGTTTTTATAAAGAAAACCCCGCTTTGACGCGGGGTTCGGATTTGATTGACGCGGCGGTCGGTTTTAAGCGTCCGGCGGAAAAATCATCTGCCGCGCTTGTGCGCCAAAGCGTGCATGACGTGAGGCGCGCGCGCGGGTTTTTCCTGCGCCGTCTGTTTTTGCATTTCGTCCAGTTTTTCCCTGCTCATGAAAGCGAAATGCGTGGGCAGATCCATGAACTGATTCAGCGTCACGGTCGGACGGTTGGAATCGTTCATCTGCTTATAATGCTCGTCGGCGGTCAGTTTGTATTCCTTTTCCTGATTCAATTCATCGTAGCAGCGGATTGTCACGGGGGACAAATCGGTGCCGCCTTTCTGCCAAGCGTAATTCGCGCCGATGGTAATCGCGCCCGTGCCGTCCGCGCGCACGTTGTCGCCGACCATGACGACGGTTTTGTTGTCCGTCACGCCCATGTCGTTGATAATGCGCTGCATCACGGCGGGATTCGGCTTTTGCGCGCCTGGTTCCAACAGAATCATGCGGTCGCCCAGACCTTCGCGCAGGTCGTAAGCAGCGCCTTTGATTTCCTTGTGAATGACCTGTCCCTTGTGCGTGTCCGGCATGGCGTACAGCGCGTCGATCATGTCGGCGGTGATTCCCATTTTCGCCAAGCGGGGCAGAACCTGCGATTCGCGCGAATCGGTGTACAGCACGAATTTCGCGCCGGATTTGCGGATTTTGTTAATCGTCTGCGCCGCGCCGTCATACAGTTTCGCCTGATGACGCTTTTTGCCCCAATCGTGCAGGATTTTCGCCATTTCCTTTTCCTGCGCGGGCGTTTGCGGACGCAGGGACGGCGTGCGCGCGATGTCCGCCGCCAAATCCTTGCCGATGTAGGGCGCGATGTGACGCTGGTCTTCGGGGACGTAATCCAGCAAATCTTTCACGATTTCTTTGCGGTCGCGCTGATACAGGGCGCTGATTCTGTCGATCGCCTCGTCGACGGCGAACGCCCAAGTGTCGTATTTGTCGGCAATCGTGCTGTCAATGTCGGATATGACAAGGCTGACGGGGATTCTGTCGGTCATGACGCGTACTCCAATGAATTTTAATGCAGTCTCTAAGCAACCATATCGTGAAATGGGCGACTTGTCCAGTCATTATTTCGGAAAAGAACATTTTTTCCGTCTATGGACAAAAAATAACTGGATTCCCGTCTAAAAATGTTGTATGGTAATTTCATAAGGACGGTATTTGAACAAAGAGGATGAAAAGATGACAGAAAAAAAGTCGATTAACCTTGTAATTACCGATATCGACAACACGATTGCCGACAAGTTCGACACTTGGGGCGACGCGCTGGACATCGCCATGGACAAACTGGCGGTGCTGTACGGCAGACCGCGCGAAGACATCTCCGAGGATTTGCTCGCCGGCGTGCCCGAAGACAAAAAACATATCTCCGGTCCCTATATCGGCAAAGATCTGCGTTCGGATATCGCTCACGCGCCGTCGCTGGCTCCCAAATCCGCCGAACAGGAACGCGAATTGGAAAAAATCCTGCACGAATGGGATAAAAACAAAAGCAAAGCCGCTTTGTACGACGGCGTCATGGCGACAATCAACAAAATCAAAACGTCGGGCGCGAAACTGGTGCTGTACACCGATTCCCGCGAATCCGTCTGTATTCCCCGCTTGGCGAAAATGGGAATTACCGCTGACATGATCGACAAAATCTACGCGCAACCCGATTTGAAAGACGGGCAGGTCATCCGCAAGGAAGTCAAGGGCGCGGCGCAGGAACTGCGCGCCGGTCTGGGCGACAAACTGGTTCTGCTTGCCCCGAAAACGCACAAGCCCGACCCGGCGACCATGCAGCGCATCTTGGACGACATGGACGTTAAAGACAAAAGCCAAGTCGTCATGGTCGGCGACAACATCCGCGCGGACGGCACGGGCGCCATCGCCTGCGGCATCAATTACGCTTGGCAGAAAGGCGGCACCGTCATCAGCGAAGCGACCGAAAGATGCTACCGGACGTTCTGTCAGGACCCGAACTACAAACTGACGACGCAGGAACACTTGTCGCAAATGGACGATTCCAACCGTCCGACAGTCGTGCTGGAAAACGGTTTTCCCGATTTGGCGAAATACTATCATTTCGTCAGTCCCGAAAAATCCCGCGCCGACGTCAAGACGAACAACGCCGCGCTGATGAAAGCGGTCATGGCGAACCGTCAGCGTTGATTTTCACGGCGGACGCATTTTTTGCAGCCCCCGTTCAAACGGGGGTTGTTCTTTATGAAAACGCTTGAAAAACCGGAAAGATTGTGCTTATAATAAGGCATCAAGCTTGAAAGGTTCGTTTTATACCTACTTTCAAAGAAACCCCCGAAGTTCACGGCTTCGGGGGTTAAGTTTTATTTACTCTGCATTGATTTCAATAAAACTGCAATCGCCAAAAGAATGTATGCGATTGCTTCAAGCATGAAAGGGCTCATTTCTTACCTCCTTTCAACCGGATAAACCGGCGCGGGAAGTATAAAGAAAACGGGCGCGTGTGTAAATTAAAAAAGGAAAAAGGCGGTCGCCGCCGCCGCAAAAGTTGTTTTAATAAAAACGCTTGAAAAAACGGAAAGGATATGCTTATAATAAAGCATCGATTTTGAAAGATTCATTTCACCTACTTTCAAAGAAACCCCCGAAGTTGCACCTTCGGGGGTTAAGTTTTATTTACTCTGCATTGATTTCAATAAAACTGCAATCGCCAAAAGAATGTATGCGATTGCTTCGATTCTGAAAGGGTTCATCTCTTGCCTCCTTTCAACCGGATAAACCGGCGCGGGAAGTATAAAGAAAACGGGCACGCGTGTAAATTAAAAAGAATATGCGTGCGGGAAGTGCAACCTGTGCGGGATTTTACGCAAAATTAAAGCCCCCGAACTGCAAAACGGGGGCTTTCGGTCAAAGGCTGTTGAGTTGCTATCTGGAGTACGACGCCTTTGACGCTATCTGTGCGGCTGTTTTCGCCTGATCGCGTGCTTTCAACTGCGCTTCGATGCGATCCATGGTCGTATGGGCGGGCTGCCAGCCCAAATTGATGCCCAATTTGTCCTTGCGCTGATTCAGACTTTCGTCGCGTTTGCCCGTGCGCAAGCTGTGCAGGAAGTAGTTGATGTCGTCGGGATTGTATCCGGACGTGACGCCGATCAGCGCCTGATACGCTTCCAGCATTTTGTTCGGATTGAAGTTCAGACGCTTCAATTCGGGGTTCAATTCCTGCAATTTCTTGATTTCCCCGTTGATTTCTTTCAACGCTTCGGGCGCGCCCCGCAAAACAATCTGCGAAGCCTCGCGCAAAATCGGATTTTCGGAATTTTGCATTTTCGTCGCGTGGAAATACTTCATAAAGCGTTTGCGGTAATCGTATTCGGCGAACGGCGCGGTCTTTCCGTCAACGAATTTATAGTGTCCGGCAATGTCTTTCAAGCCGTACTTGTTTTCCAATTCAATCGCGGCGGCGGCGTGACGGGGCGTGCCGTCAACCAGATAACGCCCTTCGCGGTCGTATTTTTCTTCAATGTACTTGACCATTTCGGGAACGGTCTTGATGCTGTCTTCTTTTTTTGACATTACTTTCGCCCTTGTGTTGCCTGCGCATAAAGTTAGTATAGGCTAACCCTCTTGTCAAGAATTTTTTTAAACATTTGAATTCGGGCGCGCAATCCGCTATTTTATTTAAAAAGGAGAGGGTATGCACAACGAAGAATCAGCCGAAAATTATCTGGAAACCGTTTTGCTTTTGGGGGCTGACGGCAAAAAAGTGCGTTCCGTCGACATTGCGCGCGAACGCGGGTTTTCAAAGCCGACGGTCAGCATCGCTCTGAAAAAACTGGTCGGCAAGGGATACGTTGACATCGGGGACGATTTGTCCGTTTCTCTGACAAGCGAGGGGCGCAAAATCGCCGAAATGATTTACGAACGCCACCGCCTGATTACGCGGATGCTGGTCGACATCGGCGTTGACGAGCAAACCGCCGCGCAGGACGCGTGCCGCATCGAACACGACATCAGCGAAGAAAGTTTCGCCAAGTTGAAAATTTTTTACGAAAGCCTGAAAAAATAAATCCCGAAAAACAAACCGCGGCGATTTTGCAACCGTCGCGGCTTTTTTTGCGTGTTTTCGCGCTTACAGCAGAATTTCCTGTTGAAGCGCCGCCTGCACCAATCCTTTGAAAAGCGGATGCGGGTCGAACGCTTTGGATTTGAATTCGGGGTGGAACTGCACCGCGATAAAGAACGGGTGATTCGTCAATTCGACGATTTCGGGCAGCAGACCGTCGGGCGATTTGCCGGAAACAATCATGCCGTAATCCGCCAGTTTTTCGACGTAATTCATATCGACTTCGTAGCGGTGGCGGTGGCGTTCGTAAATCGTCTGCGCGCCGTTGTACAATTTCGACGCCAGGGAGCCTTCCTTTAAAACGCACGGGTACGCGCCCAAGCGCATTGTGCCGCCGACGTTTGTCATTTCGGAGCGCAACTGCTTTTTGCCGTCCTGCTCCCATTCGGTCATCAAAGCGACGACGGGCGTGCAGTTTTTCGTAAATTCGGTTGAATTCGCGTCTTTGACGCCTAAGAACGAGCGCACCGCCTCGATGACGGACGTCTGCATCCCCAGACAGATGCCCAAAAAGGGAATTTTGCGTTCGCGGGCGTAGCGTTCGGCGATCATTTTGCCCTCGATGCCGCGCGAGCCGAAGCCGCCGGGGACGAGGATGCCCTGCACGCCGGAGAACGTCGCGTCGATTTGTTCGGGCGTCATTGTTTCCAGCGTATCGGATTCAATCCATTTGACGTTGACTTTCGTCTTGTGCGCGATGCCGCCGTGGAACAGCGCTTCGTTCAGCGATTTGTAAGCGTCGGGCAGACCGCAGTATTTGCCGACGACCGCAATGGTGACCGAGTGTTCCCAATGCCCGATGACGTCGACGATTTTTTCCCATTTTTCCATATCGGGTTCGGGGGCGGAATCGAACATTTTGAAGTAGTGCAGAATACGCGTGTCCAGCCCCTCCGCGTGATATTGCAGGGGGATTTTGTAGATGCTGTCCGAATCGAGCGCCATAATCACGTCTTGCGGCGAAATGTTGCAGAACAGGGCGATTTTGCGCTTTTCGCCCTCCGGAATCGGCATTTGCGAGCGGCACAGCAGGATGTTCGCCTGAATTCCCGTTTCCAGCAGTTGCTTGACGGAATGTTGCGTCGGTTTCGTTTTCAATTCGCCTGCCGTCGCGATGTAGGGCAGCAGGGTCAGGTGGATGAACAGCGCGTTTTCGCGTCCGATTTTGTTTGCGAACTGGCGGATCGCCTCCAAAAACAGCGTGCCTTCGATATCGCCGACCGTGCCGCCGATTTCGTACAGGACGAAGTCTTCGTCGGTCAAATCGGACGCGATGAAGTTTTTGATTTCGTCGGTGACGTGCGGGATCGCCTGCACCGTCGCGCCCAGATAATCGCCGCGGCGTTCTTTCATCAGCACGTTGTAATAGATGCGCCCGCCGGAAATCGAGTCCGTCTTGTGACACGGCGTGCCGACAAAGCGTTCGTAATGTCCCAAATCCAAATCGGTTTCCGCGCCATCCTCCGTGACGAAAACTTCGCCGTGCTGGTACGGCGACATTGTGCCGGGGTCGATGTTCAGATACGGATCCATTTTGCGCATACGCACCTTGTAGCCGCGCGCCTGCAACAGCGCGCCGATTGCCGCCGACGCCATGCCTTTGCCCAAAGACGACACGACGCCGCCCGTAATGAAGATGTATTTTGTCATAAATTAAACCTTTCGGATTCGAGATGCTTCATCATAAATTTTCGCGGCGCAAAGATAAACCGTTTTTTGCCGTTTAAGGTGTTTTTAATTTTTGTTTGCTAATAAATCCCTCAAAGTGTGCATTTTTTAAAGGCGGTGTGCGATGAAAAAATTGACGGCGTTGATTTTTGCGGCTTGTTTGTCCGCGTGCGCGATGAACCAGTCCATGAAATCGAATTCCCAGACGGCGAGCGGGGCGGACAGCGAAGCGCAGGTCAGTTTCGCCCAGTTCAACGACATCCCCGTGCCCGAAAAGGCGGTTATGGATTTGAAGCAGTCGCTGGTGTTCGGCTTGCAGAACGAATGGATCGGGCGATTGGTGTTTTCCGCGCCGTACACGCAGAACAATATGTTCGATTTTTATTTGTCCGAAATGCCCAAATTCGGCTGGACGGAACTGACCGTTGTGCGCGCGAAAACGTGCGTTTTGATGTTCCGGCGCGGCAACCGTGTCGCGACCGTGCAGTTGGACGCGGATTTCAACGGCGTGCTGGTGACGTTCTCCGCTCTGCCCGAATCGAAAAAAAAGGGTAAATGATTCTGCTTTTTGTGCTATACTCTTTTTGCAAAACGGCGACAAAGAGGTGTGACATGATCCGGAAACGCGATTTTACCGACGAACGCGGCGCGACGATGATGGAAGTCTTCGGCGTGCTGTCCGTTTTGGCGATTTTAATGGTTGGCGCGTTGGCGGGATACAACAAAATCATGGAAAAATACCGCCAGACGAAAGGGTTGGCGGACACAAAGCAGTTGATTAAGGACGTCAATTCGTTTTGCAGTTTCGAGCGTCCCTGCCGCATTACGAACGAAAAGGCGTATCAACTGGACATTTTAACGCCCGAATACTACGACGCGTCTTCCAAAAAGGCTTTTTCCCCGTTCGGTTCCGATTACACTTTTCAATGGACGAACGGCACGGGCGCGGGCGGCGACGTTTGCACGGGCTGCGCCTATTATTCGTTTCAGCACACCGCCCTGCCGGTTTCCTCCTGCGTCGAACTTTTGACGGCGGACTGGAACGAGGAAGTGTACACCCGCCTGTACAAATTCACGAACGGCACATACAGTTTCCTGTTCAACGAGCAAAAAGGCTACACCTGCGCCGAATCCGCCGGATGCTATTATTTCCCCATGCCTTTGGACAAAGCGACGGAAATGTGTTCTGCGGCGTGGGAGGCGTTTAAAGCCGGCACCGGCGGCAACGCGAACGGCGGCGTCGATTACGTTTTCAAGTGGTATTTCATTTAACGGCTGACGGCTTTACGGCGTGCTTGTTTGCGTAACGGCGTGCTTGTTTGCGTAACGGCGCGCTTATTTGTGTAAAGGCAAGTTTATTTTGCGGGGCGCGTTTATTTTGCGGGGCGCGTTTTTTCCAGAACGCCGCCGCCGACAACCGTGTCGCCGTCGTAAAAGACGACCGATTGCCCCGCCGCCGCCGGTTTTTGCCATTCGTCAAACGCGACTTTCATGCGGTTTTCGCCGTCGGGCGACACCGTCGCGGGCGCGGGCGTTTGCGTCGAGCGAACTTTCGCCGTCAGACGCACTGGTTCCGTGATGCTTTCGACGGCGATGAAATTGCAGTCTTTGGCGTAAACTTCGCGTTCCAGCACGTTCTTTTGCGACGCCAGAATCACGTCGTTGTTTTCCGCGTCCAGCCGCAAGACGTACAGCGGTTCTTTCGCCGCGACGCCCAGCCCTTTGCGCTGACCGACGGTGTAATTCCAAAAGCCTTTATGTTTGCCCAGAACGTTGCCGTCCACGTCTTTAAAATATCCCGTTTTTTCGGTCACGCCGAGCAAATCGGAATAGTGTCCGGCGTAAAAATCCTGACTGTCGGGCTTGTCCGCGACCGTCAAGCCGATGCCCGCCGCGATTTCGCGGATTTGCGTTTTCGTGTAGTCGCCCAGCGGAAACACGACGCGCGCCAGTTGTTCCTGACGCAAGCGGTAAATGAAGTACGTCTGGTCTTTTTTCGGGTCTTTCGCCCTTTTCAGCACATAGCGTCCCGTCGTTTCGTCCTTTTCGACGCGCGCGTAATGCCCCGTCGCGAATTTGTCGAATTCGACGCCCAGCGCCGCCGCCGCTTCGGGCAGAGCCTTGAACTTGATCAGCCCGTTGCACCAGACGCACGGATTCGGCGTTCTGCCGGACAGGTATTCGTTTTTAAAATAATCCAGCACGATTTTTTTGTACGCCGCCGTGCAGTCGACGACGTGGTGCGCGATGCCCAGTTTGTCGCAGATGCGTTTGGCTTCGTCGATATCATCCTGTTCCGCCGGCGAAAAGCACGCGTCGCGGTGCGCCGCTTTCAAGGGGCTGGATTTGTCCCAAATCGACATGGTTGCGCCGACGACTTCGTGTCCCTGACTTTTCAAAAGGTATGCCGCGACCGCCGAATCGACACCGCCGCTTAATCCGACCAGAATTTTCATGTGTTGTTGCTTTCCTTGTTTAAAACGGCGGTTTTCAACTGACCGCACGCCGCCATGATGTCCTGTCCGCGCGACACCCGCACCGGCGCGGCGTAGTGTGCGTCCTCCAAAATCTGCGAAAACTGCATAATGCGTTTTTTCGGCGAGCATTTCAGCGGGCATCCGCGCCATTCGTTGAACGGAATCAGATTGAATTTCACCGCCAAGCCCTTGACCAGACGAATCAGCGCGTGCGCGTCGGCGGGCGAATCGTTCACGCCGTCCAGCATGACGTATTCCATGGTGATGTATTGCCGCGTGCCGCCGATTTCCTGAAATTCCTTGCACGCGCGCATCAGTTCTTCCAGCGGGTGCTTGCGGTTGATCGGCATGATTCTGTCGCGGATTTCGTTTGTCGGCGCATGCAGGCTGATCGCCAGTTTGACGCTCAAATCGCGCGCCAGTTGCGGAATCATCGGCGCGACGCCCGACGTGGAAAGCGTGATGCGCCGCTGGGAAATGGCGACGCCGTCCCCGTCCGACAAAATCGTCAGCGCGTTTTTGACGTTTTCATAGTTGTACAGCGGTTCGCCCATGCCCATGACGACAATGTTCGACAGCATACGCGGCTGTTCGGCGGCAAGCGCCCATTCGCCGTAACTGTCCCGCGCCGCCAGAAACTGCCCGACGATTTCCCCCGCCGTCAGATTGCGCTCCATTTTCTGCGAGCCCGTGTGACAGAACACGCACGCGTTCGGACAGCCGATTTGCGTGGAAATGCATACCGCGCCGCGATCCTCCTCCGGAATGTACACGGTTTCGACGCTGCGCTTGTCCTGAAAGCCGAACAGCCATTTGCGCGTGGAATCCGCGCTGGTCGTTTCTTTCAAAACGGCGGGTCTGCCGACGACGTAATTTTCGGCGAGTTTGGCGCGCAAATCTTTCGCCAGCGTCGTCATTTTTTGAAAATCCGTTTCGCCGCGGTTGTACATCCAATGCCACAACTGCTTTTCGCGGAAAGGCTTTTCGCCCATGCCGGTCAGTTCCGCTTTCAATTCCCCGTGCGTTAATCCGATTAAATCTTTCACGTTTTTTCCCTTTAAAACGGTATGTATTTGTTGACTTCGCGCTTGATTTGACCGCGCACCTGCGGCGGCAGGTTCCGCGCTTCGTTTTCAATGGCGGCGCCGACGTTGTTCAGCCCCTCGTTTTCATTCGACACGCCGAACGACAGAAAGAAAAACGCCGCGCAAATCATCGTCAGGACGGCGCGCGCGAAATCTCCCAGAAGATAGATGCCCGTCACTTTCAGGTCTATTTCGCCGTCTTTCATTTCGACTTTTTTGAATATCAGACGGTACAGTATCAGAAAAGACAGCATGAACAGATACAAATCCGGCGTTAAAATGCGGGAAAAAGTGCTTGCTTCCTTGTCCGTGCCGAAGTATATCCATATCCCGCACAGGATGCCGACGAAAGAACTGCGGTGCCACAAAACGCCCGAAGTGAAAAGCGTGATAAACGGAGCAAGCAGGGTCTTAATCATCCGGTAAAATCCTTTGTGTGTCGATTCGCGCGTACAGCGTACAACAGGCGGGTGAAAAATGAAAAAAGAAAAAGAAAAAAAATTGCCGCAAAGCGTTCTGACCAAAAAAATCGCCGAAAAAGCGATGTCGGTCAATCAGCCGAAAATGCCGTTTTTGTACTTTTCCCTGTCCGAACCGCCGCGCGATTACGTTGCCGCGTTGCAGAAAAAGCCGCTGTACCGGCTGATTAAAGTCAAAAATTAAAAATACTTGTCAACCGGATACACGGGACGGTCGTACACGCCGATCAAGCGGTCGGAGGGGTACGGACTCGGACGGTCGTAGCACGTCGGCGAGGCGATCGTCGCGTAGCAGTACACTTTCTGCACCGTAAAGTCGGGCATGGAGGCGCGCAGAATCTCCTCCTGCGTCATACAGTAGCCGCCCTTGCCGTTCCAATAGCGCGGAAACGAACAGTCCTGCCGCGTAATCAGCGACACGACGTGATCTTCCATCAGTTTGTCGGAATGAAACAGGGAAACGGTTTCCCCCGCCGCCCACAAGCCCAGAATCGACATGCCGGCGGGCAGGTGCGAGCGCGGCTGCGTCATCGACCCGCAGGCTGTCAGCGTCAAAACCGCCAAAACGGTAAAAAGGTGTTTCATGGGCTTGTCCGTGTCCTTTTGCTTTCTTTTCGCATCATACCATACGATAAATGTTATAAAAATACGTTAAAGGTTCTTGCTTGAAACGCAATTTAATTATACCTTAAAGAAAAAGTTTTTACTGCAAGGAGATACCGACGTGTCCGAAAATCAAAAAGAAAATCCGATGTCCGACGAACTGTTGCGCGAAGTCGACGAGGAAATCAAAGAGGAAAATTTCAAAAAAAGCCTGAAAAAGTACGCGCCCGCGCTGGTGACGGCAATCGTTCTCGCGCTGGCGTGCGCCGGATTTTTTGAATACGTCGGGTACCAGAAAAAGCAAAAGGCGATGGCGGACGACGCCGCTTTGACCGTCGCTTTGGACATGGCGCAAAAGGGGAACGTCGACGAATCTTTGGCGGCGTTGCAGGAAATGCGCCAGACCGCTTCCGACGGATACGCCGTTCTCGCGGCTTTGCATCAGACGGCTTTGCTGTTGAGACAGGACGACAAGCCCGCCGCGCTGAACGTGCTGGATTCGCTGATTCTTGACAAGAAAATCCCCGCGCCCGTGAAAGATTTGGCTCTGTTCAACAAGGTTTCCATCGCCGTCGATTTGCCGAACGCCGATTATGCCGCTTTGGAAAACGAACTGGCGCCGCTGACCGTTCAGGGTCAGGCTTGGGAGGCGCAGGCGTATGAACTGAAAGCCGTCATCGCGCTGAAACAGGGCGATTTGAACAAGGCGAAAGACAGCCTGACGTCGCTTCTCGCCATCAGCGATTTGACCGAGGATTTGCGTATGCGCGCCGCCGAAAATCTGGCTTTGATCGAAAAAGAAATCGAAGAACGGGGGCAAACCGCGCCGGAAAAATCCGCCGGACAGCCGACGGAAGCCGCAAAATGACAAAAGGATTTTTTTTCAAAGCCGCCTGCGTTCTTTTGACGCTGGCGGGGGCGGCGTGTTCTTCCGATACCGCGTATGACGAGGACGGTTCCGCGCTGACCGGCAAAAGAGTGTCCGTGCTGAACTACGGCGCGGATTTGACGGCGGACAACGACGCTTTGAAAAAAACAATCACGCTGCCCGCGCCTCAAAAAACAACGCAATGGCGGCAGGCGGGCGGCGTTTCGTCCCATGTGATGCAGAATCCGTATCTGGCGGAAAGAATCGGCGTCGCGTGGAAAAAAAGCATCGGCTCGGCGTCGCGCAAGGACAGTCCCCTTATCGCCGAACCCGTCGGCGCGGACGGCGTCGTGTACACGATTGACACGCGCGCGCTGGTGCGGGCTTTCCGCGTTGAAAACGGCAAGCGCGTCTGGCAGAAAAGACTGCGCGAAAAAGGCTCGTCCTCCGTCACGTCGGCGGGCGCGGGCTTGGCTCTGGACAACGGCGTTTTGTTCGCCGCGACGGGCGACGGCAACGTGTTCGCCTTGGACGCTGTCGACGGCAAGGAAATCTGGAAAACGAAATTAAGCGCGCCCGTACGCTCCGCTCCCGCGGTGTACGGCGGACGCATTTTCGTTTTGACCTCCGACAACAAACTGGTCGCTTTGTCCGAAAACGACGGCGCGGTTTTGTGGACGCACTTCGCCTTTTTGGAAGCGGTTTCGTTCTTGGGCAAGGCGGCTCCCGCTTTGGATGCGGGCGTCGGAATCGCCGTTTTTCCGTCGGGTGAAATTTTGGCGTTCCGTCCCGAAAGCGGCAACATTCTGTGGTCGGAATCTCTGGGAGCGTCGCGCCTGAACGACGCGTCCGCCGAAATCAACGACATCCGCGCGCGTCCGGTCATCGCCGGCGACAAGGCGATCGTCATGACAAGCGGCGGTTCGCTGACCGCGTTCGACATCAAAACCGGCGGCGTCGTGTGGGAAAAGGAAATCGGCGGCATAGATCAGCCGTGGGTGGCGGGCAAGACCGTCTTCGTCGTCACCAATTACGCCGAACTCGCGGCTTTGGATGTGCAGACGGGCAAACTGCTGTGGATTAACAAACTGGCGCGCTGGGCGGACGCCGACGCAAAGGACAAGCGTTTGAGCTGGACGGGTCCCGTCATGGCGGGAAGCCGTCTGATCGTCACGAATTCCGACGGCAAGGCGATCGCCGTTTCGCCGCAGACGGGAACGGTCATCGGCTGGGACGACATTGATTCCAAAGGCACGCTGATGCCCATCGTACTTGACGACACATTGTTTTTCATTACTCACAACGGACAACTGGCGGCTTACAGATAATGACTGCGACGATTGCTTTGGTCGGGCGGACGAACGTCGGCAAATCGACCCTGTTTAACAGATTGACGGGAAAAAAACGCGCTTTGGTGCACGACAGTCCGGGGGTGACCCGCGACACGCGCGAGGGCGAGGCGGAACTGTACACCTATCCGTTCGCCGTGTTCGACACCGCGGGCTTCGAGCCGGAGGGAAACGCTTTGACCGACGCGATGTGGCGGCAGACGGAGCGCGCTTTGAAATCCGCCGACGCGGTCGTTTTCGTCGTGGACGCGCGCGCGGGCGTGACCCCGCTTGACAAGGTGATGGCGGCGGCTTTGCGCAAACTCGGCAAGCCCGTGATTCTGGCGGCGAACAAAGCCGAAAGCAAAGTGCCGTTTTTGAACGATTTTTTCGCTTTGGGCTTCGGCGAACCGATTCCGCTTTCCGCCGAACACGGCTTGGGCATGGGCGATTTGTTTGAATCCCTGCGCCCGTACATCGTGCCGCCGAAAAGCGAAGACGGCGAAGACGAAGATTTGCCGGAACGCAAAAAACGCCGCCGCAAAAAAGACGAAGACGTCGATTTGACGGACGAAAACGTGCCGGCGGACGATTCCGATTCCCGCGTGATTGATTTGGCGATTGTCGGACGCCCCAACGTCGGCAAATCGACGCTGGTCAACCGTCTGCTCGGACGCGAGCGTATGCTGACGGGCAATATGCCGGGGCTGACGCGCGACGCGGTGTCGACGATGTGGGAATACAAGGGGCGCACCGTTCGCCTGACCGACACGGCGGGATTGCGCAAACAGGCGCGCATCGACGACGATTTGGAACGGTTGAGCGCGGCGGATTCCAAACGCGCGGCTTTTCTGGCGCAGGTCGTCGTTTTGGTGCTGGACGCCGCCGCCGTTCTCGACAAGCAGGATTTGACAATCGCCCGCAAGGTGTTGGAAGAAGGGCGCGCGCTGGTGATCGCCGTCAACAAGTGGGACGCGGTGAAAGACAAACGCGGCGTGATTAACGAACTCAACGAGAAAATCGACGAATCGCTCACGCAGGTCAAAGGCTTGCGCACGGTGACGATTTCCGCCCGCACGGGCGAGGGGACGGACGCGCTGATGAAAGCGGTTCTGGACGTGTACGCGGTTTGGAACACGCGCGTGTCGACCGGCAAATTAAACCGCTGGCTGAACGAAATGACCGCTGTCACGCCGCCGCCGTTAAGCGCGACGAAACGCCCGATTCCGCTGAAATACATGACGCAGATTAAAACGCGTCCGCCGACGTTCGCGCTGTTTTCCAGCAATCCGGAAAAACTGCCCGAATCGTATTTGCGCTATTTGATAAAAGGGCTGGCGCGCGATTTTAAAATGCAGGGCGTGCCCGTCCGCATCATGATGCGCAAGGCGAAAAATCCGTACGAAAAAAAGGCGCGGTGAAAAGTTTTTTTGAAATATGCGCATAAAGATTGTATGCTGATTGACGGAAAGTTTTAAACGGGAGTTCCTTTAATGAGAAAGTTGTTGACCGTTCTGTTGACCGTTTTGGCGGTTTTCGCCTTTAATGAAGACGCTTTTGCAAAGAGCGCGTCCGGCGGCAGATCCTCCAAAAGTTCGTCCTCGTCCAGAAACTCCGGTTCAAAAGGGTCGAGAGCGCGCGGGTCGAAAAGCCGCGCCGTGAAAGAGGCGGACTTCGGCGGACGGGACGATTTCGGCAGGGTCGGCGCCCGTTTTGACGGCGATGGCGATATGCGCGGCGCGCGTCAGGGCTTCAATCAAAAGAACGAGGAGGACGCTTTGCAGAAAAAAGCGCCCGAACCCGAAAAAACGCCCGACGAAAAGTTGTGGGACGCCGTGCAGAAAGGCGATTTCTTCGCCGTGACGCAGGCTTTGGACGCGGGCGCGTACGTCAATTACGAACAGGCGGGCGTGACCGTTTTGGAAAGCGCCGTCCGTTTGAAAAACGAAACGATCGTCATGTATCTGGTGTCGAAAGGGGCGGATCCGTCTTTGGCGGACTCGCGCGGCAGAAACGCGCTGTACACCGCTTTTGAAAGCGGCATCGGCGAAAACGTCGTGCGCACTTTCTTGGAAAACAAGGCTTCCGTCAACGACAAGGATTTCAGCGGCGTGCCGGTTTTCTTCTACGCTTTCCTCGTGTCGCAAAAGGACGAAATCATCGCTTTGGTGACGGATTTGGGCAAGCCCGATTTCAATCTGGCGGATTCGCAGGGCAACACGATTTTGCACACGCTGATTAAACAGCGTATGCCGATGCGTTTCATCGACTTCGTTTTAATGAAAAAGCCCGACGTCAATCTGCGCGATTCCGACGGCAACACGCCGCTGATGCTGGCTTTGCAAAAGGGCGACACCGCGCTGGTCGAAAAACTGATCGCGGCGGGCGCGGATGTGAACGTCGCCAACGAAAAGGGTGCGACGCCGCTGAATTACGCGCTGTTGTCCATTAAAGACCCCGCGCTGTTGGAAAAGGTCATCACGCGCAAAATCAACGTCAACCAGCAGGATAAAAACGGCAACACGCCGCTGATGTTCGTGCTGAAAACCTCGCGCGATCCGACGGCGGTCGAATTGCTGTTGGACGCCGACGCGGACGTCAACATCAAAGACAACAACGGCGATTCCCCGCTGATGTACGTCGCGCGCATGATGCGTGAAAACGATTTTCTGGACAGCGACTATTTCATGGAACTGCTGCTGGATTTCGGCGCGAAAGTCAACGAACGCGACAATAAGGGCGTCACGCCGCTGATGAACCTGATTCTGTCCAAGCGCGTCGCCGTCATGGACGACGTCAAACTGGTCAATATGTTCATCAAATCCGGCGTCGATTTGGACGCGGAGGATTTTCAGGGCGACACCGCGCTTTTGATGGCGGTGCGCGACACGTCCAGCGTGCCTTTAGTCAACGCGCTGATTATGGGCGGCGCGGACGTCAAAAAAATGGGTCCCGCCTCCAAAACGCCGTTGCAGTTCGCGCAGGAGAACTTGCGCCTGTCTTTGAAAGACGGCTATGACGAAGTTTTGAAAAAACTGACGACGAACACGGAAAACCAGCGCGTCAAATTCTTCAAATTCCTGCAAATCGGCTCGTTTTCCGACATTAAGGAATTCATTGCGCAAGGGGCGGACGTCAACGCCGCCGACGAAGCGGGCGACACGCCTTTGATGAAGATGATCGTGTATTCCAGACCGTTGGACGAAATCAAGTATCTGGTTGAAAACGGCGCGAACGTCGAAGCGGTGAACAACGACGGCGACACGCCTTTGATGAAAGCGTCCATGCACAACGGCGCGTACGACGTTGTGGAATATCTGCTGTCTTTGGGCGTGGCGGTCAACGCGAAAAACAAAAAGGGCGACACCGCTTTGCGCCGCGCCGTGCTGTACGGCGACAATCCGCAGGTGGTCGAGGCTCTTGTCCGCGCGGGCGCCGACGTGAACGTCGAAGACGCGCAGGGGCAGACGATTTGGGATTATGCGGAAAAGAACCCGTCCGTCAAGGAAAAGGATACCTACGTTAAACTGCTGGCGATTACGGAATAAAAAAAGTGTCCGGTATTTTGGTGATTAAACACGGCGCGCTGGGCGATTTCGTCTTGTCGCTGGGGGCGATGAAAAAAATCGCGCAAATGCATCGGGGCGACGATTTGACCCTGCTGACGATGAGCGCGTTCAAGGGATTGGGCGAGCAGACCGGTTTTTACAAACGCATTGAAACGGACAACCGCAAAAGTCTGGACGTTGCGAACTACATTCGCGTGTGCCGGAACATCATTGCGGGCGGCGGATTTTCCCGCGTGTACGATTTGCAGAAATCCAAACGCACGCGGCGCAAATACTTCAATCTGGTGCGCTTTTTCATTAAAAAGCCGCTGGAATGGGCTTTTGTCGACGGCGGCGAACTGGTCGTGCGCACGCTGACCCCGCGCCGTTTCGGTTTGGCGAAAGTGAGCGAAACGCGCGAACCGATAGACATTCCCGTTTCCGATTTGCGCTTTTTAAAAGGTCCGCAGACGCATTTCGGCGAACTGCCCGAAAAATTCATTTTGATGATCCCCGGCTGTTCGGCGGCGCATCCGTACAAACGCTGGTCGCCGCAAAATTACGCCGCCATCGCGCGCAAAGCGTATGACTGCGGCGTGCAGAGCGTCGTTTTGGGCACAAACGAGGAAAAAGCCGTCATCAACGAAATTTGCGCGTCCTCGAACGCCGTCAATTTTATGAACAAGGCGGCTTTGTTCGACATTCCCGCGCTGGCGATGCGGGCTTGCGCCGTTGTCGGCAACGATACGGGGCCCGCGCACATGGCGTCCTACACGGCGGCGCACACGGTGCTTTTGTTTGCCGAAATCACGCGCAAGTCGGCGGAGCGGTTCAGCGTGCCGGATGTGAAATATCTGATTGCGGACAAAATCGACGACACATCGCCCGAAACGGTGTGGAACATTTTAAAAGATTTCATGTAAGGAGAATTTGCCATGATAGTCGTGACAGGCGGCGCGGGCTTTATCGGCTCGATGATTCTGAAAGGATTGGAAGAAAAGGGGTACAAGGATCTGGTCGTCATCGACTGGCTGGGCACGGGCGACAAATGGCGCAACATTGCCAAGCGCGAACTGGCGGCGGTTGTCGATCCGGCGAGAACGTTTGAATTTTTGGAAAAAAACAAACGCCAAATCGACGCGATCGTTCACATGGGAGCGATTTCGACGACGACGGAAACCGACGCCGATTTAATCGCGCGGTCGAATTTTGAACTGTCGTGGAATTTGTGGTGCTTCTGCCGCGACAACCAAAAACAGTTCATCTACGCGTCGTCGGCGGCGACGTACGGCAACGGTTCCGCCGGATTTTCCGACAACGACAACATCGACTTTCTGAACGCATTGCGCCCGCTGAACGCTTACGGGTGGAGCAAGGCGGCTTTCGACCGCAAGGTCGCCCGCGAACTGCTGGAAGACCGCGGCGCGCCGTTGCAGCACGTCGGCTTGAAATTCTTTAACGTGTACGGTCCGAACGAATATCACAAGGGCGGACAGAAAAGCGTCATCGCGCACATTTTCCCCGATGTGAAAAACGACCGTCCCGTCAAATTGTTCAAATCGTACAACAAGGCGTTCGCCGACGGTCAGCAGTTGCGCGATTTCGTGTGGGTCGGCGACATCGTGAACGTCATTTTGTACTTTTTGGAACACGACGACATCAGCGGGCTGTTCAACGTCGGCACGGGCGAAGCGCGCTCGTTCTACGATTTGGCGAAAGCGACGTGGAACGCGATGGGCAAAAAGGAAAACATCGTCTTTACGGAAATGCCCGAAGAATTGCGCGGCAAGTACCAGTATTACACGCAGGCGGACATTTCAAAACTGCGCTCCGTCGGATATCTGGCGCCGATGACGTCGCTGGAAAGCGGCATTCAGCAGTATGTTCAGCAGTATCTGAACCGCGAAGACCCGTTCGCGTAATCAATCCGGTTTTTTAAAAAGCGAAAACCCCCCGTTTACGCGGAGGGTTGCTTTTTGCGTTTTAATCCGTTTTAATTTGACGGCGCAAATTCTGCGCAAAAAAAACGGCGGGAAACCCCGCCGTTTTAATTTGGTGAGCGCGCCGGGATTCGAACCCGGGGCCACTTGATTAAAAGTCAAGTGCTCTACCAGCTGAGCTACGCGCCCAAAACTCACAGACGCAACCATATAAACATTTTTCCGTCAGGTCAACTGTTTTTTTCATTTTTTTTGCTTTTGTCTTAAATCGTGCCGCCATATCACAAAAACCATCTTCTTTCCCGCGCGCAAAACAGCCATTCTGAAAGGGTTGCAAAGGGGAAAAGTCATGGCGGAAAACGAAAAAAACACGGCTTCGAGCATCATAAAAATCATTCTTTTGTGCGTTTTGCTGGTGATTGTTTTCATGCTGGCGGAAACGTCCCTGCGTTCAGGCGGCAAAACGGCGGACGGTGCGAAAACGGCGGAATTGCCCGCGCTGGTGCTTGACGGCGTGCGTCCCGAACCGCAAAAGCGCGTCATCGAGCGCAAATATATCGGCTATGTGACGCCCGTCCATTCGGTTTTTGTCTTGCCGTTCATCAGCGGATTCGTCGGCGACGTGCGCGTGACGGGCGGACAGCGCGTCAAAAAGGGCGACGTTCTGGTCGTTTTGCAGCAGCAGGAATACGCCGCGCGGTTGAGCGGCGCGCAAGCCGCGGTCGAGCAGGCTTCGGCGGCTTTGGAAAACGCGCGTTCGTATTACAATCGTTTGACGGCGGCGGGGGCGCAGGCGGTGTCCGCGGCGGACAAGGACAAGGCGCGGGCGGCGTATCTGACCGCGAAAGCCGCTCTTTCCCAAGCCAAAGCCGATGAAGCGCTGGCGAAAGTGAATTTTGATTACACGATTATCAAAGCGACGGTGACGGGCGTTGCCGGCGATGTGTCCCTGACAAAAGGCGCGTATGTGTCGCCCGCCGGAGAACCGCTGTTCCGGATTATTCAAACTTCGCCGATTCGAGTCGTTTTTTCCGTTTCCGACAGGGATTATCTGAACATGACGGATTCGGACGGCTTGTCCGGTATGGTCGTGCGCCTGATTTTGCCGAACGGCGAAGCGTACAAGCAAACGGGGGCTTTGGAATTCACGGACAACGCAATCGACCGTCAGACAAATTCCATGGCGATGTACGCGCTGTTTGAAAATCCGGAAAACAAACTGGTCACGAACGCGTACGTCACGGTTTTGGCGGCGCGGACTTACGACGACACGGTCGCGGTGCCGCAAAAGGCCGTGTCTTTTTCGGACAAGGGCGCGCGCGTGCAAATCGTCAACAACGGCGTTCTGGCAAGCAAAACCGTCGATATTCTCGACCAGAGGGACGACGTTTACATTGTCAAAAACGTTTTCGCAAAAGACGATTTCGTTCTGTCTTCGCCGGTCGCCGCTTTGCCGTCAAACCGTTCCGTGCGTCTGAACGCCGTATCGCCGTCGGGGGAGTAAGCCATGTTTTCAGCGTATTTCATTGACAGACCGCGCTTCGCCGCCGTTATTTCCGTCATCATGGTCTTGCTGGGGCTGATGGCGGTGTATGTGCTGCCCGTGTCGCAATATCCGCAAATCACGCCGCCGCAGATTGTCGTGTCCGCGACGTATCCGGGAGCGAACGCGAAAGTGCTGACCCAAAACGTCGCCATTCCCATTGAAAACGAAATCAACGGCGTGGAAAATATGCTGTATATGTCCTCGACCTCGACGGACAACGGGCAGTACACGCTGACAATCACGTTCAACATCGGCACGGATCCCGACATTGCGCAGGTCAAAGTCGAAAACCGCTTGCAGCAAATCACGTCCCAACTGCCCGCCGTCGTCACGCAGGAAGGCTTGTCCGTGAAAACGCAATCGGCGAATTTGCTGGGCATGATCGCCCTGCGCTCCGCCGACAACGCTTACGGCGATTTGTTTTTAAGCAACTACGCCTATGCGAATTTGGAAAATCCGTTGAAGCGCATCGCGGGGGTCAGCGACGTGCAGATTTACGGACCGGAATACAGTATGCGCCTGTGGGTCGATTCCGACAAACTGGCGTCGCTGGGGCTGTCGGTCGAACAGGTGCTTCAAGCGGTGAAAACGCAAAACACGCAGGCTTCCGTCGGGGCGATCGGTTCCGCGCCGACCCCGAGCGGCGTGCAGGTGCTGTTGTCCCTGACGGCGAAAGGGCTTTTGGAAAGCGTCGAAGATTTTGAAAGCATCGTGCTGACGACGGATTCCAAAGGCGGCATCGTCCGGCTGAAAGACGTGGCGCGCGTCGAACTGGGGGCGGACACCTACGCCGTCACCGCGACTTACGACAACAAGCCCGCCGTCATTATGGGATTGAGCCAGACGCCGAATTCCAATTCTTTGGACATTATGAAAAACGTGCGCAAGGAAATGGAACGGCTGAAAGAATCGTTCCCCGAAGGCGTGGAATACGACATCGCCTACGATTCGACGGAATTTGTGCGCGCGTCGGTGCGGAGCATTATTGAAACGCTGGTCATCACGTTTTCCTTGGTCGTTTTCATCACTTATCTGTTTTTGCAGAAAGTCCGCACGACGATCATTCCGCTGATTACGATTCCCGTGTCGCTGATTGCGACGTTCGCGGTTTTGTACGCCATCGGCTACGACATCAACATTCTGACGCTGTTCGCCGCGATTTTGGCGATCGGGCTGGTCGTGGACGACGCGATTATCGTGGTCGAGCGCGTCGAATATCTGATGAAGCAGGAAAAAATGCCCGCGAAGCAGGCGGCTGTGCAGGCGATGAAGCAGATCGGCAGCGCGATTGTCGCGACGACGTTTGTTTTGCTGGCGATTTTCATTCCCGTCGGGCTGATGGCGGGCATCACCGGCAAGATTTATCAGCAGTTCGCGGTGACGATTGCGACCGCCGTCGTGTTTTCGGCTTTCAACGCTTTGACGCTGTCGCCGGCTTTGTGCGCCGTGTTTTTGAAAAAGGAGCAGGAAAGCGAACCGCACGGCTTTTTCAAGATTTTCGATGATTTTCTGGAAAAGGCGAAGAACGGATATTTGAAATTTGTGACGTTTTTTTCGTCGCGCCTTGTACTGACAAGCGTTGTCATTCTGGCGTCTATTCTGCTGGCGTGGGGCGGATTTGAAAAAACGGCGACGTCGTTTCTGCCGTCCGAGGATCAGGGCATCGTTTTGGCGAATTTCCAGTTGTCCGGCACGTCGCCCATCGCGTCGACAAGCGAATATCTGAAACGGGCGGGCGAAAAGATTATGAAAATCGACGGCGTGAAGTACGTCATCAGCGTCGCGGGCGCAAGCATGATTTCGGCGGGCGGGGAAAATGTCGCGCTGGGGGCGATCGGGTTGCAGGATTGGTCTTTACGCAAGGACAAATCTTTGTCGCAGGACGCGATTATCGAAAAACTGACAAAGGAATTCGCGGGGGAAACGCAGGCGCAGGCGGACTTTTTCGCCTTGCCGTCAATCCCCGGCATTTCAAGCAGCAGCGGTTTGACGTTTGAACTGCTGGCGACTTCGGGAACGGCAAGCGCGCAGGAATTGTACGAAACGCTTGAAAAGTTCCTGAAAGCGCTGAACGGGCAGAAGTCTTTGGCGGGCGCGTTCAGCACATACACCGCCGACACGCCGCATCTGTACTTGGACGTCGACCGTGAAAAACTGGACGCTTACGGGATTTCCGTGCAGACGCTGTTCAACACCCTGCAATCGTATCTGGGGTCGGCATACATTAACAACATCACGCTGAACGGGTTGGTCAACAAGGTCATTTTACAGGCGGACGCGCCTTTCAGAAGGAGTGTGCAAGATGTCGAAAATATATATATTAAAACCGCAGAGGGCAAACTGGTTCGTCTCGACAGTTTTGCGACTGTTCGCACCGTTTCGTCGCCGAAAATCATCTACCGTCATAACCAATATACTGACGCCTCGATTATTGCACAATCGGCGGCGGGAAGCGCTACGGGAACGGCGATAGAAGCCGTCGAAAACACGGTGAAGTCCGTCTTGCCCGACGGATACGAAATCGCGTGGACGGGGTTGAGTTTGCAGGAGGTCGAAACCGCGGGGCTGGTCACCGTGCTGATTACGCTGGCGTTGATTTTCTGCTATTTGTTTCTGGTCGCGCTGTATGAAAGCTGGATGCTTGCCTTCGCCGTGATGTTTTCCATCGTGTTCGCGATTTTGGGCGCGCTGGCGGGGGTTCATCTGATGGGGCTGTCTTTGGACATTTACGCCCAACTCGGCTTGGTCATGCTGATCGGGCTTGCCGCCAAAAACGCGATTCTGATTGTCGAATTCACAAAAGATTACCGCGAAAAAGGCTTGCCGATCGCCGAAGCGTCGCAAAAGGGCGCGGCTGAACGCTTCCGCGCCGTGCTGATGACCGCCCTGACGTTCATTTTCGGCGTTTTCCCGATGATTGTCGCCACGGGCGCGGGGGCGGCGAGCCAAATCAGCATCGGCACAAGCATCGTGTTCGGCATGATTGCGGCGACCGCCGTCGGCATTGTGTTCATTCCCGCGCTGTTCGCCGTGTTTGAAACAATCAAGGAAAAATTCGCGCCGGCGCAAACGGCGGCGGAAAACGCAGAATCGGGGGGTGACGCATGAAAAAATTTTGCTGGCTGACGTCCGCTTTGCTGTTGGCGTCCTGCACCGTGGGACCCGATTACGTCCGTCCCGATTTTTACGACGACACGCAAATCGCCGACAGTTTGGATTTAAGCGAAAAATCGAACGCCGCGCCGAATCCCGACTGGCACAGGGATTTCAACGACGACACGCTCAACGCTTTGGTCGCGTCGGCGATGACGCGCAACTTCGACGTCAAATCCGCCGTCGCCGCTTTGCGCGCGTCGCGTGAAAACCTGCGCATCGCCCAAGTCGCCTATCTGCCGACCGTCAACGCGGCGGGCAATTACACGCGCCTGAAACCGTCGGACAACAATCCGATCGCCTACCGCGAAAGTTATTACACGGCGGGGCTGGACGCGTCGTGGGAAATAGACATTTGGGGCGCGGGACGGCGGCAAAGCGAGCAGGCGGGCGCGCAATTCGCCTCCGTCGCGGCGAATTTGGAAAACGTGCTGATCAGCGTCAAGGCGCAGACCGTGTCTTTGTATTTTTCCTTGCGCGCGGCGCAGGAGCAGGTCGCGCTTTTGGAACAGAACATCGGCTTGCAGGAGGCGGTTTTCGCGCTGACGCGGGAGTTGTACGATTCCGGACTGGCGGATTTGTCGGACATGAATCAGGCGAAGTACGCTTTGGAAAACATGAAAGGCTCTTTGCCGCCGGCTCAAAACGCCGTCGAAGCGTACAAAAACGCCCTGACTTTGATAACGGGGAATTTGCCGCGCGGGTTGAACGACGCGCTTGCGCCGGACGGGGACAACGCTTTGGCGCGCGGGTATGTGCTTGATTTCGACATTCTGTATTCCCTGCCGGTTTCCGCCGTGCGTTTCCGCCCCGACGTGCGCATGGCGGAATGGGAACTCGTCGCGCAGAACGCCGCCGTCGGCAGAGCCGTCGCCGCCATGTATCCGAACGTGTCCGTGTCCGCGCTGATCGGCTTTCAGGCGGAGCATTTCGCCGACATCTTGAAAAGCGGGTCGCAGACGTATTCCGCCGCGCCGTCAATTACCGCGCCTTTGTTTCACTGGGGGGCTTTGCTCCGGCAGGTGCGCGCGCAGAAAGCCGTCAGGGATCAATACGCCGCCGCGTACCAGCAGGCTTTGCTGAACGCGATTACCGACGTCGGCAACCGGATTAACGATTTGAAGGCGGGGCAGATGAAACTCGGCTACATCGACGAAAGCCTGCGCAACATTCGCTCGGCGGTGTATCTGTCTTTGGTGCGCTACCGCGAGGGGCTGATTCCGCTGAACACGCTTTTGACTCAAACGCAGGATTTGCTTCAAACGCAAAGCGCGCTTGTGTCCGCCAAGCAGGACGTGTACGCCGGCGTCGTCGCTTTTTACAAGGCGATGGGCGTGTAAATCCGCCGCGCTCTTGCATTGCTTCGCAAGGTTTTGTATAACGGTAAAAACAAAATTTTCAGCGGAGCGATGCCATGCCTCAAATCAAATGCCCTCATTGCCACGAAGTGTTCACGGTCGACGAATCCGGATACGCGGCAATCGCCGGTCAGGTCAGAAACGCCGAATTCGACAAGGAACTGCGCGAACGCGAAGCCCAAATCCGCAAGGAAAAGGACGGCGAATTGAAACTGGTTCAATCGCAGGCGCAGAACTCCATGCAGGCGAAAGCCGCCGAATATGAACGCCAAATCGCGCAAATGCGGGCGCGTCTGGACGCTTTGACAAAGGACAAGGACGTCGAAATCGAACGCGCGCAAGCCGCTCTGCGCCTTGAAAACGAACGCTTGAAATCGCGAATTCAGGCGGACGAGCAGGGCAAACAACTGGCAATCAGCACGGCAATCGCCGCTCAAAAGGACGAATTGTTTGAAAAAGACCGGCAAATCATGCGTCTGCAAAGCAGTTTGAGCGAGGCGCAAAAGGACGCGGCTTTGCAAATGCAGGCGGCAAAGCAGAATTTCGCCGTCCAACTGAAAGCCAAAGACGAAACAATCGAATTCTACAAGGATTTGAAAGCGCGGATGTCGACGAAAATGATCGGCGAAACGCTGGAACGGCATTGCGAAACGGAATTCAACCGCCTGCGCGCGACGGCTTTTCAAAACGCGTACTTTGAAAAGGACAACGACGCCGGAACTGGCAGCAAGGGCGATTACATCTTTCGCGAAAGCACGCCCGACGGCACCGAATTCATCTCCGTCATGTTTGAAATGAAAAACGAGGCGGACGCAACGGCGACAAAGCACAAAAACGAAGACTTTTTCAAGGAACTGGACAAGGACAGAACCGAAAAGAAGTGCGAATACGCCGTTTTGGTGTCCATGCTGGAATCCGACAGCGAACTGTACAACACCGGCATTGTCGACGTGTCGCACAAATACCCGAAAATGTACGTCATCCGCCCGCAGTTTTTCATTCCGATCATCACGCTTTTGCGCAACGCCGCGCTCAATTCCGTGCATTACAGACGGCAGGTCGCCGAATTGAAAAACCAGAACGTCGACATTTCAAACTTTGAAGCCGAAATGAACGAATTTAAAGAAAAATTCGGACGCAATTACGAATTGGCAAGCAAGAAATTCCAAACGGCGATTGACGAAATCGACAAGACGATAGACCACCTGCAAAAAACGAAAGACGCGCTTTTGTCGTCGGAAAACAATCTGCGTCTGGCGAACAACAAGGCGCAGGATTTGTCCGTCAAACGCCTGACGCGCAACAATCCGACCATGCAAAAGAAATTCGACGATTTGAAAAACGGCGCAAACGGCTGACGGCGCGAAATTGCGGGATAAAATGGCTTGCGCCGGAAATTTTTAACGGACGGTTATTTCAAAACTTCCCGGTATCCGCCCCTGTCCGCGCCGATGCGCCGGATCAGCCTCTTTTCTTTTAAAACGGCGATGCGTTTGGCAACCGTGCGGAGCGACACGCCCAGCGCGGCGGCAAGTTCGCTTGTCGTGACGCGCGGATTTTCCGCCGCCGCTTCCAAAATTTTCTGTGAACTTTTCTGTGAATCTTTCTGTGAACTTTTTGGCGCGCCGACGGCGCGGCGGCAAGAGCGACTTGGAACGCGGATACAAAAAAGAGGAAGTTTGAAACTTCCTCTTGAAATTGGGTGCGGGAGTGGGATTTGAACCTCACGACCTTCAGGTTATGAGCCTGACGAGCTACCGGACTGCTCCATCCCGCGACAACGGATGTGTATATATCATCTTATCGCGGTGTTGGCAAGTGTTTTTTTCGCTTTTTTTCCGTTGGTCTTTTGACGCTTTCGTTTTATCATATCCGCATCTTTTTCTTAATGGAGTTTTGTCATGAAACGCATTTTCCGTTCTTTCCTCGCACTTTCCGTCTTGGCGTGCGCCGCCTGTTCCTCCGTTTCAATGAAAGATCAGGTCATCGCCCGCAGCGACGATTTGTCCTCCCGTCCCGAATGGGTCAAGGATTCCGAAACGTTCACCGTGTCCAAAGGCACCGTTTATATGCTCGGGTCGACGACGATCCCCGCGACTTCTTCGCCCGACCGCGCCTACCGCATCGCCGAAAACAACGCCAAGCAGGGCTTGTCAAGCGCGATTGAGCAGAAACTGGATTTCGTTTTCCAGAACGCCGAAGAAGGCACCGAAATCGGTTCCGACCAGACGCGCTTTATCGGCATGGAAGCGTCCAAACTGGTCACTTCCGCCATTCGCCCGTCGAATCGCTACTGGGAAAAAGTCGTGACCGTGACGGGCGCGAACGCCGATGACAAAGCCGTCGTCTACCGCGTGTACGCCCGCGTCGCCATGCCCGAAAAGGAATTTAAAAAGGCGATTGAACGCGCGATTGCCAAAGCGCAGAAAAAAGGTCTGTCCGCCGATTTCGCCAAAAAGGTCGACGCGCAGTGGGATCGCTTTACGGCGGAGGAATAATCCTTTAAACCGCAAAGAAAAGCCCCGATTTTTCGGGGCTTTTTCGTTTTTCGATTCGATTTTTTGTCTTTCAAATCACGCCACCGGCGTCCAGATGACGTCTTCGATTCTTTCGGCGTGCGTAATCAGCATGACCAGTCTGTCCACGCCGACCGCGATGCCCGCCGCGTCCGGCATATAGGCGAGGGCGTCCATGAAATCTTCGTCGACCGGATAGCGTTCGCCGTACAGTTTTTCCTTTAAATCCATATCGTGTTCAAAGCGCGCGCGCTGTTCTTTCACGTCGGTCAATTCGGAAAACGCGTTGCCCAGTTCCACGCCGCACGCGTACACCTCGAAGCGTTCCGCCAAGCGTTCGTCCGACGGTTTGCGCCGCGACAACGCCGCCATGCACACGGGATAATCGTACAGAATCGTCGGGCGCGTTTTGCCGATTTGCGTTTCGATTTTTTCAAACATCACGCGGAAATAGATGTCGTCCCACGAATCCGACGGATTCGTTTCAATGCCGATTCTCTGCGCCGCTTTCGCAAATTCCGTCGGGTCGGGGTCGAGCGACGCCGTCGCGGGCAGATAGTCGAAAATGTCCATGTCCGCGTATTTCTTAAAAGCGTCGCGGATGCTGATGCGCTCCCAATCGCCGAAAACCGCACATTCCATGCCGTTCGCCGCCAGCGTTTCAACGCCGCACGCTTTCGCGCAAGCCTGCACCAGCGCCTGCGTGTCGTCCATCAGCGCCGTGTAGTCCGCGTGCGCCCGATACCATTCCAGCATGACGAATTCGGGGTGGTGGTGCGTCGAACGCTGTTCGTTGCGGAACACGCGCGCCATTTGGAAAATCCGCGGCAATCCCGCCGCCAGCAGTTTTTTCATGGCGAATTCGGGCGACGTGTGCAGATACATCGTTTTCATTTGATCTTCAAACGGTTCGACCATTTGCGTTTGAAAGGCTTTCAAATGCGGTTCAAGCCCCGGAGAGATTTGCAAAATCGCGGTTTCCGGCTCTAAAAAATCGCGCTCCGTAAAGAATTTGCGGATTTCGGAAAGAATCAGCGCGCGCTGTTTCAAATAGGGCATTTTCTTTGCGAAAATGTCGGCGCGCCACCATTTTGCGTTGTTCGTCATGAAAAAATCTCCTTTAATGTCGCGGGCGGGCTTGCTTTTGTTTGTTCAATCTGATACTTTCCGTCAATATATCAAATTCTTTGTCACTGGTAAGGAAAAAATCATGAAAATGCAAGCTAACCAAATCCGTCCGGGTTGGGTGATCGAATACAACGGCAAACAATGCATCGTTATCAAAAGCGAATTGATCATCCCCGGCAAGGGAAACGCGGTCATTCAGGTCGAAATGCGCGACGTCGCCACCGGCATTAAAACGCAGCAGCGCTGGCGCACCGCCGACACGGTCGAAAAACTGCTCAGCGAGGAGCACGACTGCACGTTCCTGTACGCCGACGGTCAGGATTTGACCTTCATGATGACCGAAACGTACGATCAATTCACCGTGCCCAAAGAACTGCTCGGCGATCGCTGCGCGTTCTTGCAGGACAATATGCCCGTCATCGTCAAATTCATCGAAGGCACGCCCGTCGGCGTCGATTTGCCGAAGAACGTCGTGCAGACGGTTGTCGAAACCGAACCCGTCATTAAAGGTCAGACGGTCACGTCGTCCTACAAACCCGCCGTTTTGGACAACGGCTTGCGCATCGGCGTGCCGCCGTTCGTGGCTGCGGGCGACAAAATCGTCGTCGCGACCGAAGACTGCACCTATGTCGAACGCGCCAAATAATTGACGGAAAGAAAGAAGTAAACCTATGGAAACGAAACTTCGTTTGGCGAAAAGCCGCGATTTTCACGACAAGGACAAAAAAGACGGCGCGGCGTCCGACAAAAAGGACTCCAAACCGTTTGAGCGCAAAAGCGTCAGAACGTTTGACCGCAAGGAAGAAAAGCCGTTCAGAAAGCGCGAAACCCGCGTTTTCGACCGTCCCGCCGAAAAAATGCGCGACAACCGTCAGGATCACTTTTTAAGTTCCGTTTCGCCGAACATGAACGTCATGATTCGCGCGGTACAGCGGGCGGGACGCTCCTTGATGCGCGATTTCGGCGAAGTCGAACATTTGCAGGTGTCGCGCAAGGGATTGGCGGATTTTGTTTCTTCCGCCGACATGAATTCCGAACGCACGTTGCGCGAATTTTTGAAAGAAGCGCGCCCCCGCTACGGATTTCTGACGGAAGAAAGCGGCGCCGTGACGGGAGCCGACACGTCGCACCGCTGGGTTGTCGACCCGCTTGACGGCACGACGAACTTTTTGCACGGCATCCCGTTCTTTTCCGTTTCTTTGGCGTTGCAGGAAGACAACGAAATCATCGCGGGCGTGGTGATGAACCCCGCGACGAACGAATTGTTCTATGCGGAAAAAGGATGCGGCGCGTGGATGATGACGTACACGGGACAGTTCCGTTTGCGCGTGTCGTCGCGTTCCGATTTGATCGACGCCGTTCTGGGCACGGCGATTCCGTGTCCCGCGTACGGCAACCCCGTCACGTTCGGCGATTGTCTGGACAAGGCGATGACGCAGGCGGCGGGAACGCGCTGCTTGGGCTCGACCGCTTTGGATCTGGCGTACGTCGCGGCGGGCAAATTCGACGGGTACTGGGTTGAAGGCGAAAAGCCGTGGGACGTCGCCGCCGGTCTGCTTTTGGTCAAGGAAGCGGGCGGTCGCGTATGCACGCCCGACGGTGACGAAAAAGTGAAAAGCGTTTTGGAAAGCAAGGCGATGATGGCGTCGAACGACGCTTTGTATGCGAAATTCGCCAAAATGCTGGCGCGCAAAAAGCCCGCCGCCGCAGAGCCCGAAAAAGCCTGAACGCTTATCTGAAAAGGAGGACGGGATGCGTATCGCATTGTTGTTTTCTGTTGCCGCGTTCTTCGCCGCTTACGACGCGGCGGCGCAAATCATGATTGATTTCGACGCTTTGGAACCCGCACCGCAACAGCAAAACGCGCCCGTCCTTAAAAAACCGGAAAAAACGCAAAAGAAAGCGGCTGAAAAAAAGCCCGCTCCCGCCAAAAAAACGCCGGCGAAAAAAGCCGCGCCCTCTAAAAAATCGCCCGCCGCGAAACCGGCGGCGAAACAGCAGGCGAAATCCGCGTCCGGCAAGACGAAAACCGTTGCGCCCGCCGAAAAGTATCAGGTGGTCGAATCGGAAAAGCAGGACGAACACGACAAATTGAAGCCGCGTTCAAATCCCGTGCCGAGCGTGAAAATCATCAGTTTGGACGTTCACGAAAAAGAAAAGCCGGCAAGCGAAAAAGCCGGAATCAAGGAAGCGGAAACCGCGAAAACGGTTGAAGCCGCAAAAACGGTTTCTTCGCCCGCGCCGAATGTCGCGTCCGCGCCGCCCGCCGCTCCCGAAAAACCGCGCGCGCCGCAAGTCGCAAAGCCCGAAAAACCCGCGCTTCCCGTTGTTTCCGCGCCTGAAAAGCCGGTTGCCGCCGCGCCCGTCGAAGCCGTCAAGCCCGCTCAATCCGCCAAAGCGGCGAAAGCGTCCGAATCGAAAATCGAGCCTGCCGCGACAGCCGCCGCCGATGCAGAGTCCGCCGCGCCGGAATCCGTGAAAAAGGTCGAAAAAGCGCAAGACGTGATTGTCAATGCCGAAAAAGCGGTTGAAAAAATCGTCGGGCAGGTCATGCGCAAAAACGCCGAAAAGAGCGAAGCGCGTTCGCAGGAGGAAGCCCGCAAAGGCAATCCGTTCCTTGACGCCGCCGCTTTGTCCGGCGCCAAACGGAGCGCCGCTTTGTTGAGGCACATTTCCGAACAGGCGGCGGGCAGAAAAATGTTGAGCGACAAAACCCTGTTGCGCGACGTGATTTTGTTTGAACAGAACGCGACGGCACTTGACGTGTCGTCCGAAAAGACGTTCGAGGCTCTGACGGACTTTTTGCTGAAAAACCCGTCGAAGCGCATCATTGTTTTCACTTACGCCGCTCAAAGCGAAATCGAAGCGGGCAGGGAACGCCAGCTGACGTTGCGCCGCGCTTTGTATCTGCGTTCCAGACTGGCGCAGGCGGGGGTTAAAATCGCCCGCATCGAAATCCGTTCGCAAGGCACGAAAGGGGCGGGGGAATCGTATCCCGACCGCGCCGAAATCTACACCTACGACCGCTGATTGAGCCGTTTCGTTTTTTAACAAAAGGATGTGCAAATGACTTCGCCCGCGCGATATTTCACCCGTTTGCTTTTGTTTTTGCTGATAGTCGCCGCCGTCGCCTATCTGCTGTTTCCCTCGATTGAACAGGCGTTCATGACATCGCCCGTGCTGAACGGCGTGATTGTCGCCGTCGCGGTGACGGGCGTGTTTTTGAATTTCCGCACGCTGTCCGTTTTGCGCCGCGAAATCCGCTGGGTCGAAAAACGCAAGTTGTCGCTGGAAGATTCGTCGCTGTCCAAAATCCGCCTGCTCGCCCCGCTTGCCGTCGTTTTGAAAAACAACAAGGCGAAAGGCAACGCCGTCCTGTCTCCGACAATCGCCCGCTCGATTCTCGATTCGGTGTCCGCCAGATTGGAGGAAGACCGCGACATTTCCCGCTATTTGATCGGATTGTCGACGTTTTTGGGCTTGCTCGGCACGTTCTGGGGATTGATGATCACCATTGCGTCCGTTGGGGAGGTCATCGCGTCTTTGAACGTGTCCGGCGAAGACGCGGCGGCGATGTTCGACGTGATTAAAGAGGGCTTGAAAACGCCTTTGGCGGGAATGGGAACGGCGTTTTCGTCGTCGCTTCTGGGCTTGGCGGGCGCGCTGATTTTGGGCTTTTCCGATTTGCAGACCTCGCAGGCGCAAAACAGTTTTTACAACGATTTGGACGAGTTTCTGGCTTCCCTGACGCGCTATTCGTCGGCGGTCGGCAACGCGTCGGACGATTCGGTGTCGTCGTCGTCGGCTTACGCGAACGCGCTTTTGGAACAATCGGTCGAAAGTCTGGCGGACATCCGCCGCAAATTGAGCGCGGGCGAAAACGAACGCCGTTTGGCAATGCAGGCGGCGGCGGCTTTGGTGCAGGCTCTGAACCGCATCGAATCGCATCTTGCCGTCGAAGAAACTCACGCGCAATCCCGCAACGAAGCCCTTTTGACCGAATTGCGCGATTCGTTCAAACTGCTGACCCGCACGCTGTCCGGAGGCGATAAATAAGCAATGGTCGCCCGCCGCATCCGCAAAGAAAAATCGTACAATTACTGGCCCAGTTTCGTCGACGTTCTGTCGACTTTGCTGATTGTCATTTTGTTCATGCTGCTGGTGTTCATTCTGGCGCATTTCTTTTTGGGGCGGAATCTGGATTCCAAAAATTCGCAAATCGACGTTTTGCAAAAGAAGATTTATCTGCTCGGTTCGGAGTTGTCTTTGGAGCGCAGAACGGCGGCGGATTTGTCCGAGCGGCTGAAAAACGAATCGAAAAAAGCGCGCGACGCGGCGCAGGAAAACGACCGGCTGACGCGGCGGATATCCGAATTGACCGCCGATGTTGACGGCGCGAAGAACGAGGCTCTTTATTTGAGCGCGCAGGCGGAGTCTTTAAAGGCGGAACTGGCGCGCCTGTCCGGACTTTTGGCGCAATCCGAGGCTTTGTCAAAGGCGCAGGAGGCGCAAATCGTCGATTTGGGCAAAAAACTGAATCGGGCTTTGGCGCAGAAAGTGTCCGAACTGGCGTATTACCGCTCCGACTTTTTCGGGCGTTTGCGCAAGATTTTGCGGGACAACGACAACGTTGAAATCGTCGGCGACCGATTCGTTTTTCAATCCGAACTGTTTTTCAAGTCCGGCTCCGCGCAGTTGGAGCGCGACGGCAAGTGCAGGCTGGACGCTTTGGCAAAGGTTTTGCTGGAAATTTCGGCGCAAATCCCCGAAAACATCAACTGGATCGTGCGCATCGACGGGCATACGGACAACGTGCCCGTGCATAACGACAAATTCGGCTCGAACTGGGAATTGTCAAGCGCGCGGGCGTTGAGCGTCGTTTATTATCTGAAAGAAAAGGGCGTGCCGGAAAAGCGCATGGCGGCGGCGGGATTCGGGGAATTTCACCCGATTGCCAAAGGAAATTCGCCGAAAGCGCGGCGCAAAAACCGCCGGATCGAGTTCAAGCTGACGGAAAAATAAGTCTTTTTTACAAAATCGCTTGAAACTTGGCAAAAATTAGATTATACAAAGGCAATTCGTTTGTTTTGGGAGTGTGTGATGAAAAAAGATATTCACCCGGATTATCATGAAATTACGTTGGTCATGACCGACGGTACGCAGGTCAAAACCCGTTCGACGATGGGCAAAGCCGGCGACGTCGTTCGCTTGGACATTGATCCGTTGACGCACCCCGCGTGGACGGGCGTTTATCGTCTGGTCGACAGCGGCGGACAGTTGGCGAAGTTCAACAAACGTTTTGCCGGTTTGACCGCGAAAAAGTAATTTCTGCGCATAATGCATCAAAGGGCGACCTCTTTTTCGGGAGGTCGTTCTTTTTTGTGCGCGCCGGACGATTTTTTCCTGTAAATTCGCTTTCATCTTCCCTATAATCGTGAAAAACAGAACGTTTCGGATTCAAGTTATGCCTGATGTGAATGTCCTTAATTTTAAAGTCCTTGCTTGGAACGGCAGGGATTGGGAATTTGTGTCCCGCTTTCCCGCCGCGAACGAAGACGACGCGCGGTCTTTGGCGAAAGAGTTGGAGGCGACCGAAAAAAAGCAGGTGAAAATCCTGTGCGAAGCCTATGAATCCGCTTCAAAATCGTTCGTGACGCGCGTGCTGTACGTTTCGCCGCGCCATGTGTCGCCGGCGCATCCCGCCATTCACCAAAAAGCGACGGTGATGGGCGCGCTGCCGAAAGTGTTTCTCGTCTTGATTACGGCGTTGGGCGGCGCGTGGCTTTTGGCGCGCTTCGGGGCGCAAATCCTCGCCTACGTCGACAGCGACGTCGTGTCCCAGCAGGGCATTTCCGATTTTTCGTTCAGCGTCTTTTTGTTCGCGTTCATTTTCGTGGCGTTCTGGCTGGGCGTGAAGTATCTGCCGTCCATTATTTCGCCGCGCCGCGCCGCGTCCGCCGCCGACGAGTCCGATTCGTCGCAGGACGAGGAGGACGGCGCGCCCAAAAAGCAGTCTTCCGCTTTCATGCGCAAGTGGTCGGCGAAGTTCCATTCTTTAATCAACGGCATTTACACGCCGCAGGACAAGGCGACTTACGAAGCGCAGAAAGCCAAGGATTTGGAAGAAATCGACACGCTTTTGCGCACGCAGAAGAAAAGCGAAGTGTCGTACGATATGCCGGAGTTGATGCCGGACGCTCCCGCCGCGCCGCAGAGCGTGCGGACGGACGGGGAAGCCGCGCCGTCGCCGCAGGGGAACGACCGCAAAAGTCTGTTGCGCTCGCTGTACGATTTTCAAGATTTGATCATGCAGACGGCGGCGCGCCACACAAGCGCCACGTCCGACGCGTATCATCAATTCGGCGTGCGGCTGATTTTGTCGGGCGCGCTTTTGCGTCTGGCGGATTCGTTCGAGTTTTCCGAGGGCGAAAAAATGGACGCGTTCTACGGCTTGTTTTCCAAAATGGACGTGTCGTCGTTCATGACGGAAGTGTTTTACGAAAAACTGTTCGAGTACGCGCAGGACGCCGCCTGCCAGCCGCTTTTGGAAGCCGGCGGGGAACTGATTGACAAATTCCGCGCCGATCCCGCTTCCATTGAAATCCCGCTTGCTGTCCAAAAGATTATGACCGAATGGATGGCAAACGGTCCCGATTCCCAGCAAGAAAAAATTCAGGCGAGTTCGTTTTTCGTCGTGATGTTTACGGATATCGTGGGGTCGACGGGCATGACGCAGAGTTTGGGCGACCGTTCGGCGCAACAGTTGATTCACGTTCACAACACGATTGTGCGTCAGGCTTTGGCGGAATACGCGGGGCGCGAAGTGAAAATGACGGGCGACGGCATTATGGCGTCGTTCACGTCCGTCGTGAACGCGATTGACGCCGCCGTCGGTATTCAAAAGGCGATTAAATTTTACAATTCGCAGAAAAAATCCGCGCCGCTGTATTTGCGCATCGGCTTGAACGCGGGCGAACCGATTGTCGAGGGGAACGATTTGTTCGGCACGGTCGTGCAGATTGCCGCGCGCGTGTGCAATTTGGCGGAAAAGAACGAAATTTACGTGTCCCGACTGGTTGAGGAACTGGCCGTCGGCAAGCCGTACAATTTCGTCGACAAGGGATTGCAGCAACTTAAAGGCATTTCCCAAAAACAGCAGGTGTACGAAGTCGCTTGGGACTCCTAATACCGCGCAATTCCACCTTCTTGCCGCTTAATTTTCCCGTAAAGTTGCTTAATCTTGCCGGTGCGTGTCTTATGCGTTGCACATAGAAAGTATATATGCTAGATATTGGTTTTTACATATAACTTTCGAGGTTTGTATGCGCCGCCTTTTCTTTGCTTTTCCGCTTGTTTTCGGGGCTTTTGCCGCGAACGCGCAGGAATCTTCCCCGATTAAACTGGAACTGGGCGGTTTTATGAAATGGTACGCCGCCGCCGCTTACAACGAACATACGCCCGCAGGACAGGATTACAACCGCGCGGACATTATCGGCGACGCGGAATTTCATTTCAGGGGAAGTGCGCAAATTTCCGAAAATTTGAAAATCGGCGTGCTGGCGGAATTGGAGGGCGGCACGGATTCCTCATACAAATCGCGCGCTTGGGACGAAGTGTACATGTACGTCGACAGCCTGTACGGGCGTTTGTATTTTGGCGACGTTAAAAACGCGGGGTCTAAATTGACCGTTTCCGCCCCGTCCGCGTCGTTTTTGGGAATTGACGAGAGCGATTTTCCGTATGTGATGCCCGTTCCCGTTTCCGTGACGTATTTAAACGCGCCGTACACGAAATCGCCGGATTCGCTTGCCCCGAAAGTGATGTACTTTTCTCCGTCCGTCAACGGCGTGATGTTCGGCGTTTCCGCCGTCGCCGCCAGCGACTCCAACGGACACGACGCTTCCGTTTTGTATCCGAAAAACGATTCGTCCGCCGGAATCAAGATTAAAAACGGCGTGTCGTCCGTCTTGCGCTACGACTTTGAAAACAACGACGAATCGTTCGGCGCGCACATCAGCGCGACGTATTCGCGATACGAACCGAACGACGTTTTGTCGCATCCTTTGCAGGACTACACGCTCGGCGTGAACGTGTCGATTGACAACTGGACAATCGGCGGAGCGGTGCGCCGCGCCCAAGCCGACGCCCGCAGCGCGTTCGCAAAAATGCAGGGCTACATGTGGGAAGCCGGCGTCATGTACGATGCGTCCAAATGGGCGGCGAGCGTCAATGTGTTGGATTCGCGCGTCAGAGGCGACATTGCGAAGTCGGGCGACGACAGATATACTCTGTACGTCGCTTCTTACAAATACCGTTTGGGTGCGGGCATCGACCTGTTCGCAGAAACGGCGTACGCGCAGGCGCGCAACGAAGACGGCGACGACGGGCTTTCCGCCGACGCGTTCAGCACCGTTGCGGGCTTTTCCCTTTCTTTTTAAACAACCAATCAGGATAATGTGATGATTTTTATATCTGCTTTACTGCTTTTCATGCTGACCCTGTGTCCCGCCGCGAACGCGCAGACGCAGGACGCGGAGCCGATTCAACTGAAATTGAGCGGTTTCACAACGTGGTACGCCGCCGGCTCTTACAACAAACACACGCCGAACGGCAAAGACTACAACCGCTTTGACGTGATGGGCGACGCCGAAGTCTACTTCGAGGGAACGGCGAAAATTTCCGACGATTTGAAAATCGGCGTGATGGCGCAGTTGGAAGGCGGCACCGACGATTACAGCGACAACTGGGACGAAGTGTATATGTTCGCGCAGGGCAATTTCGGTCAGTTGCAAATCGGCGATGTGCGCAACGTGTCCTATTCCATGATCGTGACCGCGCCGTCCGTTTCCGTTCTGGGCGCGGAATGGACGTATTACACGCGTCAGGTCGACCAGCCCGCGAACGTCGTTTTCATTGATTCGACCGACTCCAAAGATTTGGATTCGCTCGCGCCGAAACTGTCGTACATTTCGCCGACCGTCGACGGTGTGACGTTCGGTTTGTCCTTTACGACGGCAAACAATTCCAACGGACACGACGCTTCCGTTTTGTATCCGAAAAACGATCCGGCCGGCGAATATCAGCTGAAATACGGCGGCGTCGCGCTGATGCGCTATGAAGCCGAAGTCGCGCAGGACATGACTGTCGCCGCCAGCGCGTATTACGGTCATTACAGACCGAACGACACAACGGCTTCCCACAGCGAACACGACTACGGTCTGGGCTTGAAAGTGACGCAGGGCGTTGTTTCCGTCGGCGCGTCGTACCGTCGCATCATGGCGGACGCGCAATCCGTTTTCGCGTCGCGTCAGGGCTATGCGCTGGACGTCGGTATGTCGTACGACACGGGCAAATACGCGGTTTCCGCCAACTATTTCCGTTCGCAAGCGCGCGGCGATTTGGCGAATGAAGCCGACGACCGCGTCGATATGTACGTTTTGGCGGCGAAATACCGTTTGGGCGCGGGCATCGACCTGTTTGCCGACGTCGGTTATTTGAATTTCAAAGACGAAACGCGTGACAGCGCCAAAGGCAACGAAGGCGTGGGCACGGCGGTCGGCTTTGCGCTGTCGTTCTAATCAAAGGAGGCGGAAATGGGCGTGTGCGACCGGTATGACGCGATTTGCGGCTTAATGCGCAAGGCGGCGGAACACGCGGGTCGCGCGCCCGATTCCGTTTCGCTGACGGCGGTGACGAAAACGAAATCCGCCGAAGAATTTTTGCCTTTGATAGAGCGCGGACACCGCCTTTTCGGTGAAAATCGCGTGCAGGAGGCGAAAGAGAAATACGCGCCGCTGAAAGAGCGTTTTCCCGACATTGAATTGCATTTAATCGGGCATTTGCAGACAAACAAAGTCAGGGACGCCGTCGCTTTGTTCGATTCGATCGACGTTGTGGATTCCGAAGAACTGGCGGAAAAACTGGCAGCGGAAATGAAGCGGCAAAACCGTTTTTTACCCGTTTATGTGCAGATCAACACGGGGCTTGAAGAACAAAAAGGCGGCGTCGACCCGCGCAAAACGGCGGATTTTGTGCAAAAGTGCCGAGATATCGGGCTGAACGTCGTCGGGTTGATGTGTATTCCGCCCGTCGACGACGAACCGTCGCCGCATTTCGCGCTGTTGAAGAAACTGGCGCGCGAATCGGGCGTGGAGCGGTTGAGTATGGGCATGAGCGACGATTTTGACATCGCGATAGAGCAGGGGGCGACGACGGTGCGCGTCGGTTCGGCTTTGTTCGGCGAACGAAAACAAGTGTAAGCGCGGTTTTACCGCGTTTTTCATGTGAAGTTCGGGGCTTTTTTAAAGATTGTAATTAGCGTAACGTTCATAACGAGCGGCGCGCGTCCGCATCGAGATTCGATTTCTAGAAAAAGCCCCGCGAGAACGGGGTTTTTGAGGTGTGAAAACGGGGCTTTTGGGGTGTGAGCGACATCACGCCGCACGCGAGCGTTCCCCGCTTCATAAGAAAAAATGCGGACGGCATAAAAAACGCGACAAAAGGGCGCGCCGGAATCACAATCAAAAAAGGAAAATGGCGCATCCGGCGGGATTCGAACCCACGACCCTCGGCTTCGGAGGCCGATACTCTATCCAGCTGAGCTACGGATGCGTGTGTTTGTAAGATATACGATTTTGTTTAAAATTCAATCTTAATTTCACGCCAAAATAAAAGAGGGCGGTGTACGCCCTCTTTTCGCGCGCCGAAACGACACCGGAACGTCAATCTGTCCGGCGGGTCGGGCGGCGTCATTTACCGGATTTGCAATGACAGCAGCATTTCGTTTCGTCCGATTTCGCGTTTTCCGCTTTTTCGGAACACTGGTGCGTTTCGTCGCAAGTGCAGTTGTCGCCGCAGGTGCAATCGGGATTTTTGCATTTCGGATTTGAACAAGCCATTTTCTTTTCTCCTTTTGAAATCAACCCTTACCCTGTAAGAGTATGTGAAGAAGATAAGCCCGAAAACGCTCCGTGTCAAGACGGCGCGTCAGGAATTTTTTTGTTCGGCGATGAAATCGTCCAAAATCTGCACGGCGGCGGCGACCAGATCGGGACACGGGCGTTTTTTGTAGTACGCAGGCGTGCGTTCGTCGGGCGTCGGGTCGCTTTTATGTTCGGAAAGCCCCAGCAGTTCGCGGCACACAATCGAGCCGTTCTGCGCTTTCGAGCGCGCCGCCAATTCCTGAATTTTGGCGTACAGCGCGGCTTTCGCCTGCTTGTCTTTCGGATCGTCGTAGCCGTACAGCATCCCCGCGACCATGAAAATGCCGCTGATCGCGCCGCAGACTTCGCGCAATCTGCCCATGCCGCCGCCGAACGACGACGCGAATTTCAGCGCGACGCTCCTGTCAAGCCCCAACTCGTCGCAATACGCCAGAACGACGGCTTGCGTGCAGTTGTAGCCCTGCAAAAAATAATCGCGCGCTTTTTGAGAACGTTCGGTCACGGGTAAACTCCCTGTTGCTGATAATCCGCATACGATTCTTCCGGCGGGAAATACGCCGACAAATCGGGCGCGACGGGGGCTTGCGCCACCCAAATCACATCCGCGCCGTCCTGACAGAGTTTTTCCGCTTCGCTCATCGGAACGAAAGAGCCGGAGTCCGTTAAATTGTCGGGACGCATGAACGTCGTCGTCTGCCCCTGCGCCGTAATCGACACCGAATACAGCGTTTGCGTCACATAAACGCCCATGCGGTGCGTCGCCGCCATAAAGCACGCGCGGCGCGGCAGATTCTTGTATATGACGGCGTACGACGCGGGCGGCTGAAACGCGAAATCTATCGCCGACGGGTCTTCGTGATGCGAAAACGGATGAAACGTCTTCACGCCGTCAAAATTGTCCGCGCGCAGCACGCCCCCCTGATACAAGTCGTACAGCGACGCCGCTTCCACCGGACGCGTTTCAAACAGGCGGCGCATCCTGTCCAGCGTGTGCTGAATCTGCGTGTTCGTGCGCGAGAGCGTCGCTTCGTCGACCGCTTGGTAAAATCCCGCGGCAAATCCGCCCGCAAACAGCAGGACGCCCAAAATCACGGGAAAAAACACCAGACGGAAGCGGCGGAATGTCATCGAATTGCCTTTTGATTGTCGAATTATGCACAAATTGCCTTGTACGAGTATGAGCGATAGTGCTAAAAATAAGATTAAAATGCAAGGGGCGAAATTCGTGGCGGAAAAATTTTTCAATCAAAACAGGCGCAGACGCAAAAACGTCAAACGGCAGGCGGACAAAATCCGTCAGCCGATTTTCGCGGCGATTGACTTGGGTACGACGAACTGCCGCCTGTCCATCGCGTCGCCCACGCCGCACGGCTTCGCGCTGAAAGAAACTTTTTCACGCATCACCCGCTTGGGCGAGGGGCTGGTCGCGACGGGTCAGTTGTCCGACCGCGCCATTAAACGCACGCTGCAAGCCTTTAAGCAATGCCGCAAAAAGTTGGAAAAATACGACGTGCAGAAAGCCCGCTACGTCGCCACCGAAGCCTGCCGCCGCGCCACAAACGGCAGGGATTTCGTCGAACTTGTCAAAAAAGAGGCGGGCATCGATTTGGAAATCATTTCCTTTGAAGAAGAATGCCGCTTGGGCGTCGCCGCCTGCGTCCCGTTGATCAACCGCAACATCCGGCACGCTTTGGTGTTCGACATCGGCGGCGGCTCGACCGAAATTTCGTGGGCGCGCATCGACGAAGCCAACCGCGCGCATTTGGAGGGGATGTTTTCCATGCCTTTGGGCGTGATTACCGTGTCCGAGGCTTTTACGGGAAAAGGGCTGTCCTCCGCGTCGTACCGCGCCGTCATCGACAAGGTGCAGACGTATCTGGAACCGTTCGAGGAACAATACGCCGTTTTGCGCGAAATCGCGCGCGGCGACGTGCAGATGATCGGCACGTCCGGCACGGTCACCACCATCGGCGCGTTTCATTTGGGCTTGCCGTACTACAACCGCTCCGCCGTCGACGGTCTGGCGTTGAGTTTCGACGATTTGACAAGCGCAAAACGCCGCCTTGAAAAACTGCCCTACGCCGAAAAAGTGCTTCACCCCTGCATCGGTCCTCAACGCGCGGATTTGTCTTTGGCGGGGTGCGCCGTCTTGCAGGGAATCTGCGATATGTGGCCCGTCGGAGAAATCACGATCGCCGATCGGGGCTTGCGCGAGGGCATTTTGCTTGACCTGATGCAGAAAGACGGCAGAGTCTTATAGGAAAACGCCATGAAAACGCCGCAAAAAGCAACGCACATCCTGAAAAAAAGCGTTAAAACCGCCAAACACCGTTCGCAATCGTCGACAATCTGGCTTCAACGCCAGTTGAACGACCCCTACGTCGCTTTGGCAAAGCAAAACGGATATCGCGCCCGCTCCGCTTTCAAACTGATCGAGTTGGACGATAAATTCCGCTTTTTAACCAAAGGCAAGCGCGTCGTCGATTTGGGCGCGGCTCCGGGAGGCTGGACGCAGGTCGCCGTCGAACGCGTCGGCTCGACGCCGGAAAATCCGCTGGTCGTCGGACTGGATTTGTTGGAAATGGCGTACATCGCGGGGGCGAAAACGACGCAACTCGACTTTTTGGACGACAAAGCCCCCGACGTGTTAAAGGAAATGCTGGGCGGTCACCGCGCGGACGTCGTGTTGAGCGATATGGCGCCGAACACCACGGGCATGGGCGAAGTCGACCATTTGCGCATCATGGGGCTGCTGGAAGCGGCGTACGCGTTCGCTTTGGAAATCCTTGCCCCGAACGGCGCGTTCGTCGCCAAAATCTTCCAAGGCGGCACCGAACAGACCCTTTTGGCGCAGATGAAGCGGCAATTCAAGGTTGTCAAGCACGCCAAGCCGCCCGCCAGCCGCAAGGAATCCCCCGAATTTTACGTTGTCGCCACAGGGTTTAAGGAAATCTGACAATGAAACGCGACGCCCGACTGCAAGCCGTCATCGAACTGGCGGAAAACGTGTGGAAATCAACCGCCTGCGCCGACAACGCCGTGCGCGGATACATGAAAAACAGGCGCTACATCGGCGGCGGCGACCGCAAGGAAATCGCCCGCGTGTTTTGGGATATGTCCCGTATGCTCGGCAGATTGCGCGCGCTGGACGCGGATTTGACTCCCCGCAAGGCTTTGCTCGGCTATCTGTTTTACGCGGGCGAAAACCGCGACGGCGTCCGTGCCGTGTTTTCGGGAGCGCAATACGCGCCGTATCCGCTTGACGCGGGCGAATCCGCCTTTTTGGATTCCCTGCCCGACGAATTGCCCGACATTTCCTTTGAAGCGCCCGAATTTTTGCGGCAAGTCATTTCAAAAGAAACGCTGGAAGCGTTGAGCCGTCCCGCGCCGCTCGATTTGCGCGTCAACACGCTGAAAACAACCCGCGCCGACGTGCTTGAAATGCTGAAAAGCGACGGTATTCACGCCGAAAAAACGCCGTATGCGCCGACGGGCGTGCGCGTGTTCGACCGTCCCGATTTGCGCCGTCATCGCGTCATCGAGGACGGATTTGCCGACGTGCAGGACGAGGGATCGCAACTCGTGTCGCTGTTGAGCGGCGTTAAAGCGGGCGAAACGGTCGTCGATTGGTGCGCGGGCGCGGGCGGCAAGACGCTTGCCCTGTCCGCCATGATGAACAATAAGGGGCGCATCGACGCGGTCGATTATTATCCGCACCGCATGAAAGACCTGCCCGAACGCGTGCGCCGCGCGGGGTGCGAAAACGTGCGGATTTTGGAGCAATATCCGGTTCAGCCCGAATCCTACGACGCGGTTTTGCTGGACGCGCCGTGTTCAAGCACGGGGACGTGGCGCCGGCAATGCTATTTGAAATGGCGCACAACGCCCGAATCCGTGCGCGAAATCGTCGCCACGCAAGCGCAGATTTTGAACAACGCCGCGCCGTTTGTCAAAAAGGGCGGGCGGTTGGTTTATGTGACCTGTTCGCTGTTGGCGCAGGAAAACGATTTGCAGATTCAGGCTTTCTTAAAAGCGCATCCCGAATACGAATTGGACGATTTGTCCGCCGAATTCAACGCTTTGACGGGCGCGCAAAGCCGCGGCGAAACGGCGTCAATCCGCCCCGAAGCGTTCGGAACGGACGGCTTTTTCATTGCGCGGATGATTCGGAAATAATCGGCGATAATCAGCGTTTGACGCTGTACACGACGTGCGGCATGGCAACGCCGCGATAGTGTTTGACGAAAGCGTCCGTCTGCGTCATGCCGTTGCGCTTGGCGACGTTTTGCGACGCCGTGTTCGTGTCGCGGATAATGGAAAAGACTTCATCGGCTTTCAAAACGTCGAACGCGTACTGCTTGCACGCGCGCGCGGCTTCAATCGCGTACCCCTTGTGCCAGAACGCTTTTTGAAACAGATAGCCGATTTCCAAAACGGTTTTGTCCCCGATTGCCTGATTCGTCAAGCCGCATTGCCCGATCATTTCGCCCGTTTGCTTTAACACGACGGCGTACAGTCCGTAACCGTCGTGCGCGTAGCGGTACAGCATTTTGTCAAGCCACGCTTGCGCTTCGTCGATTGAAAACGCGCCCTCGTAGGCGTACATGACGGCGGGCTCTTGCAGAATTTTGCACAGCGCGGGAAAATCCGCCTGTGTCATTTTGCGCAAAATCAGACGTTCGGTTTGCAGGACGATGTCAGACATTTGACGGCGGCTTCGGCGGCAGTTTCGGCAGTTTGACTTTCATGGCGTTCGGCATTTGCGGCACTTTGACAGCCATCATTTTGACGGGCAGTTTCATTTTGGGCATTTGCAAATGCGGCGGCGCGTGCGGCGCGGGTGCGGGCGCAGGAGCGGGAGCGGGAAAATCCGTCTGCACGGGCGAGGGAACGGGGTCGGGCGGCAATTCCTGCTCGACTTCCGGCTCTAACGCAGGCTCGGCGTACATTCCAGAGGCTTCGACCGCTTCCGGCACGTCAGGCGGGAGTTCCGGCTCGACTTCCGGCTCTAACGCGGGTTCGACGTACATTTCAGGGGCTTCAACCGTTTCCGGCACTTCGGGCGGCAATTCCGGCTCGACTTCCGGCGCTAACGCAGGCTCGGCGTACGTTTCAGGGGCTTCGACCGTTTCCGGCACGTCAGGCGGGAGTTCCGGCTCGATTTCCGGTTCTAACGCAGGCTCTGCGTACGTTTCAGAGGCTTCGACCGCTTCCGGCATTTCGGGCGGGAGTTCAGGTTCAACTTCCGGCTCTAACGCAGGCTCTGCGTACGTTTCAGAGGCTTCGACCGCTTCCGGCACGTCAGGCGGGAGTTCCGGCTCGACTTCCGGCTCTAACGCGGGTTCGGCGTAC
>CAKQWA010000008.1 GCA_934277945.1 uncultured Alphaproteobacteria bacterium
GCCGAAAGCCAGACGGACGGCGGTGGGCGGCAAAGTAACCGCCGTTCCCGCGACGCCCGCACAGCATAAGGTAGCCGAGCCGATTGCATCCCCTGTACAAAATAAAGTGGACGCTCCGGTCGCACCGGCGGCGCAGGTCAAGTTGGCAAATCGCCGGATTGTCATTTCAACGGGCGAAACCGTTAAACAGAAAACGGACGCTCCGCCCGCGACACCTGTACAGCATAAAGTAGCCGCCGCGTCCGCGACGCCTGTACAAAATAAAGTGGACGCTCCGCCCGCGGCGGTGCCTGCGTCGCCGACACCCGCATCGCATAAAGCCGCCGCGCCCGCGACGCCTGCACAGCATAAGGTAGCCGAGCCGATTGCATCCCCTGTACAGCATAAAGTAGTGCCTGCGTCGCCGACGCCGGTCGCTCCGCCCGCGGCGGCGGCGGCGGAGATAATCGAGGCGTATTGCGTCAGTATGCGCCGCGCTTTGCGCCGCTACTACGGCATTGAAGCCGAATAACGAAAAGCCCCGCGAAAACGGGGCTTTTTTAGGGGCTTTGGCGTTGATTACTTGTCTATTTGACTTTCGGTGAACGGGTCGGCGCGATGCCCGACCAGATGAATTTGCGCGTAATCCTTTTCAAAATCCGCCAATTCCGCCGCAGTCAGCCGGACACGGTTTGCGCCGCTCCAAAGAACCGCTTTGCGCGCGGGCGGATTTTTCCTTTTCCGGCGCAATCAGCGCTTTCGCCGCGCCGCCGCCGATGCCTGCTAAAATGACCGCTCCCGCCGACATCTTTAAAAAATCGCGCCTGTTCATCGTTCGCCTCCGTTTTTCAAGTCAGAGATTTTCCCAATTCGTACGCCTGTTGCGGATAGGACGTGCTTTCAATCGCGCCCGCCGTCCACACGCCCGACGCGATGATTTGCCCCGCGTCCTGCCAGCCCAGATAGTCAAGCAGGACTTCGTAATGCGATTTAATCGGCTGTGCCTGCGACGCGGCGGAATTCGCGTAAGTCATCAGCAAAGCCGCTTTTTTCGGGCGGTGGATTTTCCCGTTAATCGCGTAAAAGCGGTCGATGACGGCTTTCAACTGCGCGGAAACGCCGAAATAGTACATCGGCGTTGCGAAAACGACCATGTCCGCATCGACGATGTGCGTGCGGACGAATTCAAAATCGTCTTTGAAAACGCAAGGTCCGTCCATGCCGCACCGGTTGCACGCAATGCACGGATGCACGTCCTTGAACGCCGCGTCGAAGCGCACGATTTCGTGTCCCGCCTCGCGCGCGCCCTTGATGAAATAATCCGCCAACGTGTTGGAATTGCCGTTTTTGCGCGGACTGCCTGTCAATACAAGAATTTTCATTTTATTCCCCTTTGCTTGCGTGAATTTGGGCAAAGCGGTCAAAGCCGCCGCCGCCAAAGTCGTTTTTAAAAAATCCCGCCTGTTCATTTTTCCTCCGTCATCAATTCCAGATGCGCCGTAAAGCCGCCTTTTTGCGCCGCCAGATGTTCCAGTCCGCTTTGCACTTCGCCCAGTTCGATCAGGTTTTCATCCGGCGTCGTGCCGTGATTTTTATAGAAAAATCCCAAATTCCCCCACGGCGCGTAAATGAACATTTTGCCTTTCGACGCAATCATGCCGCGCGGCGCGCCCGCCAAAGAAACGGGCTTTTTAAATTCGGCGATTTTCTCCTGATTGGCGAAATCTATGAACTCGAACGTTTCGGGAAGCATGGCGGCAAGTTGTTTCGCCGCGCCGTTGTCCGCCAGAGTCACAACGACCGTTTTGTCTTCAAACGTCATCTTCATTTTCATCGCTTCGTTTTCCTTTGCATCGTCCGCGCGCGCTCCGAAAGCCGCCAAACACGCCGTCATCGCCAATATCCCGACCGTTTTTTTCATGCCGCGCCCCCTTATTCGTAAACGGGGGAAAAGCGCGTTCCGTCCGCCTTTTTAATCTGCTCGATTGTCGCCAAAGCGTTCGGCAGACCGATGTAGTAAACGGTTTGAAGCATCGCCGCCAGCAGTGTTTCCTTGTCGTTCCCCGCTTTCATCGCGCCGGCGACGTGGGCGGGGATTTGCTTTTGCGCGCCCATTGCCGTCAGGACGACCAAAGACAGCAATTCGCGCTCTTTCAGACTTAATCCGCCGCGCGTGTAAATGTCGCCGAAGCAAAAATCCGTCAGCGTGTCGGGTATGACATCCTTGTATTCGGCGGGCAGATCCGCCATCGCCTTTTTGACTTCGTCGCCGTACACCGCGGTTTGAATTTCCAGTCCTTTGGCGTGGCGGTCGGCGTCGGTCGTCGCGCCCGCGTTTTGCAGGGGCAGGGCGATTCCGCGCTCTTTCGCCGTTTCGTTAAAGACTCCGACGGCGTTCAGCACGCGCGGAAATCCGATGAAAGCGGCGCAGTTGTAAATCGTTTCCCTGATTTCAAGCGGCGACGCGCCGACGTTCAAAGCCGCGTTGATGTGCGCTTTCAGCTGCGGCAGGGTTTGCAGGGTTGTCAGCGCCGCCACGGTGATCAATTCCCGTTCGCGCATACTTAAATCGCCGATGTGGAACGCTTCGCCGAAGATGTTTCTTTGCAGCATTTCCAATAATTCGGGATCTGTCGGACTTGCCGCGCGCTCGCTTTGAAACAGGGTTTTGTAAGTGTCGTCCGCCCGTTGCGCTCTTGTCGTGTTCATGTCGTTTTGCCTCGCGTTTGAAATTTGCGGAAACGCGCACAGGGTTAAAATCAAAAAGCCTTTCAAGATGTTCATGGCACGCTCCGTTTGATGTGAAACCTGAGGAAATTATGCTTGACGGGCGCGCGAATGTACAATACCGTTTTCTTATAACGCTATAAATTTTATTTATGGTATGAGGCGGATATGGAACTGACGCAACTGCGCTATTTTAAGACGGTCGCTGCGTGTGAAAATATGTCGCAAGCGGCTGAAAAACTGCATATTTCACAGCCCGCGTTAAGCGCAAGCGTCAAGCGGCTGGAAGAAGAATTGGGCGTTTCGCTGTTCGACCGCACGAAAAACAGGATTCAACTGAACGACGCGGGCAGGCTTGCGCTGACGTACGCGGACGCCGTGCTGGACAAAGCGGGTGAAATGACGGACGTTTTCGCGCGCTGGCTGCGCAAAGGCAATTTGCTGTCGCTCGGCTTTTGCGACCCCGGTCCCATGCGGTACAGCGTCGCGCGCTTTCAAAAGGAATATCCGGACGCCGACGTGACGTCCGCTTTGCTGGATGACGAAACGGGCTTGGAATCGCTGTTGCGTTCGTGCAAGTACGACGCGATCGTGTCTTTGCGCAAGCCCGACGGGGACGATATCGCGGTTGTGCCGTTCGCCCGCGAAGCGTTGATGCTTTCCGTGCCGGCGGGGCATTTTCTGGCGGGCAGGAAAAGCGTGCGTCTGCGCGACGAAAAGCCGTTCGACATCATTCATTACACCGGCGACGGTGCGTATGTGCGGCTTGTCCAGCCTTTTATGGATTGGCTGAAAGACGCGTTTTCAATGAAAGTGTATCACGATTATTTCGTGTTCCGGCAGTTGCTGGAAAGCACGAACGCGGCTTGCTTTACGACGGCTCTGGTGCGCAATTACCGGAATGACGGCGCGGACAGGGTAATTGTGCCGCTGGACGACGACGGCGTGCGCGCGACGTATTATCTGTCGTATTTGAAGAAAAACAGGGCGCGGGTCGCCGCTTTGCTGGAATGGGTCGGTCGGAACGGGCGCGGGGAGTGACGCCGCTTCGCCGTTGTTTCGCGCGGCGCGAACGTATGAAAAATGATTATGCCGCACAGGTTGACAAAGCGGAACGGCGCGCGCTAAACTGATTAAAACTGCAAAAAAGAGATATTGAAATGCTATCTGAAAACACACCCGCGGAACTGGCGGCGCTGTATCAAACCGCTTTGGAAAAAAACGACGCCGACGCCGTAAAGCACATTGAAAAGGAATCGCAAAAACGCTTGGACGGCTTTCTGTCCGGCGCGCTTGACGTCGATTCGGACGACTCTCCGTTTTGGCTGACGTTCGTTCGGGCTTTCGCGCAAACCGCGAACGTCGATTTGAAAATGGCGGCGAAAAAGGCGGAAGTGAAACTTGTTCCCCTGCTGAAAGAATTTGACGCGGATGTCGGGTTTGATTTTTCCGATCACGTCGATGAAGCGACTCTGGAACGCAACATCGCCGATTTGGACGCTTTTGAAAAAATCAATCCGTTCGAGCGGGAAGATTTTGGACAAATTTTGAAATTGATTCGCAAAATCTCTCTGTCGACGGACGACGGAACAACCTATGAAACGGCGGATTTCCTTGAAGATGTGCTGAAAGCGGCACGGTTAAAATCTTTCTTGCGTTTATGTCTAAATTTGGATAAAATAACAGACGGGTTGTACTTCTTCGTCTTAAAACGCGAAACGGAAGCGTTTTTAATGACCTTGTTGCTTGCCGAAAACGCTGAAAAGGCTTTTGAAACGGCTTCGCAAGAGGAAGTTGAGGCAGAATTTGAAAAATTTTTGGACGCGATTGAGTGATGAACGAGAATAAACATTTTTCTTTATCCGTCAAAAAACGCAACGTGGCGATGCTGACGGAAACCGTGACCGAAAAAGCGGCGGGCGCGCTTGAACGCCTGCGCCAGAAACGCGATAAAGTCATCGCGTCGACGCCCGTTATCAACAAGATTGCGGCGAAAATCAAAAAATTCGACAAGGATATGACCGAAAAGCACGGTCACGTCTATACAAAACTGCGAGATTCCGCCAAAAACACCATTCGCACCGTCGCGGCGTATCAACTGTTCGGCGTGCCGGGGGTGGTCGCTTTGTGCGCGTACAAAACGGGGGAAAAGGCGTTTTCGCTCATCCGCCCCGCCTGCAAAGCGAAAGCCGCGGGCGAAGTGTCCAGTCTGATGGAATACTTCAAGCGCAACCGCAACGAATGTCGCTTTACCATGACTTCCGCCGCGTTGAGCATCGCTTCCGCCGCGGCGACGGCGACGGGCGTCAAAGCCGCGTCGAACGTCATCCGCATCGGCAAAGCGTCGCTGCTGGCGACTCCCGAATTGAAAAATACGCTGAAATCCGCAAAAGAGTGGATTGCGGGCGATCAGGATTTTGCGGAAGTGCGCCGCGACGCCGCCGTTTTGGGCATTACCGTCGCGACATATTTCGCGGGACCCGCCGGCGTGCCGATGACGCGCGGGGCGGGCAAGCCGCTGGAAGAAAAAACGCCCGAACAGTACGAAGCGGACGAACGCAAACGGCAGGAACGCCGCGAACGCACCGCCGAACGCTTCAACCGCATCAGCGAACAAATCGGCGAATTTCACAACAAGCAAGACCAATTCTTCAACAATATGTTCATGCGTATGCGCAAGGACGGACGCTGATGTGCGGCAAAATCGGCGATATTTTGAAAAAAATGCGCTTTTTTGTCGAAAATTTGTCAGTTCAGGCTTGAAAAAAGAAAAAGAATCGGTTATTGTGAAAATTAGACAAAATTGTTTTGTGCGAGGTGTCCGATGACTGCTAAAATTGCCACGACATTCCACGGTTCCATGGACGAATACGTCGCGTTGGTTAAAAACGACGTGTACCGTGCGACGTTGCTGCAAAAATACACGGCGAAAAAAGCGGTTGAACGCTTGGGGACGCCGCCCGCCGACAAACAGGAAATCAAACTGCGCATCAAAGAGGAAAAACGCAACAAACGCCGCGCCCGTCGCGCCCGCCGTTTGCGTGTCCTGCGCAAAATCGCCAAGTTGCGCTTGGTCGCCCACACCATTGCGGCGGCGGCGGTGACTTTGGGCTGTCCGGCTATGGCTCCTCCGATGGCGGCGATTGTCTTCCAGACGTATTTGGAAACAAAACTGGTCGAACATCTGTCCAACCGCGCGGATCATAGAAATCCCGTTGCCGTGAAAGACGCAAAAGTCGCCATTAAAGCGCTGAAAGCCGCGAAAAAGCAGGCTCCGTCCGCCGCGCAAATGCGCCGCATGGCGAATCAGGGACGCTGAGCCGTGTCCGTTGAAACCGATTTCATCCCGTCGCCGTTGTTTTTTAAAAACGACGACGGGCGTATTATTTTATATCTTCCCGCTTTCGAGGGAGCCCCCGGCAAAGCAGTCATCCGTTATCACGACGAGGAAACGCTGGATTTCATCCGTTCGGAAACGCAAAGCGTTCAGCTGACGGACATTGATCCCGACATTATTATCGAATTGTCGAAAGTGTCGCGTATTCTGGTTTTGGAACTGGATTCCGACAAGTGCATCGCGCTGACGGAGGGGTGGCTGGAAGCGACCGCGCAGGACGAAGAATACACGGGCGATATGGATTTGGAAGAAGAAGATTTGTACCGCTACGTTTACGAAGCGGCGGTGTCCTTTTAATCGGCTTTTTTAAAAAATCGCCGTCACGCGTTTAAAGCGCGCGGCGGTATTTTTTTTGTCTTGAAACGGTCTTTGCGCGAAATTTTTACGGGACGGGCGGCGGTCGTCCGCGTGCTTGCGGTGCGCGCATTGTTCAGGTCGTCCCGCGGCGCGTTTTGCCGACGGAGTTTAAAGGCGGGCGCGTTTGCGCGCTTTCGGTGCGGGTGTGCCGTTTGCATGGCTGTGCGTAATTTTTCCCGCCGTGCCGCACCGCAGTTTTTGCGTCCGAACGCGAGGGCTTGAACAAATGCCGCTTTCGCCGACAATTCCGCCAACAACGGCGCGCGCAACTTTAATGAACGGCGCAAACGCGAGAGCGGGAAACTCCCGCGTTGATGACGGAGCGCGACTTTTACAAAATTTTTTCGATATTTCACTGCTTGCGCGCGCTTTCTGGCGATGCTTTTATGCGGCGGGCGCAACGCTTCAAAAGGATTGTTTCGGACCGGCAAACGCTTCGGAATTTTCGGGAGCGGCAAACAAAGACCGCCTTTGAATAAAGGCGGTCGGGGATTGAAAGGCCATGTGTAGAAAAGCATGACGTTTTGACTTTTAAACCGAAGAACGATTCTGAACATACGTCAAAACATCCCCGACCGAACATATCGGGGATATCTTTCCTTTATTGCAAAGGATGACGGCGAAATATCAACGCCGTTTCTACATATTTAAGGAGCCTTTCAGAACCCCGCATCCGACAAAACGGACGCAATCCTTACTATATGCCGATTTTGTTAAAAGCGCACTAAAAAATTGTCGATGCCAAAACGGCGGGGCAAACGCCGCGCCGCGTGCAATGCGGCGGTGGCGATTTGCGGGAATGTCGTTTTGCCGATTGAACGCTGTAACGCGGTTGCCGTGCCTGATTTGAAATCTCTACGTTTATAATGCAAGGCGATGCGCGCGGATGTCACGCTCGGCTTGAAGTTCCGGAACATCTTGCGGGCTTTTCAAGGCGCGGGCTCGACGCTCTGTCCGGCAGACTGTGAGGACGTTTCAAATGTGCGGCAACCCCGTCATTTCTCCGTCCGTCCGCGCGAGATTTGACGGTCAAGACATAGGCGGCGGCAGACGAGTAGTGCGCTGTCGGTGGCGGGATTTGACAGTCTGGCAATCGGAGTGTCGGTGAGGGATTGCGCGTCATCGTTCGCACCGCTCGCCAGAACCGAAACGCCGCATTGAAGTTGCGTAATCTCACCAATATCGGAACGTCACGCCGAACAGCGTAATTTTCCGCACCCAAAATCGCACCGCTTATCAAAACCAAAACGCCGCACCGAAGTTGCGTCATCTCACCAATATCGGAATGTCGCGTTGGAACAGCGTAATTTTCCGCACCCGAAATCGCGCCGTGCGCTCTTAAATACTCGCCAGCATCAGAACATCACGCCGGAGCATTTTCAATACTCTCCCGTCAAACGTCATTCTCCCGTCAAACGTCCGTGCCGAACCGCATCATCGTCCGCCCTGAAATCGCCCGAACGTCCGTCCTTAAAATTCCGTCTTTGAACCGCGCCAACCTGAATTTCCGTCGCCGCGCGCTTTTCAATCCCATACGAAAAAAGCCCCGATTTCTCGGGGCTTTTCGCTTTTGACAGCCGATTATTTTTCGGCGGCCATGTGTTCGTACAGTTTGCGGCGTTCTTCCACCTGTTCCTGAGCGTACTGAACCAGATGTTCGTAACGTTCGGGATTGGCTTTCTTGACCTGCAAGAAACGACCTTCGTTCGCCATGAAGTCGGCAATCGGTTTCGTCGGCGCTTTGGAGTCCAACTGCAAACCGGGTTTGCCTTCGGCAACGCGGCGCGGGTCGAAACGGTACAAGGGCCAGAAGCCTGTTTCGACAGCGTTTTTCTGGTGTTCCAGACCGTTCTTGTCGATTTCGTAGGTGTGGTTGATGCAGTGCGAATACGCAATGATCAATGACGGTCCGTTGTACGATTCCGCTTCGACGAACGCTTTGATCGTCTGGGCGTCGTTTGCGCCCAAAGCAATCTGCGCGACGTAGACGTTTTCGGACGCCATGGCAATCATGCCCAAGTCCTTGCGGGGCAGAGCCTTGCCGGCGACGGCGAATTTCGCGGAAGCGCCGATCGGGGTCGCTTTGGACTGCTGTCCGCCCGTGTTGGAGTACACGTTCGTGTCCAAAACCAAGATGTTGACGTTCTTGCCCGAATACAGCACATGGTCCAGACCGCCGTAACCGATGTCGTACGCCCAGCCGTCGCCGCCGATCGTCCAAACGGATTTTTCGACAAAGTAGTCGGCGACTTCGCTCAACGCTTTCGCTTCGTCGGACTTCATGCCGTTCAGTTTCGCTTTCAGGGCTTCGACGCGTTCGCGCTGTTCCTTGATCTGCGCTTCGTCAGCCTGCGGAGCGGTCAAAATCGCGTTGACCAGATCGCCGCCGATGTCGCTTTCCAGACCTTTAATCAGCTGGGAGGCGTAGTTCTTCTGGAAGTCGACGGACAAGCGCATGCCCAGACCGAATTCGGCGGCGTCTTCAAACAAGGAGTTCGACCACGCGGGACCGCGTCCGTTGATGTCTTTGGCATACGGCGTCGTCGGCAGGTTGCCGCCGTAAATCGACGAGCAGCCCGTCGCGTTCGCAATCAGCAAACGGTCGCCGAACAACTGCGTCAGCAATTTGACGTACGGCGTTTCGCCGCAGCCCGCGCAAGCGCCGGAGAACTCGAACAAAGGACGGAGCAACTGGACGTTTTTGACCAGCTTCTTTTCGATCTTCGTGCGATCGACGTCAGGCAACTGCATGAAGAAGTCGAAGTTCTTCTTTTCCTGTTCCAGATGCGTGTTGATCGGTTCCATGTTGACGGCGTGCTTGGTTTCGTCCGCCTTGTTTTTGGCGGGGCAGGCGCGCGTGCACAGCGAGCATCCCGTGCAGTCTTCCGGAGCGACCTGAATGATAAACGCGGAGTCCGCGAATTCCTTGCCTTTGAAGGCGGCGGATTTGAAGCCCTCGGGCGCGTTTTTCAATTCGGCGTTGGAAACGACTTTCGCGCGGATGGCGGCGTGCGGGCAAACCATGGCGCACTTGCCGCACTGGATGCAGATCGACGGATCCCAAACGGGAATGTCGGACGCGATGCAGCGTTTTTCGTACTGCGTCGTCGCCGTCGGCCAAGTGCCGTCCGCCGTCCATTCCAAATCGGACACTTTCAGTTCTTCGCCGCGTCCTTCCAAAATCGCGCCTTCGATTTTGCGCACGACTTCGGGAGCGGTGGCGGGAACGCCCGGCAGACGATGTTTTTTCGACGTCGGTTTGTCCGTCACTTTGATTTCGTGCAGATGTTCCAAAGAAGCGTCAATCGCGTCCCAGTTCTTCTTCACGACCGCGTCGCCTTTTTTGGCGTACGTTTTTTGCGCGTATTCCTTAATTTTGGCGATGGCTTCGTCTTTGGGCAGAACACCGGACAAAGCGAAGTAGCACGTCTGCATGATCGTGTTGATGCGGCGGCCCATGCCGGTCGCTTTCGCGACTTCGACCGCGTCGATCGAGTACAGTTTGATGTGCTTTTTAATGATTTCTTCCTGCACTTCGACGGGCAGTTCATCCCAAACTTCTTCGGGTTTGAACGGCGCGTTCAACAGGAACACGGCGCCTTCGTCCGCCTGCGCCAGCATATCGATCTTTTCAAGGAACGGCAGGTGGTGGCACGCGATGAACGACGCTTTGTTAATCAAGTACGGCGCGTTGATGACGTGGTTGGCAAAACGCAGGTGGGAGGTCGTCATTGCGCCCGATTTTTTGGAATCGTACACAAAGTACGCCTGACCGTAGGTGCCGTCGCGTCCCGCGATGATCTTGATGGAGTTTTTGTTCGCGCCGACCGTGCCGTCCGCGCCCAAACCGAAGAAGATGGCGCGTTTGACGTCTTCGTCTTCAATGTCGAACGAGCTGTCGACGGGCAGGGACAGGTTGGTCACGTCGTCGGTGATGCCGACCGTGAAGCGCGTTTTCGCGTCTTCTTTTTCGGCGTTTTCAAACACGGCTTTCGCCATGGCGGGCGTGTATTCTTTGGAAGACAGACCGTATCTGCCGCCGATGACGCGAGGCATGGTTTTGATTTTGCCCGCGGCGTAAGCGTCGGCGACGGCGGAAACAACGTCCAAATACATCGGTTCGCCTTGCGAGCCCGCTTCTTTCGTGCGGTCCATGACGGCAATCGTTTTCACGGTCGCGGGCAGGGCTTCGATCAGGGCTTCGGCGGGGAACGGACGATACAGATGAACTTTCAGAACGCCGTATTTCTTGTTTGTCAGATGACGCACGGTGGCTTCGGTCGTGTCCGCGCCCGAACCCATGATGACGACGACCTGTTCGGCGTCTTTCGCGCCGACGTAATCGACCAGGTGGTACCGGCGGCCCGTAATCTGCGCGTATTTGTCCATCGCTTCCTGAACGATCGCGGGGACTTTTTCATAATACGGGTTGGCGGCTTCGCGAATCTGGAAGAACACGTCCGCGTTCTGCGCCGTGCCGCGCACCAGCGGGTGATCCGGCGTCAAAGCGTTCGTGCGGTTGAACGTCGTCGGCAGACCTTCGACGAATTTTTTCAGGTCTTCGTCGGAAATGACGTTGATTTTGTTGATTTCGTGCGACGTGCGGAAACCGTCGAAGAAGTGCATGAACGACACGCGGGATTTCAGCGTCGCGTATTGGGCGATCGCCGCCATGTCCTGCGCTTCCTGCACGTTGTTCGAGCACAGCATCGCCAAACCGATCTGGCGGCAGGCCATGACGTCGGAATGATCGCCGAAAATGGACAGGGCGTGCGTCGCGACGGCGCGCGCGGCAACGTGAATGACGAACGGAGTCAATTCGCCGGCGATTTTGTACAGGTTCGGAATCATCAAAAGCAAGCCCTGCGACGCCGTGAAAGTGGTCGTCAAAGCGCCCGCCTGCAACGAGCCGTGAACGGCGCCGATAGCGCCCGCTTCGGACTGCATTTCGTAAATTTCGGGAACTTTGCCCCAAATGTTTTTGACACCCTGTGCCGCCCAAGCGTCAGCCCATTCGCCCATAGGGGACGACGGCGTAATCGGGTAGATAACGGCGACTTCATTCAGACGATGCGCAACACCTGCCGTGGCTTCGTTGGCGTCCATCATCTTCATCGTGGTTTTTTCCGCCATGGAATGTTTCCTCCAAAGAATTTCAACAATTTTCACAATCGGGATTGCTTTTAAAAGACCGTTTCAAACGAATCGCCTTTCGGACAAAATCGTTTGATTATATTCGGATTCGTTGAAAATCCGCGCTTTTTTGCCGTTTTTGCAGTTTTTAAACGCACTCCTGTTGCAAACGACGATACTTTACTCTACAAAGGATGTGTCTTCAACCGTTTTTTAAGATTTTTTGCCGATTTGTTTTTTTTCGCGCCCGATGCGAAGTAAATGCTGGAAACGGACGAAAAGTTTTGTTATTATACGCGGGTACAAAACAAACCGAGGATGTGAAATGCCCGATTTTTCCGTTGAACAGTCCATTTTGGAACACGCCATCGACCTGCTGATGCCGCCTTGCGCGGGGCTGATCGCCGGCGTGGACGAAGCCGGTCGCGGTCCTTGGGCGGGACCCGTCGTCGCGGCGGCCGTCATTTTCCCCGATTTGAAAATTTCAAAATATCTGGCGGAAAATCTGAACGATTCCAAAAAGATTTCCACGTCCAAAAGAAAGCATCTGTTTGAAAAATTGTACGATTCCGGCGCGTTTATCGGCGTCGGGCAGGCGAGCGTGCAGGAAATCGACGAACTGAACATCTTGCAGGCGACCTTCCTTGCCATGCGCCGAGCCATTGCGGATTTGCCCGTGCCGCCCGTGTACGCGCTGGTCGACGGCAACCGCGAGCCGTCCGAATTTCCGTGTCCCGTCAGGACGCTGGTCAAGGGCGACGCGTTGAGCCTTTCCGTCGCCGCCGCCTCCATTGTCGCCAAAGTCACCCGTGACAAGATTATGGCGGATTTGGCGCAGCAATTCCCGTTCTACGCGTGGGAGAAAAACGCGGGATACGGTACAGCCGCCCACGAAAAAGGCTTGCGCGATTACGGCATTTGCGTGCATCACCGCAAATCGTTCGAGCCGATTAAAAAATTTCTGGAAAACGGCTGACGCGGTTGCGTTTTGCGCCGACGCTTTAAAATCGCCTTTTTAGAAGACTCTTTACAAATCGCCTTTTAGAATTAAAGGGGCGGTTTCTTTTTATGAATTTTTGCGGGTTGCGCTTGACACGGCGCGGGCGGCGGGGTAAACGTGGTCGCACGAAAGAGGCGCGTCCCTTTGCGCAAAAAGGGAGCGTCATCTCTCGCGTAAAAGGGGCGTGTTTCCCCGCGCAAAAAGGGGAGCGTCGTTTTCCGCACGAAAGGGGTTGTCATGGACGGTTTTGCGGTTGATTTACTTGAAGGTCACAACGGGGAGGAGCCCGTTATCGCCATTGACGCCCTGTCGGGACAGCCCGATTTGCCGACGCTGGTTTTGCGGTCGGACAACGAGGGGATTTTGTACCGCAACGGCGAGCAATTCGTCGAGGTGATGAACATTGACCGCGCGGCGTTCGACTTTTTAAGCCGGCAGGGAAAAATCCTGATTGCCGAAGTCACACCCGAAGGCGTGTCGTCGACCTATTACGCCGACGTCAAGCAGTTGAACTGATTTTCCTTTAATTTCCGTTATTTCAGCGGCAGAGGGCTGACTTTGTAACGCCCCGGCGCGATGCGTTCGCCCGATGTGCGTCTGCCGACGGTCTGCGCCGCGCTTTCCGGATTGACGGGCGGATTTTCGTCATACGATTTCGGCAGGACGAATTTCTTGGTTTCCGACGGCGGAGCGTTCTTTTGGAAGCGGAACAGGACGTAGCCCGACCCGCCGCCGAACGCGGGACCCGCGACGCCGACGGAGTAGTTCGCGCCGATGACGCCGTAATCCAAATCGACGTAGTCAATGGCGAACACGGTCGAAACCAGCGACGTGCCGATGGTGGTGAATTTGCATTTGAAGCCGGTGTCTTCCAAAATCACGGAATCGGCGGATTTGACGAACAGCGAGTTGTTGGACGGCTGGCACGCGGGCTTCAAGCCGTTGTACAGCATATTGTATTCAAACGCCGCGGTGACGACCTGTTCCTTTTTGTGCAGTTTGACATCGAACAGTTTCGCCGAATCAATGACGACGGTGGCGGGGCTTGCGCCCGCCTTGATGTTAAACTGGATGTAGTTTTCGACGCACATTCTGGAATTCGGGTCGGCGTCGCACAAAAGGACGGTCGAATTCAGGTTGTTGTCCAGCAGATTTAAAAGGCTGTTGTACAGAAATTCGCGCGTCATGCCGGTGCGTGCGGGCGCGCATTGCTGCGAGCGGCACATGATGACGGACGAGGGGGCTTTCGGCGTGATGATGGTTGTTTGTTCCAAAATGGCGACGGAATCGTTTGCGCAGGCGTTCAGGGCGCAAAGAAGCGCGGCGACGCCAAAAATCTTGTAAAAAGTATTCTTTTTCGACAAAACAAACCTCATTCAAAAGCGAAAACTTCCTTATACACAATATCATTTTTATCAACGTATGCAAGGATTTCGTTAAAAAGACCTCTTTTTTTGCCTGACATAAAAGCCAGATTGCCCTTTTTGACGGAAATTCTAATCTGAAACAAACACCAAAGGGGGAAGTGATGGTCAAGATATTGCCCGAAGACATGGATGTTCTTTTTTATCAGGCGCACACGTTCGTTCAATGGCAGAAAAAGCCCGTGTCCGCAGAGATTTTAAAAGGCGTGTACGACGCCGCGAAAATGGCGCCGACGGCGGCGAACTGCCAGCCAATGCGCGTCGTGTTCGTCGTGTCGGACGAAGCGAAAGAAAAATTAAAGCCGTGTCTGGCGCGCGGCAACGTCAACAAGACGATGGCGGCTCCCGCGACGGCGATTATCGCGGGCGACACGCGTTTTTACGAAAAACTGCCCGAACTGTTCCCGTTCGGCGACGCGAAATCGTGGTACGAGGGTAATCAGCCGCTGATCGAGGACACGCTTTTGCGCAACACGGCGCTTCAAGGGGCGTACTTGATTATGGCGGCGCGCGCGTTCGGGCTGGATTGCGGTCCCATGAGCGGCTTCGACAATCAAAAACTTGACGCCGCGTTCTTTCAGGACGGGCGGTTCAAATCGAATTTCCTGTGCAATTTGGGATACGCCGACAAAACGCATATACCGCCCCGCGCGCCCCGTCCGAGTTTCGAGGACGCGTGCCAAATCGCGTAATGCGGAAAGGGTGAACGGCGGGGTTAAACGGCGGGTTTGACGTCCGCGTCCAAATCCAGCCCTTCGGCGACGGTGCAACTTTTTGCCTTGTATTCGACGTCTTTGTTGATCGGGCAAAAGACTTCTTCCGTTTCGCCCGTCAAAACGGTGTGCAGTTGGTAGGCGGCGTTTTTGCCGGACGCGACCGCTTCCACGACCGTCGAGCCGCCGTGATCGCAATCGCCCGCGTAAATCACGCGTTCCATCTGCTTTTTCGGATCGGCGTGCGCGCCGACCGCCATGACGACGTACTTAAAGTCGGGACGGGGAATCGTCGTGTCGGGGATGTCTTCCAGTTTTTTGCCGTTGAAGCGCGTTTTGCAGGTCAAAAGCGTCAGCGTGTCGCCCTCGCGGATGATTTTTTTGACGCGCGTCATGCTTGTGATGTCGATGTAGTTGTCCAAAAGACGCTGTCTGTCCTCGCCCGTCAGCGACATATCGGCGATGCGCCGGCGCACGAACATTTCAACGCTCGACGCGCCTTGCTTCGCCGCCGTGACCGCGCAGTCCGTCGCCACCGCGCCGCCGCCCAGAACCGCGACGTTGCCGCCGGTGACGTAATCTTCGGGGGTCGACAGGTACGCTTTGAACGGAATGGTCAGATTCTCGCCCTCGATGCCCATGACGGTCGGTTTTTGCGTGCCGACCGCGTAAATCACGCCGTCGTAGCCGTCTTTCAGCAAATCGGCGGGATTCGCGACGTAGGTGTTTTTCAAAAGGCGGATGTCGCCGAACGATTTGATGAAATCCCAGTCTTTTTTAATAACGTCGAGCGGCAGGCGTTCGTCGGGAATCAGTTTCGCCGCGCCGCCGATTTCCGAAGACGCTTCCAAAACCGTGATGCTGTACCCTTTGCGCGCGAGGACGGCGGTTGCCGCCATGCCTGCGGGACCCGCGCCGACGACGGCGACGTTCATGCCGTTTTGCGCGACCGGATGCGGCGCCGCCATGGGCATACCGCGCGCTTTTTTCAAAATCGTCGCTTGAACGGCGGAAATTTTGACCGGATTGTCCAAATTCTGACGCACGCAGACTTTCATGCAGAATCTGTCGGCGGGGCAGGTCAGACCGCACATTTCGCCGAGCGGATTCGATTTCAAAATGTTGCGCGCCGCTTTTTCATAATCCTGCGGCGTCCCGTTTTTCGCCAAAGTGATGAAATCGGCGGGGGAGCAGTTCGACGGACACGCTTTCATGCAGGGTTTGCCCTTGCATTGCAGACAATGCGACAACTCGCTTTTTAATTGAGCGTCGGTCAGATAGAGTTTTTTTTCCGCAACAGTCATGATCTCAACCGTAAAAAAGCCTGAAACGCCGATTGTTATAGGAAAAAAAATCGGCTTTGTACAGTTGTTTTTTTTTATTTTGTCTTGCAACCCCGAAAGATGTCGCTATACTCTGATTAAAATTTTTTTAACCTTTATGTAACGTTACAGGGAGATGTCCTCATGTTTATCAATCCCGCTTTTGCGCAGGAAGCCGCCGCTCTCGCCGCCGATCCCGCGGCAGCCGCCGCGCCGGTGCGCCTTCTGGTTCAATTCGGCGTCATTTTCGCCGTTTTCTACCTGTTTTTGATTCGCCCCCAGCAAAAGAAATTTAAAGAACACGTCGCCATGCAGAACGCGATCGCCAAGGGTGACACCGTCATTACGGCGGGCGGCGTCATCGGCGAAGTCGTCGCTTCCGACGAAAACGAACTGACCGTGCGGATCGCCGACGGCGTGCAGGTGCGCGTCATTCGCGAAAAAATCCTGATGAAAAAGGAAAATTCCGCCGAAGCCGGAAAAATCAAGCAGGACAATCAGCCGTCCGGCAAAAAGGGCGCCGAGGGCTTGAAAGACGTTCTGACCAAAAAATAATCAAGGACGGTTGAAATGTTTAATTATCCCAAATGGAAAATTGTCCTGACGGGCGTTTTGTGCGCGCTGGGCATTGTTTTCTGTATTCCGAACCTGTTGTCGCGGGCGCAGGTTGAAAAATTGCCCGAATGGTACCGCCCGATGAATTTGGGGCTGGATTTGCGCGGCGGGTCGCAACTGCTTTTGCAGGTCGATTTGAAAGCCGTCGTGTCCGAACGCATGAACGCGGTGTCCGACGCGGCGCGCGCGAGCCTGCGCGAAAAGCAAATCCGTTATAAAGACTTGTCCGTCAGCGACGGCAAAATGTCCGTGACGGTTTTGCAGGCGGAACAAATCACCCGCGCGAAAGACCTGATTCGCAAAATCGACAAGGGCAACCTGAACGTTGATGAAAAAGCCGGCGTCCTGACCGTTTCGTTCACAGATCAGGCGTTGACCCGCATGGAAACGAGCGCCGTCGACCAGTCGATTGAAATCGTGCGCCGCCGCATCGACCAGTTGGGCACGCGCGAACCGTCGATCATGCGTCAGGGTTCCGACCGTATTCAAGTGCAACTCCCCGGCGTCGAAGATCCGAACGAAGTCAAAAAACTGCTGGGCAAAACCGCGAAGATGAGCTTCCATTTCGTCGACGAAAAAACGACCGTCGCCGACGCGCGCCGCGGTAAAATCTCTCCCGACACGCAGTTGGTGCAGGGCGAGGGCGATTCCGATCAGGCGTATTACGTCATCGAGCGCAAAGCCGTTGTCGGCGGCGAGCATTTGACGGACGCCCGCGCGGAATATCAGGGAACGAACCCCGTCGTCAACTTCCGCTTCAATTCTTTCGGCGGCAAGAAATTCGGCGCGGCGACCCGCGAAAACATCAACCGCCGCCTTGCTGTCGTTCTGGACGGCAAAGTCATCACGGCTCCCGTCGTGCGCAGTGCGATTACGGGCGGCAGCGGCGTCATTGAAGGCAACTTTACCATTCAGTCCGCCAACGAACTGGCTTTGATGCTCCGCGCCGGCGCGTTGCCCGCCCCGCTGGAAGTTGTTGAAGAACGCATCGTCGGTCCCGGATTGGGCACGGACTCGATCGAGCAGGGCAAACTGGCGTGCGTTGTCGGCATGGCGGTCATTCTGACGTTCATTCTGGCGACCTACGGTCTGTTCGGTCTGTTCGCGGACGTCGCTCTGGTGCTGAACGTCGTGATGCTGATCGGCGTAATGAGTTTCTTGGGCGCGACGCTGACGCTCCCCGGCATTGCGGGCATCGCCTTGACCATGGGCATGGCGGTTGACGCGAACGTGCTGATTTACGAACGTATGCGCGAAGAACAGCAGTACGGCAGAAGCGTGCTGAACACCGTTGAAGCGGGCTTTAACAACGCCTTTTCCGCCATTTTCGATTCCAACCTGACGAGTTTGTTCGCCGGCTTGGTTTTGATTTGGCTGGGCAACGGACCCGTGCGCGGGTTCGGCGTGACGACGTGTCTGGGCTTGCTGACGTCGGTGTTTACGTCCGTTTATGTGACAAAAGTGCTGATTTTGGCGTGGATTAAATACACAAAACCGGCGAAATTGAACGTATAAGGAGTTTGCGATTATGAAACGTTTGATTTATCTTTTCATCAAGCCGACGAACCTGAACTTTATCGGCGCGCGCAAACTGGCTTTCGTTTTTTCCGCCGTTCTGTTTTTCGGTTCGATTGCGTCGCTGTGCACGCAGGGGCTGAACTTCGGCATCGACTTTAAAGGCGGCGTGCTGATGGAAGTGCAGGCGGAACAGCCTGTCGACATGAAAGCCATGCGCGACAAACTCGGCGCGTTGGACGTTGATATGCAACCGCTCGGCACGCAGGGCACGGAAGTTCTGATTACGGCTTTGGGACGCGGCGACAACGAACAGGAACAAATGAAAATCGCCAACGTCATCCGTCAGGAACTGGGCGAAGGCTACACGTTCAACCGCATTGAAATGGTCGGACCGCGCGTCGGTTCAGAATTGATTCGCAACTGCGTTCTCGCGCTGGTGCTGGCGGGCGTGGCGATCACCGTCTACGTCTGGTCGCGCTTTGAATGGGAATTCGCGCTCGGCGTGATGCTCGGCATTGTGCACGACGTCGTCATCGCCGTCGGTCTGTTTTCCGTCTTCCGTCTGGATTTCGACATGACGATTGTCGCGGGGCTGATGACGCTGGCGGGCTATTCGGTCAACGACACGATCGTGTCTTACGACCGTATGCGCGAAAATCTGCACAAATTCCGCAAAATGCCGATTCCCGAAATGATTAACAAAACGGCGAACGAAATGCTGCCCAGAACGCTGTTGACGGGCTTGTCCACCATTTTCGTTTTGATCGTCATGCTGTTCATCGGCGGCGACGCGCTGTTCGGCTTTGCGCTGATGATGCTCTGGGGCATGATTATCGGCACATACTCGTCCGTGTACATCGCCATGCCTTTGCTGATGTATCTGGACGTGCGCAAGACGATGGAAAGCCGCAAATCCGTCAATCCGTTTGAACAGGCGTAAGGCTTTTTTTATCCGGCTTAAAGCCCCCGACTCGTTGCGGGGGCTTTTTTTCGCGCGAAACGAAAAATGCGATTTTCTTAAAAAAAGTGTCCGCCGTTAATCTTTTAAAAACTTCCCGTTTGTATCCTTACCCGTAAAGAAACACGAAATGTTGTGTGTTTTGAATTAAGGATACGATTGAAGATGCAAAATTTGAAAACCAATGTCATTATGCACGGCGACAGCATTGCTTTAATGAATTCCCTGCCCGAAAAATCCGTCGATATGATTTTCGCGGATCCCCCCTACAATATGCAGTTGGGCGGCAGTCTGCTTCGTCCGGACAATTCTCTGGTCGACGCGGTGGATGACGATTGGGACAAATTCGCGGATTTCAAGGCGTACGACGAATTTACGACCGCGTGGATGAAAGCCGCCAAGCGCGTGCTGAAAGACAACGGCACGCTGTGGGTCATCGGGTCGTACCACAACATTTTCCGCGTCGGCAACACGTTGCAAAATCTGGGATTTTGGGTGCTGAACGACATCGTGTGGGTCAAGGCGAACCCGATGCCGAACTTTAACGGCACGCGCTTTTGCAACGCGCACGAAACGCTGATTTGGTGTTCCAAAGGTCCGCAGGCGAAATACACGTTCAACTACGAAGCCATGAAGATGTTTAACGACGACAAGCAGATGCGCAGCGACTGGTCGTTGCCGATCTGCCAAAAGGGTGAACGTCTGAAAGGCGCGGACGGCAAGAAACTGCACACGACGCAGAAGCCGGAATCTCTGCTGTACCGGATTTTGATGACCTGCACGCGCCCCGGCGACATCGTGCTTGATCCTTTCTTCGGTACGGGCACGACGGGCGCGGTCGCCAAAAAACTCGGCAGACGCTTTATCGGCATGGAACGCGACGAAACGTACATCGCGGGCGCGCAGGCGCGCATTGACGCGATTAAGGACGTCGTCGACCCGCAGTCGCTCGGTTTTACCTGCAAGCGCAAAGAACCGCGTATTCCGTTCGGCGCGGTGCTGGAACACGGCTTGCTGAAAGCGGGGGATTGGTTGTTTGATTCCAATCAGAAATTCGCGGCGAAAATCCGTTCGGACGGCTCTTTGCTGGCGGATCACAACATTTCCGGCTCCATTCACAAAGTCGGGGCGACGTTGCAGGGCGCGCCGAGTTGCAACGGCTGGACGTTCTGGAATTACGAACGCCGCGGCGGGCTGGAAGTCATCGACTCTCTGCGCCAGCAACTCCGCGCGGAACTGTTCGCGGCTTGACGCTTTCAACATTTTCGTTAAAAAATCCCCGTTCGCGCGGGGATTTTTTGCAGGATTTTTGAAATTGTCCGCGATTTAGAAATTAAGCGGCGCGCACATGAAAAAAGCCGTCTGCAAAGGCGGCTTTTCCGTTTGATTTTTTTTTTGCCGTTAAAAATCGGCTTTCGGCGTTTCCGCTTCCTGACGGTAGCCGGCGAGAAAATCGCCCAGCCGCGTGAACGCTTTTTCCAAATCTTCCACGCGGGGCAGGAACACGATGCGGAAATGGTCGGGCTTGTCCCAGTTGAAACCCGTGCCGTGCACCAAAAGCAAGCGTTTTTCCATCAGCAGATCCAGAACGAATTTCTGGTCGTCGAAGATGTTGAATTTCTTGGTGTCGATTTTCGGGAACATATACAGCGACCCGTCCGCCTTGACGCAGGAAATCCCCGGAATGTCCGTCAGCATTTTGTGCGCCAGATTGCGCTGTTCGTACAAGCGTCCGCCGGGGGCGACCAAATCGTTGATGCTCTGGTATCCGCCGAGCGCGGTTTGAATGGCGTACTGTCCGGGGACGTTGGAGCACAGGCGCATATTGGCGAGCAGATCCAGCCCGTCGATGTAGTCGGCGGCGATTTTCTTGTTGCCGCTGACGATCATCCAGCCCGCGCGGAAGCCGCACGAACGGTAGTTTTTGGACAAGCCGTTGAACGTCACGCAGAACAATTCGTTCGTCAAAGAGGCGAGCGACGTGTGCTTTGCGCCGTCGTACAAAATCTTGTCGTAGATTTCGTCGTTGAAGATGATTAAATGGTGGCGCAGGGCGATGTCGATGAATTTTTCCAGCACTTCCTTCGGGTACACCGCGCCCGTCGGGTTGTTCGGGTTGATAATGACGATCGCTTTGGTTTTGTCCGTGATTTTGCTTTCCAAATCCGCGAAATCGGGATACCAGCAGGACTCTTCGTCGCAGCGGTAATGCACGGCTTTGCCGCCCGCCAGATTCACCGCCGCCGTCCACAAGGGATAGTCGGGCATGGGCAGTAAAATTTCGTCGCCGCTCGCGCACAACGCTTCCATGCTCAACAAAATCAGTTCGCTGACGCCGTTGCCCAGATAAATGTCGTTAATCTGCACGCCGTCGATGTGCTTTTGCTGGCAGTAGTGCATGACGGCTTTGCGCGCGGGGAAAATGCCCTTGGAGGCGGAATATCCGTCGGCGAAAGGCAGGTTTAAAATCATGTCCTTGACGATTTCTTCGGGCGCGTTCAGTTCAAACACGGCGGGATTGCCGATGTTGAGTTTTAAAATCTTGTATCCCGCTTCTTCCAGACGGGTCGCGGCGTCCAAAACGGGCCCGCGAATTTCGTAATGCACGCCCTGCAAACGCGGGGATTTCTTAAATTCGACAACCATAACCGTTCCTTGTTGACAGTAAAAGAATTTTCGCAAGGGTACGTCTTTTGCGTTTAAAAGAAAAGATAATTCTTTATTTTTTGCGGAAAATATGATATTTATGACAAAAGAAAGGGATATTTCGTGCAAGGAGTGCGAAAATGGCATCTGTCACATTGGACGCGACGGGCGGTGCGAACAGCAGGGTGAAGGCGTTTGAAAAAACGTCCTCCGACGTGTACAACGATACCATTATGAACGCGCGCGACATCGGTCAACTGCGCAAAAACTACTCCCGTTTAAGCCTGATTACCACTTTGTCCGAAAACGAAAAGGAAGACTGGTTCTCCTTTACGTCCGTCAGCAAGGGCAAAGCGCGTCTGTCCGCCGTCAATCTGTCCGATTCCTCCGACAACAAAAACGAAAAAAAGACCGACGAATCGGCGACGAACGCGCTGGAAGACGCGAAAAACGACTACGAACAGGCGATTAAGAATTTTCAAGGCAAAAATATGCGCGTCGAACTGTACGCGTATGTTAACAAACGCCAGACGCTGCTTGCCTCCAACGACGAATCGAACAAAAAAGCGTATGAAAATTTCAAAAGCATCATGCGCGGCGAATTTGAACTGGACAAGACGACGTACTACATTCACGTCACGACCGAAGACGGCTCCCGCGTCGACAAAGACACGCTGTACGCCCTGCAACTGCAAATGGGCGATACCTACGAACAGGATTATCTGACGAAAGAAACGTCGATTTCGCACAAAGGCATGACCGACGGCGATTTGGCGTATCAGGCGGCGAGCGAGGAAGCCGCGGCGGGCAATTCGTGCTTGTCCGGCAGTCTGCTGGCGGCGCAGGGCGCGGCGTCCATTTTGGAAAACGGCTACACGAATCTGGTCAACATCAACAACGCCAAGCACAAAAACGCGGCGGCGACGCTGTTCAGCATTTTGTGCTGATTTTTTTCTTTAATTTCTTTACCGAAACCGTCTTTTGCGACGGTTTTTTTTGTGTCTTTTCAATAAGTTGCAAAAAAGTTTAGAATCCGTCCGTTTTTGCTTGACTTTTATTATATATCCATATAAATAGTTTTCTATGCGATTGTATAGTATCACGGTTTAAGGAATCGGGTTCATGATGAAAAAAATCAAAAAGACAGTCTGTTTCGTTTCAACGCGCGTTTTGTTTTGCGCCTTAAAGACGCTGTGCCGCTATGATTCACGGATGCGCGCGGCGTTCGCGTCCTATCCGGCGGGGTACGTTTTCCGTCTGAATGCCGGCATGGAAAAGGACGACGCCCGACTGACGTTCCGCACGACGCAGGACGGCGGATTGGAAAAAATCGGCGACGAAGCGGCGGCGGATTTGGAAATCACCATGAAAAGCACAAGCGAGGCGTTCAACGTGTTCACGGGCATTGCGGGCATTGCGCAAACCTACGCGGCGCACGGATTTTACGTCAAAGGCAACCCGTATGAAACCATGGGCTTGGTGCGCGGTTTGGAATTGGCGGAAGCGTATCTGTTTCCCAAAATTCTGGCGCGCCGCATCCTGACGCGCGTGCCGTCCAAAAAATGCTCCGTCGCGACGGTGTACGCGGGCATTGTCTGCGCGCTGGTTAAAGGATCTCTGCAATGACGAAATACTTTGAATTTCAGATGAGTGTCAAGGTCTGCTGCGGCGAAAAGGCTTTGGAGCATCTGGCGTACGAATTGCGCGGCTTGAATTGCAAAAAGCCGCTGATTATCACCGATCCGACGCTGAAAAAACTGGGAATGGTCGATCTGGCGACGGAGTCTTTGGCGCAGAGCACGCCGTTTGAACTGTTTGACGAAGTGCCGCAGGATTCGGGGCTTGAACCCGTTGAAAAGGCGGCGCAAAGATACCGCGATTGCGCTTGCGACGGCATTGTCGCCATCGGCGGCGGGAGCGTTTTGGACACGGCAAAAGGCGTTCGCGTGCTTTTGTCGGCGAATGCGCGAAAAGTGACGGATGTGCTGGGATGCGAGGAAATGACGCGCGGCGCGCCCGTGCCGTTCATCGCCGTGCCGACGACGTCGGGAACGGGAAGCGAAGCGACGACCGTGGCGGTGATTGCGGATGCGGCGAAAGGCGTGAAATTGGAATTCATCACCGACAAAATGCAGCCGGACGTCGCGTTTTTGGACGCGCGCATGACCGAAAAACTGCCCGCCCGTCTGACCGCTTCGACGGGGGCGGACGCTTTGTGCCACGCGATAGAGGCGTATTCGTGCATCCAGAAAAATCCGTTGAGCGACGCTTTCGCTCTGCAAGCGGTTGACAGCATTGTGAAAAATCTGCCCGTCGCGGTGAAATCGCCCTCGAATGCGGCGGCGCGTCTGGCTTTGGCGCAGGCGTCGTTCATGGCGGGCGCGGCGTTTTCAAACAGCATGGTCGGCGCGGTGCACGCGATCGGTCACGCTTTGGGCGGCGTGTGCCATGTGCCGCACGGCGACGCGATGTCGATTCTGCTTCCGTATGTGATGCGCTACAACGCGTCGGACGATTTGTGCGCGAAATCCTATGCGGGACTGGCGGGCGTTTTGGGCGCGAAGCCGGCGGACTCGCTCAAAGAGCAGGTTGAAAACGTCATCGAAAGCGTCGAAAATCTGTTGCAGGCGCTGCACAAATCCTGCGGTTTGCCCGTAAAATTGTCCGAAACGGGTCGGGTGGAAAAAGACGCTTTGAACGCGGTTTGCGAAAAGGCGCTGAACGACGGCGCTTTGCTGTTCAATCCGAAAGCCTTGACCGCAACGGACGTGAAGCATATTTTGGAACAGGCTTATTAAGGAGAAAAGGATGAGCGTGCAAACCGTTGTCGACGCGCAAAGGGAATTTTTCAACACCGGCGCGACCTTGCCCGTCAAGTTCCGTCTGGACGCTTTGACGAAATTGGAACGGGCGATTAAGGCGCGGGAAAGCGAAATCTGCGACGCGCTGGCGGCGGATTTGGGCAAAAGCCGCTTTGAAAGTTATATGTGCGAAATCGGGCTTGTCCTGTCCGAAATCTCCTATATGAAAAAGCATTTGAAACGCTACGCCAAGCCCCGCAGAGTGCCGATGCCTTTGGCGCAGTTTCATGCGGCGGGCTTTGAAATGCCGTCCCCGTACGGCGTCGTTCTGGTCATGAGTCCGTGGAACTATCCGTTCATGCTGGCGGTCGAACCCGCCGTGGACGCGTTGGCGGCGGGCAACACCGTCGTGATTAAACCGGGGGCGTACGCGGCGCGCACAAGCGAAATTTTGGCGCGGCTGTTCGCGTCCTGCCTGCCCGAACAACTGGTGTCGGTGGTGCAGGGCGGTCACGAGGTGAACACGACGCTTCTGGACACGAAATTCGACTATATTTTCTTTACGGGCGGCAAAGTCGTCGGACAGATCGTCATGCGCAAGGCGGCGGAGCATTTGACTCCCGTTTCGCTGGAACTGGGCGGCAAAAGCCCGTGCATCGTCGACGAAACGGCGGATTTGAAACTGGCGGCGAAGCGCATTGTTTTCGGCAAATTTTTGAATTTGGGACAAACGTGTGTCGCGCCCGATTACGTCTTGGTGCACGAAAGCGTGAAAAACGATTTCCTGATTGCCGTGAAATCGGAAATCCGCGACCAGTTCGGCGCGCGCGTTTTCGATAATGAAAATTACGGCAAAATCATCAATGAAAAGCATTTCGAGCGTCTGCTGAAACTGTTTCAGGGCGAAAACATCGTTTGCGGCGGGGAATACGACGCGGAAAAGTTGCGCATCGCCCCGACGGTGATTACGAACGTTTCCATGCAAAGCCCGTGTATGCAGGAAGAAATCTTCGGACCAGTCTTGCCCGTTTTGGAATATAAAACGCAGGAGGACGTTGAAAACGTCATTGCGCAAAATCCGACGCCGCTCGCGCTGTATTACTTTACCGCGAAAGGCAAAAAAGCGCGCGCGTTTATGCAGCGGGTTCAGTTCGGCGGCGGCTGCATCAACGATACGATCATTCATCTGGCGAATTCGGCGACGGGCTTCGGCGGCGTGGGCGCGAGCGGTATGGGGGCGTATCACGGCAAAAAGGGCTTTGACACGTTTACGCACTATAAAAGCGTGGTCGATAAAAAAACGTGGCTTGACCTGCCGTTCCGCTATCAACCGTATTCGGCGTTTAAAGAAAAACTCATCCGCCTGTTTTTGCGGTGAAGAAAAGCCCTTTGTTTCAAGCAAAGGGCTTTCGTTTTATTCATCTTATCGCTTTATTCGCACCTTATTCCGCCTCTTTATTCAAGATCATTTCCGCCGGATATTTTTCGGGGGAGGGCGATTTGCCCGAAGCCAAGCGTTTTAAAATGTCGTAATCTTTGTTTGTCAGGATGTCCGTCATGCTTTTTCGTCCGAAGAAACGGGGCGCGGCTTTGCCTTGCGCGCGCTGTACGGACAGCCGCAATAGTCCTGTTCGTACAAGCCGAGTTCTTTAATCAGTTGCGGGCGTCGGTTTTCCAAGCCGCCTTTGCGCCAGTTCGTCGTGTCGTAGGGGACGACGCCGGCGCACGCCGCTTCGCCCGCTTCGCACACTTGATTGAAATCCTTGTGTCTGGACACGCCGAAAACGCTTGTCACGGCGTCGAAGCCGTTTTCTTTCGCGTACGCCGCCGCGCGTTTCAGGCGCATATAAAAGCATCGGGAGCAACGCGCCGCGCGTTCGGGCAAATCTTCCAGTCCGCGCACGGCTTGCGCCCAGTTTTCCGGATCGTACTCCAAATTGACGAACGGCGCGCCGAAGCGTTCGCACAGGCGTTTTTGTTCGTCGCGGCGTTTGACGTATTCGCTTTCGGGGGCGATGTTCGGATTGTAAAACAAGACGGTGAAATCCGCTCCCTCTCGCGCCAGTTTTTCGATGACGGCGCAGGAGCACGGGGCGCAACACGATACCAGAAGCGTTTTTGGCATTTTATCTTCCCGATTGTTTTTCCGATGAAAAATCTTTCCAAATGAAAAACGGCTTAAAGAGAACTTCAAGCCGTTTTCTTAAAAAATGAGGGGAATTATTTTTTCGCGGCGGCTTTTTTCGCCGTTGTTTTTTTCGCGGCGGGCTTCTTTTCCTCTTTTTCGGCTTTCACGACCGTTTTTTTCGCGGCGGCTTTTTTGGCGGGTTTCTTTTCTTCTTCACATTCGCATTTACATTCGCAAGGACCGCCCGCTTTTCTGCATTCGCAGTCGGGACCGCATTCGCAGGGCGATTTGCCGCAGCAGGGGCAGACGCCTTCTTCGCATTTGCATTCGCCGGCTTCCGCTTCCAGCCAGCAGTCGATTTCCACACCTTCGGGGCAACCGTTGTTCAGCCAGATGTAATAAGCGGCTTCGCGGATTTCATTTTCATTAGCCATGACGTGTCTTCTCCTTTTACTTGACGATTGAGTGCCTTCACATCTTTACGTTACCGATTTTTTATAAAAAATTCAATCGCTTTCGTACGGTTTTGCGTAAAGATTTTATGACAGTTCGTACATCTTGAACGGTTTGACGTTCCAAGCGGCGCATTTCCAGCCCGAACCGTCGTTTTCAAACACGCACACGCCGCCCGTCGCGACCTTGATGTCGTTTTGCGCGCAAAAGGAGTCGTAATCGCCCGTAATGACAGGAGCGAAGCGGATCGTGCCGTTGGAGGACACGACGAAAACGGTTTCGTTCTCGGCGATTTTGCCTGCGAAATCCGTCCAAAAGGCGCGCATGGCGTTCACGTCAGCCATCCAGCCGTCCGGCAGGGTCGCGTTTTTGTTCCACGCGTTGATGACTTCCTGACCTTTTTGCGCGATTTGCTCGGCGGCCGGATTTTCAACGCCGTCCTTTTTCAGATACAATCGTCCCAAGCGGTCGACGACGGCGTCTTCGGTTTTGTTTTCGTCCGCGCCGTAGTCGATTTCGCGCAAGCCTTCCTCTATGGCGACAGGCAGGTCGAATCCCGCCTGTTTCAAGGCGTATTCTGCCGTGTGGAGCGTGCGTTTGAGCGGCGCGGCGTAAACGCGGTCGGGCTTCAATCCGTTTTCTTTGAGGTATTCGCCGACGCATCTGGCGCGGGTCGTTTCCACCAATTCCAAATCCGTGCGGGCGCCGACGCGCGTGGGCGTTTCCCCTTTGGCGAACGTGTTGCCGTGGCGCGCGATAACCAGTCTTTTCATTTCGCTTATTCCTTAATCAGTTCGCCGTATTCTTCGATAATCGCTTCGACGCGGGCGACGTCTTCGGGAGAATCGACCCCGCTGGTCGTTTTGCGGTTGCCGTAATCGACCTCGACGGCTTTGACGCGCGCGCCGTTGTACAAAAAGCGCATTTGTTCCAAGCCTTCGACGCAATCGTCTTCGTAAACGCTTTTTTCCATGTTGAAATAGTTTTCCAGCGTTTCAAACGTGTAGGCGTACAGTCCGACGTGGCGGCGCACGGGGCTTTTTTCAAACTTTTCGCGGGCTTTTTCGGGCTTGCGGATCATCGGCACGACGTTTTTGGAAAACGCCATCGCGTAGCCGTTCTTGTCGACAAGCACGCTTGTGCCCGACGCGGGCGTCGCTTTTTTGGATTCGACAAAGCGGTCGTATTCGTCCCAGCTCAACCGGATGCACGGCGTGAACACGTCGCCGCCCTGCGATTTCCAAGCGTCGATCAACTGCTGGATGATGTGCGGCGGGCAAAGCGGATTGTCGCCTTGCAGATTGACGACGAAAGCGGGCTTTGTTTTCGACGCGGCTTCGTAGCAGCGTTCCGTGCCGGATTTGCAGTTTTCGCTTGTCATGACGACGGGGATGCCCTGTTCTTTGCAGAACGATTCGATGCGCGCGTCGTCGGTGGCGACGCAATAGGCGCAGTTGTCGTTGTTTTTGCTGATGAACGCGGCGATTTGCGCGACGCGCCTGATCATTTCCACGCCCTTGATTTTGACCAGCGGCTTGCCGGGCAGGCGCGTGGAATGGTAGCGGGCGGGAATGACGATGAGGATGTTTTTGTCGGACATGATTTTTTTTCCTTATTATTTCTTTATGCTTTTTGTATCTTTTCCGCGCTTTTGCGTCAAGAGGATTAAAACTTTCTCGAAATGTTTTGAGCAAAACGCTTTTCTGTGCTTTAATAGCCCAACCGCTACTTATTCGGAGAATTTAACATGGACAGCGCACGCAGAATTAAACCCAAAGGAACCCCCGTGTTTCGCACGGACGTCACGACCAAAGGCTTCATCATGAAAGAAACGAAGCATCATGTGATGGACTTTTCCGCCAGTTCGCCGATTACGATCGAGGATGTTTATCCGGAAATCGATTCGGGGCGCTTCGCCGTCAAGCGCGAAGTCGGCGACACGATGGACGTTTACGCCACGATTTTCAAAGACGGGCACGATTTGTTGAGCGCCGTCGTCATGTGCCGCCGCGCCGATTCTCAGGAGTGGTGGGAAGTCCCCATGGTGCAGGTCAACGAGGGCGAGCAACGCTGGGGCGGCACGCTGTATTTCTGGGAAAACACCCGCTATGTGTACACGATCGAGGCTTGGGTGGACGAATACGGCACTTGGGTCGACGGTTTGATTAAAAAACTGGACGCGGGACAGCAGGTCGGCGTCGAATTGGAAGAGGGGGCGCGCATGATTCGCAAAACGTTGCAGCGCGTCGAAAACGACAACGACGTGCGCGATCCCGAAGCGCAAAGACTGGATATCGACCTGTTCCGCGAAGTGCTGGATGTGTACGACAAACTGGAAGACCAGTACGAAGTCGCGCAACTGCTTTTGGACGACGGCTTGATTTCCGCGATGGCGCGCTGGCCCGACAAGGAAAAGGCGTACCGCTACGATCGCGAACTGGAAGTCTGGGTCGATCGCGAACGCGCGCGTTTCGGCGCGTGGTACGAAATGTTCCCGCGCAACCAGAGCGAAGAATGGGGCAAGCACGGCACGTTCAAAGATTGCGAACGCCGTCTGCCCGACATTCAGGCAATGGGCTTCGACGTTTTGTATCTGCTGCCGATTCACCCGATCGGACGCATCCACCGCAAAGGCAAGAACAACACGCTGGTCGCTTATGACGACGACGTCGGTTCGCCGTACGCTGTCGGTTCCTACGAAGGCGGCCACACGGCGATTCATCCCGAACTGGGCACGCTGGACGATTTCCGTTCGCTTGTTCACAAGGCGCAGGAACTGGACATGGAGGTCGCGCTGGATTTCGCCATTCAATGCGCGCCCGACCACCCGTGGATTAAAGAGCATCCCGAATGGTTCAGTTTCCGTCCCGACGGCACGATTAAATACGCCGAAAATCCGCCGAAAAAATATCAGGACATCGTGAACGTCGATTTTTACTGCGAACAGTCCGAATCCCTGTGGTTCGAACTGCGCGACACGTTCTTGTACTGGGCGAACGAGGGCGTGCGCATCTTCCGCGTCGACAATCCGCACACGAAATCCGTTCCGTTCTGGGAATGGGTCATTCGCGAAGTGCAGAGCGTGTATCCCGACACGCTGTTTCTGGCGGAGGCTTTCACCAAACCGCCGATGATGAAAATGCTGGCGAAAGTCGGATTTTCGCAGTCCTACACTTATTTCACTTGGCGCGAATCCCGCTACGAACTGGAAAAGTATTTCAAGGAACTGACGACGACGGAAATGAAAGAATACTATCGTCCGAACCTGTTCCCGACAACGCCCGACATCATGCCGATGTATCTGCACGGCGCGCCGCGCTCGGCGTTCATCATCCGCTTTATTCTGGCGGCGACGCTTTCGCCGTCCTACGGCATTCTGAACGGATACGAACTGTGCGAAAACGACGGCATTCCCGGACGAGAGGAATACAACAACTCCGAAAAATACGAAATCCGCCAGCGCGACTGGAACGCGTGGGGCAACATCAAGGATCTGATTGCCCAAATCAACTGGATCCGCGGTGAAAACTACGCCTTGCAGTTGTACGAAAATCTGCGTTTCTACGGGTCGGAAAACGAAAACATCATGTTCTACGGCAAAATGACCGAAGACAAGAGCAACATGATTTTCGTCGCGCTCAGTCTGGACGCGTATCACGGTCAGGCGGGACACATCTACTTTCCGACGGACGAAATGAACGTCGCCCCCGGCGGTCGCTTCTGGGTAGAAGAGCTTATGAGCGGCAGAGAGTTCGAGGTGCGCGGCTCGGAATTCTGGGTGAACCTGTATCCCGCCGGCAATCAGGTCGAGATTTACCGCGTTCATCCGATAGATTGGGCATAAGACGTCGCGGGGCGCAAGGAAGATAAAAAATCTGTTTTCTTTGCGCCCCGTTTGCGTCTATACTGATAAAAAATTTATCTTTTTTGGTGGTGCTCACTATGATTTCTCAATTCAATACGCAAGCCGTCATCGACACGCAGTCGGCGTCTTTCGACGCCATGCTGAAAGAGGAAGAATTTGCAAACGGCTTCAAAAAACGCTTGGCGGCGTTCATGCCGGCGAAACGCTGGTACGGCGCGAAAGACGATGAAATCGTCGATATGGCTTTTGAACACGTTTGCCCGCTGAACGACGCGCATCAGACGCATTTGTGCATCGTGCGCGCGGTTTTGCGAAACGCCGGCGAGCAGTTGTATCAGGTTCCCGTACGCGTCGCGTTCGAGGAACGGGCGCAGGAGGTGTGCGACAAGCGCGCCGACGCGGTCATCGCGAAAATCTGCCGCGGCAACGATTGGGGCGTCGTGTACGATGCGGCGGGCGGCGAAAATTTCGCTTCCGCCATGCTTGAATTGATGGAGAAAAAGGAAAATCTGCCGGTCGCAAACGGCGTGACGCTCAAAACGTTCGCGACGGAAAAGGGGCGCAACCTGATCAAGCGCAACCGCGGCGCGCAGGAAAAAATGATGGGCGTGGAGCAGAGCAACACCTCCATTGTCATCGCCAAGAAAATGATGTTGAAAATTTATCGGCGCGTGGCGGTCGGGTCGCATCCCGAAGTCGCGACGACGTCGTTTCTGACCGAAACGGCGGGTTTTAAAAACACGCCGGCGTATTTGGGCGTGGCGGAATTGGAACTGCCGGACGGACGACCTTTGGCGCTGGCGATTTTGCAGGAGTTCGTCGCGAACGAGGGCGACGGCTGGAATTACACGCTGAACTATCTGAAAAAATTCTTTGAAGCCGCTTTGGAACAGAACGTGGCGGGCGATTATCACGAGGAATACTTGAAACTGGCGCGCCGTTTGGGTGTGCGCACGGCGGAAATGCACAAGGCGTTCGCCAAGGGCGAGGACGCGGTGTTCGCGCCCGAACCGGTGACGGCGCGGGATATCGCCGACTGGAAAGCGCAGGTGGCGGCGCAGGAGCAAAAGACTTTTGCGGCGATGGACGCCAACATCGACAATCTGGCGGGCGAGGCGAAGGTTCTGACCAAAAAACTGGCGGCGCACCGCGCGGACGTGACGAAGCGTTTGGAAGCGATGATTCCGGCAAACGTGCAGGCGATGAAGACGCGTTTTCACGGCGATTACCACTTGGGGCAGGTCGTTTTGACGCAGGACGGCGATTTTTATCTGCTGGATTTCGAGGGCGAGCCGTTGAAGCCGCTGATGGAACGACAAATCAAGCATTGCGTGCTGAAAGACGTCGCGGGCATGGTGCGTTCGTTCGATTACGCGGCGTTCGGTTCCGTTTTAATGTTCGTTCTGCCCGAACAGCGCGCTTTTCTGACGCCGCTGGTCGCCGATTGGCAGAAACGCGCGACGCAGGCTTTTCTGGACGGGTATTTTGAAACGGCGCAGGGGCTTGTTTCTTTGCCCGAAGACAGAAAAACGGCGCAGGGTCTGCTGGATTTGTTCTGTATGGAAAAAGCGCTGTACGAAGTCGTGTATGAATTGATGAACCGGCCCGACTGGGTGTCCATTCCCGTAAACGGCGTTTGCCGCCTGATTGACCTTGAAGGAGAAAACAGATGATAAATAACTGGCTTGACGCAAATGTTTTGGAAGCGTTGGTTTCCGGCTGTTTCAGCGAACCGTTTTCCGTTTTGGGCATGCATCGCGGCGACGTTGACGGCAAAATCCTGATTCGCACGTTCCAGCCGCAAGCGCAAAACGTGTATGTGCTGGAATACGACACGGGCGACATTCTGGGACAAATGGAGCGTATTCACGAATCCGGCGTTTTCCAGATTGAATTCGACACCGAAGATTTCTTCAAGTACCGTCTGCGCATTGATTTGTGGACGGGCGATTCCTACGATACGGAAGACGCATACCGCTTCCCGCCCGTTTTGGGGGATATGGACATCTATTATATGTCCGAAGGCACGCACTTGGACGAATACGACCGTCTGGGCGCGCATCCGATTACGCACGAGGGCGTCGAGGGCGTGTGCTTCGCGGTTTGGGCGCCGAACGCGCACCGCGTGTCCGTCGTCGGCACGTTTAACGAATGGGACGGCCGCCGCCACCAGATGCGTCAGCGCGGCATTTCGGGCGTGTGGGAACTGTTCGTGCCGCACATTTCGGAAGGCTGCAAATACAAATACGAAATTTTGGGCGCGGACTGGAATCTGATGGCTTTGAAAGCCGACCCCGTCGCGTTTTACGCGGAAAAACGCCCGTCGACCGCTTCCGTCGTGTACGATTTGGACAAATACGAATGGAAAGCGAAAGGCTGGGAGAAAAAGCGCGAAAAAATCAACGCGATGGACGCGCCGATGTCCATTTACGAAGTGCATCTGGGCTCGTGGCGCAGACGCGGCGACGACGGTTCCGAATATATGTCCTATACGGAAATGGCGAAAGAACTGGTCGATTACGTCAAGGAAATGGGCTTTACGCACGTTGAAATGCTGCCCGTGAACGAACACCCCTTTGACGGATCGTGGGGCTATCAGGCGACGGGATTGTACGCGCCGACCAGCCGCTTCGGTACGCCCGACGAATTCCGCGAACTCGTCGACGCGTTTCATCAGGCGGGCATCGGGGTCATCATGGACTGGGTGCCGGGGCATTTCCCCAAGGATTCTTTCGGTCTGTCGTATTTCGACGGCACGGCTTTGTACGAACACGCCGACCCCCGACGCGGCGAACACAAGGACTGGGGGACGAAGATTTACAATTACGGCAGACGCGAAGTCAACAACTTCCTGACCTCCAACGCGATGTTCTGGAACAAGAAATATCAGGTGGACGGTCTGCGCGTCGACGCCGTCGCGTCCATGCTGTATTTGGACTATTCGCGCAAACAGGGCGAATGGATTCCCAACAAATTCGGCGGACACGAAGATTTGGAAGCCGTCGATTTCTTAAAACGCACGAACGAACTGGTGTACGAAAACTGCGCCGGAGCGATTACGGTCGCCGAAGAATCGACCGCGTGGCCCATGGTGTCCCGTCCGACGTATATGGGAGGTCTGGGCTTCGGCTACAAATGGAACATGGGCTGGATGCACGACACGCTGGATTACATGGCTCTTGACCCGATTTACCGCCGCTACAACCACGGCAAAATGACGTTCGCCATGCTGTACGCGTACAACGAAAACTTCGTTCTGCCGCTCAGCCACGACGAAGTGGTGCACGGCAAATGCTCGCTTCTGCACAAAATGTCGGGCGACCGCTGGCAGCGTTTTGCGAACTTGCGCGCGTATTACGGCTTCATGTACACGCACCCCGGTAAAAAACTGCTGTTCATGGGCGGCGAATTTGCGCAGGATCGCGAATGGGATTACAACAGTCAGTTGAGCTGGCATTTGTTGAGCGACCCGATGCATCGCGGCGTACAGCAGGCGGTCAAGGATTTGAACCGCATCTACCGCGACACGCCCGCTTTGTACCAGCGCGACTACGACCCGTCGGGCTTTGAATGGATCGAAGCGGACAACGCCGACGAAAGCACGTTCGCGTTCATCCGCCACGGCGAAAATCCGAACGACATGGCGGTCGTCGTGTCCAACTTCACCCCCGTTCCCAGACAGCGCCGCTTCGGTGTGCCCAAAGCCGGCAAATACATCGAAATCTTCAATTCGGATTCCGAAATCTACGGCGGCAGCGGCATGGGCAACATGGGCGGCGTGACGGCTCTCAAAGAGGAAAGTCATCAGCGTCCGTACAGCATCGACGTGACGGTGCCGCCTCTGGCGACCGTGATTTTCGTGCCGCAAAGCTGACGAAAGGCGGGCGGAGTCATGGCAGTCGGTATTCATGTGTTCCCCGGAAAACCGTATCCTTTGGGAGCGACTTTCGACGGGAAAGGGGTGAATTTCGCCCTGTTTTCAGAAAATGCGGAAAAAGTGCTTTTGTGCCTGTTCGATTCGTCGGGCAGGCGCGAAATCCAGCGCATCAGTCTGTCGGAGCGCACAAACAACGTCTGGCACATCTATGTTCCGGATTTGATGCCGGGACAGTTGTACGGCTACCGCGTGTTCGGCGCGTACGATCCCGAACGGGGACACCGCTTCAACCACAACAAACTGCTGATCGACCCGTATGCGAAAGCCATCGACCGCCCGCTGATTTATCATGACGCGATGCTGGGCTACCGCTTGGGCAGTCCGAAAGCGGATATGTCTTTCGACCGGCGGGACGACGCCGCTTTTATGCCGAAATGCCGCGTCGTCGACGAAACGTATTCGTGGAAAGGCGACAAAGCGCCGCAGACGGACTGGTCAAAAACAATCATTTACGAAACGCACCTGAAAGGCTTTACGTTCCGGCGCGAAGACATCTCTCCCGCCATTCGCGGCACGTTCGCGGGCATGGCGGCGCCGCAGATTATTTCGTATTTGCAGAATCTGGGTGTGACGGCGGTCGAATTTCTGCCGATACAGGCGTTTTTCACGGGCGCGCACCTGACGAAAAACGGTCTGACGAATTATTGGGGCTACGACCCGATTTGCTATTTCGCGCCTCAACCGCAATATCTGTCCGAAGGCAAAAACGACGAAGTGAAAACCATGGTGCGCCTGTTTCACGAAGCGGGCATCGAAGTCATCATGGACGTTGTGTACAACCACACGGGCGAGGGCTCGCACATGGGACCCACGCTGTCTTTCCGAGGCATTGACAACGCCGTTTACTACCGTTCGATGCCGGGGGTGGAACGCTATTACGACGACACGACGGGGTGCGGGGCGAATTTCAACACCGAACATCCGCAAGTCATTCAACTGATGATGGATTCCCTGCGCTATTGGATCGAGCAGTTCCACATTGACGGCTTCCGCTTCGATTTGGCGACCGCGCTTGCGCGCACGGGCACGGGATTCACGCAGAACGCGGGCTTTTTGACTGCCGCCAGGCAAGACCCCGTTTTGCAGGGCGTGAAATTGATTGCTGAACCGTGGGACATCGGTTTGGGCGGCTATCAACTCGGCTCTTTCCCGCCGGGGTGGGCGGAATGGAACGACAGCTACCGCGATTCCCTGCGTTCGTTCTGGACGGGCGAAAAGGGGAAAATCGGCACAATGGCGTCGCGCCTGACCGGTTCAAGCGACATTTTCAGCAAAGGCGCGCGCGCACCGTGGTCAAGCGTCAATTTCCTGACCGCGCACGACGGTTTTACGCTGTACGATTTGGTTTCCTACAACGACAAGCACAATTTTGCCAACGGCGAGGACAATCGCGACGGCACGGCGAACAACATCAGTTGGAACTCCGGCGCGGAGGGCGACACGACGGATCCGCAGGTGTTGAGCCTGCGCCGCAAACGCGCCCGCGCGATGATGGCGTCGCTGATTTTGTCCGTCGGCACGCCGATGCTGCTGGCGGGCGATGAATTTTTGCGCACGCAGAAAGGCAACAACAACCCGTACTGTCAGGACAACGAAATCAGTTGGGCGGATTGGGGCGCGATTACCGAACAGGACAGGGCGTTCGAGCGTTTCACCGCGTTCCTGATCAAACTGCGCCGCGACCATTGGATTTTCCGCCGCAAGCACTTCTATTCGGGCAAAAAATCGGTCGAATCGTCTTTGAAAGATTTGACGTGGTACACGCCCGAAGGCTTGGAAATGACGGACACGGACTGGATGAAGCCGTACGCGAAGAGTCTGTCCTGCTTTTTGTCCGGAGCGCTGAACGTCAGTTTCTGCGACGAAAAGGGAGTGTTTTTCTCGGACAACCACTATTTCATGATCATGAACGCGTTTGAGGGCGAAATCGAATGGTTGCTGCCGAATTTGCCGTCTTTGGAAAATTGGAAACTGGTGTTCGACACGTCGCGCGATCAGCCGGTCGCAACGGATGAATTTTACAAGCAGGGACAGACGTTCAACGTGCCGGCGTGGTCATTCTGCCTGTTTGAAGCGCCGTCGGGCGACGAAAAGGGACAGAGCGCGAACAGCCGCCTGTTGCGCATTGTCGAAGAGCGCGGCTCCGCAAACCGCCTGTTCGCCTCGACGTATGATTTTGACAAACTGGACTTTATGATGTACGGACCCTACGGACCCGTTGCGACGGCGGCGGATTGGGATGACGATTTGTTCGCGGACGATTAAAGCGGGGAAAAAAAGATGCATTCTTACGAAGAAACACTTGATTTTTTAGCGCAGGCTGTCGGTATTCTGCCCGAATGTCAAACGGAACTGGGCGTGCTGACGACGGCGGCGGAAACGAAAAAAATCATTTTGAAATCAATGGGATACCCCGCCGAAACGCAAGCCGAAGTCATGGCTTCCCTGCAAAAACTGCGCGAGGAAGATTTTCGCCGCGCCATGCAGCCGATCAGCGTGGAGCGCAAAAGCCGCAAATACGCCGATTTATACGTCGTCATGCCGTCGGTCACGCCGTTTGACGCCGTTCTGCATTTGGATTTGACGACGGAAAGCGGGGCGACGCGCGCCTACGACATTCCCTATGAGCAAACGCGCGACGGCGAACGCGAGGAAATCGACGGCACGGTCATGGAACAACGCTGGTTCACGATTGAACTGCCCGACGAATACGGCTACCACACGCTGACGGCAAGCGGCGTCGACGGTATTCCCGACGGCGCGGAGATGATTCTGGCTGTCGTGCCGGATCAATGCTACCGCCCCGATTTCATCACGCGTGAAAATCGTCCGTGGGGATTTCCCGCGCAGTTGTACGCGCTGACAAGCAAAAACAGTTGGGGCATCGGCGATTTTTCGACCTTGAAAGCGCTGATGAAAACGGCGGGCAAAACGGGCGCGTCGTTCGTCGGCATCAATCCCGTGAACACGCTGTTCAACGCGTCCGCGCTGGGCATCAGTCCGTACTATTCGACCAGCCGCCTGTTTTTAAACGATTTGTATATCGGCATTGAAGACGTTGACGGCTATAAAGAGTGCGACGCTTTGCAAAAATGGGTGAAAACCGCCGCTTTCAAAAAGCAACTGGCGGCGGTGCGCGCGTCCGGAACGGTGGATTATCCGGCGGTCGCGGCAATGAAGCAAAAAGCGTTGCGGATGCTTTTCGACGACTTTAAAGCAAAGGAAATGTTGCCGAAAACGGACGTTTACGCGGCGTTCAAGGCGTTTTGCGTAGCCCGCGGCGACGATTTGTATCATCTGGCGCTGTATCAGGCGCTGACCGCGAAAATGGAAGCGGAACAAGCCGCGAAAGAGCGGGAGGCGAAAGAAAAAGCCGCCAAAGCCGCGAAATCCAAGACCTTGAAAACGAAAGCCGCGAAAGCCGCGCCCGAAGCGCAGACGGCGGAAAAGCCCGCTCCCGACTGGTATGAAACGTATGCGGATTGCGACGGCGACGCGGCGGAGGAATTCGCCGAAGAAAACTCCGACGACATTCTGTATTATATGTACGTTCAATGGCTTGCCGCCAAACAGTTCAAAGAAGCGGCGGACAGCGCGCAAAAGGCGGGGCTGGACATCGGCTTGTATCAGGATTTGGCGGTCGGCGTGGCGACGCAAAGCGCGGAAACGTGGGCGCATCCGGACTTGTTCTTAAAGCGGTTGAGCGTCGGGTCGCCGCCCGATATGTTCAGCGCGACGGGGCAGAAGTGGGGCTTGGCGGCGATGAATCCGCGGCGGATGCGGCAGGACGGATACGCCTTTTACCGCCGCATTTTGTCCGAAAACATGAAAACGGCGGGCGCGTTGCGCATTGATCACGTCATGGGACTGGCGCGTTTGTACCTGATTCCCGACGGCATGACGGGCGCGTATTTGAAATATCCGTTTGAAGAATTGACGGGCATTGTCGCGCTGGAAAGCCACCGGCACAAATGCATGGTCATCGGCGAAGATTTGGGCGTCGTGCCGTCGTTTTTCCGTGAAAGTATGGCGCAGGCGGGAATGCTGTCGTTCCGCATTTTCCGTTATCAGCGCGGGGACCGCGGCGCGTTTTTGCCGCCCGAATCGTATCCCGAAATCGCGCTGACGGCGGCGGGAACGCACGATATGCCGACGCTGTGCGGCTTTTGGACGGGCGAAGACATCGACCGAGGCGAAAAAATGGGTGTCATCGCGGATTCGCAGGCGGCGCGCGCGGCGCGTCTGGACGAACGGCGGGACATGGTGTGGTCGTTTGCCAAATCGGGCAGGTGGTTTGTGGATTCCGACAATTTCGACGCTGAAATCGCGGGCGAAAAAATCCCCGAAAAACTGACGCAGACGGTCTATCGCCACTTGGCAAGCGCGCCGTCAATGCTGTTCTTGGCGCAGTTGGAGGATATTTTGAACCAAAAGGAACAAATGAACTTCCCCGGCACCGTCGACCAGTATCCGAACTGGCAGTATAAACTGTCCGTGCCTGTCGAAGAACTGGCGGACGACCCGCGCATGAAAAGCGTTTGCGCCGTCATCCGCGCGGAACGCAACGGCAAAAAGTAAGCGCGCGCATCAAGCGACCGCCGCGCAGAACAACCAAAACGCATTTCCGGTCGGGCGCGCCAAAACGCGCTTGATGCGGTGCGTCCGGTAAGCCGCATCCCGATGCCGTTTGATAATCGCAAAACGGTATCGTCATCTGATAAGGCGTGAAGCGAAAACGCTTTTCCGATAAGCGCAAAGAAAAACGTCGCCGACAAAGCAAGTCGGCAAGCACAACGTTCGCTGTCTGCAATGCAACCGCGCGCCAGATACAAAAACGCGCCCCCGATAAATCGTAATCGCGCAAAAAAAAGCCTCCGCTTGAAAACGGAGGCTTTTTCATTGAATTTCGCCTTTATTTCGGAGCAATCACCATGCTCATCTGCTTGCCTTCCAATTTGGAAGCCTGCTCGACTTTCGCGTACAAAGACATATCTTCCGCCACGCGATTCATGATGTCCTGACCTTGCTGCAAGTACGCCATTTCGCGACCGCGGAAGCGCAGGGTGAATTTCACCTTGTTGCCGTCGCCGATAAAGCGTTGCGCGCTTTTCAGTTTGACATCGTAATCGTGCGTGTCGATATTCGGACTGAGTTTGATTTCCTTGATTTCGACGACTTTTTGGTTTTTACGGGCTTCCGCTTTTTTCTTTTGCAGTTCGTAGCGGTACTTGCCCAAATCCAAAATTTTGCACACGGGCGGCTGGGCGTTCGGGGAAATTTCAATCAAATCCAATCCCGCTTCGTCCGCCAGACGCAAAGCCTCTTTCACGGTAACCACGCCGACGTTTTCGCCGTCGGCACCGATTAAACGCACTTCTTTCGCCGTTATTTCCGAATTGGCGCGCGGTCCCTCACGGGTGGGCGACGCCTGAGCCTTATCTTTAAGTATGGGAAGATCTCCTTATATAGACGTTATTCTTCGATGTGAGGCCGTTTCGCCTCTTTCACCAGTGTATCAATCACCGCATCAAGCGCAAGAACTTCTTGCTTTTCCTGCCCCAAACGGCGCACCGCCAGCGTTCTTTGCTCCGCTTCGCGCTTGCCGATAATCAGCATGACGGGAACTTTTTGCAAAGAATGTTCGCGGATTTTGTAATTGATTTTTTCGTTGCGCAAATCCGTTTCGACGCGCAAGCCCGCTTTTTTCAGCAGTTTGGCGACTTCTTTCGCATACGCGTCGCCTTCGTCCGTAATGGTCGCGACGACCGCCTGAACGGGCGCCAGCCAGAACGGGAATTTGCCCGCGTAATGCTCAATCATGATGCCCGTAAAGCGTTCCAAAGAGCCGAACAGCGCGCGGTGCAGCATAATCGGGCGATGCTTTTCGCCGTCTTCGCCGATGTAGGACACGTCAAAGCGTTCGGGCAGGTTCATGTCGACCTGCAACGTGCCCAACTGCCATTCGCGACCGATCGCGTCGCGGACTTTGAAGTCGAGTTTCGGACCGTAGAACGCGCCGTCGCCGGGGTTCAGCGTGTATTTGTATCCCATGTCGGTCAGCGCTTTCGCCAAAGCGGATTCCGTCGCGTCCCACAATTCGTCCGCGCCGATGCGTTCGTCGGGGCGGGTGGACAGTTTGATGTTGACGTCTTTCAGACCGAACGCGTCGTAAATGTCCAGCATCAGACGCACGACTTTCTGACATTCGTCTTCTAGTTGTTCGGGCGTGCAGAAGATGTGCGCGTCGTCCTGCGTGAAAGCGCGGACGCGGAACAAGCCGTGCAGGGCGCCCGACGCTTCATAGCGGTGGACGCGTCCGAATTCGGCGATGTACTGCGGCAAATCGCGATAACTGGTAATGCCCTGTTTGAAAACCAGAATTCCGCCGGGGCAGTTCATCGGCTTGACGCAGAAAACGCGGTCTTCAATGGTCGTCGTGAACATATTTTCGCGATACCAGTCCCAATGTCCCGACGTTTCCCACAGCACGCGATCCATAATTTGCGGCGTGTTGATTTCGACGTAGCCGACGTCGTCCTGACGTTTGCGCAGATAACTGATCAGCGTTTGGAACAGCGTCCAGCCTTTCGGATGCCAGAAGATATCGCCGGGGGCGACGTCTTCAAAATGGAACAGGTTCATTTCCCGACCCAAGCGGCGATGGTCGCGCTTTTCGGCTTCTTCCATCATGCGCAGATATTCTTCCAAAGCCTTTTTGTCGCCGAACGCGGTGCCGTAGATGCGCTGCAACTGTTCGCGTTTGGAATCGCCGCGCCAGTACGCGCCCGCGACTTTCGTCAGTTTGAACGCTTTGCCCAGTTTCGCCGTCGAGGGCAGATGCGGACCGCGGCACAAATCGGTGAAGCCGCCTTGCGCGTACATGGATATGACCGCGTCTTCGGGCAGATCGTTAATCAGTTCGACTTTGTACTTTTCGCCTTTTTCTTTAAAGAATTTCAAAGCGTCGGCGCGCGACACGACTTTGCGTTCGATTTTTTCGTCGCGGTCGACGATTTCGCCCATGCGTTTTTCAATGGCTTCCAAATCGGCGGGCGTGAACGGCGTTTTGCGCGCGAAGTCGTAATAAAAGCCGTTTTCAATCGCCGGTCCGATCGTGACCAGCGTGTCGGGATACAATTCCTGCACCGCCTGCGCCATGACGTGAGCGCACGTGTGACGCAAAATTTCCAAACCTTCGGGCGTTTTCGCCGTGATGATGTCAATGGCGGAATCCTGTGTGACGGGCGTTGACAAATCAACGGGTGTTCCGTTCACTTTCACAGCCAAAGCCGCTTTTGCCAATCCGGCGCCGATGCGCGCCGCAACATCGAAACCCGTCGGCGTCTGTTCAAACGACAGAACGCTGTCATCGGGCAGTTTGATGGAAATCATTTTGCTTCACTCTTTCAAACAGTTAAAAAAACGGTTGCATTGTATGACGATATCTTGCCGATTTCAAGCGTTTCCGTTTAAAAAAATGCGCAAGAAACGTTATTCGCCGGATTTGTCTTTCAAAGCGGAAAGATAGGCGGCGGCGATGTTTTCGCGCAATTTTTTCCGGTTGTAGATTCCGTCCAGAGATTCCTTGGCGCGCAAGGTCATTTCCGTGCGGGCTTTGGCGTTCAGAGAAAGCGCTTTTTTAATCGTTTCCGCCAGAGATTCCGCGTTGCCCGCCTTGGCGACGAACCCCGTGACGCCGTCCTGAACGGGCTGCGAGATGCCGCCGTTGTCCGTCACGACGACGGGGCGCGTCATGGATTGCGCTTCCAAAACCGTATGGGAAAACGCCTCGGTGCGTTCGGGCGCGTACACGATGACGTCCGCCATGGCGTAATCGGTTTCCGAACAAACGGGGGAGGCGACGAACTGCACCATGTGCTCGACGTGAAGCGTTTGCGCGGCTTTGAACAATTTTTCGACGGCTTTGCCCGACGCGTCCGCCCCCGTGAAAATGCACCGCAAGGGCATATCTTTCATTTTTTCCAAAGCCGACAGCATCAGCATCTGCCCTTTGCCCTCGATGAACGGCGCGGGATACACGATGACGGGCGCGTCGTCGGGAATGTGCCATTGCGCCGCCTGAAACATCATGCGGTTCATGGAAATTTTCGACAGGTCGAATTTCGTTTCGTCAATGCCGGTCGGCAGGATTTTGATTTTATCGTCCGACACGCCGTAAAAAGCGGAAACGGCGTTTTTAATGTATTCCGACGGGGTGATGACGATGTCGCCCGACGCCATGACCGCGTTGTATTTCTTTTTCAGCCCGAACCGTCCGTCGTCGTAAGGTCCGTAAAACGACGTGATGAACAGCGCGCCCGTTTCTTCGGCGGCTTTGCGGGCGCATTTCGCCGTTTTGCGCGAATAGGCGTGAATGATGTCCGCGTGCCGCTCCTCAATCAAATCCGCCAGTATCGACGCGATGCGCATACGGGCGAAAAATCCGTTCGGCTTGACGGGCAGGCGGATGTATTCGATGCCCTGCCTTTTTAAATCCAAAGGCAAGCCGTAGGCTTTCATTTCACCGGATTCGCCGCTGGCGGCGACGACGATCGGCGTGCCTCCCGCTTCCTTGACGGCAAGCGCGAATTCCAAAACGTCCTTTTCGGCTTCTCCCGAACCGATTCGAGAAACCAGTTGCAACACAATCGGAGATGAATTTTTCATATTCTTATCAATACTTTATGGGGCCCGTATGCTTTTTGCGTTCGGTGTAGCCGTGGTCGCGCATACATTTTGAATACAGACCGTACAGAACGGTTTTCGACGGCGTCGATGAATTGACGAAAATGGACTGCGCCCCTTCGTAAGGGACGAAATTCCCCCAAATGCCGCCATTTTCCAAACGCAGCCTTAAATCAAGCGTTTCGGGCGTGAAGGGCCACATACGCGCCATTTTGAAATCCCACGGAAACCAGTCGGCGTTGTAAATGCACATCTTGTGATCTTCGGCGAACTGCGTCGCGCCCGTGTCGTGCCTTTGCCAATAATAAACCCGAGTCGACACGGCGCATCCCGACAGGAAAGCCAAAGAAACGGCGATTGCGGCAAAGCCTTTGAATTTCATCATACAATCTCCTTAAAAGTCCAAATCGGCGTAGTGCGCGGCGGGGCAAACCCCGAAAACGCGGTCTTCCAGCAAAGGTTTGAACGACGGATGCGATTTCAGACGCATATACCATTTTTTTGTCACGGCGCATTGCGGATCGTCCCACGGGATTTCCCCGATGTAGTCCAGCACGGAAAAGTGCGCCGCCGCCGTTAAATCCGCCATGGAAATGCTTTCGCCCGCCAGCCATTCGTTTCTTTGCAAAAGCCATTCCGTGTACGCCAGATGTCTGCGCAGATTCGTTTTGCCCGCGCGAATCAACTGGGGTGCGGGGGAGGTGTTGTAAAGCAGACGCTTCGTGACTTTTTCCCCGAACAGATAAACGTTGACCTCGTTATAGAAATTTTCGTCGAACCATTCGCACAGGCGGCGGGTTTCGGCGCGGTCTTGCGGATAATCGCCGTACATGGACGTTGAAATCTCGTTCAGATACTCGCACACGGGGCGGTGTCCGCAAACATGGCGTCGCTCCGGCGTTTCCAAAACGGGCACTTCGCAAGCGGGATTCATGCGCAACAGCGATTCGGGGCGCGTCCACGGTTCCACAATCTCCGTTTTGAACGGCATATTTTTTTCCGCCAGCAGCAAACGCACTTTCCGGCAGAAAGGGTTGGCGGGACTGTGGTACAAAATGAATGTCATGACGACTCCGAAAAAAGCGTTCTTTCTCCCTTTATAAAAACAAATTGGTTTATACCTTGTAAATTTTTGAAAAAAAAGTACATTGGAAAAAACGCTTTTATGCGGGGGAATAAAAATATGTTTCAAACCGTTTTTCTTGCGCTGCTTCAAAGCCTGACCGAATTTTTGCCCGTCAGTTCGTCGGGGCATCTGGCGGTTTTTCCCGTGCTGTTCGGCTGGAAACCGCAGGGGCTGGTCTTTGACGCGGCTCTGCACGCCGGCACGCTGTTCGCCGTTCTTTTTTATTTCAGAAAAGACGTCGCGACCATGATTCGCGGCGGAGTCGATTTTTTATGCCGCCGGTTTTCGTCGCCCGCCTTTAAAATGGCGCTGAATATCGGTATCGCCGCCGTTCCGGTGCTTGCGGCGGGCTTTTTCGCGCATGATTTTATCGAGGAAAACCTGCGTTCGCCGCACGTTATCGCCGTCATGCTGATTGTTTTCGGTATTTTATTATATGTCGCGGACAGAGCAGGCAAAAGCGAATCGACGGTGGAGCAAATGACGGCGAAACAGGCGTTTTTTATCGGATTGGCGCAGGTTCTGGCGCTGATTCCGGGGGCGAGCCGGTCGGGTGTGACGATGACGGCGGGCAGGGTTCTGGGCTTGAATCGCAAAGAATCGGCACGCTTTTCGATGCTTTTGTCAATTCCGACGGTCGCGGCGGCGGGCGCTTGGGCGATTCTGAGCGTTTTCAGAGGCGACGCGGCGTATCCCGCTTCCCTGACGCAAGAATTAAGCGTCGGCGTGGGGGTGTCCGCGGTCGGCGGATTTGCGGCGATTTTCTTTTTGATGAAGTGGCTGAAATCCTTTTCTTTCGCGGTTTTTGCGGTGTATCGCGTCGCCCTTGGAACATTTTTATTATTTTTCTTGTAAATTTTTGTTGACGGACGCTTTCGTTTCGGGTAAATACTCAACTCACCAAGACTGTTTGCCCAAATGGCGGAATTGGTAGACGCGCTAGCTTCAGGTGCTAGTTCTCGCAAGGGAGTGGAGGTTCGAGTCCTCTTTTGGGCACCATATAAAGATACAAGGGGCGCAAGCCCCTTTCTTTTTTGACCGGAAAGTGAGGAACGCCATGGTTCAAATATCGTTTCACAAAAACGATTTGCCCGACACGGTGAAATTTACAAAATCCGTCGCCGTCGACACCGAAACAATGGGGTTGAACATTCACCGCGACCGCTTGTGTCTGGTGCAGTTGTGCGACGAAGCGGGCGATTGCCACATCGTTCAAATGCTTGACCCGTCCTACGACGCTCCGAACCTGAAAGCCTTGTTTACCGATTCGTCCGTTCTGAAAATTTTTCAGTTCGGACGTTTTGACATCGCCGCCATCGCAAATTATCTGGGCGTGACGTGCTCCCCCGTCTACTGCACGAAAATCGCTTCCAAAATCGCCCGCACGAACGCGCCGTCGCACAGCCTGAAATCCTTGTGCGCGGATTTGCTGGGCGTCGAATTGGAAAAAGAGCAGCAATGCTCGGATTGGGGCGCGCCCGAATTGAAGCCCGAACAGTTGAAATACGCCGCCAACGACGTTTTGCATCTGCACGCGCTGAAAAACAAACTGGACGCCCTGCTGGAACGCGAACACCGGACGCAGTACGCGCAGGCGTGCTTTTCGTTCCTGCCCTCCGTCGCCATGATGGACTTGGCGGGCTACAACTGCGAAACCGTTTTCCAACATTAAAATTTCGAGGGCGATATGGAAAAAGAATGTGATGTTCTGGCTGTCGGCAAAAGCGTTCTGCAAACGGAGGCTTCCGCGCTGGTCGATTTGAAAAACGCACTGGACGAATCGTTCACGCGGGCGGTCGAGGCTTTGGCGAACGCAAAAGGGCGCGTCATTGTCACCGGCATGGGCAAAAGCGGTCACATCGCGCACAAAATCGCGGCTTCCATGTCCTCTTTGGGCACGACGGCGTATTTCGTGCACCCCGGCGAAGCCAGCCACGGCGATTTGGGCATGATCGAACCCGACGACATCGTCATCGCGCTGTCGAATTCCGGCGATTCCCCCGAATTGTCCGACATCATCGCGTTTTGCCACCGTTTCAACATCACGCTGATCGGCATGACGGGACGCAGAGAGGGGACGCTTGCCAAACGCTCGCACATCGTGCTTTGCCTGCCGCCGCTTGAAGAAGCCTGCCCGTTCGGACTGGCGCCGACGACGTCCACGACGCTGATGCTTGCGCTGGGCGACGCTCTGGCGATCGCTCTGCTGGAAAAACGCCACTTCTCCAAAGAACAATATAAAATGCGTCACCCCGGCGGCAAATTGGGCAAATTGATGCTCAACGCGGCGGATTTGATGCATTCGGGCGACGAAATGCCGCTGGTGCGTGCCGAAACGAAAATGTCCGACGCGCTGATCGTCATGACGGAAAAAAGTCTGGGATGCGTCGGCGTCGTCGATGAAAACGGCGATTTGCAGGGCATTGTCACGGACGGCGATTTGCGCCGCAAAATGTCGGCGGATTTGCTGACGCGTTCGGCGGGCGAGATTATGACCGCCAATCCGCGCTCTGTGACGCGGGAAACGTCGGCGGCGGACGTGGTGCGCATTATGAACACGACGGGGAAGGGCATTACGGGGCTGTTCGTTCTGGACGGCAAAAAGCCCGTCGGCTTCGTCCATATTCACGATTGTCTGCGCGCCGGAGTCGCATAATGGAGCGGGAAGACAAGAATATCGTGCAAATGCCTTATGTGTGGGGCAAAAACGAAACGTCGAATTCTTCGGAATGGCGGCGCAAACAGGCGGGTCGCGTGCGCAGGCACACCCGTCTTGTCGTTTTTTTGCGCATTATTCTGCCGAGCGTCGCCGCCGTGCTGGTCGGGCTGATTATCCTGTGGCCCCAGTTGAAAGCGCAAAAAGACGAATTTTCGCTGGTTTCGACGCGGTTTGACAAATCCGCCCTGCCTGAAAATCAGGTCATGGTGAATCCGCGCCTGTTCGTTGTCGATTCCAAAAATCAGCCGATGAATTTCACCGCGAAATCCGCAAACGAAATCGGCGGCGGGTCGGGGCGTCGCGTGCGGCTGGATTCCGTGCAGGCGGACGTGGTTCTGGCAAACGACGCTTGGGTCGCCGTCGACGCGAAAGCGGCGGAGTATTCGCAAGAAAGCAACACCCTTGAACTGCAAGAGCAGGTGAATTTGTATTCCGACAAGGGCTATGAACTGGAAACCACGCAGGCGGTCGTCGACATCAACAATAAAAACATTTTCGGCAAGCGCAAAACGACCGCGCGCGGCAGAATCGGAACGGTTGACGCGGACGGTTTCGGCGTTTACGATAAGGGCGCGCGCCTGATGTTCACGGGACGCGTCAAAATGGTGCTTTATCCGCAGGAGGAAAAATGACCGTGCAAAGCAAATCCTTTTTATTTCTTGCCGCGCTGTGCTGTTTTTTCGCTCTTGACGCGAACGCCGCGGGCTTGAATCTGAAAAGCAAAAACAAAAGCAATAAGCCCGTGCCCGTCGAATTGACGGCGGACGGCGGTTTGGAATGGGATCGCAACAAACTGACGCTGACCGCGCTGAAAAAAGCCGTCGTGAGCCGTGACGACTTGTCTTTGGCGGCGGATAAAATCATCGCCTATTACAAGGAAAACGGCAAGGATATCGACGTGTACAAAGTGCGGGCGCAGGGGCGCGTGCTGATTACGTCGCCGAACCAGACAATTCGCGCGGACGCGGCGGAATTCCTTTTGCCAGACGCGCTGATCGTGCTGACGGGCAATCCCGTCACATTGCGCGCCGGCGACGAAAAAATGACCGCGCAGGTGCTGAAATACTGGAAAGACGACAACATCGCCGAAGCGGAAAGACAGGTCGTCGCCACAAAAGGCGATCGCCGTCTGGAAGCGGATTCCGTCAAAGCGTTCTTTTCGCAGAAGAACGACAAATTCGACATCGACCGCTTTGAAGCCTATGACAACGTGACGATTACGAACAACGAAGAAAAGGTGACGGGCGATTTCGGGATGTACAACGTGCGCAAGGAAACGGCGACCCTGCGCGGCAACGTCAAAATTTCGCAGGGCGAGAACTATATCGTCGGCGAAGTCGTCGACGTGAACATGAAAACGGGCGTCAGCCGCCTGCAAACGCCGGAAGGCGACGGCAAGTCAAAAGGAAAAGTGCACGGAGTTTTCTTGCCAGAAACGAAAAAAAAGAGTAAGAAAGCAAAAGAAGCGGCGCCGAACGACGCCGTAAAGGAAGAACAAAAGACCGATAACGGTTCTGCAACTCAAAGAAAAGAGATTGAAACGCATGACGAATCAACAGAAAAACTCCTCGGAACCGTCGGTCAGGCTGATTAACCAACCCAAGCCCGTCATTCCGCCGACGGGACTGCACGCCGTCAACATCAGCAAGTCGTACAAAAAGCGACCCGTGTTGCGCAGCGTCACGTTCAACGTCAATCGCGGCGAAGCGGTCGGCTTGCTCGGACCGAACGGGGCGGGCAAAACGACTTCCTTTTACTGCATCACCGGCTTGATTACGCCCGATTCGGGCATGATCTCCATTGACGGCATCGACATCACGTCCCTGCCCATGTACCGCCGCTCCCGTCTGGGCATCGGCTATCTGCCGCAGGAGGCGTCCATTTTCAGAACGTTGAGCGTGGAAAACAACATTCGCGCCGTTTTGGAACTGGTGGAAAAACAGGCGGACAAGCGCGAGGAAATGCTGGAACAACTGCTGGCGGAATTTTCCATTTCCCACTTGCGCCGCGCGCCCGCTCTGGCGTTGTCGGGCGGTGAACGCCGCCGCGTCGAAATCGCGCGCGCTCTGGCGTCCTCTCCGTCGTTCATTCTGCTTGACGAGCCTTTGGCGGGTATCGACCCGATTTCCGTGGGCGAAATTCGCGATTTGGTGTCCCATTTGAAACATCGCGGCATCGGCGTTTTAATCACCGACCACAACGTGCGCGAAACGCTGGACATCATCGATCGGGCGTACATCCTGCACGACGGCGTTGTGCTGATGGGCGGCAATCCGCAAGACGTAATCAACCACAAAGACGTTCGCCGCGTGTATTTGGGCGAAAAATTCGCGCTTTAAGGCGCGGGCAGGCGCGTCATGGCACAGGCTCCCCGTCTGGATTTACGCCAAACGCAGTCTTTGACCATGACGCCGCGCTTGCAGCAGGCGATTAAACTGTTGCAAATGTCCGCTCTGGAACTTGAAAATTTCGTCGCCGAAGAACTGGAACGCAATCCTTTTTTGCAAAAAGAGGGCGAACCTCAGGAAGCGGACGCGGACGAATCCGCCCCGTTTGAAGATTCCGAATTTGTCGGGCGCGACGAATTGCCCGCGCTGGTCGACAGGGACGACGCGAACGAAGCACCGCCCGATATGCCCGATTATACCGACGAAGACAGTTTTTACGAACACGCGCCGGACGAAAACGCTTACGACGGCGGCGATTTTTCGTCGGATCTCTGGCGCGGACAGGCGCGCGCCGACGATTCTTTCGACGCCGTTTCCGTTTGCGCCGCTCCCGCCGCTTCTTTGGAAAGCGCGCTGATGGAGCAAATCGGCGCCCGCTTTTCTGACGACGCCGAGCGGCAGACGGCTTTTTTCATTTTGCAAAATTGCGACGACAATTATTTCGTTCCGCCCGCCGTCAAGGAAAAATTCTTGCAGTCCGGCGGAAAAGGCGCGCTGTACGACGATGTTTTGACGAAAATGCGCTCGTTCGAGCCGACGGGCGTTTTCGCCGCTTCCCTGTCCGATTTTTTCGCCGCGCAGTTAAAGGAAAAAGACCGCTTTGATCCCGCCATGGCGCGCTTGGTCGCGCATCTGGATTTGCTTGCCGGCAAAGAATACGCCAAACTGATGAAGTTGTGCGGCGTCGACGCGGAGGATCTGGCGCAAATGATTGACGAATTGCGCCGCTTGAATCCGCGCTGTTCGACGAATTACGGCGACGCGAACGCGCCGGTGATCGTGCCGGACGTGCTTGTGCGCAAAAACAAAGCGGGCGATTTCGTCGTCGAACTCAATCAGGCGGCGTTGCCCCGCGTGCTGATGAATCATCGTTATCTGGCGGAAATTTCGGCGGCGGCGAAAGGCTCGAAAGAGGTCAAAAAGTTCGTTTCGGAACATCTGTCGTCCGCAAATTCGCTGATAAAAGCCTTGCAGCAGCGCGCGGACAGCATTTTGAAAACGGCTTCGTGCATCGTCGCCGAACAGCGCGATTTTTTCGAGCGCGGCGCGTCTTTCATCAAGCCCATGATTTTAAAAGACGTCGCGCAAGCCGCCGGATTGCACGAAAGCACAATCAGCCGCGTGACGACGAACAAGTATCTGGCGTGCGCGTTCGGCGTGTTTGAACTTAAATTTTTCTTTTCAAAGGCTTTGGAAAGCGCGGACGGCGAAACCGTTTCCGCCGTCGCCGTCAAGCAGAGAATCAAACGCCTGACGGACGAGGAAACGCCGCAAAACGTGCTTTCCGACGAAGATTTGACCGTCCTTTTGAACAAGGAGGGGATCGCCGTCGCCAGACGCACGGTCGCGAAATACCGCGAAAGCCTGAACATTCCGCCGTCGTCGCGCCGCAAGCGCGAAAAACGTATGCAAAACAACGCTTTTGCGTCAAAAATGACATAAGAATGACGTCCGGTGAAACATTTTCTTGACTTGCCGCGCCCCGCGTCATAAATTTATCGGTCAGAGGGCGGCTCGAAGCGGTCGTCCGTAGGTGCAACCTTAACAAATATGAGAGCAAACTATGGAAATCTCGATTACAGGCAAACAGATTGACATCGGTACCAGCCTGCGTTCTTATGTCGAAGAACATTTGGAAAATGCAATTGTTCGTTTTTTTGAATCTCCTTTGAAAGCGTCCGTTTCCTTCTCGAAAGAAGGCAACAATCTGATTAAGGCGGACATCTCCGTCCACGCCGTCAGCGATATGATCGTCCACGGCGACGGCGAACACGCGGATGCTTACGTTGCGTTTGACACGGCTTGCGATCATATTGCCAAGCAGTTGCGCCGCTACAAAAAGCGTTTCAGCGACTACAAATCCAAAGCGAAAGCCAAAGCGGAAATGGCGAATTTCGTCGTTATCGAACCCGAAAAGGTGACCGACGAAGACTCTCTGCCGCAGGACGAAGCGGCTCCCGTCATCGTGGCGGAAATGCAGGCGGATCTGCCGTCTTGCACGGTCAGCGGCGCCGTCATGCGCATGGATTTGGCGGGCGTTCCCGCTCTGATGTTCAGAAACGCGGCTCACGGCGGTTTGAACATGGTTTACCGCCGCGCCGACGGAAATATCGGTTGGGTCGATCCGCAGGCTTCATAAGCAAGCGTATTGATTATGCGTATTGCAGATGTTTTGACGCTTGACGGGATTGTTCCCGCGCTGAAAGCCACCAGTAAAAAACAGGTGTTGCAGGAATTGTCCCGTCGCGTCGCCGAACGTTTGAGCGTGGACGACAAAGCGGTTTTTGACGTTTTGTTGGAACGCGAACGTTTGGGAACGACGGGCTTCGGCAACGGCGTCGCCTTGCCGCACGGCAAATTGAATTCGCTGAACGGGCTGTACATGATATTCGCCCGTTTGGTGAAGCCCGTTGATTTTGACGCCGTCGACGGTCGTCCCGTTGATTTGGTTTTTCTTTTATTGACGCCCGAAAGCGCGGGGGCGGATCACTTGAAAGCGTTGGCGAAAGCGTCGCGCATTTTGCGTGACGAATCCGTGTGTTCCAAAATTCGCGGCGGAGAAAACGCCGAAGCGATTTATTCGGCGTTGTTGGAGTGTGAGCAAGAACCGGCGACTTGACCGGATTTGTTGCAAAGGAAATAACGATGGAAAATTCTCCTTTTATGTTTCAGGGCAAACGCGTGATGGTTTGCGGCTGTCAGGATATGCTTGGCGATGCGCTGATCGGACGTTTGAAATCGAAAGAATGTGAAATCGTTGCGGCGGCGTACGAAGACGTCGATTTGACGGACACGCGCGAAACAAAAAATTTCTTTAACAAGAAAAAAGTCGACGCCGTGTTCATGCTGGCGTCGCGCGCGGGCGGCATTTACGCGAACTCGACGCGCCCCGCCGAATTCATTTACGACAACACGATGATTGCGCTGAACACGCTTCAAGCCGCTTATGAAACGGGCGTGTCGAAATTCATGTACTTGTCGAACGCGTCGGTTTACCCGCAGGATTGCGCCCAGCCGATGAAAGAAACCGACTTGATGACGGGACCTTTGGATCCGATGCATATCGGGTACGGCATGGCGAAAATGTCGGGCATCGTCGCGTCGCAGTGTTTCCGCCGTCAGTACGGCGAGGACAACATCGCGGTGATTACGTCGAAGATGTACGGACCCGACGACGATTTCGACTTGAAAAACGGTTCGGTTCTGCCCGCGCTGATTCGCAAGATTCACGAAGCGAAAATCAACGAAAAGACGGAAGTTGAAGTGTGGGGGTCGGGAACGGCGAAACGCGATTTCATCTATGTCGACGACATGGCGGACGCGGCTGTTTTCCTGATGGAACGCTATTCCGACTCGATGCCGATCAACGTGGGGACGGGACAGGAAGTGTCGATTAAGGAATTGGCGGAAACGATTGCGAAAGTGATCGGATTCGAAGGCGAATTGATTTACGACACGACGAAACCGGACGGCAAGCCGATGCGCGTGTGCGATGTGTCGCGCATTAAAGAAATGGGCTGGACGCCGCGCGTTTCCTTGGAAAACGGCATCTATAAAACGTATGAATGGTTCAAGGATCATTACGAAGAGATAAAAAAAGTATAATTTCTCTTGACAACGCGAAAAGAATCGAATAAAAGACTTCTTGCGCGTGGGGTTGTAGCTCAGCTGGGAGAGCGCTGCGTTCGCATCGCAGAGGTCAGGGGTTCGAATCCCCTCAGCTCCACCATAAACATATCCGTCCGATTGTCCGGATTTTTTTATGGTAAGAAGTTATGGTCGGGGATTCGAACCCGCGAGGGCGCGGAGCGTGAAGAAAACAACACGGTGTGTTGTTTTTAGCGGAGCGGGTCAAGGCGTGAAACGCCGCCGACAGTGACGAAATTTATTTCGTCAATCCCCTCAGCTCCACCAATTAAAAACTAAAAAACCTGCCTTGAATGGCAGGCTTTTTGTTTTTAATCAATAAGCCTTAACGAACCGAGCCGGCAGGCGCGGGTGAGTTTAGGCGGAATTGTAATCCGTCCGTTTGGACGGATTTTTTTCTGGTATGAAATTAAGAGCGGGGAGACGCTAAGCAAAAAATTTGCCATACGGCAAGTTTTTTGTCTGCAAGTCCAATGAACCTTAACGTGCGCTCCTTTAAAAAGGGCGCGCGTTTTAGGTGGAATTGCGAACCCGCGAGGGCGCGGCGGTGCGTATGTTTTGCGTCTTTGTTACCGTATGCCGCAGGGGACTGCTTCAACGACGGCGTCTTTGAATGGGACGGAATTGCGGCACGGCGGGCGGATAATCCGTCTTTTAAAGCCTGTTAAACGGAATGGCGTTAACCGAAACGCGACTTGGTTTTAACTTTTTTAGTGCGCGGGCAAAAGAGACGATTGCCGACGGTTGCGGTTTGCTTACAAATCCTGTGAAAAGCGGAGTAAGTAGCCGTCGGGGTCGCAGACGAGCATTTCTTTTTGGCGGAAAACCGTATCGTTCGATGCGTACGCGCTTTCAAACACGTCTTTAAACGGTGTGAAACCGTGTTTTATCAGCGATTGCCGAATCGCGTCGATATCGTTTGTTTCGATTTGAAAATTCACGCCCCGACCGAACGGGTGAACCAAATCTCCGACGTTCCAATGATCGTTGATTTGTTCCAGCATCAGTTGCGCCGCGCCGTATGATAAAAAAGCGAATTTGTCTTCTTTGCGTTCGTATTCAATCTTAAAACGCAGGACGGTTGCATAGAAGAAAACGGATTTTTCAATATCCGTGACCGACAATTCGGGAATAAGCGCGTTAAATTGCATAGAAACATTCCTTTTTTCGTATTTTAACGGCTGTTTTGGTGAAATAAACAGACTTTTTTCGCATTGAGCCGATTTTTTCGGCGGACGGAAAAAGCGTGAGGGGCGGCGAACCGGATGAATCGCAGTCGCATGGGAACCTTGCCGGTTTGCCGCTTTTGTTTTTCGTCGGAAAGGCTTGATTTTCATACTAAAAGCATATATAACTAATCTTAATTATAGTAATGCCACTTAAAGAGGGGGAGTTGTTATGCGCTGTTTGCGATGCGGAGCGAAAAACGCCAAGAAAAACGGCTTTGTCAAAGGAAAACAGCGTTATAAATGCCGTGTGTGCGGGTATCAGTACACGGTCGATAAAAAGCGCGGAATGAACTATTTTAACAGGGAATTCGCGCTGATTTTGTTCACGTTCGGATTGTCGCGCAGTTACATTGCGAAAGTCATGGGTGTTTCCGTGACGACAATCTGCCGTTTGGTGTCGATGTACTACACGGAAGAATTCATTGCGGGATTGAAAGAACGCAAGGCGAAAGCGGCGCATTTGCTGAAAGTGTCGCCCAAAGACATTTTGCAGGAAATGATCATTCGCGGCATTCCGCGCAAAACGTTGGAAAACGACGCGTACGTCATTCATGTCGAAACGGAGAACGGCAGTAAAATCGACATGATTTTGGAAGTGCCGCAAACGCAAAAATCATAAAAAGCATTACTTGCGTTAATAGTTTCGTTTTTTGTTGTTTTTTTGCCTTATCCGAAATATCTAATCAGGCAGACGGAACGCCGACGGGCGTTCGACTCTTGTGTTTAAAAGGATTCGACGAATGAGAAACATCAAGGACATCAAAAAAAGAAACAAAAAAATCGCAATCGGCGTCGTTGCGGCCGCCGCCGTCATCGCGGTGCTGATTTTCTTGGGACGCAAGGATTTTCGCTATGCGGGGACGCTGGAAATCACGAAAGTCACGCTGTCGTCCAAACTGGGCACCGACATTTTGCACTTCCCGTTTGAAGAAGGCGATGAAGTCGCCGCCGGTCAGACGATCGTCAAACTGAACGACGACGTGTATCAGGTCGCCTCCCGCCAGTTGAACAACGATTACGACCGCGCCGTCGAATTGCGTAAAAAAGGTCACACGTCGGAAGACCGCTTCGACCAGATCGAACGCATGAAAAAGGAAAACGATCTGCATATCGAATGGAGCGAACTGAAAGCGCCGCTGTCCGCCGTCATCATTACGAAATTCAAGGAAGAAGGCGAATACGTTTCCCCCGGTATGCCCGTCGTTTCCATTGCCGACACGAAAGACATCTGGGCGTATTTCTACGTTGAACACGACAAAATCAACACGTTGCGCGTCGGCGACAAAGTGAAAGGCTATCTGCCCGAAGTGCCCGACCGCGTGTTCAACGGCAAGATTATCAAAATCAACGAAGAATCGGAATTTACGCCGAAGAACGTGCAGACGCGCGCCGAACGCACCCGTTTGGTGTACGGGGTGAAAGTCCGCTTTGAAAACGACGATTTGACGCTGAAATCGGGCATGACGATGGAGACCGACTTTGAGTGAACCTGTTGCGATATCGGCTGAAAACGTGACCAAACGCTTCGGAACGGTCAAGGCGTTGAAATGCGCTTCCATGACGTTCGAGGCGGGGCGGCTGCACGGCATTATCGGTCCCGCGGGCGCAGGCAAAACGACGCTTTTGCGCATTATGCTGGGATTGTTGAACGCCGGCGCGGGACGCGTGCGCTACTTTTGCGGCGGCAAGCAGATCGATTTTGAATCCCTGCGCGACGAAGTGGCGTATATGCCCGAAAAACAGAGCCTTTACGCCGATTTGTCAATCGAGGAGCATATGCGTTTTTTCGCGGATATGTACGATATCGACAAAAAGACGTATCTGGCGCGCTCCGAACGTTTGTACGCCGTGACGCGACTGGACAAATTCAAAGACAGACCGGCGGGCAAACTGTCGGGCGGTATGTACAAAAAATTGGGTTTGATGTGCGCCCTGTTGCGCGAACCGCGCGTGATGATGCTGGACGAACCCACGAACGGCGTCGACCCGATCAGCCGTCGCGAGTTTTGGGACGTTTTGAACGACGCCGCGTCGCAGGGGATTTTGGTGCTGATGACGACCGCGTACATGGATGAGGCGGAACGTTGCGCCAAAGTGCATTTGATTGAAAAAGGGCGTGTGCTGGACGAGGGAGATCCGGCGGAATTGCTGAAAAAAGAGGGCGTCGAGAACTTCGACCAATTCTTCATTAAACGGGCTTGAAAACAATGGACGAAATCGTCAGGGTTGAAAATTTATATGTCATATTCGGCGAATTCGCCGCCGTGAAAGACGTCAGTTTTTCCGTCCCCCGCGGAGAAATTTTCGGCTTTCTGGGCGCGAACGGCGCGGGCAAGACGACCACCATCCGCGTTTTGTGCGGTCTATTGCCCGCGTCCAAAGGCAAAGTCGTCATCGACGGCATTGAATTTGTCAAAGGGCGCGAAAACGAAGTGAAAGCCCGCGTCGGCTATATGTCGCAGAAATTCACGCTGTACGACGATATCACGATTAACGAAAATCTGGCGTTTGCGGCGGCTTTGCGCCGTATTCCGCGCGACGTGTTCAAAAAGCGCAAGGCGGAGTTGCTGGATTTCATCGGCTTTAAGGAAAAAACGAATTCGGTTGTCCGCGATTTGCCGGGCGGCATCAAGCAGGAGATCGCTCTGGTCGCCTCAATGATGCATGATCCGCAAATCATTTTCTTGGACGAACCGACCGCGGGCGTGTCCCCCGCCGCCCGCGACAAATTTTGGAAGCTCATCCGCGAGTTGAGCGCGCGCGGCAAAACGGTTTTCGTCACGACTCACTATATGGACGAGGCGGAAAACTGCAACCGCATCGCGCTGATGCGTTCGGGCGAGCTGATTGCTTTGGACAGTCCGGAGAATTTGAAAAACAAGACGTTTTCAAAGAATATGTATCTGGTCAAAGTCAACGACGAAAACGCGCGCGCACGCCTGCTTGAACAAAAGGATTCGCTGTTCGAGATGCTGACGCCTTACGGGTTGAACTATCACGCGCTGGTCAAAGACGGGATGAACGAGGCGGACGTGTGCGCGCAAATCGACCGCGACATCGGCATGATGGATCCGATCCGTCCGTCGCTGGAAGACGTTTTCGTCACGCTTGTGGAAGGAAAAACGCGATGAACAAATCTTCATTCATGCGTGTGAAAGCCATTTTTATCAAGGAAACGAAGCACATTTTGCGCGACCCGTTCACCATCGGTCTGGCGGTGCTGATTCCGTTCGTGCAAGTGCTGATTCTGGGCTATTCCGTCGAATTCAACCTGTCGGACATTAAAACGGCGGTCGTCGATCAGAACAGGTCTTACGAATCGCAGGAACTGATTCGCACGTTCAACAGTTCGGGATATTTCAAAACCCACGCGGTGAAAACGCCAGAAGAGGGGTTTAAAGAAGTCAAAAGCGGCAAGGCGAAAGCGCTTGTCGTCATTCCGACGGATTTTAACGAAAAACTGTCGTCGGGACAGGCGGCGCCCGTGCAGGTCATGGTCGACGGGACGGACAACTCGTCCGTGTCGGCGGTGCAGGGGTATTTGCAGCAAATCAGCGAGCGGGCGACGCGCGCGGTTTTAAAAACGGACGCGCCGAAAGACATTTTCAAAATCCGTTTGCTGTTCAATCCGGAATTGAACTCGCAATGGTTCATCATGCCGGGGCTGGCGACGATGATTTTGTCTTTGGTCGCCATTTTGATGACCGCGCTGACCGTGTGTCGCGAATGGGAACTCGGCTCTATGGAACTGCTGCTGTCGACGCCCGTCCAGCCCAACGAGATTTTGCTGGGCAAGGTCGGACCGTACATGGTGTTGAGTTTCATGACGTTTCTGATAACGTATCTGGCGACGCGCCTGATTTTCCGCGTGCCGTTCGCCGGCTCGCATTTGGTGCTTTTGGCGGCGACGTTCATCTTCATTTTCGATTATTTGGCGATCGGTCTGTTCATTTCCGTGACGTCGCGCCAGCAGCAAATCGCCGTGCAGTACGTCAACGTCATCGGGATGCTTCCCGCCGCGCTTTTGTCGGGCTTTGTGTTTCCGATCGAGTATATGCCGAAGATCATGCAGTATTTCACCATGCTGTTTCCCGCGCGCTACTACCTTGAAATTTCCCGCAGCGAATTTTTGAAAGCCGTGCCGATGAGCGATTTGTGGGTGCCGTTCGCGGCAATGGCCGTGCAGGGCTTTCTGGTGTGCTGGCTGACCTTGAAAAAATTTAAGAGGAACCTTGAATGAGCGTCGTATACGGTTTTATCAAAAAAGAGATCATTCAGCTGTTGCGCAATCCCGCTCTGCTGTTCGCGCTGTTGATTACGCCGCTGATTCAAACCGCGATTTTGAACAGTTCGCTGTCGAACACGGCGCAGAACATCCGCATGTACATGGACGCCGAACCGAACGATTACGTCATGGCGAAAGTGCGCGAAAAAGCGGCTTCTTCAAAGTGGTTTTCCGAAGTCGAGCCGACGGCGCAGGATCCGTTCGAGGTGTTGCGCGGCGGCAAGGCGGACATGGTTCTGGTCGCGCCCCCGAAAACGTTTACGCGCGCTTTGGGCAACGGCGAACCCGAAATGCAGATTTTGATTGACGCGTCGAACGTCGTGCGCGCCCAAGCCGTTCAGCAGTACGCGCAGGCGATTGTTGCCAGAGCCGTCGCCGAAAGCCGTCTGGTGATGCCGCAGGGGATTTCCGGCGTGGATTTCAAAACGCGCATTTTGTTCAATCCGGAACTGGACACGAACTTTTTCTGCCTGCCGTTCGTCGTGGCGATGCTGGCGGGATCTTCGGTGTTGGTGCTGATATGCGATTCGATGTCGCGCGAAAAAGAGCAGGGGACGTTTGAAACGCTGATTTCCGCGCCGATTGAAAAATACCACATCATTCTGGGCAAAACGATTCCGTTCATTCTGGTCACCGTCGTCAACATGATCAGTCTGCTGATTGAATCCATGCTGATGTTCCACCTGCCTTTCGTGGGAAGCGTTTTCCAGATGATTGTCATTTATCTGGTCTTTGCGGTGGCGATGTCGGCGGCGGCGATTTGGGTGTCGACGTACTGCACGACGCAAAAGCAGGGTATGCTGGCGACCATGATGCTGTTGATCGTTCTGATGATGCTGTCGGGCGGGATGTCGCCCGTGGACAATATGCCGCCGTGGTTGAAAACGCTGGCGAACGCAAACCCGATGTATCATTTCTCGGAACTGTTCCGCACGCTGCTTTTGAAAGGATGCGAATGGGGATATCTGTTCGACCACTTGCTTCCGATTGTCATTTTCGGTCTTGTGTGCGCGTTTTTTGCCAAGTTGCGCTTTAAGACGACTTTATAAGGAGAGTCATTATGAAAAAATACGGTTTGTGTCTGACGGCACTCTCTCTGGTTTTCTCTTTCGCGGCGAACGCCGAGGATTTGGGCGACGTCATTCGCTACACGCTTGAAAACAATCCCGAACTGGCAAGCGCGCGGGCGACGATGCGCTCCGTCGAAGCGCGGCAGGGGCAGGCTAAATCGGGGTACAAGCCGAAAGTCGCTCTGGTCGGCGACGCGGCTTTGGAACACCGCGAATACGAACTGTCCAGCCTGCCGGACACGATTAAGGACGACGTCGTGCCATATTCCTACGGCGTGCAGGCGAGCATGAATCTGTTCGAGGGCGGCAAGACGATGTACGCGACGAAAGCCGCGAAATTTGAAACGAAAGCGCAGGAACACGCCGTTGAAGCCAAAACCACGCAACTGATTTCGCAGACCGCGCAGGCGTATCTGGATTATCTGGACGCCGTCAACGTGCAGAAATTGCAGAAAAACAACGCGGACGTGATGCGCGCGCACTATGTCGAAACGCGCGACAAGGCGAAATTCGGACGGCTGACGTCGACGGACGTGGCGCAGGCGCAGGCGCGTCTGGAAGGCGCGAAAGCCCTTTTGACCCAAGCGGACATGGGCGTTGACAACGCGTCCGAACGCTTTTTCCGCATTACCGGCAAAGCACCCGAATTGACGCAAACGCCCGACATCTCCGCCGTTTTGAACGCGGCTCCCGCCACGCAGGGCGAACGCGACATCTGGAATTTGATTAAGGACGCGCCCGAAACGCTGGCGGACGCGGAAAAAATCGCGCAGGAGCAAAATCCTTTGCTCAAAGAGTTGATTCAGCGCGAAAACGCCGCCGCCGAACAGGTCAAGGTCGCGAAAAACACGTCTTCTCCGTCGCTGGATTTGAGCGCGTACGCGGGACGGCAGGAAAAACAGATTATGATGGACACCCTGACCGATTATCAGGCGAAACTGTCGTTAAGCGTGCCTTTGTACGACGCGTCCGTGTCGCATTACAAGAAAATCGAGGCTTTGGAGGCGCAGAACGCCGTGAAATACAGCCTGTCGGACGCGCGCGCCGCCGTGCGCGAAGCCGTGCGCACCGCTTGGAACGCGGTCAGCACGCGCAAATCCGAAACACTGTACGCGCAAGCGCAGATTAAAGCCAACAAAAAGGCTTTGGACGGCGTTATCGACGAAGCCCGCAACGGCACGCGCACGACGCTGGACGTTTTGAACGCGCAACAGGAATATCTGGACTCGCAGGTATCCCTGTCGCACGCGCAGTACGGCTTGGTCAACGCCAAACTGTCCCTGTTGCAAGCAATGGGCGTTTTGAAATTGTAACTTGATTTTCGGCGCAAAAAGAGGTATCCGGTTATCAGAAAGGGGCTGAAAAATGGAAACGCAAAACGAATCCCGCGTGGCGTTGCTGGGCGTTATTGTTGAAAACGCGGCGTCCGTCGAGCAACTGAACGCGATACTGCACGCGTACGGCGCATACATCATCGGACGCATGGGGATTCCGTATCACAAGCGCGGCATTTCCCTGATCAGCGTCGCTTTGGACGCGCCCGCCGACGTCATCAGCGCGCTGGCGGGAAAATTGGGGATGCTGGACGGCGTGTCCGCCAAGACGGTCTATTCCAAACTGCCCTGAAAAAACGAAAAACGCTTTACTGACGGGAAAGGTTCGTCCTGCCCCATAAGAAAGGAAACACCATGTACGACCCGAAATCTTTGAAAGCCGAAGAATTCATCTGCCACGACGAAATTCTGGCGACGCTCGCCTATGCGCAGGAACACAAGCACGACGCCGCGCTGATTGACGAAATCATCGCCAAAGCGCGCCTGTGGAAAGGATTGACGCACCGCGAAGCCTCCGTTTTGCTGGCGTGCGATTTGCCCGACCGCACCGAACGGGTGTTCAAACTGGCGGAGCAGTTGAAAAAGGATTTTTACGGCAACCGCATCGTTTTGTTCGCGCCGCTGTATTTGTCGAACTATTGCGTCAACGGATGCGTTTACTGCCCGTATCACGTTAAAAACAAGCACATTCCGCGCAAAAAACTGACGCAGGAGCAAATCAGGGCGGAAGTGACCGCGTTGCAGGACATGGGGCACAAGCGTCTGGCGATCGAGGCGGGCGAAGACCCCGTCAACAACCCGATCGAATACATTTTGGAAAGCATTAAAACCATTTATTCGATCAAGCACAAAAACGGCGCCATTCGACGCGTCAACGTCAACATCGCCGCGACGACCGTTGAAAATTACCGCAAATTGAAAGAGGCGGGCATCGGGACGTACATTCTGTTTCAGGAAACGTACAACAAGGAATCCTACGAAAAACTGCACCCGACGGGACCCAAGCACAATTACGCCTATCACACCGAAGCGATGGACAGGGCGATGGAGGGCGGCATCGACGACGTGGGCTTGGGCGTTTTGTACGGACTGGAAAACTACGCTTACGAATTCGCCGGTCTGCTGATGCACGCCGAACATCTGGAAGCCGTGCACGGCGTCGGACCGCACACGATTTCCGTGCCGCGCATCTGCCCTGCCGACGACATTGACCCCGCGTCGTTCAAAGACGCGCTTCCCGACGACATTTTCGCGAAAATCATCGCGTGCATCCGCGTGTCCACGCCCTACACGGGTATGATTGTTTCCACGCGCGAAAGCCAGCGGATGCGCGAACGGGCTTTGCATTTGGGCATTTCGCAAATCAGCGGCGCGTCGTCGACCTCCGTCGGCGGATACGTCGTGCGCGAAACGGAAACGGCGCAGTTCGACCGCGCGGACACGCGCACGCTGGACGAAGTCATCAAATGGCTGATGGACATGAATTACATTCCCAGTTTCTGCACGGCGTGCTACCGTTCGGGGCGCACGGGCGACAGATTTATGGATTTGTGCAAATCGAAGCAAATTCTGAACTGCTGCCACCCGAACGCGCTGATGACGCTGAAAGAATATCTGGAAGATTACGCGTCCCCCGAAACCAAAAAAGTCGGATACGCGCTGATTGAACGCGAATTGGAAAAGGTGAAAAATCCGAAAGTCCGTGACGTGTGCAAACACCGTTTGGAATTGATCGGACAGGGCGAACGCGACTTTTCGTTCTGACGCGCGAAACACATTCGTTTTTAAAGAAAATCATCCCCTCGAAAACGGCTTCGGGGGGATATTTTTATGCTTTTTTTGCTTGCGCGTTTTCTGAAAATTTTGTATATTTTGTCTAATAAACGATTTTTCGGGAGACTTTCCATGAACAGCGAATACAAATACATCCACACCGAACGCAAGAAAAACAAAGGCGGAAAGAATAAGGACAAAAACCGCGACAACCGCGGCTACGGCGGCAAAAAGGGCGACGGCGCCTTTCATGCGGGCAAAGGGTACAGCGGCGAACAAAAACGCGGCGAATTCAATTTCGACACCGTGCACGGTCTGACCATGACGGAAGTGGAATACAAAATTCCGCCGCGCTCCGAACGCAATTCGCGCCGCAAACAGTTCAGTTCCGTGCGCAGCGCGTTCTTGCGCGAACTTGCCGAAAACCACAAAGCCGAACTGGTCGAACGTTTGGGGCTGGACGACGCCGCCATTGAAGCGATGAAGCACGGCACGACGCCGCTCGGCTACAACGTGCATCACAAACTGCCCATTCACGGCGGCGGCAAAAACGAATTTAAGAACTTCATTCTGACCCCGCTGTATCCGCACGACCAGTGGCATCACGATATCATCGATCCGCAAATCGACGGGCTGGCGGAAGGCGAATCGCGCAAAATCATGTTGCCCTACGGCGACGAAATGATTTTCGATCCGAAAAAATACGGCTTCACGAAAGACAACCAGAAAGTCGAACCGAACTATAAAAGCCGCGTCGATCCCGAAAAGGATTGCTACGCGCCGAACTGGTTGCCCGAACACATTGAAGCCAAGCGTAAGGCGCAAAAAGCGAACGCCGCCGTCACCGCGAAAATCCTGACGGCGAAAATGCGCGCCGGACGCTGACGCAGGGAGGCTGACATGACCGATTCAAACGCTCTGATTCATCAAAAACGTCCGCGCAGCAAGAAAAAGGACAAAAAGAACGAGGCTTTGCAGGCGGCTCTGAACGGCACGCCGATTTACAGCCCCGCGCAAAAGGAGTTCGATTTCAACTTCGACACCATTCACGGCATGAAACTGGTGGAAATGGACTACTACATTCCGCCGATGGAAGAACGCAAGGCGCGCCGCGAGGAATTCAACGGCGACCGCGAAAAAGGCGTCGAGGGCGTGCGTTCCAAATTCCTGAAAATGCTTGCCAACGAACACGAAAAGGAACTGGTCGAAAAACTGGGCTTGACGCAGACCGACATCGACGGCATGAAAAAAGGTTTCACGCCGAACGGTTTTAACGTGCATCACAAACTGCCTTTGCACGGCGGCGGCAAAAACGAATTCAAGAACTTCATTCTGACTCCGCTGTATCCGCACGACCAATGGCACAAGGACGTCATTGAAAAGCAGGCGGAGGGCATCGGAACGTGCAAGGTGCGCAAAATCCTGATTCCGTGGACGGACGATATGATTTACGATCCGAAAAATTACGGCTTTACGAAAGACAACGAAAAGGTCGAAAAGCCGAATTATGCGACGAAGGTTATGGTGCAGAATTACGCGAAAAACTATCTGCCCGAACACATCAACCCCGCGCAGAGAAACAAGGATATGGCGGCGGTCTACGCGCAGTACGCCTTGCAGAACCGCGGCAGATGATTCCGGATTAAGTAAAAGAAACGCCCGATGTCAAAGTCGGGCGTTTTCGTTATTTTTTCCTGATGTCGATGACGGTGAATTCTGAAAAACAGCCTGTTTTGAACTTGACCGCCCAATCGGAAATGCCCGACGTGACGATGAAATCCGTCAAGCCGCGCCGCTCGAACCCGTAGGTTTTGTCGTTTGCGCCGATGTATTCGCCGACTTTGTTCAGCGGAAACAACTGACCGCCGTGCGTGTGTCCCGACAGCACCAAATCGACGTTTGCCGCCGTTTGCGCGTCGTAATCGTTCGGCTGGTGGTCGATGACGATTGAAAATTTTCTTTTATCGGCGTTTTGCATCAATGCCGCCATGTCTTTGCGGTTGCCGCCGCGCATTGTTTCCGACGCGTCGTTGCGCCCGACAATCAGGTAATTGCCGTCGATTGCCGCGCTTTCGTCTTGCAGGACAATCACGCCGTTTTTTCGCAGTTCGGCGGTCAAATCGCGCCCCGTAAAGCCTCTTAACGCGGGATTGTGATACCCTTTGTCGTGGTTGCCGAACGCGAAATACACGGGAACGTCAAACGATTTCAGCACGGCGGAGGCGATTTCCATTTGCGCGCGCATTGTGCCGTCATCGACGAAATCGCCGGCGATGACGACGATATCCGGATTCATTTCGCGCATTTTCCGAACGTGTCGGGCAAAGCCCGCGCCGTCGAACGTCGTGCCGATGTGCGAATCCGCAAACATGACGATGCGCAAATCCTTAACGTCTTTCGGCGTTTCGATCGTGTAGAACGTCGCGCGGACGTGATGATCCGCATACCAGCCGTATCCCAGCGATGCAAGCGTCAGGACGAGGGCGGCGGCGCCCGCGCAGCAAGGGGCGAAACCGCGCTTTGAAAAGCGTTTGACCAGAGCGAAAACCGCGTCGCACGCCAGCCAGAAAACAACCAGATGCAACAGGCAGATGACGGCGTTCATCAGATTCAGCGTGAAAGAGAGCAGGGCGAAAACCGCAATGACAAGAGCGGCGCGCGCCGCGAAAGATTTATATTTCGACAATCCGCCGAAAACGCCGCATTTGCCCAGACGGTTCGTCAAATACGCCAATCCGCCCAGCGTTCCCGCAATCAAAATGAAGAACAAAGTCAGCCACAACCACATCATGACGCTCCTTTTGATTTGTTACTATAAAAGAATATAAATACTTTTGCCGTTTTGTCAACGCGCCGCTATTGCGCGGCTTCCAATTCTTCGGACAATTCAAGCCAGCGGGATTCCAATTCCTGCATTTTGTCCTGCGCCGCCTTGATTTGCTTTTGCAGTCCGGCGGACACGGCGGCGCTGTCCGCGCGTTCGTACAAGGCGGGGTCTTGCAGGGCGTTTTGCGCCGTTTCAATTTCTTTCGCCGTCTTTTCCATCTGCTTTTCGACGGATTGCAGTTCCTTGCGCAAAGGGGCGGATTGCTGACGTTTGGCGGCGGCTTCGCGGCGTTCGTCCTTGCGCGACACGGCGGGCGCGGCGTCTTTTTTCGCACAGGAAAGCGCGGCGCGGTCTTTTTTGGATTTCAACAGCAGTTCGCGGTAATCGTCCAAATCGCCGTCAAAGGATTTGCATTGCCCGTTCGCGACCAGCCACAGCCTGTCCGCCGTCATTTCAATCAGGCGCAAATCGTGCGTGATGAGAATCACCGCGCCCTTGTACGCGTTCAGAGCGTCGCTCAACGCTTCGCGGGCGTCCATGTCCAGATGGTTCGTCGGTTCGTCCAAAATCAAAACGTGCGGCGCGTTGCGGCTCATGACGGCGAAAAGCAGTTTCGTCTTTTCTCCGCCCGACAAAGCGGAAATTTTCGTGTCCGCCTTTTGCTGCGAAATGCCGAAAGCCCCCAGATGCGCGCGGATTTTCGTTTCAAGCGCGTCTTTCATGTAAACGCGCATTTGCTCGAACGCGGTCAAATCGGGGTTCAATTCCTCCGTTTGATGCTGGGCGTAATAGCCGACAAGCAGTTTCGAGGAAGCCGTTTTTTCGCCCGACATCAACGCCAGTCTGCCCGACAGGATTTTCGCCAAAGTCGATTTGCCGTTGCCGTTCGCGCCCAGCAGGGCGATGCGGTCGTCCGCGTCGATGCGCAGATTTAATTTTTTCAAAACGACCTTGTCGCCGTAGCCCGCAACCCCGTCTTCGATTTTCAGCAAAGGGGAAGCCAACTCCGACGGTGACGGAAAGTTGAACTTGACGCTTTGCGCTTTCGGAAGCAGTTCGACTGTTTCCATGCGCTCCAACATCTTCAAGCGGCTTTGTGCCTGTTTCGCTTTCGACGCTTTGTAGCGGAAGCGGTCGACGTAACTTTGCAGATGCTTGCGGCGTTCTTCGGCTTTCATCGCGCTTTTTTCGGCGGCTTCGCGCTGGACGGCGATCGTGTGCTCGAAAGCGTCGTAATTGCCGCCGTAACTTTGGATTTTGCCGTTTTCAATGTGCAGAATACGCGTGCACAGCCGGTTCAGCACCGCGCGGTCGTGGCTGATGATGAACAGCGTGCCGCGATAGCGTTGCAGGTAATTGTCCAGCCACATCGACGCTTCCAAATCCAAATGGTTCGTCGGTTCGTCCAGCAAAAGCGTGTCGGACGGCACGAACAGCGTCGCCGCCAGAGCCGCGCGCATCCGCCAGCCGCCCGAAAAGGACGATACGGGGCGGTTTTGCGCTTCTTCGTCAAAGCCCAGGCCGTATAAAATCTCCGCCGCCCGCGCGTTTGCCGACGCCGCGTCGATCGCGTTCAGCCGTTCGTGAATTTCGCCGATCAGCACGCCGTCCTGCGCCAGTTGCGCTTTTTCCAATTCTTCAAGCAGGCGCGTGCGCTCCGTGTCCGCTTTCAAAATGCAGTCGATCAGCGGTTCATCGGTGGCGGGCGCGTCCTGCGCGACGGTGGCGACGCGTTCGTTTTTGGAAAACGTCGCCGTGCCTTCGTCGGCGGTGAAATCGCCCGTAATAATGCGGAAAAGCGTCGTTTTGCCGCATCCGTTCGCGCCGACCAGCCCGACTTTCTGTCCGTCGGAAATGAACGCCGAAGCGTTGTCAAAGAGAACGCGGGTGCCGAAACGCACGGTGATATCTTTTATGTCGAGCATGACAAGTTGACGCTTTACAAAACAAACGGTTTGAACGATGATAAAATGAAATTTTCTTATAGATGAAAGCGATATGAAAATCAACCGTCTGAAAAGGAATTTGCGCGTTTACCGCTTTTTTTTCAAGCGTTTCATGCGCTCGCGCCTGTACTACGCCAAAGTCTTTTTTCTGCAAAGGAAAAAGTTTGCGCCGGTCTGCCTTGCCGTTTTGTGCGCCGCTTTCGCCGCTTGGATGCTGACGCCGCGCGGCAGGGGGGATTTGCCGGAAACGGCGCGCGATTACGCCGAAGCCGCGCAAAAGGGGGCGGCTTTGTACGCGGACGAACGCTATGAAAAGGCTTACGAATATCTGTCCGCCGCCGCGCCGCACAACGCGCACGCCGCCTTTTTGCTGGGCATGATGCACTATAACGGCGCGGGAGTGGAGCGCGACGTCCGGCAGGCTTACGAATACTTTAAAATCGCCGCCGAACAGGAAAGCGAAGCGAAGTTCATGCTGGCTCAAATGGGCTTTCGCGGGGAAGCCAAGGGCTTGCGCAAGGGATTGCCGACAAAACTGCTTGTCGAAGCGGCTTACGCGGGCGTGCGCGGCGCTCAAAGCGCGCTCGGTACGCTGTATATGCTCTCGAACGAACGCGAACAGGCGTATTTCTGGCTTTCCTTGGCGCAAAAACAGGGCGATTTTAAAGCGGAAAAACAACTGCAAACGCTGAAAAAGCATCTGCCGGAAAGCGAAAAAAGCCTGCTGGATTTGGAAGTCGACGGTTTTACGGTGATAAAATAAGATTTGCAGGTTGCAACTTTGCCCCGACACCTGTATAAAGAAGCGGATTCCATTTCTTTTTTTTAGAGGATTAAAATGAAACAACGTACTCTTTCCATTATCAAACCCGATGCGACGCGCCGCAACCTGACGGGCAAAATCAACGCCAAATTTGAAGAAAACGGCTTGCGAATCGTCGCGCAGAAGCGCATCCGCCTGACGCCCGAACTGGCGAAAGCGTTCTACATCGAACACAAGGAAAAACCGTTCTATGACAGTCTGGTCGCCTTTATGACGTCCGGTCCCGTCGTCGTTCAGGTGCTGGAAGGCGAAGACGCCATTGCGAAAAACCGCGAAGTCATGGGCGCGACGAACCCCGAAAAAGCCGCGGAAGGCACCATTCGCAAAATGTTTGCCGAATCGATGGAAGCGAACTCCGTTCACGGTTCCGATTCGGAAAAAAGCGCCGCGCGCGAAATCGCGTTCTATTTTTCGGAATGTGAAATCGTCGGCTGATTTTTCTTGCTTTTCGTAAGGAGCAATCAATGTCCCTTTTTTCCCGTTTTTGCTTGGTTTTAGCCGTTTGCGTCCTTTTTGGCACGTCCGTTGCCGCCGCACCCGCGACGCTGGACACGAAAATGTTTTCCGCATCCGGCATTAAAGTCGACGTGACGGCTGAAAATGCCGCCGCCGCCCGCAAGGAAGCCTTGCTTGACGGGCAAAAAAGGGCGTTGATGATCGTCATGCAGCGCCTGACGCCCGATTCCGTGCTGGAACGTTTGCCCGAACTTGTGCCGGACGACGTTGTCAACATGGTGCAGGATATGAGCGTTTCCGCCGAAAAAACGTCTTCCGTGCGCTATATGGCGACGCTGGAAATCCGCTTCAACGCCGATTCCGTGCGCAAGATTTTGAAAGACAACGGATTGCCGTTCGTGCGCACCGCGGGCAAGCCGTTGCTGATTCTGCCTTTGTATAAAAAATCCGCGTCCGCGTCGCCGTTGTTGTTCGCGGACGACAACGCGTGGCTTCGCGCGTGGATCAACCGTCCGCAAAACAGTTACATGGTGCCGCTTTTCGTGCCGATGGGCGAATTGTCGGACGTGCAGACGCTGTCCGCCGAACAGGTCGTCGCTGGCAACTTGAACGCCGCGAAAAAATTGGCGAAACGCTACGAGGCGCAAGGCGTTTTGATTGCCGAAATGACGCGCAAAGGCTCCGCTTTCGCCGTCAACGTCAGGGCGATGGACGACGTGACCGCTTCGGAAATTCCCGAATTTTCCTTTTCTTTGCAGATGAAGAAAAACACGGCGCAGACGTTCGCTTCCGCCGTGTCCAAAATCGTTTCCCACATCGAAAACGTGTGGAAAACCGAACAAATGGTGCAATTTAACGAAATTTCGTCTTTGATTGCGATGGTTCCCGTCGCCGATTTGACGCAATGGCAGACCATTCAAAGCCGCTTGCAGCGTATTCCGTCCGTCAGTTCCTTTGAATTGCAGGCGGCGCGCACGGGCGTTTTGCAAATCACGGTCTTTTACGCTGAGGGCGTCGAACGCTTGAAGCGCGAAATGCAAAAGCGTATGCTGTCCCTGACCGTCCTGCCCAGCGGCATTTACAAACTGGGATTGGCGGAGGAGCGCAACTATTTCATGCCCGAACCGCAGGAAACCGCGCCGCAGGTCATTACGCCGCGCATGACGTGGGGAGTCGTCCAGCCCGTGCAAAATCCGCAGGGCGAAGACGTTTCCGCGCCCGCCGAAACCGCTCCCGCGCCGCAAACGGACGCCGTCAACGCCGCGCCCGCCGACGCTTCGTCTGCTCCCGCGCATGACGCGCAGATATCCGCGAAGCCCGAAAAAAAAGGCGGCATGGTTTGGGTTGTCGGACCGTAATTTAAAGAGGGCAAAAACGTGAATCAGACGCAAAAAACGGCTTTTTGGCTTTTGTTCACCGCGTGCGCTTTTTACGCGGTTTACGCTTTGCGCGACGTGCTTCTGCCTTTTGTCGCGGGATTTTTCATCGCGTATTTTCTGGAACCGCCGACCGCGAAACTGGAAAAGAAACTTCATTCGCGCGGGCTGGCTCTCGGCATTGTGACGGCGGCGGCTTTTCTTTCCGTTTTAGCCGTTTTACTGGTCGTTTTGCCGCTTTTGGAACGTCAAATCGTCATTTTCGCGCGCAACATTCCCGTGTACGCGGCTTTTTTGAAATCGCACATTGCGCCGGTTTTGGCGAAATTGAACGCCGCTTTCCCGCAACAGTTTGAAAACGTGCGCGCTTCCTTGGCGGAGCATCTGGCGGAGGGCTTTACGGTTCTCGGCGGCACGCTGAAACGGATTTTGTCGGGAAGCATGGCGGTGCTGAACGTTTTGTCGCTGATTGTCATCACGCCGTTCGTCGCGTTTTACCTTTTGCGCGATTGGGAGTTGATGAACAAAAATGTTTTGGGACTGATTCCGCGCGCCAAAGAAAAAACAATCCGCCTTTTACTGCGGCAAATCAACGGCATCATTTCGGGATTTGTGCGCGGGCAGGCGTCGGTTTGCCTGATTTTAGGCGTTTATTACGCCGTCGGGCTGACGCTGGCGGGGCTGGATTTGGGATTGCTGATCGGGCTGTTCATCGGGCTGATTTGCTTTATCCCCTACGTCGGTTCGACAACGGGATTTTTGTTGAGCACGGGGCTTGCCGCCGTCCAGTTCGGACGCTGGGAGCGCGTGATTCCCGTTGTGGTGATTTTCGCTTTGGGACAGATGGTCGAGGGGAATTTTCTGACCCCGAAACTGATCGGCGACAAAGTGGGACTGCATCCCGTGTGGGTGATGTTCGCCTTGCTTGCGGGCGCGTCGCTGTTCGGCTTTTTGGGCGTGCTGATTGCCGTTCCCGTAGCGGCTGTCGCCGGCGTTCTGGTGCGCTTCGCCATTAAGCAATACAAGGAAAGCGTCCTGTATGAAGACGCGGCGGACGGGCAATGAATCGGCAAGCGGTGAAAAACGCTCAACTGCATTTTAATTTGCAGACGCGCGTGCTGTTGGGGCGCGAGGATTTTTTTGTCGCGCCGTGCAACACGGAAGCCGTCCGTCTGGTCGATTCTTTGCCGGAAATGAACGCGGGCGCGTTGATTTACGGCGGCGCGGGGAGCGGCAAAACGCATCTGGCGCATTTGTTTGCGGAAAACATCTTGAAAAAAACGGGCGAAAAAACCGCTTTTGTGAACGCGGACGCGCTGACTCTCGACGCGTCGGAACGGATTTTGAACGGCGCGCGTTTCGCCGTTTTGGAAAACGCGGGGGCAGGGATCGGCGAAGAATATCTGTTTCATCTGCTGAACGCCGCGCGCAACGCGAAAGGGTGCGTGCTGATTACCGCGCGCTTGCCGTACCGCGAATGGAATTTGCGTCTGCCGGATTTGATTTCACGCCTGTCCGCTTTGCCGAGCGCGGCGGTCGGTCTGCCCGACGACAACGCGATGCGCTATGTGTTGCTGAAAATGTTTTCGGACAGGCAGTTGCGCGTGTCTTCGGACGTGATAGAGTATCTGCTTAAACGCATCGAGCGTTCGTTTGCGGCGGCGCAAAAAGCGGTCGAGGCGGCGGACGAGTTGTCGCTGACGGAAGGCAAAAACATCACCGTTTCGCTGTTGAGCCGGTTATTTCATTAAAACAGAGCCGGTTTATTTCATTAAAATTGTGACAATCAGGCGGCGGCACAGGCTTTCCGATTTCGGCGTAAAGCAGTCTTCCAGCGCCATTTTGGAAACGGTCGGCACCAGCAAAATTGCGCCTTTCGTCACGTCGTAAGTGACTTCGGGCGTTTTTTGGGCAACGTACATTGTCCCTTTTGCCGTCCACACGGTCGCTTTCGCCGTCACTTTCGCCGTTTCCTTGACGGTGTTCGCCGTGAAATCCGCCGTTGCGACGGACGCGTCTTTGGCGGCGATTGCGGTTTGGACGGTCGCTTTCGCCGTTTCTTTCGCCACGAGCGTCCCGCCCGTCCACAAGTATTCCGGCGTGTTGTACAGCAGTTTTGCAAACAGTTTCATGCCCTGCCAAGCGGCAGAACCGGCGAGAATCGTTCCTTTGTAAGTGCCGTAGCCCAGCCCTTTGACACCGTAGTAAGTGCCGTAGCCCAGTCCTTTGACGCCGTAGTAAGTCCCGTAACCTAATCCTTTGACGCCGTAGTAAGTGCCGTAACCTAATCCTTTGACGCCGTAGTAAGTCCCGTAACCCAGTCCCTTAACGCCGTAGTAAGTGCCGTACCCCAGACCTTTCGCGCCGTAGTACGCGCCGCTTTTGAGTTTTTTCGCCGCCCAGACGGAGCCTTTGCCCGCGCCGATTGCGCCGTAATACGCGCCGTAGCCCAATCCCTTGCCGCCGTAAATTACGCCGTCCGCCAATCCTTTTCCCGTCAATTTCAAGCCGAGTTGCGTAAAGACGTAGGCTTCTTTCATGGCTTTCGGCGTGCCGACAGCCGCCTGATAAGCGGCTTCTTTCGCGTACAAAAGCGTGACTTTCCCCGCCGCCAAGGCGGTTTCCGCGGAATGTGTCGCGCCGTAATACATCGTTTCGCCCGTCCAAACGCCGACGCGTCCGAGCATCAGCGCGCCCTCTTTGGCGACCAGAGGCGTGTAAACGGCGGCGCCTTTTGTGATCCCCCACGCCGCTTTGCCCGTGAACACCGTCGTGTCATAGGCGACTTTCGGCGCGTACTTGTACATATTGTACGCGATGAACCAAGACAAGCCGGCGGCTCCCTTGGTGATGTCGTAGGGCAGTAAAGCCAGTTCCTTGACCGCGCTCCCCATGTCCTCCTCGTGCGTTCGCTGTCTGACGGCGCATCCGGCAAGCAGGGAAACGCACAAAAAGGCGCAAGAGGCGCGGCGGCGAAACGTCATGCTTGCTTAATCCGCAAACGTTTTCAGGAATTTCGCGGTGCAGGAAACGCGTTCGCAGGACGTGTATCTGCCGTTTTTGACAAAGCCCGAAATTTTCATCACGTCTTTGTCCTGCGTGTTGTAAAATCCGATGCCGTCGGCGGCTTTGCCGTTCGCGTTCGTTTCAAAAATCACGTCCGCGTCGTCGTTCGACGTGCATTTGACGCGCGTTGTTTTGTCTTTCGCCTGTGCGCCCGCGTAAGCGTAAGCCATCAGTTTGTTGAGTTTGATTTTCTTGCCCGACGTCACGCCGTCCAAAGCGACTTCCTTGTCCAGATATCCGGCGCAGTCCATGGACGCGAAAAGCGAATCGTTCGATTTGGAAGCGTTGATTTTCGCCGTCAGCGCGTCGTATTGCGCGGTCGCGATTTGCGCGTTGAAAGAGGGGGCTTTTGTTTTTTCCTTTTCGGGCGTTTTTTTCACCGCGGGCTTGGCTTTCGCCGTTTTTTTCGCGGCGACGGCGGGTTTTGTCTGCAAAGCGGCGGATTTCTGCGCTTCCGGAGCGGAGGCGCACGCGTTCAAAACAAGCAGGCTCAATGTGCAAAGCAGTAATTTTTTCATCTTCATCATCCCAAAGACTCAAAAAAAGGTTCAAGTTGATATAAGAATGAGCAATTCTTTTGCGAAAAGCAACACTTTTAGGTGTGTTTTTGTCAAAAATCGAACAATTTGAAAAATCCGCGTGAAAATAAGCGTTGATAAATGGCGGCGGATTTCATAAAGTCCGTATCAGGACTCATTTTTAACAATACGGCAAATCATTATGCGTTTATCCAGATATTTCTTACCGACCTTGAAGGAAAATCCCGTCGAGGCTCAAATCGTTTCCCACCGTTTAATGCTCCGCGCGGGCTTGATCCGTCAGGAAGCCGCCGGCATTTACGCTTTTCTGCCCATGGGCTACAAGGTGCTGCGCAAAATCGAGCAGATCATCCGCGAAGAACAGGACAGGGCGGGCGCGCAGGAACTGCTGATGCCGACTCTGCAAAACGCTGATTTGTGGCGCGAAAGCGGACGCTATGACGCGTACGGTCCCGAAATGCTGCGCGTGACGGACAGGCACGAACGCATGCTGGTTTACGGTCCCACCGCCGAGGAGGTCATTAACGACATCGCGCGCAAGGAAATCAAGAGTTACAAGGAATTGCCGAAAATCCTGTACAACATTCAATGGAAATTCCGCGACGAAGTGCGCCCCCGTTTCGGCGTGATGCGCGGCCGCGAATTTTTGATGAAAGACGCGTATTCGTTCGATTTGACGTACGAAGCGGCGAAACATTCCTACAACAAGATGTTCATTGCGTACCTGCGCACGTTCGCGCGGTGCGGCGTGCACGCCATTCCGATGAAAGCGTCGACGGGACCCATCGGCGGCGATTTAAGCCACGAATTCATCGTTTTGGCGGAAACCGGCGAAGAACAGGTCTATTGCGACAAGCGGTATCTGGATATGGAAATCCCGTCCGAAGATATCGACTATGATTCGGATTTGGAACCGGTTTACAATCAGTGGACAAGCCTGTATGCCGCGACGGAGGAAAAATACGACGAAAAGGAAGCGGCGGCGGTCGGCGACAATCTGTTGAGCGCGCGCGGCATTGAAGTCGGGCAGGTGTTCTATTACGGCAAAAAATATTCGACGCCGATGAACGCTTTCGTCACGGGCGAAGACGGCAAGCCCGTCTATTACGAAGGCGGGTGCTACGGCATCGGCGTGACGCGCGTCATGGGGGCGATTATCGAAGCCAGCCACGACGACGCGGGCATCATCTGGCCCGAATCCGTCGCGCCGTTCAAAGTCGGCTTGATCAACTTGACGGCGGGCAAGGAAGTGTCCGACAAAGCGTGCGAAGATTTGTACCGCAAACTGAAAAACGCGGGCGTCGACGTTCTGTACGACGATCGCGACGAGCGCGCGGGCGTGAAATTTTCGACGATGGATTTGATCGGTCTGCCGTATCAGCTGGCGGTCGGTCCGCGCGGTTTGGAAAAGGGCGTGGTCGAAATCAAGAATCGCAAAACGGGCGAACGCGTCGAAATGTCCCCCGACGAAGCGGTCAATTTCCTGTCGAAATAAGGATTGCCCATGATGTTTTCCGCTTTTGAACGGATGCTGGCGTGCCGCTACCTGCGGGCAAGGCGCAAAGAGGGCTTTGTGTCCGTCATTGCGGGGTTTTCGTTTTTGGGAATCGCGCTGGGCGTGGCGACGCTGATTATCGTCATGTCCGTCATGAACGGCTTTCGTCAGGAATTGATTTCCCGCGTTCTCGGCATCAACGGGCATCTGGGCGTGTTTTCCGCGCAAAGCACCGTTCTGGCGGATTATGATTCTCTGGCGGAGCAAACGCGTCGCGTCGCGGGCGTGAAAGCCGTCGTCCCGATGATCGAGGGGCAGATTATGGTCACGTCGGAACGCGCGGCGCAAGGGGCGATCGTGCGCGGTCTGCGTCCCGAAGATTTCAATTCCCGCGCGATGTTGCGCGACAGCATCGTTTCCGGCGCGTATGAGAAATTCGGCGCGCCCGAAACCGTTTTCATCGGCGAGCGACTGGCGCAGAAACTGGGCGTTTACGCGGGTGAGGAAATCACGCTGATTTCGCCGAAAGGCACGGTCACGGCGTTCGGCACGGTGCCGCGTATGCGCGCCTATACGGTCGGCGGGCTGTTTTCTTTGGGAATGTACGAATACGACGCGAATTTCATTTTTATGCCGATGAACGACGCGCAGACGTATTTCGACATGGACGGCGCGGTGACGAATTTGGAAGTGTTCACCGCTTCCCCCGACGATGTGCATCCGGCGGCTCTCGCCGTGCAGTCGGCTTTGGGACCCAAGGTGCGCGTGTACGACTGGCAGCGCTCGAACGCCAGTTTCTTTAACGCGATTCAGGTCGAACGCAACGTCATGTTCCTGATTTTGACGCTGATTATTCTGGTCGCCGCGTTCAACATGATTTCGGGCTTGATTATGCTGGTCAAGGACAAGGGGCGCGACATCGCCGTTTTGCGCACGATGGGCGCGACAAGCGGCATGATTTTGCGCGTGTTCTTAATGAGCGGGGCTTTCGTCGGCACGGCGGGGACGGCGTGCGGCGTGTCGCTGGGCTTGCTCGTATGCCGGAATATCGAGAGAATCCGCAGATTTTTGGAAAGCCTGACGGGGACGGATTTGTTTTCGGCGGAGATTTATTTTCTGTCGCGTCTGCCCGCGAAAGTCGACCCGATAGAAGTGTGCGCCGTCGTGCTGATGGCTTTGTTTTTGTCTTTTGCCGCGACGATTTATCCCGCGTGGCGCGCGGCGCGTCTGGATCCCGTGGAGGCGTTGAGATATGAGTGAAAACGCAATGCCCGTCAACGCCGCTTCAAGCGTGCCGGTTCTGACATTGAAAGACGTGCGCCGCTTTTACACGCAGGGACGCACGCTGATTGACGTTTTGCGCGGCGTGAACCTGTCCGTCGGGCAGGGCGAAACGGTCGCGCTTTTAGGACCGTCCGGCGCGGGCAAATCGACCCTGCTTCATGTGACGGGACTGTTGGAATATCCCGACGAGGGCGAAGTCTTTTTCAACGGGATGCCGTGTTCGGACATGAACGACGACACGCGCACGAAAATGCGCCGCGAATACTTGGGTTTCGTGTACCAAAGCCACAATCTTCTGCCCGAATTTTCCGCGCGCGAAAACGTGATGCTGCCGCAGATGATTGCGGGCGTGAAGAAAAAACAGGCGGCGGAGTACGCGGATTTTCTGCTGGAACGGATGGGGCTTCAAGACAGGCGCAAGCACCGTCCCGCGCAGTTGTCGGGCGGCGAGGCTCAACGCGTGGCGATCGCGCGGGCTTTGGCGAACAAGCCGCGGATGCTGCTGGCGGACGAGCCGACGGGCAACCTTGACCCGATTACGTCGGAAGCGGTGTTCGGCGTGCTGGTCGACATTGTGCGCGAAACGGGCTTGGCGGCGCTGATTGCGACGCACAATCCGGATTTGGCGGATCAAATGGATCGCAAGGTCGCGCTGAAAGACGGCAGGCTGGAAGAACTCGACACGCTGGGTTTAAGCGGCAGAATCGCTTTTAAACAACGCTTTATTTAATCGGACGGAACATGGGCGAAGCGGCGGATTTCATTCATTTGCGCGTGCATACGGCATATTCTTTGCTGGAAGGCGCGATTAAAATCAAAATGGAGGAAAAGGAATCCAAGTTCGCCTTTGTCAAAGACAATTTGGTCGGTATGTGCGAACAGTTCCGTATGCCCGCCGTCGCCATGACCGACACGAACAATCTGTTCGGCGCGTTTGAAATGTCGCAGGCGTGCGCGTCGCACGGCATCCAGCCCATTATCGGCGAACAGGCGTATGTCGATTTGGGCGTGGACGAGCACCGCATGGGAAGCGTCAAGGACGTTTGCCGTCCGGACAGTCTGGTGCTGTTGGTGCAGAACGGCGTCGGCTACGACAATTTGCGCAAGCTCTCGAAAATCGCCTATATGGACACGCAGGCGCCCGCCGAACCGCACGTCGATTTCGACGCGCTGAAAAAACATTCCGAGGGCTTGATTTGCCTGACGGGAGGCTTGTCCGGCACGGTCGACCGCCTGATTGTCGACGGCAAAAAGGATTTGGCAAAAGCCGCCTTGCAGAAACTGGCGGAAATCTTTCCCGACAGGCTGTACATCGAATTACAGCGTCACGGTATCGTGCAGGAAAAAATCGCCGAGGAAACGCTGGTCGCGTGGGCGTACGAGATGAATCTGCCGCTGGTCGCGACGAACGAGGTTTTCTTTACGACAAGGGACGTGTACGAGGCGCACGACGCGCTGATTTGCATTTCGGAAAAAACGTACGTCGACGTGACCGACCGCCGCCGCCTGACCCCCGAACACTATTTCAAATCGCCGCAGGAAATGAAGGAATTGTTCTCCGATTTGCCCGAAGCGATTGAAAACACCGTGCAAATCGCGAAAAGATGCGGCTTTATGGTCGAATTTCAGCCGCCGGCACTGCCGCACTACAACTGCGGCAAGCGCGGGGAGGAACCTGCGGACGAAGCGCAGAAAGCCGCCGCGCGCAAGGAAATGGAAGATCTGATCCGCTGTTATTTTTCCGAAACGATGGACAAGAAAACGGGCGAGCCGGTCAGCGTGGAACAGCAGTTGGCGCAACGCACGTTCGGCGAACTGGCGGAAGCCGTCACCGTGCAGGAGCGCGCGAGGACGGGGCTTGAAAAACGCTTGGAAGCCCACGTCTACACGCCCGAAATGACCGATGAGGAGAAAAAGGCGGAACGGCAAAAATTCGTCGACCGTCTGGAATACGAACTGGGCGTCATCGTGCGCATGAAATTCCCCGGATACTTCCTGATCGTTTCCGACTTCATCCAATGGTCGAAAGCGAACGGCATTCCCGTCGGTCCCGGACGCGGTTCGGGCGCGGGCTCCGTCGTGGCTTGGTCGCTGACGATTACGGACTTGAACCCGCTTCGTTTCAGTTTGCTGTTTGAACGCTTTTTGAACCCCGAACGCGTCAATATGCCCGACTTCGACGTCGACTTCTGTCAGGACAGGCGCGGGGAAACAATCGCGTATATGCAGCGCACCTACGGCTTCGACAGCGTGGCGCAAATCATCACGTTCGGCAAACTGAACGCCAAAGCCGTCGTGCGCGACGTCGGACGCGTCATCGGATTGCCGTACCCCGTCGTCGACCGCATTTCAAAACTGATTCCCGACGACGTCGGCATTTGGCTGAAACAGGCGTTCGAGCAATCGCCCGATTTGCTCCAACAGGCGAAACAGGACGACAAAATCCAGCGGCTGCTTGATTTGGCGGTCAAATTGGAGGGGCTGTACCGCAACGCCTCGACGCACGCGGCGGGCTTGGTCGTGGGACAGACGGCTCTGGATGAAATCGTGCCGATTTACCGCGATCCGTCGTCCGATATGCCCGTCACGCAGTACAACATGAAATTCGTCGAATCGACCGGCTTGGTCAAATTCGACTTTTTGGGGCTGAAAACACTGACGGTCATTCAGGAAACCGTCAAACTGCTGAAAAACCGCGGCATCGACATTGATATGTCGTCCATTCCGCTGGACGACCGCCCGACGTTCGATTTGTTGCAGGACGCGCGCACGGACGGCGTGTTCCAGTTGGAAAGTTCGGGCATGAAAAAAGTCCTGCGCGACTTGGTGCCCGACGTTTTCGAGGATTTGATCGCCGTCATCTCGCTGTACCGCCCCGGTCCCATGGACAACATCCCCAGTTACATCGCCCGTAAAAAAGGCGCGGAAAAGCCCGATTATATGCATCCGTCGCTGGAAGGAATCCTGAAAGAAACCTACGGGATTATGATCTATCAGGAACAGGTGATGCAGATTGCGCAGAAAATGGCGGGCTACACAATGGGCGGCGCTGACGAACTGCGCAAGGTCATGGGGAAAAAGCAAAAGGAAAAAATTCCCGCACAGCGCGAAAAATTCACGACGGGCGCGGTGAAAAACGGCGTCGATCCCGATTTGGCGAAAAGCATTTTCGACCGCATGGAAGCGTTCGCGTCCTACGGGTTCAACAAATCGCACGCCGCCGCTTACGCCTTGGTCACCTATCAGACGGCGTATCTGAAAGCGCATTATCCCGTCGAGTTCATGGCGGCGACCATGACGTACGAATCGGGCAACACGGACAAACTGGCGCAGTTCAAGCAGGAAGTCGTGCGCATGAAAATCGACCTGCTTCCGCCCGATGTCAACGCCGCGCAAACGCGGTTCAGCGTGCAGGACGGCAAAATCCGCTACGCTCTGTCGGCAATCAAGGGCGTCGGCGCCGCCGCGATGGACGCTTTGGTCGAAGAACGCGAAAAAAACGGCAAATTCAAGTCCTTGTCCGACTTCATCCGCCGCCTCGACACCTCGAAAATCAACCGCAAGTGCGTCGAAAACATGATTAAAGCCGGCGCGCTCGATTCGCTGGACTCCCGCCGCGGCGTATTGTTTGAAAATCTGGACGTTTTAATGGCGTACGCCTCCGCCGCTTTGGAAGAGCGCAACAGCGCGCAAATCAGCCTGTTCGCCGGCGCGCCCGCGCAAAACGAAATCAAATTGGAAAAGGCGACGGACTGGTCGCAGTTGGAACGCACGGAAAACGAAGCGCAGGTCATCGGATTTTTCTTGTCGGCGCATCCGCTGGACGTGTATGCCGACAGCCTGCGCCGCGTGCGCGCCGAAACGTACGCCGAAGTGTGCAAAAGCGTCGAAATCGCCGGAAGCAAGCGCGCGAAAATGGCGGCGATCGTGACGAAAGTGCGCGAACGAATCAGCGATAAAAACAACCGCTACGCTTTCGTGACCGCGACGGATTCGACCGGCACGTTCGATTTCGGATGCTGGTCGGAAAATCTGGCGCGCTACAAGGAAATGCTCAATTCCGGCAAGCCTCTGCTCGTCACGGTCGACGCGGAACGCCGCGACGAAGAAAAAATCCCGCGCCTGTCCCTGCGCCGCGCGCAATATCTGGACGAAATCGTCGCCATGACGTCGGGCGGGGTCGAAATTCTTTTGGACGACAATGTTGACTTGACGAAAATAGCCGATATCCTGAAAGATGTGAAACGCGGCACAAGCGTTTTGCGCTTTGTCGTCCGACAGGGCAACTGGGAGGCGGATATCGCCTTTAACGACAACGTGACGCTGACGCCGGAAATTCTGTCGTCTTTGCGCAAGGTGTCCGGCGTTTTGGAAGTCAGGGAGGTCTGATGAGTTTTTGGTCTGAAAGAAATGTTCCGTTTTTCGCGCTTTTTAAAAAGACTTTCGGGTTCATCCTGTCCAAACGCCGCTTGGAGATTTTGCTGAAAGTTCCGTTCGTTCTGTTGCTGGCGGCTTCGTTTTTCGCCGTCGGGAGCGTGCGCAAAATCGTCCTGCCGCAAGGAAAAGTGACAAGCATCAACGTCTTGTTCATTCTGCTTTTTTTGCTGTTTTCCTTTGCCGCGTGCCTGATTGCCATGGTGCGCGCGCATCTGCTTTACGCGCACGGCGACGCGATGCCGTCGTTTAAGGACAGGGCTTTTTATAAAAGAATCGCGGCGTATTTGTGGGCGCTGATTCAAACCTTGTTCGCCGGAGAGGTCGTGACGGCGTTTTGGGCGGCGGTCTTTTATCTGATCGTGTTCAAATGGCTCGGCGCGGGCGAGTTTTCCATGCGCTTTTTCGTGCTGACGGCGATTGCCGTGTCCCCGTATTTCATCATCCGTTTTTGCTGTAAGCTGGCGGCGGCGGCAAAGGGCGAAAAACTGTCGCTGTTCGGCGCGTGGAAAATGACGCGCAAAACGGCGTCGTCGCTGTCGCTGTGCTATTTGTCCGTCGGCACGCTGCCGTTTGTCGTTCTGGCGATCGGGTCGGGATTGACGCCCGCTTTGATGTATCTGCATCTGCCCGCCGCCGCCGTCAATTATCTGTCCGTTCTTTTTCTTTTGACGGGACTGCTTTTGTCGGGCGCGTCGCAGGCGGCGTTCATGTCCGCTTTGTACGAATGTTTGAAAGAACGCGATTTGTCCGACGAAATGACGGAAAAAACGTTTTTTTCTGTTGCAAAAGATAAAAAATCGGATTAAATAGAAGCGATTTCACACGCGGGTTTAAGCGGGGAACGGGCGTTCTTCGCTCCGGTGTCGGATAAAACCGACTTTCCGCCCGCGGAGGTTTAACCGGAAAACAAAAGGATTATAACTATGGCTCTTCCGACATTTACCATGCGTCAGCTGATTGAAGCGGGCGTTCATTTCGGTCACCACACGCGCCGTTGGAATCCGAAGATGAAATCTTACATCTTCGGCACGCGCGACAACGTGCACATCATTGACTTGCAGCAGACGGTTCCGATGCTGTACCGCGCCATGCAGGCGGCTCGCGACGTCGCGGCGCAGGGCGGACGCATCCTGTTCGTCGGCACGAAAAATCAGGCGCAGTCCGTTGTGCGCGAAGCCGCGGAACGTTGCGGTCAGTACTACATCAATCATCGCTGGCTGGGCGGCACGCTGACGAACTGGAAAACCGTTTCGCAGTCGATTCGCCGTCTGAAAGACATTGATTCCAAACAGGAAAAAGGCGAATTTGAAGGTCTGACGAAGAAAGAAAAATTGAACATCTCCCGCGAACGCGAAAAACTGGATCGTTCGCTGGGCGGTATCAAAAACATGGGCGGCCGTCCCGATTTGATTTTCGTCATCGACACGGTTAAGGAAGATCTGGCTTTGAACGAAGCGCGCCGCTTGGGCATCCCCGTCATCGCGATTTGCGACACGAACGCCGATCCCGACGGTATCGAATTCCCCGTTCCGGGCAATGACGACGCCATTCGCGCCATCAAATTGTACTGCGATTTGATTTCCGGCGCCGTTCTGGACGGCATTCAGGCTGAAATGGCGGCGGCGGGCGTTGATATCGGCGCTTCCGAAAACGTCGTTGAAGAAGTCGAAGTCGCCAAAGAAGACGAAGAAGCCTGAGTCTTTCAAACATGACAACGTGGCGGCGGATGTTTTATTTCCTCCGCCATTGTTGTATGAAACGAATCTAACGAAAGGATAATTACAATGGCAGAAATTACAGCCGCCGCCGTCAAAGAATTGCGTGAAAAAACCGGCGCGGGCATGATGGATTGCAAAAAAGCGTTGACCGAAGCCGCGGGCGATATGGAAGCCGCTGTCGACTGGTTGCGCAAAAAAGGTTTGGCGGCGGCCGCGAAAAAAGCGGGTCGCGTCGCTTCTCAGGGCTTGGTCGCCGTTAAAGTCGAAGGCAACAAAGGTGCCGCCGTCGAAGTCAACTCCGAAACCGACTTTGTCGCGCGCAACGAGTTGTTCCAGCAGTTCGTCGCCGAAGCCGCGCAAGCCGCTTTGAACGCCGACGGGGATATTGAAAAACTGAAAACCTTGACGCTGGCTTCTTCGGGCAAGGACGTCGCCGGCACGCTGACGGATTTGATTGCGAAAATCGGCGAAAACATGAATTTGCGCCGCACCGCCGAAGTGTCCGTCAATGAAGGCGTCGTCGTCGGATACATTCACAACGCCGCCGCCGAAGGCATGGGCAAAATCGGCGCTTTGATCGCTTTGGAATCGACCGGCGACAAAGCCGCTTTGGAAGATTTGGCGAAACATCTGGCGATGCACGTCGCCGCCGCCGCTCCCGTCTGCCTGAACATTGAAGACGTTCCCGCCGACATGGAAGCGCGCGAAAAAGCCGTCGTTCAGGATCAGATTAAAGAGGAACAGGCGCGCACGGGCAAAACGAAGCCCGCCGAAGTCATCGAAAAGATGATGATCGGACGTATTCGCAAGTTCCACGAAGAAATCGTGCTGAACGAACAGTTCTACATCATGGACGACAAGAAAAAGATTAAAGACGTCGTCGCGGAAGCCGCCAAAACGGTCGGCGCGCCCGTCACCTTGAAGCAGTACGTCCGTTTTGCTTTGGGCGAAGGCATTGAAAAGAAACAAGACGATTTCGCGGCAGAAGTTGCCGCCGCGGTCGGTAAATAAAAATCAGACGGCGGGAGGGGTTGAACTTCCCGCCGTTTTTTTAATCTGCAAGGAAAAATAAATGGCGGACGCTTTTTTATACAAACGCATTTTGCTGAAACTGTCGGGCGAGGGCTTGGCGGACGAAAAAGGTTTCGGGCTTGACGAAAAGGTCATGTCGGAAATCGCCCGTGAAATCAAAGACATTCACGACGCGGGCGTGCAAATCGCTCTGGTGATCGGCGGGGGCAACATCTTTCGCGGATTGGCGGGCGCGGCGACCGGAATGGATCGCGTGACGGGCGACCACATGGGGATGCTGGCGACGGTCATCAACGCTTTGGCGATGCAGGACGCTTTGTCGCGCGCGGGTGTGCCGGCGAAAGTGTTTTCCGGCGTTTCCATGCCGACGATTTGCGAACCGTACATCTATCGCAAAGCCAAAGGCGCGCTGGAAAAAGGCTATGTCGTTTTGTTCGCCGGCGGGACGGGAAATCCGTTCTTTACGACGGACACGGGCGCGGCTTTGCGCGCGGCGGAAATGTCGTGCGAGGCGATTTTGAAAGCCACGCAGGTCGACGGCGTGTACAGCGCGGATCCGAAAAAAGATAAAAATGCTGTACGCTTTGAAAAAGTCAGTTATGATGAAGTGCTGCAAAAGAATCTGAAAGTGATGGATGCGGCGGCGATCGCCATGGCGCGCGACAACAAAATCGACGTGGTCGTGTTCTCCATGCACGAAAAGGGCGCGTTGCGTCGCGTGCTGGGGGCGCAGGGGGCGTACACCGTCATTTCCGAAAAGGTCTAATTTACAAGGATAAATGCAATGGCTGAATTTAAAAATTACGCGGAAGTCAAACAAGATGCGAAAACCCGCATGGACAAAACTTTGGAAGCCTTGAAAAAGGACTTTTCCGGCTTGCGCACGGGACGCGCTTCCGTCGCTTTGCTGGAAGGCGTCATGGTTGACGCTTACGGCGCGTCTTCGCCGATTACGTCGGTTGCGACGCTGGGCGTTCCCGAACCGCGCATGCTGTCCGTTCAGGTGTGGGATCGCTCGCTTGTCAAAGCGGTGGAAAAAGCGATTCGCGACGCGGGCTTGGGCTTGAACCCGATGAACGACGGTCAGTTGATTCGCGTGCCCGTTCCCGCTTTGACGGAAGAACGCCGCATCGAATTGACGAAAATCGCGTCGAAATACACGGAACAGGCGCGCGTCGGCGTGCGCAGCATTCGCCGCGACGCGATGGACGCCGTCAAGAAAATGCAAAAAGACGGCGTCATTTCCGAAGACGAACAGAAAAGATACGAAACCGAAATCCAGACGATGACGGACAATTCCGTCAAAGCGCTGGACGAAGCGTTGAAAATCAAAGAACAGGAAATCAAGCAGGTTTAATGACGGACGGCGTAAACGGATTGCGCCACGTCGCCGTGATTATGGACGGCAACGGGCGATGGGCGAAACAAAGGGGCTTGCCGCGTTCGGCGGGGCATCGCGAAGGGGCGAAGGCTCTGTCGCGCGCGGTGCGGGCTTGTTTGGATTTGCGCATCCCCGTTCTGTCCGTTTTTTGTTTTTCGACGGAAAACTGGAATCGCCCGAAAGATGAAATCGACGCGCTGTTTTCCCTGTTGCGCGAAGCCTTGGACAAGGATTTCAAGGAACTGGGGGAAAAGGGCGTGCGCATCCGATTCGCAGGCGATTTGACCGCTTTTCCGCAGGATATCCGCGATAAAACGGCGCGATTGGTCGAAGCGACGCGGGACAACGCCGCCTTGCAGGTCGTTTTCGCGATGAATTACGGAGGCAGGACGGACATTTTGAACGCGGCGAAAGAGTTCGCCCGTCAGGTGAAAGACGGCGCGCTGTCCGTCGACGAAGCGACCGAAGACACGTTCGCGCGCTTTTTGTATCTGCCGGATTTGCCCGCGCCGGATTTGCTCATCCGTACCAGCGGGGAAAAGCGCATCAGCAATTTTTGGCTGTGGCAGGCGGCTTACGCGGAGTTGTACTTCACGCCTGTTTTATGGCCCGACTTTACCAAAAACGACTTGCAGGCGGCTCTGGACGATTTCGCCGCGCGCAAACGCCGTTTCGGCGGGGTATGATTTTTTCGACAACTTTTTTCAGGTGAAACATGAAACAAAGAATCCTTTCCGCATTATGCCTGTTGCCGTTGCCCGTGCTGGCGTTGTATTTCGGCTCGCCGTGGTTTGAAATTTTCGCGTCCGTCGTGCTGGCGGTCATGGGGTGGGAATGGGAAAAAATGGTGCTGAACCGTTTTTCGCCCGCAGGCATGGCTTTGGCGGTCACCGGCGTCGTGTGCGTTTTCCTGCTTGATTTGGCGCCCGCTTTGGCGTGGATTATTCCCGCAATCGCGACCGTCGCGATGTTCTTTGTCGCCGTCAAACAGCAAACGGCGCACCAAAAATTGTTCGCTTGCGGCGTCGCGTACAGCATTTATCCCGTTTTGGCGCTGGTTTATCTGCGGCAGGATTACGGCTTTATGGCGACGCTGTGGGTGCTCGGCACGGTGTGGGCGATGGACACGGGCGCGTACTTCTTCGGCAAAGCGATCGGCGGACCGAAAATGGCGCCGAAAATCAGCCCGAAAAAAACGTGGGCGGGACTGTTCGGCGGTATGTTCTCCTCGGCGGTTTGGGGATTGGCGATCGCCTGTTTCGCGCATTTGGACGCTTTGGTTGAAATCGCGCTGGTTTCCGCCGTTTTCGGCGGCGTGTCGCAAATGGGCGATTTGGCGGAATCCGCCATTAAGCGTTATTTGAACGTCAAAGATTCCAGCAACCTGATTCCCGGACACGGCGGCATTTACGACCGCGTCGACGCGATTTTGCTGCTGACTCCCGTCGCGGTGGTTTTGACGGCGCTGTTTCCCGCGCTGAATTTCTGGGGTTGAGATGATGAAAAAAGTAACCGTTTTGGGTTCGACGGGGTCAATCGGCACAAGCACGCTGGATTTGCTGCGCCGTCATCCCGAACAATATGAAATCGTCGCGCTGACGGGCAACAAAAACACGGTTTTGTTGGCGCAACAGGCGAAAGAACTGCGCGCCAAAGTCGCCGTGACTGCCGACAAGGACAAATACGCCGAATTGAAAGAGGCGTTGAGCGGGACGGGCGTGCGCGTCGAAGCGGGTTCTGACGCGGTCGCTTTCGCGGCGGATTTGGACGCGGACTGGACGATGTGCTCGATTGTCGGCGCGGCGGGATTGGTGCCCGCCATGCACGCGATCAGGCGCGGCAAAACGATTGCTTTGGCGAACAAGGAAACGCTGGTGTGCGCGGGCGAGGTCGTCATGCGCGAAATCAAGGAACGCGGCGCGCTTTTACTGCCCGTCGATTCCGAACACGGCGCGATTTTTCAATGCTTGGAGGAAAATCACCGCCGCGCCGTCGACCGCTTGATTTTGACCGCGTCGGGCGGACCTTTCCGCGAAAAAACGGCGGAATTCATGGCGACGGTCACTCCGGAACAGGCGGTCGCGCATCCGAACTGGCACATGGGCGCGAAAATCTCCGTCGATTCAGCGACGATGATGAACAAGGGCTTGGAACTGATCGAGGCGTATCATCTGTTCGGCTTCGGCGAGGACAAAATCGAAATTCTGGTGCATCCGCAATCCATTGTGCACAGCGCGGTCGCGTACGTCGACGGGGCGGTGCTGGCGCAGTTGGGAACGCCGGATATGCGCACGCCGATCGCGTACGCTCTGGGGTGGCCCGAACGCATCGAATCGCCGGTTAAAAAACTGGATTTCACGCAAATGCCGCCGCTGACGTTCACGCGTCCCGACGAAAACAAATTCCCCGCCTTGCGTCTGGCAAGACAGGCTTTGCGCGCGGGGCAGGGCGCGACGTGCGTCATGAACGCCGCCAACGAAATCGCCGTCTACGCCTTTTTAGCGCGCAAGATAGGCTTTTTAGATATTGCGCGCATAACGGAAAATATATTAGAAAAGTACGGTGCGCCGCGCGTCGAAAACATGGACGACGTGTTGACGCTGGATGCGCAAACCCGCCGTGACACGCAAACGCTGATCGACGAAAAAACAAAGGCTTGATTTTTTAGGTTGAAGTGATGAATTCCGTTTTGAACTCTTTGATTTATCCCGTGTCTTTCCTGTTCGTGCTGTCCGTCATTGTCGTCGTGCACGAACTCGGTCACTTCCTTGCCGCCAGAATGTGCGGCGTGGCGGTCGAGGCTTTTTCGTTCGGATTCGGACGCGTTTTGTGGCGCCGCAAGGACAAATACGGCACGGAATGGCAGATTTCCCTGCTTCCTTTGGGGGGGTACGTCAAAATGCTGGGCGATGCGGACGCGTCGAGCGCGAAAGCGGACGAAGAAAAAATCAGACAGTTGACGGATGAAGAAAAAAAGCACGCTTTCGCTTTTCAAAACGTATGGAAAAAACTGTTCATCGTTTTCGCGGGACCGGCAATGAACTATGTGCTGGCGATTGTTCTGCTGACGGGATTTTTCAGCGTGTACGGCGTGCTGAACATTCAGCCCGTCGTGTCCGCCGTCGCGGAAAATTCGGCGGCGCAAAAGGCGGGAATTCAGGTCAACGACCGCTTCGTGCGCGTCAACGGCGAGGAAATCACCGAATTTTCGCAGTTGCGCCGTTTGGTCGGGCTGGACAAGACTTTGCACATCACGGTGGAGCGCGACGGCAAAAACGTCGAATTGACGGCTCATCTGTCGAAAGAAACGGGCGGCGCGGTGCTGGGCGTCATGTCGAACGCCGATATGGACAACCTGATTAAAGTGTCCGTTTGGGGCGCGTTCAAGCAGGCTTTGAAAGACACTTGGGAAATGACGGTCGACACGACGGTCATTTTAAAGCGGATTATCATGCGCCAGCGTTCGACCGAGGATATGCGCGGACCTTTGGGCATTGCCGAAGCGTCGGGCGACGCTTTCCGCGCGGGCTTTGAAATGTTCATTTTGTTCATTGTGCAGGTGTCCGTCGGCATCGGTTTTGTCAATCTGCTGCCGGTTCCCGTTTTGGACGGCGGCAACATCGTCATTCTGCTCATTGAATCCGTCATTCGCCGTCCGCTCGGCGAAAAAGCGCAGACGGTGTCCGTTTTCATCGGCTTTGTGTTTTTGCTCGGATTGCTGGTTTTGACGTCTTGGAACGACGTGGTGCGCATTTTCCAGCGTTTGTTCGGATAAGGGATTTTTTCTTTGGTCAGAGTTTTTTCATTCGCTTTGTTCGCGTTTTTAATGGTCGCTTTTCCCGCCGCCGCGCAGGAAAAGCCCGCCGTCATTGAAAAAATCGAACTCAACGGCACCATGCGCATCGAACCCGAAACCGTGTTGTCGTATCTGACCGTCAGAAAGGGCGATATTGTTGACAAACAGCGGCTGGACGAAGCGTTGAAATCGGTTTTCGCGACGGGGCTGTTCGCCGACGTCGACATGAATTTCAAAAACGGCGTGCTGACACTGGACATTGTTGAAAATCCGATTGTCAACCGCATTTATTTCGAGGGCAATTCCAAAATCAAAACCGACCAGTTGAAAGACGAAATCGGTTTGCGCCCCCGCGCCGTGTTCACGCGGACGAAAGTGCGCAACGACACGCAGCGCATTTTGGAACTGTACAAACGTTCGGGACGCTACTCCGTCGTCGTCGAACCCAAAATCGTCGAATTGTCGCAAAACAGGCTGGACGTCGTGTTTGAAATCGTCGAGGGACCCGCGACGTATGTGCGCAAAATCAACTTCGTCGGCAACGACGCGTACGACGCGGAAACGCTGGAAGAAGCAATGATGACCAAGGAAAAACGCTGGTACCGCTTCTTTACGTCGACGGACACCTACGACCCCGACAGGTTCGCTTACGACCGCGAACTGATTAAACGCTTTTACCAGCGTCACGGCTACATGGATTTTGAAATCAAATCCGCTTCCGCCGAAATGAGCGCGGACAAGGAAAGTTTCTATCTGACCGTCGTTTTGGACGAGGGGAAACGCTACCGCATCGGCGACGTGACCGTGAATTCGTCTTTGGCTTCCGTCAGCGCGGACGACGTGAAAGACGCCGTCACCGTGTCCGAGCATCAATGGTACAACATCGACAAGCTGAACGACAGCGTTTTGGCGCTGACAAACGCGGTCAACGATCGCGGCGCGCCGTTCGTCGACGTGTCGTATTCGCTGAAAAAACGCGAAAACGAGCCGGTCGCGGACGTTGTTTTCGACGTGAAAGAAGGACCGCACCTGTTCATTGACAAAATCAAAATCATCGGCAACGTGCGCACGAAAGACGAAGTGATTCGCCGCGAAATGCGCTTTGTCGAGGGCGACGCGTACAATCCCGCGAAAATCAGACGCTCGAAACAGCGCATCGAGAATCTGGATTATTTCTCGAAAGTCGGACTGGACGTCGTGCCGAACGAAGAAAATCCCGACTTGGCGGAACTGGTGCTGGATATCGAAGAAAAATCGACGGGCTCTTTGAAACTGGGCATCGGCTGGTCTTCGTACGACGGACCTTTGGCGGAAGTTTCCGTGCAGGAGCGCAACCTTTTGGGCACGGGGCGCGTTTTGGGCGCGTCGGCGACCGTGGCGCAGGAACGGACGCTGTTCGACGTCAGTTTTACTGAACCGTGGTTTCTGGATCGCGAATTGTCGGCGACCGTCAGCGTGTACTACTTGACGCGCAACTATTCGTCGCGTTCGTCGTACGATTCGGAAATGGTCGGCTCGTCGCTGTCGTTCGGATGGAAGTATTCCGAAGAACTGTCCCATTCCGTGCGCTACACGATTCGTCAGGACAATGTGACGAACATTTCGTCGGGCGCGTCGATTTACATTCGCGACCAAGAGGGCAAAACGCTGACCTCCATGGTGTCGCACACGCTGTTTTGGGATTATCTGGACAACCGCAACAACCCTTCGGACGGCTATTATTTCTCCATCAGCAACGATCTCGCGGGCTTGGGCGGCGACACGCATTATCTGCGTTCCGGCGTGGGCGCGGGCTATTATATGCCGCTGACTGACAAGTGGGTTTTGGGCTTGACGACGGACATCGGATACATCTTCGGACTGGGCGAAGACGTGCGTCTGAACAACAGGTATTTCTTGGGCGGCGGCAATCTGCGCGGGTTCGAGGACGGCGGCGTGACGGCGCGCGACAAGCAGGGGCTCGATTCGCTGGGCGGCAATTTCCAAGCGACCGCGACGGCGCAGATTCTTTTCCCGCTGGGACTGCCGAGCGAATTCGGCATGAAAGGCAAATTGTTCGCGGATGCGGGCTTTATCGGCAAGCCGGACGGCTATGATTCGCAGACAATGTGGTATTCTTCAAAAATTCGTGCTAGTATCGGTTTCGGATTTTTGTGGTCTTCTCCGTTGGGACCGATTAACGTGGATTTCGCGATACCGGTTTTGAAAGAGGATTTCGACGAAACGGAGTATTTTCGTTTAAACTTTGGAACAGGATTTTAGAACATGAAAAAAACAATGATTACGGCTTTGACGTTGGCTATCGGCTTGTTGGCGAGCGCGCAGGCGAAAGCGCAGAACATCGGTTTCGTCGACATGACCCTTTTGGAACGCAAAATGACGGCGTATCAGGGTATCATCGCCCAGCGCGACAAAACGGTGAAAGCCTACACGAAGAAATTTCAGGAAATCGAACAGAAACTGAAAGAAGAAGAAATGTCCATCGGCGCGGACAAGGACAAGTTGTCGCAGGCGGAAGTCGGCAAACGAATCGACGCTTTCAAGGCGAAAGTCGAAACGTTCAGAGCCCAGCAGGAAGAATTCGCCAAGCAGATGCAGAACGCTTTGCTGACGGCGTTGAAAGAAATTCAGGACAAGGCGGTGACGCCCGTTTTGGAATCCGTCGCGAAAGAAAAGAAGTATGACGCGATTCTGAATTTGAATCAGGCTTTGTACGTCAATCAGAAAAACAACGTGACCGACGAAGTCGTCGCCAAGGTCAACGCCAAGTTGCCCAAGGTCGATATGCCGAAAATCAATTTGTCGGCGACGAAGTAATCTTTACGGAGTTTTGAATTATGGCAGATCCTCGCTTTTTTAAAGTGTCCGCTCCCAAAACCTTGCGGGAGTTGGCGCAAATCGCCAAGGCGGAAGTTTACGGCACGGACGATTTGGACCGCGCGTTTTGCGACGTCGCCCCGCTGACAAGCGGCGGTGAAACGGACGTCAGCTTCCTGCTGTCGAAAAAATACTGGAACGACTTTCTTGCGTCAAAAAGCGGGGTCTGCATCATCCATAAGGATTTGAAAGACCAAGTGCCGCAGGGACGCGTCGTTTTGCTGGCGAACGAACCGTATCAGTCTTACGGTTGGGTCGCGGGCGCGTTTTATCCGAACGAAACGCGTGAAAAAACGGTCGTTGATCCGAGCGCGCACATCGCGTCTTCCGCCGTTATCGGCGAAGGATCGCGCATTGACGCGGGCGTCGTTATCGGCGAAAACGTCGTTTTGGGCAAAAACGCACGCGTGTACCCGAACGCCGTCATCGGCGACGGGGTGGTGATGGGCGACGACTGCATCGTCGGCGCGAACGCTTCCGTTTTGAATTGTCTGGCGGGAAGCAAAGTCTACATCTACCCCGGCGCGCGCATCGGTCAGGACGGCTTCGGCTTTTACATGAGCGCGCAGGGACACACGAAAATCGCGCAGTTGGGCCGCGTCATCATCGGCAACGACGTTGAAATCGGCGCGAACACCTGCGTCGATCGCGGTGCGCTGGGCGATACGGTCATCGGCGACGGGTCGCGTCTGGACAATCTGATTCAGGTCGGTCACAACGTGCATACGGGACGCTGCTGCGTTCTGGTCGCGCAGGTCGGCGTCGCCGGCTCGACCGAATTGGGCGATTTCGTCGTCATGGGCGGACAATCGGGTTCCGCCGGACACATTAAAATCGGCAGCGGGGCGAAAATCGCCGGACAAAGCGGCGTGATGCGCGACGTTGCGCCGATGGAGGAAATGATGGGCTCGCCCGCGATGCCCGCGAAAGAATTTATGCGCCAGTTCGCCACGCTGAAAAAAGCGGTGAAGATGTTTGCGGATTTGAACAAAACGAAAAATCCGCTGTCGCTGCTGGCGAAACTGAAAGGCAAAAAGTAATGGCTGACATTCATTCCACGGCAATCATTCACGACGGCGCGAAAATCGCGGACGACGTTGTCATCGGTCCTTATTGCGTCATCGGCGCGAACGTCGAATTGAAATCCGGCGTGAAACTGATTTCCCACGTCGTCGTCGACGGCGACACGGAGATCGGCGAAAATACGGAAATCAGCCCGTTCGCCGCAATCGGCGGAAAGAATCAGGACCTCAAAGACAAAGAGAAAAAAGGCAAACTGATTATCGGCAAAAACAACTCGATTCGCGAATACGCGACGATTCAGCCCGGTTCACCCGACGGCATCAATAAAACGGTCGTCGGCGACAACAATCTGCTGATGATCGGCGTGCATATCGCGCACGACTGCATTTTGGGCAGCAACTGCATCATGTCGAACAACGCGACGCTGGCGGGACACGTCACGGTCGGCGATTGCGCCATTATCGGCGGGTTTGCGGCGGTGCATCAGTTTACGCGCATCGGCTCTTTCGTGATGATCGGCGGCATGAGCGGCGTTCAGCGCGACGTCATTCCGTACGCTTTGTTGGAAATGGGCGATATGAAAGGCATTAACCTTGTGGGCTTGAAACGCCGCGGCTATCCGCTGTCCGACATTACGGATTTGCGCCGCGCGGTGACGGAATTGTTCGCGCCCGACGGCACGCTGGCGGAACGCGTCAAAGCGGTCGGCGAAAAATACGCGGACAGCGCGCCCGTGCAGGAAATCGTGTCCTTTATGCAGGCGGAATCCAAACGCGGATTTTGCCAGCCGAAACAGGAAGATTTCAGGGCTTGATGAAAAAACTGGGCATTATCGCGGGCGGCGGATTGCTCCCGAAAAGACTGATTGAGGATTGTCGGGCGAAAAACCGTCCGTACGCCGTCGTCGCTTTGAAAAAGAACGCGTCGGCGGACACCGTGCGCGGCGAGGAATGTCTGTGGGTGCGCTTGGGCGAAGCGGGCAAGGCGTTTAATTATTTGAAAGAGCAGGGCGTGGACGAAGTCGTGCTGATCGGCTTTGTCAAACGCCCGTCTTTGTTTGAATTGCGCCCCGACTGGCTGACGGCGAAATTTTTGGCGCACATCGGCTTTAAAGCGTTCGGCGACGACAATCTGTTAAGCCTTATCATTTCGTTTTTGGAACAGCAGGGCTTGAAATTCGTCGGTATTCACGAAGTGTTGGACGGTCTGACCGCGCCGTCGGGCGTGTTCGGCAAAATATCGCCCGACGAGCAGGCTTTGGCGGACATCAAACGCGGCGTGCAGGTGGCGAAAGGCGTCGGCGCGCTGGACGTCGGGCAAAGCGTCGTCGTTCAGCAGGGCATCGTTTTGGCGGTCGAGGCGGTCGAAGGCACGGACGCGATGATTGAGCGGTGCAAGAAATTAAAGCGCGAGGGTCTGGGCGGCGTTTTGGTCAAAATGAAAAAGCCGGCGCAGGAACAGCGCGCGGATTTGCCCACGATCGGCACGCGCACGCTTGTCAACGCCAAAAAGGCGGGCTTGCGCGGCGTGGCGGTGCAGGCGGGCTACACGCTGATTGTGGACAGGGACGCTTTGACGAAAAAGGCGGACGATTTGGGCTTGTTCATCATCGGCATTGACGGAGAACAATAAGATGCTGACGGTTTATTTGGTGGCGGGCGAACCGTCGGGGGATTTGCTGGCGTCGCGGCTGATGCGCGCTTTGAAGAAAAAAACGGGCGGCGACGTGCGCTTTTACGGCGTCGGCGGCGAAACCATGGCGCAAGAGGGGTTAACCTCGCTGTTTGATTCGTCCGAATTGGCGGTTATGGGACTGATGGAAGTCATTCCGAGTATTCCGCGCATTTTAAAGCGCATTTCCCAAACCGTTCAGGATATCGTCGATAAAAAGCCCGACGTCGTTGTGACGGTGGATTCTTGGAGTTTTTCCGCGCGCGTGAACAAGGCTTTGAAAGCCAGAAAAACGGGGATTCCGCAGTTTCACTACGTCGCGCCGCAGGTGTGGGCTTGGAAGAAAAAGCGCGCGAAAACGTGCGGACGCTATATTGACGAATTGTTCGCTTTACTGCCTTACGAACCGCCGTATTTCGAGCCGCACGGCTTGAAAACGGATTTTGTCGGTCATCCGGTGGTCGAGGGCGGCGCGTCGAAAGGCGACGGCGCGGCTTTCCGCGAAGAATACGGCATTGCCGCCGACGCGCCTTTGCTGTGCGTCCTGCCGGGGTCGCGGCGTTCGGAAACAAAGTATCTTCTGCCCGTGTTTCAGGAAACGGTTTCGCGGCTGAAACGAAAATATCCGGCTTTGCGGGTCGTCGTGCCGACGGTCGTGACTGTAGCCGAAAAAGTCAAAAAAGCCGTCGCGTCGTGGGATGTGCCGGTGACGGTCGTGACGGGCGAAAAGGCGCGTTACGACGCTTTTGCGGCGGCGAATGCGGCTTTGGCGGCGTCGGGGACTGTCGCGCTGGAATTGGCTATGGCGCGCGTGCCGTACTGCATCGCGTACAAGATGAATCCGATCAGTTCGTTTTTGGCGCCGCTGGTTGTCAAAGGCAAATACGTCAATCTTGTCAACATCTTGGCGGATAAATTGATCGTCAAGGAATTTTTGCTGAAAAATTGCCGCGCCGACTGGTTGGCAAACGAGGTCGATTTGCTGTTGAGCGACGAAACGTACCGCCAAACGCAGATTTCGCAAGCGTCGCAGGTGTTGAATCTGCTGGGCGCGGGGCAGGCGGAAACACCGTCCGACAAAGTGGCGGATATATTGCTGGCGCATCGAAAATAAAAGAAAACGAACACGCGCCGAGCCGTCGTCAAAACGGCGGATATCCCGCTTTTTTCACGCGAAATAAACAATTTTCCCTTATAAAAAACGTCCCCGATTGTGTCGGGGACGTTTCTACCCTTTGGAGAGAGAGTAGTTGAAAGCACGCTTTCCAAGACAGGCAGTCACGCAGACAGGAGTCTTTTGAAAACGAACAGGCATATTATGGACAAACGCCGCGCCGCTGTCAATATAAAACAGCAATTTTAGACAAAATAAGGATATGTTTCAAATCGCTCTTGACTTCGCGCGCCGTTTTGATACCCTGAAAAAAGTATGCAACAACAGGAAAGTTTTTTTTATGGGCGACGACGGCGAGTGTCATTGTAGCCTGACTTATTTTCCCGATCTGAACTGAAATCAATCGGTCTCCGCCTTGTTTTCTCGGCGGAGCGTTTTTGTATGCTTTTTTGAAAAAAGAAAGGAAAGTTACTTATTATGGATTTTGAAAAAACGACCTACCGCGCCGGTGTTCCCGAAGTTTTGACGGCTTTGGAAACCTCCGAGGACGGTTTGTCCGACGACGAGGCGCACAAGCGACTGCAACAATTCGGTTACAACGAACTGAAAAAAGGCGATTCCAAAAGCGTTTGGAAAATGCTTGCCGAACAGTTGACCGACACGATGATTTTGATTTTGCTGGTCGCCAGCGCGATTTCGTTCGCGCTGAAAGAATGGACCGAGGGCTATGTGATTTTGTTCATCGTCGCCCTGAACGCCGTTATCAGCATCATGCAGGAGAAAAAAGCCCAGAACGCTTTGGATTCTCTGCGTCAACTGGCTTCTCCGAAAGCGCGCGTCCTGCGCGACGGCGAAGAAAAAATCATCGATTCGCGCGAATTGGTGCCGGGGGACGTTTTGTTTTTGGACGACGGCGGCATTGTGCCCGCCGACGTGCGTTTGATTAAAACATCCAATTTGAAAATTCAGGAAGCGTCGCTGACGGGCGAATCGCTGCCCGTTGAAAAAGACGCGGACGCGGTTTTCGATTCCGAAGTGCCGCTGGGCGATCGGGCGAACAGCGCCTACGCGTCGTCCATGGTCATGTACGGCAACGCGGAGGGCGTGGTCGTCAAAACGGGTATGCACACCGAAGTCGGTCAAATCGCCGATATGCTGGATTCCGCGAAAGACGACAGTTTCGACACGCCGATCAAGCGCAAATTGAACGCGGTCGGCAAGACGTTGAGTATTGTCGGCATTTTGGTCTGCGTTTTGATTTTCACGGTCGGCTGTCTGTACGGCCGTCCGCTTGTGCCGCTGTTCATGACGGCGATTTCGCTGGCGATTTCCGTCATTCCCGAAGGCTTGCCCGCGACGGCGACGATCGTCATGGCTTTGGGCGTTCAGCGCATGGCGAAGAAAAACGCGCTGATGCGCAATCTGCCCGCCGTGGAAACGCTGGGCGGCGCGACGGTCATCTGCTCGGACAAGACCGGCACGCTGACGCGCAACAAGATGACGGTGGTAAAAGCCGCCGTGTGCGAAGATTTCGACGACGATTTGGAAATTTCCGTCACCGACGGACGCTTTGCGGACAAACGCTATGACGATTTGGTTTTGTGCGGCGCGCTGTGCAACAATTCGGCGTTTGACGCGGAGCGCGAAGGCGAAGTGCTGGGCGACCCGACGGAAGGGGCTTTGCTGGTTCTGGCGCGCGACAGAAATATGTCTTACGCCGACCGCGACGAAAGACTGTTTGAACAGCCGTTCGATTCCGACCGCAAGAGAATGTCCGTCGTGTACGACGTCAACGGCTTGACCGCTTTCACAAAGGGCGCGGTGGACGAAATGCTGCCGCTGTGTTCGCGCATTCAGACAAAAGACGGCGACCGCGAAATGACCGACGAAGATCGTTCGTGCATTTTGGAATTGTGCGAAGATATGTCGGGGCAGGCTCTGCGCGTTCTGGGCTTTGCGAAACGCTCTTTAAACGCCGTGCCGCAGGATGACGACGCGGACGTTGAATACGACATGACGTTCATCGGCGTCGTCGGCATGATTGACCCGCCGCGCGACGAGGTCATTCCCGCCATTGAAACGTGTCACGCCGCCGGCATCAAGACGGTGATGATTACGGGCGACCACAAAATCACCGCCATGGCGATTGCCAAGCAGTTGGGCATTTACCGCGACGGCAACACGGTCGTTTCGGGCGAGGATTTGGACAACATGAGCGAGGAGGAACTGGACAACGCCGCAAAAACGGCGACGGTCTTCGCCCGCGTTTCTCCGAAAGAAAAATTGAAGATTATCGAATCTTTCAACCGCTTGAACGAAGTCACCGCGATGACGGGCGACGGCGTGAACGACGCGCCGGCTTTGAAAACCGCGGCGATCGGCGTGGCAATGGGCAAAAGCGGCACGGACGTCGCCAAAGACGCCGCCGACATGATTTTGACGGACGACAACTTTACGACCATTGCGGTCGCCATTCGCGAGGGACGCAAAGTCTACCGCAACATTCAGAAAGTCATCCAGTTTTTGCTGGCGGGCAACATCGCGGAAATTTCCGTGCTGTTCATCGCCACGATGCTGAACTGGGACGCGCCCGTTCTGGCGGTGCACATTCTGCTGATCAACCTGATTACCGACACCTTGCCGGCTTTGGCTTTGGGCGTCGACCCCGTCAGCAAGAACATCATGAAGCATAAGCCGCTGAAATCGGAAAGCCTGTTTGACAACGGGCTGGTGTCGCGCGTGTTGCTGCACGGCACATACATCACGATTGCGACGCTGGGCGCGTATATCTACGGACTGCGCACGGCGACCTACGGGCAGGCGATGACGATGGCTTTCTGCGTGCTGGCGATTTCGCAAATGGTGCACGCGCTGAACCAGCGTTCCAACACGGAAAGCGTGTTTGCGAAATCCGACGACGGGCACAACTTCTGGCTGTTCGGCGCAATGGCGGCTTCCGCGGCGGTTATGGCGCTGATTCTGTTCGTTCCCGCTTTTGAACAATTCTTCAAATTGACGGATTTGACGCCGGTTGAATGGAGCGTCGTCGCGGGATGTTCCGTCTTGCCGCTGGCAATGGTGGAAATCACGAAATTCTTCGCCCGCCGCCGCAACAGGAAGAAAGACGTCAAAAAGGTTGCCGTCGTCGCGAAAACCCTGCGCACGAACAAGGTGCGCGTGGCAAGCGTGCTGACTCCGCGCGCGGTGTGCGAAACCGTGCCGTACGATATGACGGTCGCGCAGTTTTCGTCTTGCGTCGCGCAGAAGCATTTTTCGCGCTACCCCGTGCAGTCGGCGGATAACAAGGATATGTTCGTCGGCTATGTGCACGTTTTGTCCGTGTTCGGTCAAAAGCCGCAAAAACGCGTGGCGAAACTGGCGACGCCGATTCTGGAAATCCCGTCTTCCGCGTATGTGGATGTCATTTTTGACGAAATGCTTGAAAAACGCATCCACATGGGCGTGGTTTACGACGAATTGGGCACTTGGCTGGGTATTGTCACGTTTGAAGATTTGCTTGAAACGCTGTTGGGCAAGGAAATCGCGGATGAAAACGATAAAGTCGTCGATATGCGGTTTTACGCCAAAAATCTGTGGCAGCGCCGTCATAAACAAAAACAGGCGGCGATGCAGGCGAAACAAGCCGGCTGATTTGCCTGATTTTCTTACTTTTACCTCCCCTCGAAAGCGATTTCGGGGGGAGTTTTTTGTTTTTCGAGCGCGATTTTCCCGTCAAAAGTCATTTGCGAGGGGATTTTTATGCTTTTTTTCACGTTCGA
>CAKQWA010000009.1 GCA_934277945.1 uncultured Alphaproteobacteria bacterium
ATTTCATGCGGTCGGCGACGTTCATCGAGTTGATTACGGCTTTCCCCGCTTCCTTGATTTTCTGCCAGTTGCAAGTGATGCGGCACTCGAACACGCCGAGTTCGTTTTTCACGCAGGAGCGTAAGTGCGAATACTTCGTCGAGCAGGACGTGTCGCCCGTCCCCGAACATTCCTGATATTTGCACACGCCGCGCTTGGCGTTGCCGTCTTTGCCTTTCGCGCACACATAGCCCGTGCCGAACTTGCTTGAACATTCCGAATTGTTTTTACATCCTTGCGCCAAATCGCTGCAAGCCGCATTGCCGAGCATCGCCCCCGAATGCCCTTCCAGACATTTCTTGCCGCCCGTCGTTTCCGACGTATATGTATTCCCCAGTTTGTACGCGGGCGTCGTCGCGACCGCAAACGCGTCAACGCTTGCCAATAAAGCGAAAATGAACGCCGGAAATCCTATTCGCATGGGTGCCTCGCTTGAAGTATGTACACAGTCGCTGTTTTAATATTATCCCCCCCCCCCCCCGTACTTGTCAAGCAAAAAAAACGGACGAACGGGAAAAATGCATAAAAAATCCCCTTTAAACACGAAAAAGCCCCCGACAATGCGGGGGCTTTTTTTAAGCGTTTTGACGTTATTTTTCTTCGCCGTCTTCCTCAAACACGAACTCGTCGTTCTTCTGCATGACCGCCAAATCCGGATTTTGCCGGATTTTCGCACGCTGACGGGGAATTTCAACCCTGTTTTCAAACGTGTCGATTTTACCGGAAATGCTTTGCGCGTTTTCGTCGATTTCCTTTTTGCGCAAAACGTATTTTTTCAGCGCGTTTCCAAAATTGCGAATCTTTTCAAGCATTTCCGCTCCTTTCATGTCAAGCCTGACCGTCGTCGTCGGGCGTTTTTTCCAAATCGCGCTTAACTTGGGGCGAATTGAGCAACTCGTCAATGTGCGCGGCGACTTCCTGCGTTTCGTCTGCGTAAAAACGCACTTCGGGAGCCACGCGCAACCGCATCGCTTTCGCCAGAACGCCACGAAAATACCAGCGGCTTTCGTTCAGCGTTTTGACCAGTTCCGCCATGGCGACGTTTTGCGCGTCCAGCGGCGCGACATAGATTTTGCAGTACGAAAAATCCGACGACACTTTCGCCTGCATCACCGAAAACAGCGGCGCGTCCAGCAATTCTTCGGGCACGTCGCCCTTTTGGAACGCTTCGGCGACAATGCGGCGGATTTGTTCGCCGACGCGCAACTGCCGCTGTGAAACGGGTTTGGATTTAGAGCGCATAACGCCTCCTTACACCTGAATGTTGTCCAGTTTCGCGGCGACTTCCTCGACCTCGAAACATTCGACGGCGTCGCCGACGGCGATATCGTTGAAGTTTTCAAACAGCATACCGCATTCAAAGCCCTCTTTGACTTCGCGCGCATCGTCTTTAAAGCGCTTCAACTGCGCCAGAACGCCCGTGTGGTAAACGACGTTTTCACGCAGCAGACGCACTTTCGCGCCGCGTTTCATCATGCCTTCCTTGACCATCGCGCCGGCGATCTTGCCGACTTTGGAAATGTTGAACACTTCGCGGATCTTCGCATAGCCCAAAATCTTTTCTTTCTTTTCGGGCGGCAGCAAGCCTTCCAAAGCCGCCTTCACGTCGTCGGCGACGTTATAAATGACCGAATAGTAGCGGATTTCCACACCGTCGCGTTTGGCGACCATGCGCGCCTGCGTGTTGGAACGCACGTTGAAGCCGATGACCAAAGCGTTGGAAGCCTTCGCCAGCGTGACGTCGGATTCGTTGATGCCGCCGACCGCCGCGTGCAAAATGTTGACGCGCACCTTGTCCGTGGCGATTTTGCTCAACGTGGACACCAACGCTTCGACGGAGCCCTGAACGTCCGCTTTGACGACCAAAGGCAGTTCCTTGATTTCGCCGGCTTTAATCTTGTCCAGCATCTGTTCGGCGGCGGACTTCATCGTCTTGACCTGCAACGCCTCGCGCTCCTTGCGCTGACGGTAAGAGGCGATTTCGCGCGCTTTTTCTTCGTTTGCGACGACGATGAAATCGTCACCCGCGGACGGCGTGCTTTGCAATCCCAACACCTCGACAGGTTCGGACGGCGCGGCGGAATCGACGCGTTCGCCGTGTTCGTTGACCAAAGCGCGCACGCGTCCCCAATCGTTGCCGGCGACGAACACATCGCCCTGACGCAGCGTGCCGCGGCGCACCAGAACGGTGGCGACGGAACCGCGTCCCTTTTCCATTTTGGCTTCGACAATCGTGCCTTCCGCCATGCGATTCGGGTTTGCTTTCAAATCCAGCACTTCGGCTTGCAGCAAAACGGCTTCGACCAACTGTTCCAGATTGATGCGCTTTTTTGCGGACACTTCAACCGCCAGAACGTCGCCGCCCATGCTTTCCACGACGACTTCGTGATTCAGCAGATCGGTGCGGACTTTCTGCGGGTTCGCCCCCGGAACGTCGATTTTGTTAATCGCGACGACGATAGGTACGCCCGCGGCTTTCGCGTGGCGGATGGCTTCAATCGTCTGCGGCATGATGCCGTCGTTCGCGGCGACGACCAGAATCACGATATCGGTGATTTGAGCGCCGCGCGCGCGCATTTCGGTAAAGGCGGCGTGCCCCGGCGTGTCGATGAACGTCACGCGCTGACCGTTCTGCAAATGCACCTGATACGCGCCGATGTGCTGCGTAATGCCGCCGGCTTCCTTGCCCGCGACGTTGGTGGAGCGCAAAGCGTCCAGCAAAGAGGTTTTGCCGTGGTCGACGTGACCCATGACGGTGACGACGGGCGGACGGGGAAGTTTGTCTTCCTCTTTGTCTTCCGCGCCGCGCAAGCCTTCTTCAACGTCGGCGTCGGCGACGCGCTTGACGCGGTGTCCCATTTCCTCGACGACGATTTGAGCGGTGTCCGCGTCGATCGTCTGGGTGATTGTCGCCATGACGCCCAATTTCATAAGTTGTTTGATAACGTCGGCGGCGCGTTCGGACATGCGAGAAGCCAGTTCCTGCACGGTAATCGTTTCAGGCACGATCACTTCGCGGTAGACCTTTTCGGCGGGCTTTGGCGCGCCCATGATTTTCTGGCGTTCTTTTTCACGCGCGCGGCGGATTGAAGCCAGAGAACGACGTCTGCCGCCCTCGCCGTCGTCGTCCCCGCGCATAATGGAGTTCAGATTGACGCGCCCCGAGCGCCATTTGTCGTCGCCTTTTTTGGCGTGCATACGGCTGTCGTCGTCCATTGTTTCATGATGTTTGACGGGCGCGGCGCGGCGGCGGGCGTAATCGTCGTCGGCGGGCGGCATGGCGGAAGCGGGCATCGGCTTTGCTTCCGGCTTTTTGGCGAATTTCGCGGGCTTGGCGTCGGCACGGGCGTCGGCTTGCTTTTTCTGCGCTTCGGCGCGTTCCTGCGCCTGCTTGCGTTCGGCTTCCTCCTGCTCTTTTTTCAGACGTTCCTCGCGTTCCTTGCGTTCGGTCTCCTCTTTTTCCGCCTGAATACGCGCCTTTTCAGCCTCGATCGCTTTCTGACGGGCGAGTTCTTCGGCTTTGATGCGGTTTTCCTCATCTGCTTTCATGGCGTTTTTCAAGACTTCCAAGCGGTGCGCCTGCGCGGAGCTTAAAACGGTTTCGCCGTCGCGGGACGCGGACGCGGGAGCGAAGGAACGTTTTTTCTTGACCTCCACCTGCACGGAACGCCCTTTGGCGTGACCGGCGCGCGCGCCGCCCGCCTCGGCGTTGGTTTTCAAACGCAACGTCAGGGGAGCCTGAATTTTTTGAGATTGGTTTTGAGAATCTGTCATGTATTTTACGCCTCGTTACAAAACAATGACGGAGGAACGTCTTCCGTCGAAAGATGGCAGAATGAAGCGTAACGCCTCACCTGCGATAAAAAGGATTGCGCCGCCCCGCCGCGCTTTAAAGCGGCGTGCACGCACTTGTCGCGCCCCAGCGCGCCGCCCGCGTCCGAAGCGGAAAAGACGGACAAAACGGGCAAATCCTTTGCAATGCGCCGGATTTTTTCGCTTCCGTCGTCTGCGGCGTCGACGGCTTCAAGCAAACAAAGGACGTTGCCCTTGCGCACCGCCTCCGCCACTTTTTCAAATCCGGCGACGACCAATCCGGACCGCTTGGCGACGCCCAAAGCGTCCAGACAGCGCCGGAACAACAGCCTTTCAACCGTTTGCGGCAAATCGGGCGGACAGATTTCCTTGCGCCGCCGCGCCGCCTTGTTGAACAACTTTTTTTCCACCGCCTGCGCCAGCAAATCGCGATCCGCCGTCACCCAAATTCCCTTTGCGGGTAGCACGCCCGCCAAATCGGGAACGATTTTACCGTCGGGGGACACGCAAAACCTGATCATTGCGCTTTTCGGCAACAATTCACCCGAAACGATGCATTTGCGCAACACATCGTCTGCGGATTTTTTGCGCGCCGATAAAGCGTCCGCCGTTTGAACGGACGCTTTTGCGCAAGAATCAAGCGTTTTCTTTTTCAAGCAAAGGTTCCCTTACTTTCATAATCAAATCGTTGGCGGCTTGCAGGCTCATCGCGTCCGCGCCGATGATTTCCAGCAGTTCGTCGCCGGCGAGGTACGCGAAATCTTCCAGCGATTTCACGTCGTTTTCGCCCAGTTTCACCAGCATGGCGGGCGTCAAGCCGTCGACGGCGCGCAGAGCGTCGGACACTTTCAACTCTTTCAAGCGGGCGGCGAGTTCGCTGTCGCGTTTGGCGACGTAGGCTTTCGCGCGTTTCTGCAATTCTTCGGCGAGTTCTTCGTCGAAGCCGTCGATTGCGGCGATTTCGCTCAAATCGACCATCGCGATTTCGTCGACGTTTTTGAAATCCTCCTGCAACAGCAGACGGGCGAGCACTTCGTCGACGTTCAAAACGTCAATGAATTCCTTGACTTCTTTTTCGCGGCGTTCGGCTTCCTGATCCTCGGTCATGATGTCGATGTTCCAGCCCGTCAAAGCGGCGGCGAGGCGGACGTTCTGACCGCGGCGACCGATCGCCTGCGACAGATTGTCGTCGGGAACGACGACTTCGACTTCGTGTTCGTCCTCGTCGAAAACGACCTTGACGACTTCGGCGGGAGCCAAAGCCTTGACGACGAAATCGGCTTCGTCTTCCGACCATTTGATGATGTCGATTTTTTCACCCTGCAATTCGGTGACGATCGCCTGAACGTGCGTTCCCATTCTGCCGATGCAGGTGCCGACGGGGTCGATGGAGTTGTCGTTGGAAACGACCGCCATTTTCGCGCGCGAACCGGGGTCGCGGGCGACGCCTTTGATTTCGACGATGCCGTTGTACACTTCGCTGACTTCCTGTTTGAACAGTTCGACAAGGAACTGCGGGCAGGTGCGGGACATGAAGATTTGCGGACCTTTCTGCGCGGGGCGGACGTCAGTGATGTAAGCGCGCACGCGGTCGCCCGTTTTCAGAATTTCGCGAGGGATCATTTCTTCGCGCGGCAAAGAGGCTTCGGCTCTGCCCAAATCGACAATGACGTTTTTGGACTCGACGCGTTTGACGACGCCGTGACCGATTGTGCCGACGCGGTCGGCGAATTCGTTGAACTGGCGGTTGCGTTCGGCTTCGCGGACTTTCTGCTGGGTCTGCTGTTTGACGAACGTGGCGGAGATGCGTCCGAAATCGCGGGCGAAATTAACCATGGGCAGATCTTCGACAATGAAATCGCCGACTTTCTGCGCCCCGCCGTTTTTCAAAACGTCGGCGAAAGCGATTTGAGCGTCTTCGTTTTCAATGTCCTCTTTGGAAGCGACGACTTCGGTGTAGCGCGCCAGATGAATATCGCCCGTTTTTCTGTCGATTTTCGCGCGAATGTCCATGCCGCTGCCGTATTTGGTTTTGGCGGCTTTCTGGATGGCGAATTCCAGCGATCCCAGCACTTCTTCAAAGTCAATTCCCTTTTCGTGCGCGACATCGCGTGCGGCGCTCAAAACGGAAAGATTGTCTGCCTTGGTTTCCATAGTTTTTTTCCTCACTCCTTGACCGACGGAGCGAACGCCCCGATCAGTTCGTCATTCAAAATCAGTTTTGCTTTGGCGATGTCGGCGAACGGGATGACCACGCGCGCGCCTTCAAAATCCAAAACGACGTTTTGTTCCTGCACTCCGATCAGACGGGCGGCGGGAAAGCGTTTTCTCCCCGCGACGCAAACCGAAGTTTCCACTTTTGCTTCAAAACCTTTGAAACGGTCGAAATCCGCCAGTTTGACAAGCGGTCTGTCCAGCCCCGGAGAACTGACTTCCAGCGTGTAGCGGGACTCGATGGGGTCTTTTTCGTCCAGCACGGGCGACAGGGCGCGGCTGACGGTTGCACAATCCTCGACGGTCATGGCGGCGCGGTCTTTGCGTTCGACCATAATCTGCAAAGTTTTGCGGCTTTCACCGCCCTGCATACGCACGCGCACGACGTCGTATCCCAAATTTTCGCACACGGGCGTAATCAAATCTTCCAAAGCGTTGGACACGTTTTGCTCCGTTTATAAAAAAGAGCGGGCTTTTTTTTAGCCCACCCTCATAAGAAATTACAAGAATGTATTGTCAAGACGTATACACGAAAAAAAACTTCAAATCAAGCCTTATTTCGCGTTTTGGAACCTGAAATAGCGGTCGACTCCCGCCAGATGCAGAATTTCGCGCACCTGCGGCGAAGCGAAGCGGATGTACTGCACGCGGCGGCGTTTGACCGCCTCCTCGAACGCGACCAGAAGCATACCCATGGCGGCGGAATCTATGAAAGAACATTCCTCGAAATTGTACACGACGTGCTTTTCGGTTTGCGTTTTGACGGATTGATACACGTTGAAGAAAACGTTTTCGTCGGCGAACGTGAAATCGCCCTTTAAGACGTACTCGCGTTCAAAAGGGGTCGAGCGCACGCCGATTTTCATGTCAAACCCGCTCGAACGTCAGATACACGGGCTTTTTGCCCTTTGCCAGAGCCTTTTGCTCGTAGCGCGTTTGTTCCCAGTCGTCCGGCGGATTTTTCCAGTCGGCAGACGTTTGCGCCGTCCACTTGAATTCGGGACAGTCGATCAAATGCCGCAAAGCCCAGCGGATGTAGGTCATGTCGTCGCTCGCCACACGGAGCAGTCCGCCTTTTTTCAGCAAACGCGCCAGAACGGGAATGTTTTTCGGACCGATGAAACGGCGGCTTTCGTGCTTTCTCTTGGGCCACGGGTCAGGAAACAGGACGTAGATGCGCTCGAAAGAAGCGTCCGCCAGCCCCGCGAACAAATCGCGCGCGTCTTCGTTGTAAATGCGCACGTTGTCGGCGCGCCCCTCTTTCAGCCCGACGTTTTCGTCCAGATTGCCGACCCCCTCCGTTCCCGTCAGATGCGCCAGCAAACTCGTCACGCCGTTCAGATACACTTCCGCGCCGATAAATCCGACGTCCTGATGTTTTTCGGATTGCGCCGCCAAATGCTCTCCGCCGCCGAAACCGATTTCCAGCCACGCGCTTTTCACGGGAATGTCAAACAAATCCGCCGCCGCGACCCGTTCGTTTTCGCGCAAAGGCTTCAACCTGACTTTCGGCAGGAAATGCTCGTAAAGCACTTCGCGCGAGGGATTCAATTTCTTTCCCTTGCGCCGCCCGAAAAATCTGTTTTCCTTAAAAGCGCGCACGGTGGTCGCGTCGGCGTTCGTCATCGGACAAGTTCCTTATATAAGATTAAAAACGGGCTAGATTAAAAACGGGCTTTCAGCACGTCTGCAAGGTCGGTTTTCTCCCACGGGAACGCGCCCTCTTTTTCGGGAACGCGCCCGAAATGACCGTAGCGCGACGTCGGCAGATAAATCGGTCTGTTGAGTTTCAGATGCGTGCGGATGCCGCGCGGCGACAAATCCATCACTTCGGGCAAAATCGCCTCCAATTTTTCCTCGTCGACCTTGCAGGTGCCGTCCGTGTCCAGATACACGGCGAGCGGACGCGCCACGCCGATTGCGTACGCCAACTGAATGGTCGCCTTGTCCGCCAGTCCCGCCGCGACGATGTTTTTCGCCAGATACCGCGCCGCGTAAGCCGCCGAGCGATCGACTTTCGTCGGGTCTTTGCCCGAAAACGCGCCGCCGCCGTGAGCCACCGCCCCGCCGTAAGTGTCGACGATGATTTTGCGTCCCGTCAGCCCCGTGTCGCCGTCGGGTCCCCCGATGACAAAGCGTCCGGTCGGATTGACGTAGAATTTTTTGTCGTCGAGTTTCCAGCCGTCAGGCAGGACTTTGGAAACGACGCCGCGCACGGTTTCGCGGATTTCGTCATAAGCCGCGTCGTCGGTGTGCTGCGTGGAAACGACGACCGTGTCGACGTCGACGGGCTTGCCGTTTTCATAGCGCAGAGTGACTTGGCTTTTCGCGTCGGGACGGAGCCATTTGACTTCGCCGGCGTGACGCATACGCGCCAGTTCCTTTAAGATGCCGTGGGCGTAGTACAGCGTTGCGGGCATATATTGCGCGTCGGGGTCTTCGTTCGTCGCATAGCCGAAAATGATGCCCTGATCGCCCGCGCCCTCCTCTTTCGTGTCGGACTCGTCGACGCCGCGCGCGATGTCGGAGGATTGCTTGTGCACATAGTTCTGCACCTCGACGGTCTGCCAGTCGAAGCCTTTTTGTTCATAACCGATGGAGCGGATGCACGCGCGCACCGTGTCTTCCATCATGCGACGGTCGACGGTGTCGGGCAGACGGGCTTCCCCGCAAATGATCACCCTGTCGGTCAGCGCCAGCGTTTCAATGGCGGAGCGGGCTTGCGGATCGTGCGTCAGGAACAGGTCGAGCAAAGAATCGGAAATGCTGTCGCACACTTTGTCGGGATGACCCTCCGACACGGATTCGCTGGTGAACAGATAGTTTTTTCTCATAAAAACTCCTTGAAAAAGAAAACAGCCTTCGGGGTGCAAAGGCTGTTGTAAACCAAAAGGGTTGAAAGGTCAAGAATCAGTCTTGCCCCTCGTCGAAAACGTCGTCGGACTCGTCGGCGAAAGAATCGTCGGCGGTGCGGGAGAGCGTTTTGACCAGTTCGAAGATTTTTTTGGCGACGGCGCGGTCGGGGATGCGGTAATAGGCGCGCACCAGTTCCAGCGTTTCGCGCTTGCTCATCGGATCGTAGGTGAAGCTGACGGGTTCTTCCGCCAAGCCTTGAACGGTGGCGAGTTTACGGGGGCTTTTTTCGGCGACTTTCTCGTCCATTTCCTCAAAGAAAAAGCCGATAGGCACTTCCAGCACCTTGCTGATGTCGAACAGCCTGCTTGCGCCGATGCGGTTGAAGCCGCGTTCGTATTTCTGCACCTGCTGGAAAGTCAGCCCGATGGCCTCGCCCAATTTTTCCTGACTCATGCCCAACAGCGTGCGGCGCAATTTGACGCGCGAACCGACGTGGACGTCGATCGGGTTCGGCGACCCGTCGGACGTTCTGCCGCGCGACGATTTTTTGCTTCTGTGCATAACCATGACGAATTCTCCTTTTAAAAAGGTATTGTGAAGACAGGTTGCTTATAAGGTATAACAGGACAAAGCAAAAAGAAAGCGAAATGTCCGTTCTTCGACTATTTGGGGTAAAAAAGTCCGCCAAAAGTAAAAAAGCGCGTCTTTTTTCTTGGCGGCGCGCGAAAGTCGGACTATGTTCGATTTATGTATTCAGATTGGGCGACGGACATTTTTTTCTATGTAAAAACGCTTGTGCGAAGCGATTCGTTCACGCTGGCGGCGATTTTTTTCGCCGGCGTGCTGGCGATGCTGTCGCCGTTTTTCGTCAAGAACGTCAAGCGCGCGAAAGCGGCGCGAAAGCGCGCGTCGTATCTGCAAGCGGCGTTGGAGTGCCAGCCGGACGGATTTTTTCTGTGGCTGTACGACGACGTCGGCTTTCTGTCGCGCACGCTCGCTTCGCCGCGATTGAGCGTCATGCTGAACCTGACGGGCGGCGCGGACGCGACGTTCAACGCGGTGTTGGAGCGGCTGAACAGACGGGACGCGGAAAATCTGACAAACGCCCTGCAAACCATGCGCTCGGACGGCGCGCCCTTTGATTTGAACGCCTCGGACGCGACCGGCGGGCAAAGTTTTCTGGTCAGCGGCTTTCGGGCTGTTCAGGACGGCGACAAGCCCCTGCTGGACATCGTGTGGGTGCGCGACGTGACGCAACTGCAAGCGCAAACGGCGACGCTGGCGAACGAAGCGCGGGCGTTGAACGAACGCGCGGAAGTGTTAAGGAACATCTTTGACTCGTTTCCGTTTCCCGTCTGGGTCAGGAACGAAAATCTGCGCCTGATTATGTGCAATCCGTTCTACGCGGCGGCGGTTCACGCGCAGAACGAAGACGACGCGCTGAAAGAATCGGCGGAACTCGTGTACGAAAAATCGCCGAAAGAGGCGCGGATTCTGGCGGCGGCGGCGCGCGCGGCGGGACGCGAGCACAAAACGCGCGAAGACGTCATCATCAACGGGCGGCGCAAACGCTTTGAAGTGTCCGAAATCCCGCTGAAAAAGCAAAACGGCTCCTTCCGGTCGCAAACGCTGGGCTTCGCGCGGGACGTCACGGCGTATCAGGAAATCGACGACGAATTGCAACGCCACATCGCCGCGCACATCGGCGTGCTGGAACACCTGAAAACGCCGATTGCGGTGTTCGACGCGGAAATGCGCCTGACGTTCTACAACACGGCGTTCATCAACCTGTTCGACTTGGACGAGCAATGGCTGGACGCGTCGCCGACTTACGCGCACTTCATCGACGTTCTGCGCGACAAGCGCAAATTGCCGGAAAACCGCAATTTCAACACTTACAAAGCGCAGGAACTGCACTATTTTTCGACTCTGGTTTCCGCGCGCGAAGACACGCTCCACCTGCCGAACGGACTGACGCTTTTGCGCACCATGACGCCCCACCCTCTCGGCGGGTTGCTGATCGTATACGAAGACGTGACGGGACATCTGGCGCTGGAACGTTCGATGAACCTGCAAAACGACACCCGCCGCGCGCTTTTGGACGCGATGAGCGAGGCGGCGTGCGTTTTTTCGCGCTCCTCCCGCTTGGCGTTCGTCAATAAAGCGTACGAAAAACTGTGGAACGTGCAGGCGGCGACTCTGGCGAAGGAAAAAACGACTCTGTCCGCCGTTCTGGAACGGCAAAGGGAGTTTTTCGACGATAAAACGGATTGGAAACGCCTGAAAGAACTGATGTTCGGCGTTGTCAGCGCGCACGACGGCACGGTGTTTGAAATCACGCGCGCGGACGGGCAAGTCCTTGAATTTTCAGCGACAATGCTTCCGGACGGCAGCATATTGACGCTGTACCGCGCGAAAGCGGCGCAGGATTGATATTGCGCGCGCGGCGAATTTTTCACATTTTTTGTCTATTTTTAGAAAAAATTTGCTTTTTCGGTTGCTTTTTTTCAGATATACTGTAAATAAGTAAAGCAAAAGATTTTTTCCGTGAACGAACGGAAAGCCCGCGACGAAAGGACGGCTGACATGGAAAGACAAAGAATTGACATCCGGAACATTCCGGATTGGAGTTGGAAAAAACCGGCGGCTTCGGCGGCGACCGCGAACGCGGAAGACCACGCGTACACGAACACCGTCGTGCAGGAAAAGGTGAACGAAGCCGTTTCCATGAAGCAGGAAATGCGCGAAGTGAAAATCGAGCGCGACGAAATGAAGTTTGAAAAGGAACGCAAGGGCGAGGAAAAAGCCGTCGAAATGGCGCAGGAAGCGTCGGGACGCGCGAACATCCGCCGCGAAGCGCGCATGATCGGCATGACCGAACGCGAAGCCAAAGCGATGTCCAGAAGCGTGAACGCCATGGACGCGCGCGAACAGGGCAACTTCAAGGTCAGAAAGAAAGAAAAGACCGCGCCGACAAAAATTTCGACCAAGAAACTGGTTTCCGAACTGCGCCGCGGCAGATCGCTGAACGCCGTCAAACGCGAACAGGAAGCGGGTCAAAAGGAAATGAAAAAGAAAATCAACGTCGCGACGAAAAGCCTCGGCAAGAAACGCGCGCTGACCTCGAAACAGTTGGACGCCCTGCGCCGCGGCAAATCGCTGTCGGAACAGCGCGCCGCGCAAACGCCGCAAAAACGCGTCATCAAGAAGACCGCGAACCGCGAAATGCTGAACAGACGCTTGAAAGAAAAGGCGAACGGACGCTAATTCCGGCTTTTGAGCGCGCAAACGCACATTCGTCATTGATTTAATTAAAAACAACGGGTAAACTTATCCGTTGTTTTTTATATCAAAAAGGCTGGGATATGTTTTTATTTCGCACGGTTCTGCTAGGCATGGGCTTGCTCGGGGCTTACGTCGGCTCTTTAAGTTTTCAGGAAGGAAGCGGGGTCGACATGGTCGTCGGTCTGGCGGGCATCGGCGTTTCCCTGCTGTGCTTTTTCGTGTTGGCGAAAGCGTTGTGGCGCATTTTCGGGTGCATGATCACATTCATCATCGTGGCGGTCGTCGTCGGCGGACTGTTTTACTTCATTTCGTCGTCGGGCGTCGCGGACAAACTGATGAACATCGGCAAAGGCGGCGAAACGCAACAGGTTGCGGCGCAGACGGAAGCGGTTGAAACGGCGGAAACGGACGGCGAGCGCAACGAAATTCAGGCTCTGCTGGACAAACTGCCCGAATTGATCGAAGCGGACGAAAAGGAACCGGCTCAACCCGAACCCGAACAGCAGGGTCCGAAACAGATTCCCATTGTCGTCGGCAAAGTCACGCAGGTCGCGTCCGGCGATTTGTTCCGCGTCAACAACGTGTGGGTGCGCCTGTTCGGACTGGCGGCGCCGCACATCAACCAGACGTGCCAGAACAAAAGCAACCGCACCTATAATTGCGGGCGCATCGTGGCGCAGAAATTGAAAGAGATTGTCGGCAACGACGAAATCACCTGCATCATTCAGGGCTTGGACATACAGGGCGCGGCGCTGTCGACCTGCACGATCATGCAGGATTACGACTTGGGCGTCGTTCTGGTCGAGGAAGGCTGGGCGGTCGCCCTGCGCAACATCACGCCGGTTTACATCCCGTACGAAGACGAGGCGCACGCCAAGAAAATCGGCTTGTGGGCGGGACAGTTTCAAGCGCCTTGGGACTGGATGGACAGACAGCAAAAGGACAAGGCGGCGGCGGCGAACGTGAAAGCGCCGAAGCCCGTCGTTGTCAAGAAAAAGTCCAAAAAAAGCATCTTCGACGTTTTTTGACATCCGGCAATGAGAACAATTCACGCGAACGACGAAAACGCCGTTAAGGATTTGGCGGCGCAACTGGCGCAAATCAGCCGCGCGGGCGACGTCATCGCGCTGTACGGCGATTTGGGCGTCGGCAAAACGGTGTTCGCGCGCGCTTTTGTGCAGTCGCTCGCCCTGCCCGACGAAGACGTACCCAGCCCGACGTTCACGCTGGTGCAGATGTACGACGGCGAAAAAGCGGACGGAACGCCGCTCGCCGTGTACCATTTCGATCTGTACCGGCTGAAAAATCCCGAAGAAATTTACGAAATCGGCTTTGAAGAAGCGCTGTCCGGCGGCGTTTCGCTGATAGAGTGGCCGCAAAAAGCGGGCGGCCTGCTTCCGAAAAACCGCTTGGAAATCCATATTGACGCGCCCGACGCGACGACAAAGCGCGTTCTGACCCTGATTCCGCACGGAAAACGCTACGAAACGGAGAAATTTTACCAATGTCCGACGACCGCCTGACACTTTTAAACGGATTTTTGAAACAAAACGGCTGGGACGACGCCGAACGCGGCTTGCTTGCGTCCGACGCGTCGTTCCGCCACTACGACCGTCTGAAAAGGGCGAACGGCGAAACCGCGGTGCTGATGGACGCGCCGCCTCCCATGGAAGACGTGCGCCCGTTCGTCAACATCGACTTGCACTTGGAAAAACTGGGCTTTTCCGCGCCGCACATCATGGCGCAGGACAAAGCGAACGGCTTTGTGCTGTTGGAGGATTTCGGCGACGACACCTACACGCGCCTGCTGAAAAAAGGGGCGGACGAAACGGAATTGTACGCGCTGGCGACGGATTTTCTGGTCGCCCTGCACTCCCTGCCCGAAAAACAGGCTGTGCCGGCGGGTCTGCCGCTGTACAACGAAAATCCCCTGCGCAACGAAGTGATGCTGTTTCCGGACTGGTATATGCCGGCGGTTTTCGGCATGGAAACGGACAAGAAAGCGGCGGACGAATTCGTTTTGTTGTGGGAAGAACTGTTCGCGCTGACGTTTAAAGTGCCGCAAACGCTTGTTTTGCGCGACTACCACATCGACAACCTGATGCGCCTTGAAGGCAGGGAAGGCGTCAAAGCGTGCGGTCTGCTCGATTTTCAGGACGCGTTGAACGGCGCGATCACCTACGACATTATGTCCCTGCTTGAAGACGCCAGACGCGACATTTCTCCCGAACTTTTCGTTGAAATGCAGACGCGCTACATCGACGGCATGGGGGAACATCTGGGGGACAAAGAGGACTTTCTGACCTCGTGGGCGGTGCTGGCGGCACAGCGGCACACCAAAGTGCTGGGCATTTTCGTGCGCTTGTGCGTGCGCGATAAAAAGCCCGTTTACCTGCAACACATTCCTCGTTTGTGGCGGTTGCTTGAAAACAGCCTGAACCACCCCGTCCTGCGCCGCCTGAAAGAATGGTTCGACGCGAACGTGCCCGAAGAATACAGAAAGATACCGTCATGCGTGAAAGAATAAAGGACGCGATGGTTTTGGCGGCGGGGCGCGGCACACGGATGCGCTCGCTGACGAACGAAACGCCGAAACCGATGATTCGGGTTTGCGGCAAACCGCTGATCGACTACGTTTTCGACCACTTGCACGCGCAGGGCGTTTCGCACATCGTCGTGAATTTGTGCTATCTGGGAGAAATGATCCGCGCGCATTGCCTGACGCGCACGGACGCACGCTTCGACTTTTCGACGGAAGAAGATGCGCTTGAAACGGGCGGCGGCGTGAAAAAAGCCCTGCCCCTGCTGAACGCGCCGTATTTTTTCGTGTCGAACAGCGATCCTTTGTGGACGAACGGCAAAGAGCGCGCGCTCGACCGCATGGAAAAAGCGTGGAATCCCGACACCATGGACGCACTTCTTTTGCTTGTGCCGAAAGACAGGGCGTACGGTCACGACGGCACGGGAGATTACTTCGTCGTCGACGGCAAACCCGTGCGCAAGCAAAATCCGCAGGACGAAGCGCCGTACATTTTCGCCGGAGTCCAGATTTTGAAAACGTCCCTGTTCGACGATTCCCCCGACGGCAAATTCCGCCTGGTGCCGCTGTACGACAAGGCGCAGGCGGCGGAACGGCTGGCGTGCGTCGTCCACGACGGCGAATGGTTTCACGTCGGCACGCCGGAAGCACTGCAATCGGCGCAGGAAAAATTGTCATAACGGCGCGCGGCACGGAACGCATGGAAAAACACGTTTACACAATCAGCCCGCTTTTTTCGTTCGCCGGCACGCTGGCGGAAACGTTGCTTGACGAGAATAAAAACGACCCGATGCGTCTGGCGAAAACGCTGATTCTCATGCCGACAAAACGCGCGTGCCTGATGCTTCATAAAGCGTTTTTGCAAAAAACGAAAGGGCGTCCCGTCCTTTTGCCGCGCATCGTATCTTTCGCGTCGCTGGAATCGGAAGATTCGGCGCAAACGTTTTTGACCGCGCCGCTTGCCTCCCTGCCCGAAGCGATCGACCCGACACAGCGGCTGATGCTTTTGACGCGGCTGATTATGCAATGGCGTCCCGATATGCGCGAAAGCGCGGACAAGGCGTATCTTCTGGCGAAAGATCTGGCGCTGTTTTTGGACGAAGCGACGCTGTACGGCGTTACGACCGAACGCTTGGAAAGCATCGTTCCCGACGACTTTTCGGCGCATTGGCAGGATGTTTTGGAATTTTTAAAAATCGTCACGCAGTACCTGCCCGACATATTAAAGGAGCGCGGCGTTGTCGATTCGGCGGAGCGGCGCGTTCTTCTGTTTAACGCGCTGGCGGAAAACTGGCTGAAAAATCCGCCGCCGTACCCGATTGTCGCGGCGGGCTCCACGGGCTCTCTGCCGACGACGAAAGCGCTTTTGAACGCGGTCGCGTCCCTGCCCGACGGCAAATTGATTCTGCCGGGGGTGAATTTGTCGCTGACGGACAAGGAGCGGGAAAACATCAAAGAAACGCACCCGCAGTACCACCTGATGCAACTGCTGGATTACATGGGCGTGCCGCTTTCGGACATGAAAGAGATCAAAGGAAGCGCGCAAACCGCGCCGGCGGAGCGTTTCCGGCTGGTCAACGAAGCCTTGCGCCCGTTTGAAACGACGGACGACTGGCACGACCTGCCGCCTTTTTCAAAAGAAGCCGTTGCAAACGTCACGAAACTGGAATGCCCGGACGAAGCGGGCGAAGCGGCGGCGATCGCGCTGATTTTAAGGCGCGCGCTGGAAGACGAAGGCAAGACGGCGGCGCTGATTACGCCGGATCGCAACTTGGCGAAGCGCGTCGTCGCGTACATGAAGCGTTTCGGCGTGACGACGGACGACTCGGCTGGCGAACCGCTGGCGGCGACGCCCTTGGGCGCGTATCTGCAACTGGTCTGGCGGGCGGCGCAAAGCGATTTTCAGCCGCACGACCTGCTTGCGCTGTTAAAGCATCCGTTTTCCATGCTGGGCTTGGGAGTCGGCAAATTGCGCGAAATGACGCGCCTTTTGGAAAAGAACTATTTGCGGGGCATGGCGCGCGGACGCGGCGCGGCGTATTTGAAGCGGGCGGCAAAAGACAACGCCGTTCTCGCACCGGTCGCGGCGCGGCTGGAAGAAATCTTCACCCCGCTTGTCGATATGGCGAACGGCGCGCAAAAACGCCCGTTCACCGACTTTGCGGCGGCGCATTTGACGGCGGCGGAACTTCTGGCTTCCAGCGCGGACAAAACGGGGGCGGAGCGTCTGTGGACGGGGGCTTCGGGCGAAGCGGCGACGGATTTGTTTGATAAAATGACCGTTCACGCGGCGGCGTTGGGAGAAATCGACGCGCGGCAGTACGCGGATCTGCTGACGGCGATGATGCACACGACGAACGTGCGCCTGAAATACGGGATGCACCCGCGCCTTGACATTCTGGGAACGATGGAAGCGCGCCTTGTGCGCCCCGACGTGATGATTCTGGGGTCGCTGAACGAAGGCAAATGGCCCAAAGAGGCGCAGACGGACGCGTGGTTTTCCCGCCCGATGCGCAAAGAGTGCGGCTTGCCGCTTCCGGAGCATCTGACGGGCTTGGCGGCGCACGATTTCGCGCAAAGTTTCTGCGCCAAGGAAGTCTATCTGACCCGCGCGCTGAAAGAGGAAGGCACGCCGTCCGTGCCGTCGCGCTGGCTTTTGCGCTTGGAAACGCGGATGCAGATGTCGGGCTTGACGTTTGAAAAAGGCGATTGGGCGGATTTCGCGGCGCAAATGGACGCGCCCGCCGAACAGATTGTTTTTCCGCCGCCCGCGCCGAAGCCGCCGCTTGCCGCGCGTCCGAAGAAATTGGCGATCACGAAAATCGAAACGCTGATGCGCGACCCGTATTCGATTTACGCGCGCTACATTTTGGGCTTGAAAGTCATGGACGACGTCGACGCGCCCGTCAGCGCGGCGGATTTCGGCACCATGCTGCACGACGTGCTGAAAAATTTCGTGGAGAAATATCAAACGAACCTGCCGCCGCGCGCCAAAGACGACCTGATGCGCGCCGCCCGCGAAGCGTTTGACGCGTTGCCGTTCGACACGGTGGAATCGCTGTTTTTCCTGCAAAGACTGCAAAACGCGCTGGATTGCTTTTACGCCGAATACGAATGTCGCGCGCCCGATTTGGCGAAAGTGCTGTGCGAAAAGGAACTGGAAACGTCGTTCAGAACGCAAAGCGGCGAAACGTTCACGCTTTTCGGCTTTGCCGACCGCATCGACTTTTTAAAGGACGGCTCGGCAAGCGTCGTCGATTACAAAACGGGGGACGCGCCGAAAGAAACGACCGTGCGCGCGGGCTACGCGCCCCAACTGCCTTTGGAGGCGGCTCTGCTGGAAAAAAGCGCGGGCGCGAAAGTTTCCCTGCTTGAATACTGGCGCATCAGCGGGAAAAAAGACGACGGGCTCACCGTCATTTTGAACGACGATGCGAAAGACGAAAACGGCAGATTGTCGGATCGCCTGTTTGCCAATCTGACGACGCTGATTAACGCGTACGAAGACGAAAACAGGGCGTACGACGCCACGCCGGACTTGTCGCTCAAACCGAAGTACACGGATTACGACCATCTGGCGCGCTATAAGGAATGGTCCGTGGCGCAGGACGCGGAGGACGCCGACGATGAGAACGCCTGATAAAAATCAACTTTTGGCGTCTGATCCGACGCTTTCGGCGTGGGTGGGCGCGTCGGCGGGTTCGGGCAAGACAAGCGTCCTGTCCGACCGCGTTTTGCGGCTGATGCTGTCGGGAGTGCCGCCGGAACGCATTTTGTGCCTGACGTACACGAAAACGGCGGCGGCGGAAATGTCGAACCGCATCGCGAAAGCGCTTTCCGTGTGGGCGACGCAGTCCGAAGCGGATTTAACGGCGGAATTGACGGCGCTGACGGGGGAAAAGCCGTCGCAAAATCAAATACGGCAGGCGCGCAGATTGTTCGCCGCGCTGCTGGAAGCGGCGGGCGGCATGAAGATTATGACAATTCACGCGTTCGCCCAGTCCCTGCTGAAACGCTTTCCGTGCGAAGCGGGGATTTCGCCGCATTTCGAGGTGCTGGACGACATGCAAAGCGCGGAATTCGCGGCGCAGGCAAGCAGGGAAATTTTCGCCGACGCCGCGTACAAACAGGATTTGGCTGTCGTCACGGCGGCAAGTTCGCCCAAAGATTTCGCCGCCCTGATTGACAGCCTGATGAACTCCCTGCCGCAACTGCAACAACTGGCGCAAAAGTTTCCGAACGACGATTCCCTGCGGCGCGCGTACGAGGACGCGTGCGGATTGGCGCAAGGCGAAACGCCGGAAACGGTCACGGCGGATTTTTGCGCGAAAACCGATTTGACGGCGGAAGATTTGCGTCGGGCGTGCGCCGTCTTGTCGCAAAACGCGAAATCGTCGGAAGATAGGGCGAAAGGCGAAAAAATGGCGCCGTTTTTAAGCGCGTCCGACGACGACAGACCGCTTTTTTTGAACGGCTACATCGACGTTTTTTTAACAAAAGGCGTTATTCGCAAACGTCTGGCGACGAAAAACGCGGCGGAAATCCTGCCCGTCATGGAACAAGAGGCGGCGCGCGTTCTGGCGTTCGCGGAAAAGAAAGCGTCGGCGCGCCTGCTTGAAAATTCGCTGGCTCTGGCGCGCATCGGCACGGCGATCGTGACGCGTTACGCGCAGAAAAAGAAAGCGGCGGCTTTGCTGGATTTCGACGACCTGATACGCACGGCGGCGGCTTTGTTGCGCGCCGCGCCCGATTGGGTGATGTACAAATTGGACAGGGGCGTGGATCACATTCTTGTCGACGAAGCGCAGGACACCTCGCCGGAACAATGGCAAATCGTCAAATCGCTGGCGGACGAGTTTTTCGCGGGACAGGACGGCTCGGCGGCGAACCGCACGCTGTTCGTCGTCGGCGACGTGAAGCAGTCCATTTACAGTTTTCAGGGGGCGGCGCCCGACGAATTCGAGCGGATGCGCGTGTTTTTCAAACAAAAAATCACGCAGTCGCGCCACCGCTTTGAAACCGTGCCGATGTACACGTCGTTCCGCTCCGTGCCGCCCGTCATCGAAGCGGTCAACAAAATTTTGAAAAATCCGGACGCTTCGGCGGGCGTGCTGAAAAACGGCGAAGACGGCACGCACACGGCGTTCCGCAAAAACGACACGGGACGCGTTGAAATTTGGAGTCTGGAAAAAAAGGCGAAAACGGACACGAAAAAGCAATGGACGAAACCTGTGGAGCGCGTCAAAACGGACACGCCGTCTGTGCGTCTGGCGAAAAGAATCGCGAAACGCATCGCCGCCATGATCAACGACAAGGAAACGCTGTCGCCCGACAACCGCCCGATTCGCCCGAAAGATATCCTGATATTGTTGAAGCGGCGCAACGGGAACGCGCTGGCTGAAAACATCATTCGCGAATTGAAAAACGAGAACGTCGCCGTCGCGGGCATCGACAGGCTGAAAATCACGGATCACATCGCCGTCATGGATTTAATGGCGCTGGGCGATTTTCTGCTGATGCCGCACGACGATTTGTCGCTGGCGACGGTGTTGCGCTCGCCGCTATGCAATATCGGCGAAGAGGATTTGTTCCGCCTGTGCTACGGACGCAAAGGGCATGAAACGGTTTTCGACAGATTGCGCGATTGCGAAAGCGGCGATCCCGACGCGCCGTTGACGCGGGCAAGCCTGTTTTTGAAAGATTTGCTGGGCATGACGGACACGGTCAAACCGTTTGAACTGTACGCGTACGTCCTGCAAAAATGCGGCAAGATGCAAGCGTTTGCGGAGCGTCTGGGCGAACAGGCGTTCGACGCGCTGAACGAATTTTTGTCGCTCGCGCTGAAATTTGAAGAAACACAACTGCCGTCCTTGCAGTTGTTTTTGAAATACCTGCGTCAAAACGACGTTGAAATCAAGCGCGAATCGCAAAACGACGCGGACGCCGTGCGGCTGATTACCGTCCATTCGGCGAAAGGACTGCAAGCGCCCGTCGTGTTCATGCCGGACACGACGTCGAAAACCTATCACGTTCCGGCGTATTTTTGGAAAAACGATAAAAACGGCACGCCGCTCGCTTTTTGGAAAGCGGGGGTGAAAAACGCGCTGACCGAGGAGTTCGCGCAGGGGTTCAAACAAAAGGAAGACGAAGAAAACAACCGCCTGCTGTACGTCGCGGTGACGCGCGCGGCGGATCGGCTGTATGTGTGCGGATGCGAAAACAAAAAGGAAAACTGGTACACGCAAATCAAAACCGCGCTGTGCGGCGCGAACATCGCGGATTACGAAGATAAAACCTTTGTGTTGCAGAACGACGAAACCGCGTCCGGAACAGCCGCGCGCCCGCAGACAGACGAAATCAAGCGCGCGCCGCTTCCCGATTGGGCGAAAACCCCCGCGCCGCAGGAAAGCCTGCCGCCAAAGCCGCTCTCCCCGTCGCGCCTGACAAAAGACGAAGACGAGCAATACGACTCCCCGCTTTCGCCGCAGCGCAAGGAATCGCTGGCGCGCGGCACGTTCGTGCATAAATTGCTGGAAATGTTCGCGGGACGGGATTTCGCGGATTTCGAGTCCGAAGCGCGCGCGTTTTTGAACGTTCAGGCGCGCGAATACGACGATTCTTTTAAAGAGGATATCATCGCGCAGGTTTCAAACGTTTTGAAAAATCCCGATTTGCAAAACCTGTTCGGCGAAAATTCGCTGGCGGAAGCGGGCGTTTCGGGCGTTATCGGCGCGAACGCGTTCGCGGGGAAAATCGACCGCCTCGCCGTTTTGGACACGCAGGTGCTGATCGTCGATTACAAAACGTCGCGCGCCGTCCCGGACGATTTGCGCAAAATCGAAAAGGCGCATTTGCGTCAGATGCGCGCCTACCGCGACCTGATTTCCCGCATTTATCCGGATAAAGCGGTGCGGTGCTTTTTGCTGTACACCGTTCAGGCGAAACTGGTCGAATTGCCCTCGACTTTGCTGGATAGCCCATAGTTTGCTTGACGTTTCGCCGACAAGCCCCTACATTACACGAAGATAAGCTACAAGGAACGTTACGAAATCAACCGAAAGGAAAAAAAACATGAAAGTCATTAAAGACAGCGAATTTGAAAACGAGGTCAAAAACGCGCAAACGCCGGTTCTGGTGGACTTTTACGCGGAATGGTGCGGACCGTGCCGCCAGCTCGGACCCGTTTTGGAAGAAATTTCCAAAGAAATGGGCGGCAAAATCAAAATTTTGAAAATGAACATCGATGAAGCGCCGGACACCCCGACGAATTACGGCGTGCGCGGCGTGCCGACCATGATGATGTTCAAAAACGGCGAAGTCGTCGCCACGAAAGTCGGCACGATGACGAAATCGAAACTGACGGAATGGATTAACAATCAGACGCAGGCGTAACGCCGCCGACGACGGACGATAAAGGGCTTTTGTTTCGCGCGAAAGCCCTTTTTCGTATCAAAAAGTCAAGATTTTACTTGACCGCGCGCGGCTTTGACTGTAAAAGGTAGTTCTGTTTTTTATAACTATAAGGATTCGTGTTATGGCAAGACGCTGCATCATTTCTAACAAGGGTGTTCAAACCGGCAATAACGTCAGCCACGCCAACAACAAAACCCGCCGCCGCTTTCTTCCGAATCTGCAGTCGGTTTCCTTGTTGAGCGATACGCTGGGAACGACCGTCACGCTGCGTATGTCGACGCGCGCTCTGCGCACCGTCGAACACAACGGCGGGCTGGACGCTTTCCTGCTGGGAACGCCGAACAGCAAGTTGACTTTGGAAACAAAGCGCTTGAAAAAACGCATTGAAAACGCGAAGAAATAATCTCGCGAAACAATGAAAAGACCGCCGCAAACAACGGCGGTTTTTTTGTGCGAAAAGCGATTTTCGCGCGGAAAGGCGGCTTTTACGCAAGAAAGTTTTTTACGGAAAAGTTTATGCAGGCAATGAAAAACGGCGGCTTGTCCGGCGATCAGCGCGCCCGTCAGACGACCTTTTTCAAAACGGACATAATCAGCCGGTACGCCTGCGCCAGTTCTTTAAACTGCTCCTCGTATTCCTTGCCGCCGCCGTGCGTGTCGGGGTGGCAGTCTTTGGCAAGCCGCTTGTAATTGGCGCGCACCTGCTTGAATTGAAGCGGAAAATCCAACTCCAAAAGCGCGGCGGCGTTTTCGACCGCTTCGGCGTGCCTGACGCGCGGCGCGGGCTTTTGCGACCGCCCCGCTTCGCCGTTCGCGCGTTCGTGCGGAAAAACGTGAAGCGGATCGTGGAACAGCGTGTAATCGACATGACGCGCGCCAAGCGGCCACAAAGGGCGGTTTCCCAGCGCGTCCTGCTCAATGGAGCGTTCGATTTCCTCTTGGCTCATGCCGGCGTAATAATCCCACGCGGCGTTGTATTCCTTGACGTGTTCCAGACAAAACCAGTAATGCTCTTTCAAGGTGCGGTCTTTGGGCGCGCGGTATTCGCCCGCCTTGCAGCATCCCTCCTTGTCGCACAGACGGAAAGGCTTTTCGGGTTCTTTTTTGTCAAAAATGGAAAAAGCGCTTTTACGTCTGCCCATGCGCGTCGCCGTCCTTTCCGGCATAATATCGGGGCCATTCGCGGCGCACGACCTCGCCCGCCGAATCCCACGCCATGCAGGAATCTATCATTTCGGGCTTGACCCCTCGCATATATTGGAAATAGCGCACTTGCGCGACGGTTTGAAAAGCCGCCGCCGCCGTCCCCATCAGCAAATCAATCAAATGCCGGCAGGTTTTCAAAGGCGGCAGACGCTTGCGGACTTCGCCGAAAAAGCCCGATTCGATTTTCATGCCGACAAGCGTCCCGAACAGAGCCTGCGTGCAAGGGCATATCTTGAAAGGCGCGTATTCCACAACGGCTTCAATGCCGTGAATGATTAAATCGTCGTCAACCGTCAGACGCAAAAGCATTTCGTGAAAAGGCTCGCCGGCGCGAATGAATCCGCCGCGGTCGACACAGGGAAAATCGGCGGTGCGCACGTCGCGCAAACGTCCCTCGATATCCCATAAAATCCCCTCGCGCCGAAATCCCCTGTATTCGATTCGGCGGCAGTAAACGGGTTCCCTGTCCTCTTGCGGCGCGGATAACGGCATCATTTTTCCTTTCGTTCGCGCAAAGCGTCCTGCCACGCGGCAAACGCTTTGTCGGGGGACACGTCCTTGACGACGGCGGCGCGCCCGATGTCTTTCAGCAAGACAAGGTTCAGCTTGCCGTTCAGCGTTTTTTTGTCCGAGAACATCCGGCGCGTCAAATCGCGCGCGTCGTAATCGCGCGGCAGAACGGCGGGCAGTCCCGTTTTCGCGTACAAAGCCCGCATCCGCGCATAAACGTCGGGATTCAGCCCCAGTTCGCTTTCGGACAGTTTCGCCGCCAAAAGCATCCCCAAAGCGACACCCTCGCCGTGAAGCATCGACCCGTCGTAAGCGTGAACGCTTTCCAAAGCGTGCCCGAACGTGTGACCGAAATTCAGCAAAGCGCGCGCGCCGGACGTTTCCTTTTCGTCTTTGGAAACAACGTCGGCTTTAATGCGGCAGGACGTGAAAATCGCGCGGCGGCAGGCTTCGCCATGCGGATCGAGAACGCGCAAGCCGTCTTCTTCCAGCGCGCGCCAGAAATCCGCGTCGGCGATCAAGCCGTACTTGACGACTTCGGCGTATCCCGCGCGCAGTTCGCGTTCGGGCAAAGTGCTTAAAACGGCGGTGTCGATAAAGACGGCGCGCGGCTGATGGAACGAGCCGACAAGGTTTTTGCCCGCCGCGACGTCAATCGCGGTTTTGCCGCCGACGGAACTGTCGGAGCACGCCAGCAGAGTCGTGGGAATCTGCACGAAATCAATGCCGCGCAGAACAATGGAGGCGGCGAATCCCGCCAAATCGCCGACGACGCCGCCGCCCAAAGCGACGATAAAGGATTTGCGGTCGCACCCGTTCGCCAGCAATTCGCCGACGACGCGCTCCAAGCACGCGAAAGATTTGGATTTTTCGCCCGCCGGCACGACGATTTTGTGAACGCCCGCGCCTTTGGCTTGAAACGCGCGCGCGACCGTTTCGCCGTACAGCCCGTCCACGTTGGAATCCGTCACGACAAAGGCTTTGCCGTCCGGCAGACAGTCAAGCAGAACGTCCGCGCAGTCCGCCAGCGGTCTGTTAAAGAAAATCGGGTAGGAACGCTCTTTCAAAGAAACGGTCAGCACGTCAGACACGGGACGCTCCTTTCGTTTTGCGCGCCGTGTCCGCCAATAAAGCGGTGATGCGCGACAGCAGGGACGAAAACGTTTCCTGCGAATAAGAAATTTTCAAATCAGCCTGTTCGTAGTACGGGCGTCGCTTTTGTTCCAAATCGGCAATCACCTGTTCGGGATTTTCCGTATTCAAAAGCGGACGGTGCGCCCTGCCCTGCGTGTTGCGGATAATGGTCGCGGTGTCGGCGTCCAGAAACAGCGTCACCGCCTTTTGCTTTGCCAGCGCGCGCGTGTTTTCGGACAAAAAGGAGCCGCCGCCCGACGAAATGACGGCGACGTCGCCGTTCAGCAAACGGTTCATGATTTTTTCCTCGCCGCGCCGGAACTCCGCTTCGCCGTACAAGCGGAAAACCTCGGACACCTTGCATCCGGCGGCTTTTTCGATTTCGTAATCCGCGTCGACGTGCGGCAGGCGGTACAGTTTCGCCAAGCGCATGGCAAGGCTTGTTTTGCCGCAGCCGGGCATGCCGACAAGCAGGAGGGGCTTTTGAAAGGGATACGCGATAAAAGACAGTTTTTCTTTCCGGTCAGGCATTGAAACACTCCGCATAAAAAAGGGCGAAAGGCGTAAATACGGCTTTATTTTGCCCGTCGAGTCGTTTAATATAACAAATAATTTAAAAAGAATACGTTAACAAGTCGAGGTTTAAAAAAATGCGGCGTTCATCGCACAAAGGGCAGATTATTTTTCTTTTGGTAATTCTTGCCGTCGGCGGCATCGGGTATTTCATCAAGAACTTTGACGTTCCCGTCGAACAGGTTGAAAAAGAAATCCCGTATTCGCAACTGCAAAAGAAATGAGCGACGGCATCGACGCCTTTTTGGAAGCGAAAGCGGCGGAACGCGGCGCGTCTTTGAACACGCAGGCTGCGTACGGGCGCGATTTGCGCATTTTAAGCGATTTTCTCGCGGCGCGCAAAAAGACGCTGAAAACAGCGGACACGAACGATTTAAGGGCTTTTTTGAAAAATCAGGCGGCGCAGGGGCTGTCCCCGCGCACACAGGCGCGCCGTCTGTCAAGCGTGCGCGAATACTACAAATTTCTGTTCACGGAGGAGGAACGCGCGGACAACCCGTCCGGCGCGCTCGCCGGCCCGAAAAAAAGCCGCCCCCTGCCGAAATACCTGTCGGAAAAGGAAGTGGACGCGCTGATTAACGCGACAAACGAATTGCCGGACAACACGCGCGAACGCGTGCGCGCCATGACGGAACTGCTTTACGCGACGGGTCTGCGCGTGTCGGAACTCGTCAGCCTGCCGTTAAGCGCGGGGTTGACGAAAGAGCATTACCTGTCCGTCGTCGGCAAAGGGGCGAAAGAACGGCTTGTCCCGCTGAACGACGCGGCGAAAGCGGCGCTGAAAAAATGGCTTGCCGTGCGCGAACTGATTTTGCCGAAAGGACGCGATTCGCGTTTTCTGTTTCCCGCCGCGACGAAGCAGGGACACGTCACGCGCCAACGCTTTTTTGAAGATTTGAAGCATCTGGCGGTGCTGGCGGGCATCGAACCGTTCCGCCTGTCGCCGCACGTTTTGCGCCATTCGTTCGCCTCGCACCTGATCGCGCACGACGCGGATTTGCGCACGGTGCAAAAAATGCTGGGACATTCGGACATTTCGACGACGCAGATTTACACGCACATTTTAAGCGACAGGCTGAAAAAAACGGTTGAAAAATCGCATCCTTTGGCGCAAGAAAATTTTTTTGAAAACTTGAATAAAAAATAAAGACGCGGCGCGACTGTTAGGCTATAATCACCCTGCTATGAAAATTATAACGAGATACATCTTGAAGCAAATGGCGCTCGGCTTCGTCCTGATTACCGCGGGACTGCTGATGATCGTGTGGCTGTCGCAGTCGCTGCGCCTGCTCGATATGCTGTTGAATTCCAAAGCGTCCGCGCTTTTGTTCGTGCGCCTGACCATGCTGATCGTCCCCGGCTATCTGTCGATCATTTCGCCGCTGGCGTTGTTCGCGGTGACGCTGTTCACCTACAACCGCATGATTTCCGACCGCGAACTGACGATTTTGCGCGCGACGGGGCAAAGCCCGCTTCAACTGGCGAAACCCGTGATTTTCATGGGCGTTTTGTTTACGCTTCTCGGCTTTTACATTTCGCTGGTCGTCGTGCCGAATTCCGTCGCCATGTTCAGAGGGCTCCGCTGGCAGATTCAAAACGACGTGTCGCACCTTTTGTTGCAGGAGGGCGAATTTTCCAACATCACGTCAGGCATCACGGTTTACATCCGTAAAAAAGCGGACGACGGCACGCTTGAAGGCATTTTGCTGCAAGATTCGCGTTCCCCGAAAACGCAGGTGACGCTGTTGGCGCAAAAGGGAAGCATTGTTTACAAAGACGGCACGCCGCAGATTTCCATGGAAAACGGAAGCCGGCAGGAAGTGACGAAAAAGAACGGGCGCTTTTCCATTTTGTATTTCGACTCCTACGGGCTGGATTTTTCGTCGCTGTCGAAAAAATCGGGGGCGCGCTCTAAAAACCCCGGAGAAATGTCGCTGAAAGAACTGCTGGACACGTCGCAGGAAAACACGGGCAACGAAAAGACGATCCGGCGTTTTCACGTCGAAGCGCACAAACGCATCGCCTACCCGTTTTACAATCTGTCGTTCATGCTGATGGCGGCGGTCGGACTGCTGACGGGCACGTTCAACCGGCGCGGACACGGCTCCCGCGTCATTGCGACCGTTTTAAGCATGGCGACGCTTCAAATTATCATTCTGGGCATTGAAAACCTTGCCATGAAAAATCTGGCGTTCGTGCCGCTGATTTACTTTTTCGCGCTGGCGCCGATCGCCGTCTGCCTGCTGATTTTGAAATACGCGGGGCTGATTCACGCGGAAGACGTCAAACAGCGCGCGCTGGCGTGGTGCGTCGCCGTCCGGAGCCTGATAAAGAAAAAAGGTTCCGCCCGATGAAACGCATCGCCCTTTTTCTGCTGTTCGCGTCAAGCCTGCTGTTTGCGTTTTCTCCGGCGCAAGCGGGCGCGGACAAGACTAAACAGCCGGTGAATTTTTCCGCCGACGAACTGATGTACGACCGCACTTACGGCATTGTGACGGCACGCGGCAACGTGGAGGCGCAACAGGGCGAAACGACGCTGAAAGCGGATTTGCTGACCTACAACATGAAAGACGACACGGTCATCGCGACGGGTCACGTTGAAATCGACGACAAGAAAACGGGCGTCATCAAATCGAACTACGCGCAGGTCAAGGGCGACTTGAAAAGCGGCATCGTCAAGGACATCCGCTTCATCATGGCGGACAATTCGGTCATGGTGGCGAAAAGCGTTGAAAACAAAAACGGCAACGACACGGATTTTTACGACGTGTCGTATTCGTCGTGCGATTTCTGCACGGACGGGTCGCGCTTTTGGGAAATCAAGGCGCAAAAACTGCATCACGACAAGGAAGCGCAAAATATGTCGGGACAGAACGTGACCCTGCACGTTTCGGACGTTCCCGTGTTTTACTTCCCGTATTTTTCCTATCCCGACCCGACGGTGAAGCGGCGTTCGGGCTTTTTGATTCCGTCGTACCGGAGCATGAGCACGCTCGGCAGCGGGATTCAAATTCCGTATTATTGGGAAATCACGCCGTACACGGACGTTTTGTTCAACCCGATCATCGCGCAGAAACGCACGCTGTATTCGGGAATTTTCCGCCAAACCCTGCCGCACGGCGATTTTTCGTTCTACGGCACGCAAACGAAAGACGAAATCGGCAGACGTTACAGCATCGACTCCGCTCTGCGCTGGCAAATCAACGACATGTGGTCGGCGAACGCGCATTTGAATAAAACGTCGGACGACACCTACATCCGCCGCTACGACATTTCCGGCTACGACAGTTCTGATCCGTGGCTGGAATCCAAAGCGGACGTGACCGCGCTGACAAGCAACGCCTATTTCGCGCTTGAAGGCTTCAAGTACCAGAATTTGAGGGATTACGTCGACGACAGCCATTTTCCGAACGACATTCCGCTGGTCACCTACGCGTACACGAGTGCGCCGGATTACGCGGGCGGCTACTTTTCGATAGATTCCTCCGCCGTCAGACTGGCGCAGAACGACGGTCTTGAAAGTTCGCGCCTGTCCGGAAAAATCAGTTGGAAACGCCCGACGATGCATTGGGGCGGCGGCGTGTTCGACTTCAACGCGTTCGTGCGCGCGGACGGCTACAAGGTTGAAAAGCCGTACGATTTGTACGGAACGGACGGCGGCGACAAAACGACGGGGCGGCTTCTGCCGCAAGCCTCTCTGAAAGCCGGTTACCCGTTCATCAGCCTGCAAGACGGCTATTCGCAGATTCTCGAACCGATCGTCATGGGCATTTTCGCGCCGAACCAGTCGAATTCCAAAAACATACCGAACTTGGACTCGCAGGATTTGGATTTTGACGACTCGTTTTTGTTCGCTGAAAGCCGCTTTGTCGGACACGACGTCACGGAACCCGGCTCGCGCGCGGATTACGGCATCAAATGGAGCATTTACGGACAGGAAACGGGCTCGGCGTCCATTTTGTTCGGACAAAGTTACCGGTTTAGCAAATCCGCCGTTTTTCCGGAAGATTCGGGCTTGGAAGACCATTTTTCCGATTACGTCGGACGCATTTCCATGCAGCCGAACAACTTCCTTTACCTGTCGTACGGCTTCCGTCTGTCGCAGGAAAGTTTCCGCATGATGCGCAACGACCTGCAAGTCGCGGTGGGCAACGATTTACTGCGCGTCGGCGCGTATTATATGTATTTGAAAAAGCCCTCGCAAATGGTTACGGCGCAGGAAGAAATCAATTTCTGGGCGTCGTCCGCCCTGACGCGCTACTGGTCGGTCAGATATAACCAACGTATCGACTTGACACAGGGCGGCGGAACGATTGAAATCGGCGGAGCGCTTGTTTACGAGGACGAATGTTTCAAGTGGGAGTTCCGCGCGGAAAAGGACTTCACGCGCGACCGCGACTATCAGGGCGACCTGACCTTGAAACTGTACTTTGAATTAAAGCCTTTCGGCGGGTTTGAGATTTGACGGAGGAGCCATGCGCCTTTTATTGAAATGTGCCTTTGCCGCGGCGGTCGCGCTGACAGCGGTGCCGGCGCGCGCGCAGAACAGGATTCTGGCGACCGTCAACGACGAAGCGGTGTCGCAACTGGACGTTCGCCAGCGCAAAGCCCTGACGCGCCTTTTGTCGAAAAATCAGGCGCTGTTCAAAGGAAAGGACGCGGACAGACAGATTTTAAATCTGCTGATTGACGAAAAATTGAAAATGCAGGAAGCGCGCAAACTCTCCGTTTCGCTGTCGTCCAAAGAAACCTCCCGTCTGGTCGAGGACGCGGTGCGTCAAAACGGCTATTCGCTGGAAGAATTGAAAGCGAAATTGAAGCGGAACAACATTCCGTTTTCGACCGTCGAAGACATGATCAAGGCGGATTTCCTGTTTTTGCGCGCCGTGCGCAAACAGGCGGGACAGCGCGCCGACATCGCGGATTCGGAAATCGACGCGAAAATCGCGGAAATGGAAAAGATGCTGAAAACGAAGCAGTATTTCCTGTCCGAAATCGTCGTTCCTTGTAAAAACGCAAGCGAAGACGGCGCGGCGTACGGCAGGGCGATGCAGGCGTTGATGGCTCTGCGCGACGGCGAACCGCTGGAAAAGGTCGTGGCGGCGTATTCCAAAGCCCCCTCCGCGCAAAAGGGCGGCGTTCTGGGCTGGATTCCGGAAACGCAACTGACGCGGCCCGTGCGCGACGAATTGGATTTGATGAGCGCGGGCGAAGTGTCCACGCCGGTCAAAACGGGCAACGCGTACAAGATTTTCATTCTGCACAACGTTCAAAATCCGTCCGACATGAAAGAGCAGGACGCGTATAAACTGGCGCAGATTTTCATTCCGTCGGACGCGAAAGACAGAAGCGGCACGCTGAAAAAACTGGCGAACACGAACGGGTCGTGCGAAAAATTCGTCACGTTCGCCATTCAGAAAAATCAAACGCCGCGCATAGATTTGGGAACGCTGACGGCGGCGGAACTGCCCGCGCCCGTTCTGGAACGCGTGCGCAAGGCGGGCTTGCTGAAAGTCACGGAAGCCCTGCCCATTGAAAGCGGCGAACTGCGCTTTATGGCGTGCGAAAAAACGAAAGCCTCCCCCCTGCCCTCGCGCGACGAAGTCAGAATGACGCTTGAAAACGCGCGCATCAACGTTTTGGCTCAACGCCGTCTGCGCGATTTGCGGCGCACGGCTGTTATGGATTTGCGATGACATACGATTTTTCATCCTTGCCGTCGGTGAAAGACGGCGTGCGCGCTTACGGATTGAGCGCAAAAAAATCGCTGGGACAGAATTTTCTGTTCGATTCCAACCTGACGGATAAAATCGCGTCGGAAGCGTTCGCCCGCTATGAGCCGGCGTTTAAGAACGGAACGGTTTTCGAGGTCGGCTCCGGTCCCGGCGGTTTGACTCGCTCCTTGCTGAAATTGAATCCGAAAAGCCTGATAGCCGTTGAAAAAGACGAAAGATTCGCCGAATTGCTCGCCCCGTTGCAGACGCTTTGCGCGGACGTTTTTCACATCAAGAACGCGGACGCCATGGCGGAAAAGATTTGGGAACAGGGCGACGAACCGCGTTGCGTGGTGGCGAATCTGCCCTACAACGTCGGCACGCCTCTGCTTGTGTCGTGGCTGAAACACGCGCCGCGCTTTTCGGGCTTCGTGCTGATGTTTCAAAAAGAGGTTGCGCAGCGCATTACCGCGACGCCGAAATCCGCGCATTACGGCCGGCTGGCGATTTTCGCGAATTGGCTGTGCGACACGAAAATCATTATGAACGTGCCGAAAACCGCGTTTACGCCGCCGCCGAAAGTGGACTCCGCCGTCGTCGCGATTACGCCGCGCGCACAACCGCTGTTTCCCGCGCGCATGGAATTGCTGGAACGCGTGACGAACGCCGTTTTTTCCCAGCGGCGCAAAATGTTGCGCGTCAGCTTAAAACAAATCGGCGATCCGAAATCCTTGTGCGACGCGGCGGGCATCTGCGAAACGGCGCGCCCCGAAGAATTGCCGATCGAAGCCTTTTGCGCTTTGGCGCGCGCGTTGGAGAAATGACATGGAGATAGTTCTTATTCCGCTTATTCGCGTTGTTTTAACGCTGATATCGCTGTATTCCAACATCATCTTGGCGGCAATCATCGTTTCGTGGCTGCGGGCGTTCAACGTCATCAGCACGTCGAACCGTTTTATGTACGCGCTCTGCGACGTTCTGGACAGATTGACCGAACCCGTGTTCGCCTACGCGCGCCGCTTCATCCCCGCGTTCAACGGGTTGGATTTTTCGCCGGTCGTCGTGCTGATCGCGCTTGAATTTCTGCAAACGTTTTTGGTGCGCGTCGCGTACAGGATTTTGATGTGAGTTATTGGACACGGCTTGAAAACGGCGCGCTCCGCCTGAAAATCCGCCTGTCGCCCAAAGCGAAGCGCGAGGGCGTCGAAAGCGTGTACACGGACGCGAACGGAGAGGATTTCCTGAAAATCGCGGTAAACGCGCCCGCCATAGACGGCAAGGCGAACAAAGCGCTGATCGCGCTGCTGGCGAAACGCTTGAAAATCGCCAAATCGAACATCGAAATCGTTTCGGGCTTGACAGACCGCTCGAAAACGCTTGTTATATCAAACATTCCCGAACCCGAACGCTTAATAACGGAGTTGAACGTATGCCCGAAATCATCTACGGAAACCTGATCGCGCAGGAGTGCCGTGCGAAAACGGCTGAAAAATTGGCTGAAATCAAACAAAAAACGGGCTTGACGGCGGGCTTGACGGTCATCATCGTCGGCGACGACCCCGCCAGCGCCGTTTATGTGCGCAACAAGGAAAAAGCGGCGGCGGAAGCGGGCTTCAATTCGTCCGTCGTGCGCCTGCCCGCCGACACGCCGCAGGAAGAATTGCTGAAAATCATCGACGATTTGAATAACGACGATTGTGTCGACGGCATCTTGGTGCAACTGCCCCTGCCCGCGCAAATCGACGAAAACGCGGTGCTGAAAGCCATTCGCGCGGACAAGGACGTGGACGGCTTTCATGTTGAAAACATGGGCGCGCTCGCGTGCGGCTTCGACGGCATCGTCCCCTGCACGCCGAAAGGATGCCTGCACCTGCTGCACACCGTCCGGAAAGATTTGACGGGGCTGAACGCTCTGGTCATCGGACGCTCGAACATCGTCGGCAAACCGATGGCGTTGCTGCTGCTGAAAGAAAATTGCACGGTTACGATCGCGCATTCCAAAACGAGAAACCTGCCCGAAATCGTCAAACGGTCGGACATTGTCGTCGCGGCGGTCGGCAAACCGAAATTCGTGCGGGGCGACTGGATTAAAGACGGCGCAATCGTCATCGACGTCGGCATCAATCGCCAAGCGGACGGCAAATTGTGCGGCGACGTCGATTTTGACGCCGCCCTGCCGCATTGCGAAGCGATTACGCCCGTGCCGAAAGGCGTGGGTCCCATGACAATCGCAATGCTGTTGGAAAACACGCTGGAAGCCTTCGTCCGCCGCCGCGTCAACCGCTGATTATCCGTTCGTTTTCGCGCATACTTAAAAAAGCGTAGACCGACCCGACTCCCATACCGGTCGCGCGAGCGATTTGCGTTTTGCCGACGCCCTGCTTCAACAGGCGGAGAATCTGTTTTTCCTTGCCGTTCCAAACGTGCGTTTTGTTGACGCTGCCGAACGGTCTGCCCAGCCGCACGCCTTGCGCTTTGCATCGGAAAAGGGCTTCTTTGGTGCGTTTGCTGATCATCTCGCGCTCCAATTCGGCGGCAAGCCCGAACGCGAACGCTAGCACCTTGCTCTGCACGTTGTCGCCCAGTTCGTAGCCGTCTTTCACGGTCAGCACTTTCGCACCGACTTTCATGCAGTGTTCCAGAATCGACATGACCATGAACAACTTGCGCCCCAGCCGCGACAATTCCGAACAAATAATCACGTCGCCCGACCTGATTTTTTTCAAAAGCGCGCCCAGTTTGCGCTTTTCAGGCTCTTTCGCGCCCGACACGCCGTCGTCGACAATCCAGCGCTCGATGCATAAACACCTTTGCCGCGCCAGATTTTCCACGCCGATTTTCTGGTTAGCGCAGTCCTGCCTGTCCGTTGACACTCTCAAATATCCGTACACCGTCATCGTTCAATTTCCTTTTTGTTTGTTTGATGAATGGTAAGTGATTTTTCGGGGCGGATACGGCTAATCTTTAATTATGTACACTTAATATGCTGTTGCAAAGAACTCCCGTCGCCGTAAAAGTGTCGGACAATCGCCGCTCAATCCATTCGTCCAAGTCGGCGATTTTATAGACGACGCGCATTCTGCCGAACTTGCGGAACTTCGGTCCTCCGCCGACGCAAGCGTATTTCGCCAACGTCTTCGGACTGACGGGCAAACCTTGTTTGATGCAGTATTCAGCCGCTTGTCCGCGCGTTAAATATTCTTTCCTGATTTCCATAATAAACTCCTTTGATTGATTTCAAACACCTTTACGGTGGCATGAAACAAATCAAAGAGGAACCGTTCAAAACAGAGCTTTACGGAGCATTTTACGTCTTTTTATATGCAGCTTGACGGAAAAGTGGTTTTTCCAGCCTTAACTTTTTCAAAGATGACGTTTAGTTTTTTTAAAACTTCATTTATTTTCAGTATCTTCAATAGAAATTAGGCGGACTAAAAAATACTGTCGTTTACATTTTTTTCAAATAAAAATCTCTTTTCAGTTTTATTAATATCGCAACACTCGATAAAATATAATTTATGTAAAAATTTATTTGTTTTTTGAAAACGTTTATTTGTTTCTATTTCAAAACTATGTGATCATTTCTTTTCTTCTAAAATTTTTTCCCGAATAAAACATTCAACACAATTTTCATCGCCGCAGTATTCGTAATTCACATCTATTAAGTTTTGCGGGAAAACCAAGTTATAGTTTTTTTCCAACTCTGAGCGCCTTGCTTTATTAACAACAAATATCTTTGGATCATCGGAAAAAGGTACATTTTGAAAAGCTTCTTGAAAAAAGAAACGTATAGACGCATCCGATTGCGGAAATGAATACCCTATGATATATATTTCATCCGCCATTGACACTTCAAAAGAAGCTTCTTTCCACAAATGTTTTAGTGCTATGTGATTGTAGAAACCACTTTTATCTGAAACAGGAGGAACAATGAACGGCTTTAATCCCGCTCTTTGAGCCATATTATATTTTTCGTTCCAAGGATAGCAATATATTGTATCAGACGGCGTAACGCCCGAATAAAACCAATTTGCGGAACCATGCAACTTAATCAATTTTGTTGAACGTGTATCATCCTTAATAGTTATATCAGGTTCAAAACGCGTTCGTATATCCAAGATCGGATAACTATAAAATTTATAGAAATAAGGCAACAAATTTTCATATAATATCTTTTCAAGAAGAACATCATAATTTAGACTTATAAAACAAAACTCATCACTTGATGCTATCTTGTTTGAAAAGCCTTTCCATAATGAAAAATTATTTATACGTATGTTTTGATTATTTAAAAAATATCCTGAGATCGTATCAACCGTTTCATAGAACAACGCGCGATCAGCACTTACTTTTGCCTCGTCCTTCCAAGGAAAATTCGACGAGAGATACATTAGCAAATCTTCAACATTATTTTTTATTTCAACGGGAATTTTTTCAAACAGTTCCGGCAAATGAGTTTTGCCAATAACAGGATTTTTGCATTCCATTGAAGTTGAGACGTATTCACTCAATTCCCTTAATAGAGGGAAAGACGGAGCAATTGCTTTTGAAAAACCTGCTCCTAAAAAGAAAACTCGGTTAGCCATTTGTTTCCTCCTGTTCTGAAATGAATATCAAAAATTCATCACCAAAACAAGTCGTCTGCTTCTCAACTATTCCAAAAGAGTCAATGAATTTATCAATGTTATCCGACTGAATAAACGACCGATTTTTCAAATCAACTAAAATGACTGGTATAAGCTCTCTGTTTTCTTTAAAAATTGGATCTATTTCAGAAAGAATATCCCATTTTGTCCTTGACTGCTGATAAACCTGTCTCTGAAATCCGCCTTTTTGAGAGTGCCTTGTTGAGCAAAAACGTAAAACATCAAGATGTTTTTTTGTAAACTCTCTTAACATATTCAGAAAAATATGCTTTTTAGCATCTGCCATATTTTCATTTTTAATCGCGTTGATAAAGGCGTTCGCATATAATCCGACCTTGTCAGGCTCAACATCCGTTAACGCGCCGTTTTGTGCATTAACGAACAGACTGGCGAAGTTTTGTGTGTTTTTGATTTTTTCCGCGAAGGCTTCATTTTGTTCATCTATCCGTTTGGCAAGAGATTCCATCCATTCATCTTGCCTTATTTTTGCAGATGAATCAAAGCATTCGTTAGCCAAAGTCAACAACGCTGTTCCAATAGGGGATAAGATCAACGGAAGCCCTGACAAAACCAATGCTTTTACAATTTCATTTTTTTCTTTTTTATCCATTAAAACCCCATCTATGTATCTTTCCGTTCATTTTCAATCGTCCCTAACAACGGTTCTGTTGCGGAGTAAAGTCAGACAGTGTTGTAGTATTGTCCTCTATCTTTATACGTTTCTGAAAAACGACAGATAATCTCTGCAAAATTATCCATTTTCAAATTTGACAGGCAATCCGGATGCAAGTCTGCTCTCGTCCTTTAACCCCAGTTATTTGCCTGTGATTGTCCAGATCAAATTTACCTCTGCCGATAATGTCCGTTCGTTTGTGATAGATTTTCTTTTTCAAATCAACTGATAAATTAGACCGTATTCGCTAAAAAGTCAACGCATTAGAACTATTGGCTACTTTAAAGATATCTTTTGATCGCGTATAGTGTTTGTTATTTATGCATGGATATAAAGGAGTACTTCTCATGAAAAATATGTACGGTGTTAGTGAAAAAGATATTGTGGAAATGGCACGTACCATCATTCTGGAAAAAGGAAAAATGCGCATTTCGCAATTAATAATGGAGATTGAAAGGAAGTTCCCGCCAACAGGTCAAGATGCTGAAATTTTAGAAAACAGAAGCGATACCTATTTTTCACAAAAAATCAGGAACCTTGTTTCTCATAGAGATCCCGCAACCGATATCATTCACGGCGTTCTAAAATACTCGACGATCAATGGTGAGCGGGACGGTTTTGTCGAAATCGTTTAATCTCCGTATTTTTTCTTATAGCCGACTGGAAGCCAATGTATTTCAGTCGGCTGTTTCTTTTTAGCTTTATCCCAGATAAACCAAGCATATGCCGTTGTTCCCGAACCTTGCCGCTGTTTCCCACGGGGGTAAAACGTAATACGCTCACTAAAAACCCACACTCTTGTCGGAGGAATGATATTAAATATCTTTTCTTGCCGTTTAGTGCTTTCCAAAAATGCTAATCTGAGCAGAAACGCCATTTTTTCTTCAACTATATCATAAGCGTGAAGGACAAAATTTTCCGCTTCATTAAAAGGAGGGTTTGTAATGATGTTTTGATATCTGTCTTTTACCTCCAAAAAGTTAATGTGAGCCTTGCCATAACCGTAATCATACAAATCAGAGGACTGAACATTGTTGTAGTTTTTTATGACTTCTGCCATTTGTCCATCACCACAAGCGCATTCGAAAACAGAACCGTTGAATTTTTCATTATTCATCAGCGCATATGTTGCCCATTTGGGAGTCGGATAAAAATCAACCCCATTATAATCTGCATATCTTTTTACTGTAGGTTGATAAGCTCCGTTAATGTTGTATTTTTCATCCATGGCAAAAACTCCTCTTACGGCATTAGATACCTTTTTTCAGATTAAAAGCGAATATAAACTTTATATGTAAAAATGAAAAACTTTATTTTTACACTCGAATGCCTGTCGCCGCAAAATTGTCGGACAAGCGTTGCTCAATCCATTCGTTCAAATCGGAAATTTTATAGACGACGCGCATCGTTCCGAACTTGCGGAACTTCGGTCCGCCACCGACGCACGCGTATTTCACCAATGTCTTCGGGCTGACGGGCAAACCTTGTTTAATGCAGTATTCAGCCGCCTGTCCGCGCGTTAAATATTCTTTCCTGATTTCCATAATGAACTCCTTTGATTGATTTCAAACGCCTTTACGGTGGCATGAAACAAATCAAAGAGGAACCGTTCAAAACAGAGCTTTTCGGAGCTTTTTACGTCTTTTTATATGCGGCTTGACGGAATCGGAAAAAAGACGTACCTTGATTGATGTCGTCATTGAGCAATCAACGGCGACAAATTGAGGTTGCTTTCCAAGGCGGGCAAACATGGAATTTTTGTTACCGTGTTGTTACCCTGAAAACAGGGCTTGATAAAATCAAAGCAGAAAAAAACACCGAAATCTGTTTTAAATTCAAAGGGTTGAAACTTTCCGGCAAAAAGCGGAAACGCTTTAAAGTCATAGCGGAGAGTTCAGAAATCATATACAAGAATGACCGTTTGACCTTTAAAGCCGACCGATGAAAATCAGGGCTTCTGAACATACGTCAAAACCTCCCCGACCACAGATAAAGTCGGGGATATAATTCCGCTTCGCCATAAGCAAAACGGATTGTACGGCGTTTATATCAAACACCGCTTGTATAAGAGCTTCTGACGGCTCCGCGCCCGCACAGGCGCTTCTTGAAAGCAAAAACTTTCAATTAAATCAAATATAGCAAAATTTCTTTGAAAAGCAAACGCTTAAAAGCCGACCTTGGCGTAGCGGCGGCACAAATAAACAAACCGGACGATTAAAAAGACCGCAGCGGCGGCGCACGCGGCAATCTGCCCGTACACCATGCCCGTCACGCCCAAGCCGCTTTTAAACGCCAGAACGTGAATCAGCGGGAGCATGAAAACAAGGAACGACACGCCCTGACACACGGTCGGCACGAACACGTCCATCGCGCCGCGCAAAACGTTGACCATCGCCTGTTGCGTGCCGTCGAACAGGCACAACAGCGCGCACAGCCGCACCAAAGGTTCGGTCATGCGTATCAGTTCGGGGTCGGTCGTGTAAATCTGCGTAATCAGGCGCGGCGAAATCAGGCACAACAAGCCGCACACGATCATCAAAGCGGAGTTGAACGCCAAGCCGGAATACCCGACGACGCGCATTTCCAAAACGGATTTCTTGCCTTTCGCAATGCCCATCAGCACGGAAGCCGCCGTCCCGACGCCGCTTGCCAGCACAAAGATGTTCGTTGATACGTTCAGCATGATTGTGTACGCGCCCAAAGCCATTGCGCCCAGCCAGCCAGCCATGATGTTGACGGCGCTGTACGCCCCCTCCTCCATGGCGACGGTTGCGGCGGCGCCGTATCCGACGTCGCGGATTTTCTTGTTTTCCGCCTTGTTTTTGGCGGGTTTCGCCCACACGCCGTAAAAATCGCTTTCGTCGATGCAGAACACGATGATGAACATTCCGACGGCGAGAATGACGCGGATGACCGTTGTCGCGACCGCAGACCCGATAGCGCCCATGGCGGGAAATCCGGCGTGACCGTAAACGAAAACGTAATTGGCGAACACGTTGACGACATTGGCGATTAAAATCATCACCATGGCGGGCATCGGGCGTTTCGTGCCTTCCAAAAACGACGACAGGACGAAGAAATACATCGCGAACGGCAAGCCCAAAGCGTACACGGAAAGCACTTTCGCCGCGCCTTTGGCGACTTCGGGCGGCTGTCCCAGCAAATTCATGATGAACTCGCTCGGCAGACAAATCGCCATCAGCAAAAAGCCGATAAACAGCCCGTAGGGGACGGAGCGGCGCAACACTTCGCCGCACTCGCGGTATTTACCCTGCCCGTAAGCGTTCGCCGTCAGGACGATCGTGCCTTGAAGCAAGCCCATGGCGACGGAAAGAAACAGCGTGTGAAACGTGCCGGCGATGCTTTGATACGCCAAATCGTCAGTGCTGTAACGCCCGACGAAAACGGTGTCGACCATTGCCATGCCGACCGTTCCCAAGCGGGAAATGACGACCGGAATCGCCAGTTTGAACATATCGCGGAAACAGCGAAAAACCTTTACTTTGACAAGGCGCTGCGCGCGCGGCAGAGAATAAACCGGAGCCAGCAGTGAAAGCAGGTCATGCAGTCGTTTTTTCAAGATAACCTGCAACCATGTTTAAAAACGCCCGCTTGTCGTTTTGCAGTTTTTCGCGGTGAATGTGCGGATAGGAAGAATCGCTTTTGTATTGCTTGGCGTCTTCCACAAACGTTTTTTCCAAATCCTGCAATTCCTTTTTCACGGCACTCAAATCCGCTTTGGCGAAAGGCAAAACGCGGTTGACCAAAATGGAACAGCCGTTGTCGCGCGCTTTGACGATTCCGCCGGAAATGAAATATTTTTCAGGTTCGGATTTTTCCGCTTCAAACAACCTCACCACACCGTCGGTCAAAGTCATGATTGTCGGCGCGCGGCGCGGCAGGATCATGTAAGGTCCCTTTTGCGTCGGCACTTCAACCATCGCCTTTTCCAGCGTCAGATACGGCGCCGTGGGCAGCAGGATTTTGACAAATATCGTTTCGGGATAAAGCATCAGCCGTTCCCCGCTCTGACCTGCCCTTGCATTTTGCGGGCTTTTTCTTCGGCTTCCTCAATCGTGCCGACCATAAAGAACGCCTGTTCGGGCAAATCGTCGTACTTGCCTTCGACAATGCCTTTGAAGCCTTTGATTGTGTCCGCCAGTTCGACATAGCGACCGGGGATTCCGGTAAAGACTTCGCCGACGTGGAAAGGCTGGGACAGGAAACGCTGGATTTTGCGGGCGCGGGAAACGGTCAGTTTGTCTTCCTCGCCCAGTTCGTCCATACCCAAAATGGCGATGATGTCCTGCAAAGCCTTGTATTGCTGCAACACGCGCTGAACTTCGCGGGCGACCTTGTAGTGTTCTTCGCCGACGACGGAGGGTTCCAAAATGCGCGACGTCGATTCCAGCGGGTCGACGGCGGGATAAATACCCAGCTCGGCAATCGAGCGGCTCAACACGGTCGTCGCGTCCAAGTGGGCGAACGTCGTGGCGGGCGCGGGGTCGGTCAAGTCGTCGGCGGGGACGTAAACCGCCTGCACGGACGTGATGGAGCCGTTTTTCGTCGAGGTGATGCGTTCCTGCATCGCGCCCATATCGGTGCCCAGCGTCGGCTGATAGCCCACGGCGGACGGAATGCGTCCCAGCAGGGCGGACACTTCGGAACCGGCTTGCGTAAAGCGGAAGATGTTGTCGACGAACAGCAAAACGTCGCGGTTTTCTTCGTCGCGGAAGTATTCGGCGACCGTCAGACCGGTCAAAGCGACTCTGGCGCGCGCCCCCGGTGCTTCGTTCATCTGCCCGTACACCAAAGCGGCTTTGGAATTTTCGCCTTTGATGTCGATAACGCCGGACTCGATCATTTCGTTGTACAAATCGTTGCCCTCGCGGGTGCGTTCGCCGACGCCGGCGAAAACGGAATAACCGCCGTGTCCTTTCGCGATGTTGTTGATCAGTTCCATGATGATGACGGTTTTGCCGACGCCCGCGCCGCCGAACAGACCGATTTTACCGCCTCTCGCGTAGGGTTCAAGCAAGTCGATGACTTTGATGCCGGTGGTCAGCATCTGCGTCGAAGTCGCCTGATCGACGAAAGCGGGGGGATCGCGGTGAATGGGGCTTAAATGCACGCCTTCGATAGTGCCGCGTTCGTCAACGGGTTCGCCCAGCACGTTCATGATGCGCCCCAGCGTTTTCGGTCCGACGGGAATGGAAATCGGCGCGCCGGTGTCAATCGCCTTTTGCCCGCGGGTCAGCCCGTCTGTCGAGTCCATGGCGATACAGCGCACAACCAAATCGCCCAACTGTTGAGCGACTTCCAAAACCAGTTTTTTACCGTCGGTCAAAGGAACATCCAACGCCGACAGAATTTTCGGCAAATCGGCTTCGTCATCGAATTTGACGTCAACAACGGCTCCCAAAACCTGAGAGATGTGTCCGATACTGTTTTTTGCCATTCTAAAAACTCCTGTCTGTATTAAGTAACTTTAAAGCGCTTCGGCGCCCGAGATGATTTCGGTCAATTCGTTCGTAATCATCGCCTGACGTGTTCTGTTGTACTGCAATGTCAAATCGTCAATGAGGTCGGCGGCGTTGCTCGTCGCGTTGTCCATGGCGGTCATGCGCGCACCGTTTTCGGAAGCGACGGATTCCAGCGTCGCGCGGAAAATCAGCGTCGCCAGCAAATCAGGTACCATCGAACGCAAAATCGTTTCAGGATTTTCGGGTTCGAAATCGTACTGCAACGGATCGGCGGACGACGTTTCGTCGGCGTCCTGTTCGTTCAGCGCGCGTGCGACCTGCGCGGTCTGATATTGGCGGGTCATGGCGGCGCGCGGCTGTTTTTTGCGTTTCGTCCCTTTAACGCCCTTGCCGCCGCCGACCAAAGCGGCTTCCGTCTTGTTGGACGCGCTTTCGCGGTGCAGTTTGAACGTTTCTTCGGACTCGTCAAGCCCCCACGGATTTTCGTTCAGGAACGGCTGAATGACCTGCGACGGTTTCAGCGGAATCAGCGGGCAAATGCGCACTTCCTGCGAAATGGCGGAATGAAAATGGTTGTAAATGACGGTGCAGGCGTCGATTTTGCCCGCTTCGTACAAATCCAAAATACCCGCGCCCATTCTTTCGGCGTCGTAATGCTGGCGTTCCAAAGACGTGCCGACGTCGAACTTCGCGACAATCCTGTCGGCGTAAACGGGTTTCAGCATATCGTAGCCGTGCTGACCGACGCAGACGATGCGGAACGTCTGCTTTTCCTTTTCCAGATGACGCAACAACTGATAGGCTTTTTTCACGACGTTGATGTTGAAGCCGCCGCACAAGCCGCGCGACGACGAAAACACGATAATGACGTGATTTTGCGCGTCCTTTTTCATGCCGGTCAAAACGGACGGCAATTTGACGGACGGCGCGCGCCCCTGCATGACGTCCGTTTGAGCGATGTAATCTATGGTTTTGGCAAGACGCTGGATGACGCGGCCCTGACTGGCGGCGTAATATCCGGAGCCGGTCACCGCCTCCTGCGCCTGACGCAAGCGGGACGCCGCGACCATTTTCATCGCCGAAGTGATTTTCTTCGTCGATTTCACGGACGCGATGCGGTTGCGCAATTCCCTTAAATTAGCCATGAGCGAACGCCTTACTTAAACGTCTTGATGAAGTTGTCCAAGAAATAGCGCAAATCGTCCTCCGTGTCGGGCGACAGCGATTTTTCTTCGCGAATCGCTTCCAGAACGGACGGGGCTTCGGCTTTGATGCGCTTTAAGATTTCTTCCTCGAACTGCGGAATTTTCGACACTTCCAAATCGTCCAGATAGCCGCGGATGCCGGCGAAAATCGACACGACCTCCTCCTCGACGGGCATCGGATGATACTGCTTTTGCTTCAACAGTTCGGTCAAACGCGCGCCGCGGTTCAGCAATTTCTGCGTCGCGGGATCCAAATCGGAAGCGAACTGCGAAAACGCCGCCATTTCGCGATATTGCGCCAGTTCCAGTTTAATCGAGCCGGATACTTGCTTCATCGCCTTGATTTGCGCGGAAGAACCCACGCGGGACACGGAAATGCCGACGTTCACGGCGGGGCGGATGCCCTGATAGAACAGCGAACTTTCCAAAAAGATTTGTCCGTCCGTAATGGAAATCACGTTTGTCGGAATGTACGCGGAAACGTCGCCCGCCTGCGTTTCAATCACGGGCAGAGCCGTCAAAGACCCCGCGCCCAAAGCGTCGTTCATCTTCGCGCCGCGTTCAAGCAGACGGGAGTGAAGATAGAACACGTCGCCGGGGTACGCTTCGCGTCCGGGAGGACGGCGCAGCAGCAGGGACATCTGGCGGTACGCGACGGCGTGCTTGGACAAATCGTCGTAGAACACGACCGCGTGCATACCGTTGTCGCGGAAATACTCGCCCATCGCGCAACCCGTATAGGGCGCAATGAATTGCAACGGAGCGGCTTCGGAAGCGGACGCGGAAACGATAATCGTGTATTCCAGCGCGCCGTATTTTTCCAAAGTGCGCATGACCTGCGCAACCGTCGAACGTTTCTGCCCGATGGCGACGTAAATGCAGAACATCTTGTCCTTGTCGCTTTCGGCGGCGTCGTTCAACGCTTTCTGGTTGATGATCGTGTCCAGAATAATGGCGGTTTTGCCGGTCTGTCTGTCGCCGATGATCAGTTCGCGCTGTCCTCTGCCGACGGGAATCAGCGAATCGATTGCTTTCAAACCGGTCTGCATCGGTTCGTGCACGCTCCGGCGGGTGATGATGCCGGGGGCTTTCACGTCGACGGGACGATATTCCGTCGCGCTGATTTTGCCCTTGCCGTCAACGGGATTTCCCAAAGCGTCAACGACGCGTCCGAGCAAAGCGGGACCGACGGGCGCGCTGACAATGGAGCCGGTGCGCTTGACCAAATCGCCTTCTTCAATGTCGGAATCGGAGCCGAAAAGCACGACGCCGACGTTGTCGGTTTCCAAGTTCAAAGCCATGCCCTTAACGCCGTTTTTAAATTCGACCAGTTCCCCCGCCTGAACGTTGTCCAGTCCGTAAATGCGGGCGATACCGTCGCCGACGGACAGCACCTGCCCGACTTCAAACGTTTCGGATTGCGCTCCGAAGTGTTCGATTTTCTCTTTCAACAGCGAAGAAATTTCAGCGGCTTGCAGATTCATTTAGCCAACCCCTTTCATGACTTGATTAAGTTTTTGCAGTTTCGTTTTCAGCGATCCGTCGACCAGTTCGGAACCGACACGCACGCACAGCCCCGCGATCAGCGATTCATCCAACGTCACTTCCAAACAAATTTTTTTCTTGTAAATGTCCGCCAACACGTCGATCAGGCGTTTGGACGCCTTTTCGCTCAACGGTTCGGCGCAAGACACGGAAACGAACATATAGCCGTCCTCGACGGCGCGGCGGCGGGTGTATTTCGTGTTGATTTCACCCAAAAGCGACAATCTGCCGTTTTCGTTCAAAACGCCTAAAAAGCGGCGGGTCAAATCGGAAATTTTCAGCCGGTCGCACACCAGTTTCAGCGCATCCTCGCGGTCGCTGCGCGAAATGACGGCGGACGACAGAAGCGTTTTAAACTCCGCGCTGTCGTTCACCAAGTCCGACAGAACGGCAAGTTCCTCGCCGACCGCGTCGACAACGCCCGCTTCGTGCGCCTGCGCCAACAGCGCGGACACATAGCGCGCCGCCAACTGTGCGGGAGTGATAGATTTAGACGACATTTACAAATCCCGTAATTTCAAAAAATTTTTCTCATCATAAGACTTTTTGACATCAAAGCGCAAACAAAAAAAGACCGCGCGACGACGAAAAAACGACAATCGCCCGTCGCTCGCGACAAAAAAGGCAAAGACAAGACAAAGATATCAGGCGACTTCCAGATACTTGTCGACGAATTTTTCGGGACCGTACTCTTTCATCAACTGTTCCGCCAGCAAAACGTGCTTGCGCCCTGACGAATACAACTTCAAATACGGACCAAGCCCGCCCAGATTGACGTCCAGAATGACCGATTCCCCGACGGCGGGGCGCGCGACCAGAATGGCGTACTTCAATTCCTTGAACGCCCTGCCGAAAATGAAGTCGCGTTCGCGCGGCGTCAATTTCCAGTTTTCGTAGTCTTCTTCCATGCCTTGCGGGTTGCGGAAGAAAATGACCGTCTGGCATTGACCGCGAATGACTTCGCCCATGCCCAAAGAGTCGACGATGTTCGGCTGTTGGAACGCGCACAGGTAGGCTTGGCGTTTTTTACGTCCTTCCTGCAAGCCGATGACGAATTGGTCGCGGAACATCGGATGCTTCAACATAGGCGCGGTTTCGTCGATCATGATCAGGCTGGGGTCGCCGGTCAAACCGGAAACGCTGTGAATACGCTGCATGATGTAACTGATGACCGCGGGCGCGAGCACTTCGTCTTCAAAAATGTGCGTAAAGTCGAAAGCGATGAAGTGCGCCGTCATGTCCAGCGTGTCGTTCGGCGCGTTGAAAATCAAGCCGTATTGCTGGTCGTTGACCCAGCGGAACAGTTCGCGGCGCATTGCGCCCGTCGGCGAAAAGCAACTTTTGTGCAAATTCTTCAAAGTGCGTTCTTCGGGACGCAGATATTCAAAAGCGGTCGTCACGGCGCGGGCGATTTCCTTTTCGCTGACCGCGTCGTCAACCATAGTAATCGCTTTCAGCCAGCGGCGCAGAAACGCGCGGTTTTCCGGCACGTCCTGACACGAAAACGGATTCATGGACGTTGAATTTTCGTCGCCGTCGAAGTTGACGTACGCACCTTGAATCGCGCGGCAGAAAACCTCGACGCCGCGGTGACGGTCGAAGAAGTAGACGCGCAAATCGCGGTGACGCATGGATTGACCGGCAAGGAACGCCAGCAAAGTCGTCTTACCTTGACCGGTGGAGCCCAGCAAAATACAATGCGCAACGGCGTTCGCGGCGGCGGTGACATGGAATTGCCAACGGTACGCCGTGCCGCTGATTGTGCGGAAAATGGTAATGGGACCCTCGCCCCAGTCGCTTCGTTCGTTGCCTTCCGCCTCTTTCGTCAGACCGATGGCGGTCGCCACGGCGCGCGACAAATAGGTATAAGTGCGCGGATACACGTCATAGGTCGGAAATTGCGCGAAGAACGACGCTTGGGCGATCCAGCCCTCGCGCACGGGGGTCACGCCGAACAGACGGCAGATGCGTTCGACTTCCATTTGCCCGAATTCCAATTCGTCCTTGTCTTCGCCGAACAGGAACATCGTGTAGGAATAATAGCACAGAGTCTGCGTGTCCGCGTCCGAACTGTCGATATAGTTGATCGCCTCGGAGTATTGAGCGGACGTGCCGGCGGAAAAACTGGTCATCGTCGCCATGCGCTGCTGCTGCATCAAAATCGCCAAAGCCTTGATTTTGGGAATCGGCGTGACGGTGTGCAGGGAAATCAACTCGATATCCAAAGACAACAGACTGTCGGTCAACTCCTCGTCCATGTTGTCCCCCGGACTGCGAATCCCCATGACGATGCACAGACGTTCGCGCTCGCCGGAGAAAAAGCGGATGACGCCCTCGTCGCCGGTGAAATGAATGTAGTCCGTCGTCAGCATGGAGCGCAATTCGCCGCCTTCCATTTTGCCGATTCTGGGGGTCGGACGACCGATCGGCGAACACAGACGGGCGAAGAACGTGAACGGGCTGGCGTTCAAATCGGATTGCGAGTTTTCAAACAGGGCGACCGGCTCGTACATATCCAGCACGGCGGTCAAAGCCTGCGCCGCCTGCGCCAAATCGCGCGCGTGGTTTTTGCGTTCTTTGACGGACAGAATGATATAGTGCTTGTTGCGGAAAACGCGGCTCAACGTGCGCGACCACTCGTCAGCGATGCGGCGGAGCAGATAGTTTTCATGGCGCACCTTTTCCTGCAAGGACACCATTTCGCGAATCGTAATGACGCGCACGACGACGTTCAGTTCCGCCATGGAATCAATGAAGCCCTTGCGCGCTTCCAGCATATTCATGCGCAGTTCGGGCATAATCATGGCGACGTCCGCGCCCTTGACGGCGAACACGCGCACCAAAGAGCCGTCGTGACATTCGATAGTCGTCCCGTCGTCGCGCAAACGCTCGAACGGCAGAAAATCGCTGACCTGCGTTTCCTGCGGTTTGGGCAGAATCATCTCGCCCAGCTTGGTGATCATCAGGCTGGCGAACGCGGCGGCGGCGACAATGCCCATAATGCCGACGATGACTTCACCGGCGGCAAGGCTTTGAATGAAAACGGCGAACATACTCTCAGGGGGCAAGTTTGTTTCCTTTGCTCTTGTAAATGTTATGCGACGGCTTCGCCATCGGACCGTAAGTGCGCATCATGTTGGACAAATGGGGTTCCTTCGCGCCGTAGGCGATCAGGAAGACGTGCCCGATCAGAATCGGAAAAATGAACATGACGGGGTTCGCCTGATAAATCCCCATGGCGATAAACATGATCGGAAATTGAATGGCAAGGTTCGCCGCGGCAGGCAAAAAGGGCGCCCAAAACATTTTGGGCGGCATCGCAACGGCTTTCAACAAAGGTTCACGCATTTCAACACCCCTATTCCGATATTTTTATAGCCTAACGCAAAAAGATAAATAAAGCATAAATTTATTATACGGACAAAAAATACATAAAAAAAGCATTTCTTGCAAATTTTTCAGCGCGCGCAAACGCATACGGCGGGCATACGCGCCGCGACGTTCAAACCCGCTTGCCGAAAACGTCGCCCGACCGTCCCGAACTTTGCGAACGGCGCACTGCCATTCCCCTTTTAACAAGAATCTCCCCGCAACGCCCGCATCCCACCTCAACCGCTCTTAAACAAAAACCGGCATTTCATCAAAACCGCACAGTCAAGGCGCGCATCCGCCGTCCCGATTATGAAAGGAAACAACCCCGCCAAACCGCTCGTCCGCATCCGGAAATATCGTGCCGCCCGCAACGGCATCCCGCTCCTTTGCCCGCCAAAACGCTCCCGTTGTTTCGCACGCTTTGCCCCGCGCCTCAATCATCCGCCCGTACCGCCTGCCCCGACGCAACAGCCCGCGCCCTTTCCGAATATTGCAAACGGTTCGCTCTATATCCACCCGTTTGACAGCGCAAAACCGCCCTGCCCCTTGCTTCAATCAATCCTCACCGTCAAAACACTCTTTCACCGCCCCGCTTGTGCTCAAAAACGTTTTGCACCGCCTGCCCCCAACAGCGCGATAAAAGCGCGCTTCCACCGCCCCGACTATGCAAAAAAACACCCCAAGCATCTGTCGTCTGCATCTAAATCTCTCTTGCAAAGCGCACCTTGCTCCGCGCACAGAAAAAAACACGAAAAAACGCGCCCGTTTGCCCCGTCAAACCGTTTGTCACTTACCGACACGACAAAAGAAAAACTTGCCCGCTCCCCGTCACAAGCGACATACTCGCCGCACCGTTCCAGCCCGTCGCCACACGACAACAAACAGTCAAAAGAAAAGGCGGAAGCAATGCCCCCGTTCAAATTATTCTCACGGCACTCGGCGACAATCGGAAAAAAACAAAAAACGGATACCCTCGCCACCACAATTAAAAAAAACGCGCCGCAACAGGTCACCCTGCCGCCCGACAACAAATCGAGAAAACGCCGCAACCGGACACACTCCGCCCAATCGCGCCTTTACCTTCCAACCTCGCCTTTGCCGTCCGCTCCGTTTTTTTTTGCGCCGCCCTACTTCAAATCCTTTGCACCGCTCTCAAACCCCTTAAATGCCGCCGCACGAAGCGCGTTGAAAAAACGTTCAACAAAAAACTAATTCCGCGCCGCAAATGTCGGATGCTCCTGACACGAAACCGTCCTCAAACGCAAACACACAACAAAAAACGCGAAAGAAAACATCCTTCACGCAAAACACATAAAAAAAAGAAAGCGGTCTTTGCAGACCGCTTCCCTTTTGCAGAAGTGTTGACGGATTAGCCGGTAAGCGTGTCCGCTTCAACCATGCCGCCTTTACCCGTAGCATACTCAATGACGGAGGCAGCGACAGCGACGACGGCCAAGCCGAACGCCAAAGAAGCGAACCATTTCCATTTGACAGCGCCGAAAATAGCGGCAACAGCCAAACCGACCAAACCGAAACCGCCCATAATGAAGACGACCGTACGAACGTTTTTGAACAGGTCTTTACCTTTGGTGTTCACCGTGCCAAAAACGTCAGCGCAAGCTTCGCCGGGCATTCCGACTGCCACCAAAGCGGCAAGAGCGATAAGTTTCAACATTGTCTTTCTCCTTTTTAAAAGTTAAAAGTTTTTCCTGTCTACACTTTCAGAATATGGAAAACACCCCTCAAAGTCCACTTTTTTTTTGCGCCGCAACCTTAACGTAACGCATTGATTTTAAACGATAAAAAAATTGTTACAACATTGAAACAAAAGTGTAACCGCCTTGAAACAAAAGCCTTGTTTTTAACTCGCACGACGTTAAAACGTCAGCATTTCTGCCGTTTTTTAAAAGATTTTTTCGTCTTTTTTTCAAAATTCGCCCGCAGAATCGCCCTCGTCCGAGCCTCCTTGAACCGCCCGCCGATTCCTTTTGCCGCCCGTCCGGCGAACCGCCCGCAAAGCGTCTTTTATATAAAAAGATGAAAATTTACTTATCATTAAGCACTTTTACATATTATGATAGAAAAAATTTTTCATTATTTCGGTTCGGACAAGCGCAAACGGTAAAGAAAATGACGGAAAGCCAAAAGAAAAACACCTTGAACGCCCCTGTTTTAAACTCGCCCAAAAAACGTTTTCGTCTGGGCGCCGGCACATTGACGGTTGTTTTTCTGTCGCTGTGTTCCGTTTTGACATTCGGTTTTTGCAAATTTTCGTTTTATCTGCTGAAAAACCACCGCAACATTGTCGAAAGAAGCGATTTTTCCGACGTTTACGTTCAGGCGCGCGCCTCGCACGGCTCTTTTGACGCCGCGCCGGATTTTTCTCCCGACATTTTCTATGACGCGCACGCGCCGCTGGAACTTGCGAAAGCCCCCGCCCCGCAAACGCCGTCCGAAAACGCGGTTCGCATCGAAACGGAAACTTTGACCGGAACAGCCCCCGCCGCGCCCGTAAAAACCGCTTTTGTATCCGCCGACCGCCGCGCGCCGTTCGCCGCCGCGCCGACGCAGGTCGCTTTCGCCGTCAAAACAATGCCGGATACGGATGCCGCCGCTCCCGAAAAAGACACGCCGTTGGAAGATTTGATTTCCGCCGGACACGGCTTGCTGGAAGAAAACGGCGAAAAATTAACGCAAACGGCGACTTTCTTTGAGGAAATCCCGCCCGCGCCCGAAGCGGCGACCGTCGCCAAAGCGCCGGAAACGCCCGTCGTCGTCCCCGCGCCCGCAATCACCGCCGCCGCGTCCGTCAATGTTGCGCCATTTGTCGCCGCTCCCGAAACCGCCGCGAAAAAGCCCGTTCAATCACCCGCGTCCGCCAAAGCCGCCAAAAAAGAAATCGTCGAGGGAACTCATTGGGTTGACATCGAAGCGTTGCGCCGCGAAATCGAGCAAATGAAAGAAAAGGAAACGCCGAAACAGGTCGTTGCGGCGGCGCGGACATACACGCCGGCGGATCAAATGCCTGAAACGCGACAGACGGCGGCTTTGCCCGACGCTCCCGTTTCGGACGGCATACCCGTTGTCGCGGAATCTGAAAAACAGGATGCGGCGGTAAAAGAAACCGCCGTGCAAAAGCCGGAAGCAAGCGAAAAAACGGCTGAAAACGCGCAAACCGCGTCGAAAGAAACAAAGCCGAAAAAGAAAAAGCGCAAAAGCCCGTGGAAAATCGCCATGGTCGGCGGCAAACCCGTCGGCAATCTGGCGGTCGAGCCGGAAACCGTAGCGGACGAACCCGCCGAAATTCCCGTTTCCGCCGCCGCTGACGAAACGCCGGAAAAACGGACTGCCGCCGCGACGACCGACGAGCCGCACGATTCCGCCGCAAAAGCGCAAACGGTGATTTACCGGAACGGCAAAGCCAAGCAAATTATCAACGCCGACGGCACCAGCACGGATTTACAGCCGCAAACATCCTACCGAGAACAGCGCAACACGGATTGGCTGGACGGGCAGGAAGCGGCGGTCTGGACGAATATGTCGCAATCCGACGTGCCGTCCGTGTGGTCGTTCGCTTCGCAGGAAGACGACACGCCGCAAAAGACAAAAGCGTATAAAGTCGCCGCCGGAGAACCGGACGAAGCCGCTTCCGCCGTGCAAACGCAACAGCCGGATGCCGAAGCGAACATAAAACAGGAAACGCCCGACAGCACGCCCGCCGATAAAACGCCGGCGCAACAAGAACCGGAACAACAACAGACGCAGGATGCGGCGCAGAACGCACCGCAAGCGCAACCGGCATCTTTGACGCCCGCCGCACCCGCCGCGCAACAGCCGGCGGCGGCTCCCGCGCTTCCCGTCCTGCCGAAAATGCCGACGGTCGTCCAGCCTTTGACAAATCAAAAACCGTCGGGCGCCGTACAGCCTCCTCCCGCCGCGACGGACGCCAATCTGCCGCCCGTATTCAAAAAAATGGGACCCGACGCCGCGCCGAACGCTTCGGCTGACGACGATTCATTCACCGGAAAACTGCTTTCGCTGTTTTCAAAGGACGCCGCCGCGCCCGCGAACAAAGCGCAAAACGGCGGCGAACAGCCCTCTTTCATGCAACGCTTTACGGGCAAGACGAACGCCAAAACGAACAAGGACGTTTCCAAAAAGGATATGGCAACGGCTTTGAAGAACTTGAAGAACGCGAAAGCGTCCGACCAAAACAGGATTCTGCCCGAAGAAATCAGATTGTCGTTCAAAGAGGGCAATTCCGATATGGCGGCACCGACGGTCAATCTGGTCAAGAAATTCGCCACGCACGCGAAAGACGATCCGCAGACATATATAGAAGTGCGCATCAGCGACCAGATGTTCGACATTCAGCAGCAGCGTTTCGCCATCATCCGCAATATATTATTGAGCGAAGGCGTTGAGGACGCGCAGATTCTTCTGTACAAATCGAAGCGTCCGCCCAACTCTCTGGTGTTGAGAAAAGCGTTCATTTCGGACGAGGAGTATGAATCGCACGCGTCGTGGCTGAACGGCGAAGAAGAACGCCTTTATTATAAAAAGTGGTAAAATGCTTTTCAAACGGGAGCATCTTGTTTATCATGCAAAATGCATTAAAGGTTTTTTAAATAATTTAATGCTTAAATGTAGGACGGTATGAATTTTATTTTGGAGTATTCCCAATGGCGAATATCGGCAAGAAAGTCGGAAAAATAGGATTGTTTTTTCTCACGGCTTCGCTTTGCGGCTGTCTGATGCCCGCAAATGACGACGCTTGGCCCGGCGTGTCGTCGGGAACGGTTTCGTCCGCGCCCGAATTCACCGCGCCCGTCGCGGGCGGTCAGTTCGGACAAAGAACGCCTGCCGATGTTTTGCAGAACCAGTACGGCTACCGCGGTGAAGATTTAAGCGCCAACCGTCCCGCGCAAACGGGCGTTGACGCCGATATGAACAGTTTTGACAGCTCGAAAGGCGGGTCGCAACTGGCGGCGAACGGCTTTGGAACGGGAGCGAACGGCGGTTTCGGCGCAAACGGCGGATACGACGCGGACGGTGTCAACGGATCTTCGCGCGTTGAAGAAACGTCCGTTGACCCGAACGACGATCCGGCGGATCCGGTGGAGGACTGGCTTGCACCGGAAGGCAGTTCCCTGCGCGATTTGCTGATTGAATGGGGCGACAAATCCGGCTGGCGCGTCATTTGGAATACGGACAGAGGTTACATTTTGCAGGCGGGCGCCATGTTCCGCGGTCGTTTTATGGATGTCGCCTCCGCCATTTTGCGTTCTTTCGCGCGTGCCGCTCCGGCGCCTTGGGGAACGTTTTACAAAGGAAACAGAGTCTTGGTAGTCACGACTCAGGAGGACGAAAATGCTGACGACTAAACACCTGACGAAACTCATCCTGAGCGGTTTTGTGTGCGCGCTGACGGCGTGCTCGCTGTCCAAGACCGTTGACAACGACGTGGATCGCAACTTGGAAAAGATTGAAACGTCGCTGGAAAACGCGCATCCCGCCGAAACGCAGATTTCCTTGGACACGATTTCGGTCAAAGACGACATCTGGCTGGGCAACAAAAGCGTGAAGATTCACGAAGGCGAATCCCTGCCCGCGAAATTTGAAACGGAAAACGGCATCACGCTGTTCAACACGCAGCCCGTCGGTCTGATGACTCTGGCGGAGCAACTGACGCGCATGACGGGCATTTCTGTGCGCATTGACGAACGCGTCCAAGAGCAAAATGAAGAATTGCTGGACGACGAGGACACGGACATTGAAGAAGGCGATCCGACCCCGAAAAACATGATTTTACCGAACTACGAAGGCAAATTGAGCGGCTTTTTGGATCAGGTGGCGGCGCGCTTCAACCTGTGGTGGCGCTACCAGAACAACGAAATCGTCTTCTATCAAATGGAAACGCGCATTTTCACGTTCTACGCCCTGCCGACCACGTCAAATTTAAGCGCGACCATCGGCGGCACGTCTTCGGGCGGCGACGGCGGCAACACATCGACAAATCTCGATTCCTCCATTGAAACGAATTTTTGGGAGGAAGTGGAATCGACCGTCACGGCGATGATTCCCGAAAACGCGCAGATCACGTCCTCGAAAACGAACGGCACGATTACGGTGACGGCTTCGCCCTACACGTTGCAGCGCGTGGCGCAGTATGTGCGCTCCATGAACGACAAACTGTCGCGTCAGGTCGCCATTTCCGTCAAAGTCCTGCAAGTGACGTTGAGCGACGAAGAACAAATCGGCTTGAACTTGAATTTGGTGACCAGCGCGCTGTCAAAACGCATCGGCTTCGACATTGCGACGACGACGGCGCTGACGGCGGCATCCGGCTCGACGGATTCGCTGACAATGGGTTTGGTTCAGCCGGACGCGAGCGGCAACTGGAACACGGATCAGTCTAGCCCGTGGAACAAGTTGTGGAAACAGAATTACATTCTGAAAGAAACGACGAACGCGGCGGGCAGCACGGTTTACGAATGGGTGCCGAACACGGATTCCCCGTATTCCGCGACCAGCGCGGTGATTGACGCCATTTCCAAACAGGGCGCGACTTCGCTGGTGACCAGCGCGACGGTCACGACGCTGAACAACAAAGTGGCGCCGGTTCAGGTGTCAACGGAAACGTCGTACATCGCGTCGACGGAAATGACGGTTCAGGACGGCATTACGACAATCACGCCGACGACCAGCACGGTCAATGCGGGCTTTACAATGGAAGTCCTGCCGCGCATTTTGGATCACGGGCGTTTGTTGCTGATGTTCACGATGACGATTACGGAACTGACGAACATGGAAACCGTCACGACGGGTTCGTCCATGACGCAGTTGCCGACGGTTGAAACGCGCGGTTTCGTGCAGGAAGTGGCGATGGTTTCGGGTTCGACGCTGATTTTGTCGGGCTTTGAAAAAGTGCAGTCGTCGAACGAACGCACGAAAGGCGTGACGGGTATGCGCAAAAAATCCGACAAAGACCGCAACGTCTTGGTTGTTTTGCTGACGCCGCAAGTGCTGGTATCGCCCTTGTCCCCTGAAACTCGAATGCAGAAATAAAACGGGTAAGAATCATGGCTGATGATGATGACGAACTGATGGACGAAACCGAAGAAGATTACGGTTCCGACGACGCGGGAGAACCGGCGGAGGAAGCGTTATCGGAAGACGGAGCGTCAGCCCCTTGGGGACCGACGATGGTCGTCAACGGCATCACTTTTGCGACCAGCCTGTTCTGGCAGCCGCTGGCGGATCAGGAAGATCCGATGGCGGAAATCAAGGAAACCGCCGAAACGCTTATGGCGGGCGCGGATTTGTACTGTATGCGACCGGGGTCTGCGGCGCAGTACGGCATCGGCAACACGCAGGACGGTCACCGCCCCGGATTGCCTTCCGCGGCGGCGGCTCTGGCTGAAAAATTCTCCGACCGTTCGTCTTCCGTCGCCGTTTTTCAGGTGGAGGAAGGCTGGTGGTTCATCGCCATCCGCAACGACTTGATTTTGTCGGAAGAAGACGTTCTGTACCTGAACGAAGAAGACGCGAAACGCTCGTTCTACGCGATGATGGCGGTGCCCGACTGGGGACGCAAAATCGCGCCTGCCGAATGGGAAGTCGAGGGTGCGGAAGAAGTCGATCTGGCGACGATATTAAAGGACGGAAGCGGCGCGAAACTGCAAAGAATCGGCGGCAAGAATCAAAAAACGCTGATTATCGCAGGCGTCGCGGGTCTTCTGGTGCTGATTTTGGGCTACAAACTGGTCAGTTCGTTTTTCGCCCCGTCCGCGCCGAAAATCGTCCGCCCGATACCGATCAAGCCGATTTTTGTGGAAGAGGAGCCGGCGCCCGTCGTTGAAGTACCGAAACCTTGGGAAAGCATCATCATTCCGGCGGAATTGCTCCATTATTGCTACGACGGCGTCCAAAAGATACGCGCCATGGTCATCCCCGGCTGGTCGTTGCAGTCCGTTTCCTGCTCGCCGGACGGCATTTCGGCGATTTGGAACTTCACATGGGGGCATCTGGGCTGGGTCAAGCGCGCTTTTGAAGAATACGGCGGCGGCAAAGGCATCGACTACATCATTTCCGACGCTGGCACGTCCGTTGTCGCGACCTTGCCGGCGGAAAAATTGAAAACCTATTCGACCACGCCGCGCCACATGATTTTTGAAGCGAAAGAAGAACTGACGCAAATCTTCCAGTCGCTGAAACAGGACATTTCCTTTAACGAAGTGCGCTCCCAGCGTGTCGCCGTCGACGGCGGCGCGACGGGTCTGGACGGCGGCAGCACGATGCAGATTGAAGAATTCCCGCGATTGCAGTTTTCGTTCTCGTCGGAATTGCATCCGGAGCAATGGTTAAGCCTGTTCAACTCTTTCGCCGCGCTGGAATTGACAAATTTCACTTACGACCCTGTAAACAACATCTGGAAATATGAAGGACAAATCTATGAACCGCGAAAATATTAAAAACTCATTGTTGACTGTTGCGGTCATGAGCGCCGCGCTGACCGCGTTTTCATACCCGACGAACGCACGGGCGGACGACCTTGTAAACATGGATGACTCTTTCTTGGGCGAACCGGTCAACGCCGCGCCGCAACCCGCCGCCGAGCAGAATCAGCCGGCGGAACAAGCCGCGCCCGCGCAGGAACAACAGCCCGCGCCCGTCGTGGAACAGAACAATCCGTTCGCCGAATTGGAACAGAACAACCCGCCTCCGCCCGCGCCCGCTTCGTCGGATCCGTTTGCGGATGTCGGTGCGTCCCTGCCGCAATCGAACGAACCGGCTTTGGATTTGTCGCCCGCCGCGTCGCAGCCCGCCGCGCCCTCGCCCGCGCCCGCCCGTCAGATGTCGCTGTCCACAGCGCCGAACGAGCAGTTTTTGGGCAAATTGTCCAGCGACGTGTTTCGCGAAATGGCGGAAATCGAACAGGAAAACAACACCCTGATGTTGCAGTTGAAGCGCGACAAACTGCGCTCGGAAATCGACGCACTGAAAACGTCGAACCGTCAAAATCTGTTCAATGAAATCGAACGCCGCGAAAAAATGACGCAAGCGCGTTTGGAATGGGAATTGGAACAGGAATTGAAACGTCAGGCGGCGGTTGAACGCAAGCAAATGGCTGAAATCCGTCAAAAACAAATTGAAGCCGCGCTGAAACGCGAAGAAGAACGCCGCATCCAGCGTGAAAAAGAAGAGGAAATGGCGCGCCTGAAAGCCGAAGAAGAAAAGAAAGCGGCGGAAAAGAAGTTAATGGAAGAAGAAAAGAAAAAGCAGGACGCCAATTCCATGACGCTGGTGCGCAATAAAATCAAACCGAATTTGCAGGCTGTCGTGCGTCCGCCGAAACCGCAGCGCGCGCCGTCCGAAGAATCCATGATGCGCAAAGCGAACTTCGGCGAAAGCCTGCTGGCTTTGAAAAAAGCGGGCAAGGACGTTTCCGAATTCGTCCCCGCGGACATCACCGCGCAGGATTTGAAAGCGGACGAACAGGAAAAGGATACGCCTATCAAAGAATTGTACATCATTCGCGGCATCAACGGCACGGACGGACATCTGGTCGTCAAACTGGTCGCCATTGAAGACGAAAAAGTGCTGTATCAGTCCATGGGCAACGAATTGCCGTCCGGACACAAAATCACGAAGATTGCCAGAGACGGCATCACCGTTAAAAAAGGCAAAGCGAAAGAGGAATTTCTGCCTTACACGGGCGCGGGCTTTGCGCGCAGCGCGTCTTCGGAATCCGCCGGCACGACAAACGCGAATTCAATGAACTCGCTGGGAATCGCGTCGAACTGATTGTGAGGGTGTAAGAAATGCCTTTGCCGGTCAAACCTCATTCCAAGCAACCCTCTGCGGCGGCGGCGAAACCAGCCGGCGCGCCGCAGGCGGCGGCGGGAGCGAAAGCGGGGGAACCGCAGAAAGAAAAAGGGACGAAAGAAATCGTCCTTGAACTGTTTGCGAACGGCAACGACTGCATTACCGCGAAAAACGGTTCTTTTCCGGCAAAAGAGGACACGCAGTCCCTGCTCGCCCTGTTTTCCAACGGACGCTTTTTAGTCAGCGCCGAACACAAGTTCGACGGGCGCGTGATGAGCTTTGAGGTTTTGGCGCGCAAAAAGCATTTGCAGGTCAACAAAGCCGAGTACGTCCAGCAAAAAGTCATCAAGGCGATTTACGATTACAGCGCGCAGACGGCGCCCGCCGCGACGGTGACGGACGAAGGTCCCGCCGACCTTGAACAACTGCAAATGCAAAAGGACTATGTGGCGGTTCTGACGCGCGCGGCGAACGTCAAGGTGTCGGACGTACACGTCGTCGTCGGCACGGATCACACGCAAATCATGTTCCGCACAAACGGCATGATGAAAGTCGAACTGGAAAATTCAAAGGAATGGGGGGAAGCGTTTGTGCGCGCGGCGTTCGCTTCGTCGGACATTTCGGACGCGAACTACTCCTCGAACGAATATCAGGCGGCGCAAAAAGTCGGCGACACCCCTCTGCGCGGGTCGCAGGGCAAATTAAGATTGCCGCGCAACGTTCTGGGCGTGCGTTTGCAGTTCAACCCGATTGCGTTCGGCACGCGCTATCTGGTCATGCGCCTGCTGTACGCGGACGACGATCCGGACAACGCGGGCGATTTAATGGCGCTGGGCTACACGCAAAGGGAAGCGGATATGTTCTACCGTCTGCGCGCGGTTCCCATCGGCATTATCATCGTGGCGGGACCGACGGGTTCGGGCAAATCGACGACATTGCAGCGCAACATGATTTCCTTGTTGCAGGAACGCAATTACGAATTGAACCTGATTACCGTGGAAGACCCTCCCGAATATCCCATTCCGGGCGCGCGGCAGATGCCCGTGACGAACGCGAACACGGAAGCGTTGAAAGAACAGGAATTCACAAAGGCTCTGGCGGCGTCGTTGCGATCCGACCCCGATATGCTGATGATCGGGGAAATCCGCACGCTGTCGTCGGCGCAGTTGGCGTTTAAAGGCGCGCTGTCGGGACACGGCGTCTGGTCGACCCTGCACGCGAACTCCTCGCCGGCGGTCATCATGCGCTTTCGCGACATGGGCGTTGAAACGTTTAAATTGATCGACCCCGAAATTATGAAAGGCATGGTGTCCCAGCGTCTGTTCCGCAAATTGTGCCCGCATTGCCGTATTCCCGTGACGCAACAGCCGGATCATCCGGCGGTGAAGCGTTTGAAAAAATCGTTCGGCGATTTCGGCATGGAGCAAACGTTTTTGAAAGGTCCCGGATGCCCGTATTGCGATATGCGCGGGGTGAAAGGGCGTATGGTCGTCGGCGAAATTCTGATGCCGGACGCGACGTTCTTGGATTTGCTGGTCAAGGGCGAAACGAAAAAGGCGATTGACTACTGGACGGGCGATTTGGGCGGCAGAACCATGAAAGATTGTGCGGTGGAGCGTATGCTGGGCGGCACGATCGACTTGGAAGAAGTGGAGCGTTGGTGCGGCTTGCTTGACGAACGCCCGACATATTAAACGCAGGAGTGCGACAGATGGCGAAATTTTCATTAAACGATCTCGAACGCTATTACGCAATGGCTATTTGCCGGATGAGCGGCGGCACGCGGTTGCGCATTTACCGCAAATTGATGAGCTTGCTGAAAAACCGCTTTTCATTGATGGACGCGTTGGATCGAATTCACGGGATTTTGACGAACGACGGCAAGAATCCGGGGGAACCGATGGCTTTGGCGCTGATGTACTGGTCGCGTTCGTTGCAAAACGGTAATCCGCTTTCCGTCGCCATTGAGGGCTGGGCGCCGCCGAAAGAACGCCTGATGCTGTCGGTCGGCGACGTGTCGCACATGGACGACGCTCTGGCGAACCTGATTAAAGTGACGGAAGGCACGAAAAAGATGACCGCCCCGCTCGTCGGCGCAATCAGTTACCCGATGTTCCTGTCCATGATGACGGTTTTGATTATTTACGCAATCGGCGTGTACATGGTGCCGCCGATGATCGCCGCCGCCCCCGGCACGCGCTGGACGGGCTTGGCGCGAGATCTGGTGTCCCTGTCGTTTTGGATTCAGAAATACTGGTTTATCGCGTTCGCGTCCCTGCCGACGCTGTTCTTCCTGATATATCTGACGCTGTCGCGCTGGAAAGGACCGTCGCGCACCTATGTCGAAAACGTCCCGCCATGGTCGCTGTACCGCATTTTCGTCGGCGTGACGTGGCTGTTGGCAATGGCGGCTCTGGTGCAGGCGGGCACGCCCGTGTCGCAAGCGTTGAGAAACCTGCGCCATGACGCCAGTCCGTACCTGCTGTACCGCATTGACAAAGCGCTGATATTCATCAACAACGGCGACAACATCGGCGAAGCGCTGAACAAGACGGGTCTGCTGTTTCCGGATAAGGAAATCATCGGCGACTTGCGCATTTACTCCGAAATGGACAACTTCCAAGCGGCGTTGAACCAAATGGCGAACGAATGGCTGGAAGACAGCGTGACGTCCATCGAGCAAAAAGCGGGCGTTTTGAACATGGTCGCGACGCTGTTCGTTTCCGGCGTTATCGCGTGGTCGGTTATGGGTACGTTCGCCATGCAGGAACAGATTACCGCCGCCATGGGCTAAACCGCGCGCAAAGCCTGAAAAAACGGGCTTGAAGCCGCATAAAAAAGAACCGTAAAGAATCAATCGACTCTTTACGGTTTTTTGTCGGTCTTTTTTAAGAAAAATCAGAACGTGTAGCGCACGCCGATCATAAAGTCGTTGGCGTACTGCTTCGTCGCGTAAGACTCGCCGTCTTCGGTGGCAAAGATTTTTCTCGTGCGCGTGTAGCGGTATCCCGCGTCAATCGCGACGTCGTCGGTCACGTCGTATGAAACGCCCGCGCCGAACGAATACGCAAAGGTGTTTTCGGACGCCGAGATAACTTCGTCGACATAGTTGCCGGCGTCGTCAAACAAATCTCTGGCGTGTATTTTCACGCGCGCCATGCCCGCGCCGACACTGACATAGGGTTTGAACGCCGTTCCCGTGCTGAAATCGTAATAGCCGTTGACCATGTAACTCTGCATACCCATTTCCAAAGAACCGTTTTCATAGGAACGCTTGGACGGATTGCGGTAGGTGTAGGCGAATTCGGCGCGGATGTTGTCCGTCAGTTTCGCACCGATGGCAAATTCGCCGCCGAAAGCGTTGTACTGTTGTTTAAGACCGTCTTCACCCGTTGCGCGAAGGTGGAAATCCGTGTAAACGAATTTAGCGGAAGCATAGGCTTCAACGCCGGATTTTTCGGCTTTTTGCTCGACTTTTTGTTCAACTTTCTTTGTTTCTTTCGGCGCGGCTTTCGCTTTGGCGGGCGCGGCGTTCGCCGTCACGGAAAAGCACAAAACCAGCGCGGTGGTCGCCAAAAACAATTTTTTCATTCTGTCACTCCAATCATATCAGTTGCCCGAACCCGCCTGTCTGACGGATTGCTTCGCCCAATACGATACCACCGGAAATAGCGACGTTCAAGGATCTTGTATCCCGCCGCATCGGAATACGCACGCGCGCGTCGACGGCGTTGTGCACCTCGTCCGGCACGCCCGCGCTTTCGCGCCCCAGTAAAAGAATGTCGTCGGGCTGAAAAGCGAAATCGACGTAGGAAACGGAACCTTTGGTTGTCAGCAAAACGACGCGCCCCTTGTGATTCTGCCAAAACCGCTCCCAACTGACATGACGCGTGCAGTCGACAATGTTCAGATAATCCATTCCCGCGCGGCGCATCTTCTGGTCGTTAAAGACGAAACCGCACGGCTCAATGATGTCGACGGGCAGATTGAAGCACGCCGCCAAACGCAACAGCGTGCCGGTGTTCTGCGGAATATCCGGTTCGTACAAAGCCAGACGCACGGGCGCAGTCCTTATACGTTGAACAGGAAATGGCAGATGTCGCCGTCCTGCATGACGTACGTTTTGCCCTCGGAGCGCAATTTGCCCGTTTCTCTGGCTTTCGCTTCGCTTTTGCAGGCGACGAAATCGTCATAGGAAATGATTTCGGCGCGAATGAACCCGCGTTCAAAATCGGAATGGATGACGCCGGCGGCTTGCGGCGCGGTCATGCCGTCCTTAATCGTCCAAGCCTTTGATTCTTTGGGACCGACGGTAAAGAACGTTTTGAGGTTCAGCAACTTGTAACCGGCTTTAATCACGCGGTTCAATCCCGTTTCCTCCAACCCGAGCGTTTCCAAAAATTCCTTTTGCTCTTGCGGATTTTCCAGCAAAGCGACTTCGGATTCAATGGCGGCGGAAATGACGACGGCTTGATTGCCCTGCTTTTGCGCCATTTCAAAAACGCGATCGGAAAATTCGTTGCCCGTCGCGGCGGAATTTTCATCCACGTTGCAAACGTACAAAACGGGCTTGGAAGTCAGCAGGAACAACTGCTTGTAGAGTTTCTGCTTTTCCTCGTCATCAAAGTGAACGGTGCGGGCGGGCTTGCCGCTGCGCAAAGCGTCCAAAACGGGCTGCATGACGGCGACTTGGTCTTTTCCCTCTTTTTCGCCGGCGCGGGCTTTCTTTTCAAACGGGACGATGCGGCGTTCCAAACTGTCCAAATCCGCCAGCATCAATTCGGTTTCAATCGTTTCGGCGTCGCGCACGGGGTCAATGCTTCCCTCGACGTGCGTGATGTCGGAATCTTCAAAACAGCGCAGGACGTGCACAATCGCGTCGACTTCGCGAATCGACGCCAGAAACTGATTGCCCAGCCCCTCGCCGCGCGACGCGCCCTTGACCAGCCCCGCGATGTCGACAAATTCCAACTGCGTATTGATCGTCTGCTTGGAATCCGCCAGTTTCGTCAAAACGTCCAAGCGGGGATCGGGCACGGCGACGCGCCCCACGTTCGGCTCGATCGTGCAGAACGGGTAATTCGCCGCCTGCGCCGCCTGCGTGGATGTCAAAGCGTTGAACAGCGTGGATTTCCCCACGTTCGGCAAACCGACGATACCGCAATTAAAACCCATGATAAACTCCTTAATTTTTGTGTTGGATCAACGCCAAACGGTTTAAAAAGCCGCCCGTTCCCTCGGACAGCAGGACGGGCAGAGCCTCGCCTATTTCGTCGAACAGGACTTCCAAATCCTTTTTCTGCGCTTTTGAAAAATCGGAAAGCACGAAATTGACGACCTGATCTTTGGATTCGGGACGCCCGATGCCGATGCGCAAACGCGTGTAGGCGGACGTGCAGTGCGCATCGATACTGCGCAATCCGTTGTGACCGCCCGCGCCGCCGCCGATTTTGGCTTTGACTTTGGCGAACGGCAAATCCATGTCGTCGTGAATGACGAACAACTCGGACACGGACATTTTGTAAAAATCCATCGCGGCGCGCACCGCCTGTCCCGAATTGTTCATATAGGTCAGCGGCTTGACGGCGATGATTTTCTTTCCGTCGATGTTCCCCTCGGACACAAGGGCGTTGAAGCGGTTTTTGAACGGGGCAAAATTATAGCGGTGAACAAGACTGTCCACCGCCATAAAACCGACATTGTGTCTGTTGCCTTCGTATTCTTTGTCCGGATTTCCCAGACCGGCAATCAAAAACATAATCAGTACGCTTATTTGCTTGCGGCGGCATCCGCGGCGGGAGCGGCGGGAGCGGCGGCAGCGGCGGGAGCGGCTGCGGGCGCATCGTCTTCGGCGGAAACGGCGGCAATCGTCGCGACCGTAATGTCTTCTTCCGCCGCGGGACGAACGCCGGCGGGGAATTTGATATCGGACATTTTAACGGTGTCGTTGATTTCCAAGCCCGTCAAATCGACAATCAGGTGTTCCGGAATGTCTTTGGGTTTGCAAACGACTTCGATCGCGCGGAAAATAGCGTTCAGGGTGCCGCCCGTCTTCAAGCCCGGCGAAGCCAGTTCGTTTTCGTAAATGACGGGGACTTCGATCGTCAGTTCCGTATTTTCGGAAACGCGCAGGAAATCGACATGGACGGGGACGTCGGAAACGGGGTCCGTCTGAATGTCCTGACAAATCGCGTGATATTTGTTTTTGCCGACGGTGATTTCAAACTGACGGGTCCAAAAACCTTCTTTACGCAACTGCGCGTCCAAATCCAAAGAGGAAATGGCGAACATGACGGGCGCTTTCTTTTCGCCGTAAATGACGCCGGGGATGAAACCGGCTCTGCGTTCGGCGCGTGCGGCTCCCTTACCTGCCACGGTACGTTCCTTAACGCTGATAGATGTAACATTAGCCATCGAATTAAATCCTTAAAAGTTAAAAGTTTCAAACGCGGCGAGAGCCTCCAGGGATGCCCCGCCATGCGTTTGGGAAGTTTGTACACCTTTTGAAATCAAAAGGCAAGAAGTTGTTTGCAGATTCTTTGCCGTCAGTGCGCCAGCAACAGCGGGACGTCCGCGTGTTCGATGACGTAGACGGTCGTCGAGCCGAGAATCCAGCGGCGCATGGAACTTTGCGTGTACGCGCCCATGACCAGCAGGTCGAATCCGCCGTCCAGTTTTTCGCACAAAGCCGCGCCGGAGGATTCCAGCGAAACGATTTCCGCGTCGACGCCGTTCCACGCCAGCAGTTTTTTCAAAGCGGCGGCGTCATCGTATTCGGTCAGTTTCGCCGTTTCAAAAATGACGATTTTTTCAGCCTTGCGCAAAAACGGCATCCCCAGCGTGACGGCTTTGGCGGCTTCGGGCGAACCGTTCCATTCCACCGCGATTTTCGTGCCGATCGTTTCGTGTCCGGAAACGGACGGAAGCAGAACGGCGGCGCCGGTTTCCATCAGAACGGCGTTCAGGACGGAAAAAGAATCGTCGTTGGGAAAATCCGCGTCGTGCGGACGCGGCATGACCGTCAGGTCGCTGACACGGGACAGACGCACCATCACTTCTTCAGGATTGCCCTGCAACTGCTTGAAATCGGCGGACACCGCGCCGTCCAGTTCGGGAACGGTCTTGATTGTGATGTCGTTGTCGATGACGAAGCGGCGGAACAGCCTTTCCGCTTCTTTGGAATTGTGTTCCAGAACGGATTCCTGCGCGCTGACGATGTCGGGGAGCACCATGCCCGCCATATCGGACGACACAACGGGGATGGGCGGCACGAAAACCGCGTTCTGCCTGACGTGGACGGCGTCGATGTGACCGTTGAATTTGCGGGCGCACATCAGGGACGCGTCCAAGACGCCCTGCGCCGTTTCGGGAATGCTTAATTGAGCCAGAATATGCTTGTAACCGTTCATATCGCCCTCCGTTATTGAATACCGATACCGTTTTTCTTTAAAATGTCGAACACGTTTCGCAACGTTTCATTGCGGTCGCGCGACGAGTCGATTTTGTGCCAGCGCACCTCGCCCACATCGATGTCCAGTTGTTTTTTCAGCGCGTCCAAAGACTTCATGTCGGACGGATTGCGCTTGCGTTTGGCGACGCGTCCGGCGCGCACGTCCAAAGGCGCGTCGACCCAGAATCCGCAAAAGGCGACGCCCGTTTTTTTCGCCAGAGCCTCCGCCTGATCGCGAAATTCGGGCTTGAAGAACAGTGCGTCCAAAACGACGCTGTGCCCGTTGCGAATGACGTTTTCGGCTTCCTTGCACAAACGGTCGTACACCGCCCGCTCGCCCGCGCCCAAATAACTGTCTTCGCCCAAATCGGCGGTTTGCGCGACGTTTTCCATGTTTTTGCGCAAAACGTCGTCGCGCAGGACAATCGCGCCGGGGGGCAAAGCGACGACGGGAGCCATTTCGCGCGCCATGCGGGATTTGCCGCTTCCCGACAATCCGCCGCACGCCACGACGACCGGCGGCGCGGGATTTAAAAACTTGTACGCCCAGTCCAGATAAGAGCGCGCTTGCGCGGCGAATTTTTCCTTTTGAACAGGGTCTGCCGCGTCAACGGCGCGCTGAGCGAAAACATACGCCTGCACACCCGCGCGGCACGACATGAACAGCGGCAGGACGGGGATGCCCTCCCAATCCGCCGAACACGCCATGTAGTGATTGAACAAAATGCTCGCCAGCCGGTTCAGTCCCAGACTCGCCATGTCCATCAGCAGAAAGGCGACGTCGTACAGCGTGTCGATCTGGCTTAAATCCTCGTAAAAATCAATCGGATTGAATAAAGTGACGCGGTTTTGGAACATCACGACGTTCGTCAGGCGCAAATCGCCGTGACACCAGCGGATTTTGCCCTCGTCGCGCCGCTTGTCCAGCAGAGCCGCGTGCTTTGCCAGTTCCGCCAACTGCGCCCCGTCCAGCCGTTCGACGTCTTTCAAATCGAAAACTTCGGGCGAAAAGCACTTGCTCAACGTGTTGTTTTCGATGATGCGGCGGCGAATGACCTCCGCCCCGCCCCGCATTTTGAAAACGGGCGCGTCGGCGTGCAGTTCCCAAATCCGTTCCGCCAAATCCATCATTTCAAAGCGGTCGACGGAACCGTCCCTGATTTTGTTCAGGTAGAAATCCTCCTCGGGAAAGCGGTGCATGACCAGCAGATAATCGACGATTTGGGCATCTGCGTCGCGGCAGAATTCGCGCAGGAACAGCCGCCCCTTCGCGTTTCTGACGACGGTTTCAATGCCCAGACAGATGCCGGAGGCGAAGCGTTCGCACGTCATCAGTTCCTGCCGGCAGGACTGCAAGCGTTTTTCGGGCGTGGAGAAATCCGCATAGGGAAACTTCACGCCCTTTTTCAGTTTGTAGGCTTTGTCGCCGACCAGAAAGACCAACGAAATGTTCGTTTCGACGATATCGACTTTTTCGTTTTTCAGCCCGTAGGTTTTGGATTGCTTTAAAATGTCGATGACTTCGGATTGGTCGTCGATCAGCATCGCCGCCCCCTGTTATTTGCACGCGTCGGGTTTGTGCGACGGGTTGGAGTTGCCGGCGTTCTGCGGCTGGCTCGCCAAGGACGAGTTAAACTGCTGGGTGACGCGCACGAACGTCGTGCGTTTCGTCAATTCTTTCAGCATACGCGCGCCGACATAGGTGCACGTCGAACGCACGCCGCCCAAGATTTCCTTGGCGGTTTCTTCGACGGGTCCCTTGTATTCGACCAGAACGGTGCGGCCCTCGCTGGCGCGGTAGGACGCGATTCCGCCCGAATACTTCTCCATCGCGGTGTCGGAACTCATGCCGTAGAATTTGCGGTATTTCTTGCCCGTTCTTTCGTCTTCGACCATTTCTCCGCCCGATTCGTCGTGACCGGCGAGCATGCCGCCGAGCATCACGAAATCCGCGCCGCCGCCGAACGCTTTGGACACGTCGCCGGGGCAGGTGCAGCCGCCGTCGGAGATGATGTGCGCGCCCAGACCGTGCGCCGCGTCCGCGCACTCGATGACGGCGGACAACTGCGGATAGCCGACACCCGTTTGAATGCGCGTCGTGCAGACCGACCCCGGTCCGATGCCGACTTTAACGATGTCCGCGCCCGCCAAAATCAATTCTTCGGTCATTTCGCCCGTGACGACGTTGCCGGCGATAATCGTTTTTTCGGGGAACTGGTCGCGGATTTTGCGGACGTATTCGACGAAATACTGACTGTACCCGTTGGCGACGTCGATGCAGATGAACTGCAAATGCTTGTTTTCGCCGCAAATGCGAATCAAGCGTTCGTAATCGCGATCGGAAATGCCGGACGTGATCGCCATGTATTCATAGTCCTGCGCGGGACGGTCTTTGTTGAATTCCGCCCATTGTTCCTTTGTGTAGTGCTTGTGGATGCAGGTGAACATTTTGAATTTTTTCAGCACTTCGTACATTTCAAAGGTGCCGACGGTGTCCATGTTGGACGCGACGACGGGAACGCCCGTCCATTCTTTGCGGGAATTTTTGAAAACGAATTTTCTTTCCAAATCGACTTCGGAACGCGAACGCAAAGTGCTGCGTTTCGGGCGGAACAGCACGTCCTTAAAGTCCAGTTTGATATCTTCTTCGATTCTCATATCGGCTCCTTTGAAAGAAAGAATTTTGTTTTTTTCAAGTGATACGCGCCTTTAACGCGAAATTCAAGCGAAACGGCACGAACGGCTTAATATAACAGAACGGCGCGGAAAAATGAAACTTTTTAAAAAAATTTTCGCGCGATGACCTTTTTATAGGTTGTTTTGACGGCAAAACGCACTATCTTATCAAGTTGAAAACGTATTTTATAAAAGGGCTTTTTTTAAAAGACGGCAAAAAACATGGCAAATCCGTATACCGTATTGGGCGTTTCAAAGAACGCAACGCAAGACGAAATCAAACAGGCGTATCGCAAATTGGCGCGCAAACTGCACCCCGATTTGAATCCGAACGACAAGAACGCCGAAAACAAATTCAAAGAAGTCAGCGCCGCCTACGACATTCTGTCCGACGAAACGAAGCGTAAGCGTTTCGACGCGGGCGAAATCGACGAAACGGGCAAAGAGCGCGCGGGCTTCGGCTACGGCGGATTCAACGGCGGACAAGGCTACGGCGGCGCGCAGGGCTTCAACGCGGACGGCGGATTTTCCGGCTTCAATTTCGATTTCGGACAGGCGGCGGGCAAAGGCAGGAAACGGTCGGGCTTTGACTTTTTCAGCGATATGTTCGGCGGCGGCGCGGAAGACATCTTTTCGCGCGGCGCGGGGCGTTCCGCCAACGTGAAAATGAAAGGCGAAGACGCGAATTACGATTTGTCGGTGCCGTTTTTGGAAGCGGCTTTGGGCAAAGCGCGGGAAATCCGCCTGCCCAACGGCAAAACGCTGAACGTGACGATTCCGGCGGGCACGGCGGATAAATCGGTTTTGCGGCTGAAAGGACAGGGACACGAGGGCGTGAACGGCGGCGAAAACGGCGACGCGCTGATTCGCATTCTGGTCGAGCCGCACCCGTATTTCGAACGGTCGGGGCTGAACATCCTTTTGAACGTGCCGGTTTCGCTGAAAGAAGCGGTTTTGGGTGCGAAAATCACCATTCCGACCATGGAAGGCAAAGTCGCGCTGAACATTCCGGCGCACTCGAACACGGGATCGACCCTGCGTCTGCGCGGCAAAGGGATTAAGACGAAAACGCAGCAGGGCGACCTTTTGGTGAAATTGAACGTCGTTCTGCCGGAAAAGCCCGACGAACAGCTCGACGAACTGATGCAGCGCTGGACTCCGGTGGATTCGTCGGATTTGCGTAAAAAAGCGGGCTTGATTTAAAAATTAAGTCGTCAAAAAAGCAAACCTGTGCTACTTTTTCCCTGATATTTTCATCGGAGGAGAAAAATGAGCGGCAACGGTTTCGGCACGATTTTCCGGTTCACGACATTCGGAGAAAGCCACGGCATCGCGATCGGATGCGTCATCGAGGGCGTTCCGTCGAACATCCCTTTGTGCGAAAAGGACATTCAAAAAGACCTCGACAGACGCAAATCGGGCAAATCCCCCGTGACGACGGCGCGCGGCGAACCCGACGGGGCGCAAATCCTTTCCGGCGTGTTCGAGGGCAAAACGACCGGCACGCCGATTGCGATTCTGATTAAAAACAAAACGCACGAATCCAAAGATTACGTCGCCATCGCCGAAAAATTCCGTCCCGCGCACGCCGATTTGACCTACACGCTGAAATACGGCAATCGCGACTATCGCGGCGGCGGACGGGCGTCGGCGCGGGAAACCGCCATGCGCGTCGCGGCGGGGGCTGTCGCGCAAAAAGTGCTGGAACACTTCATTCAAACGCCTTTTTCCGTCAAAGCGGGACTGGTGCAGATCGGACATTCACGGGTGCGCGGGTGGGACGACTCGCAAATCGACCAAAATCCCCTGTTCTGCCCCGACGCCGAAGCCGCGCTTGTTTTCGAACAGGAAATCATCAACGCGCAGATTCGCGGCTCTTCAATCGGCGGAGTCGTCGAAGTGCGCGCGACCGGATTTCCCGCGGGTTTGGGCGAACCCGTTTACGACCGCTTGGACGCGGACATCGCCAAAGCGTTGATGAGCGTCAACGCGGTGAAAGGCGTTGAAATCGGCGACGGTTTTGAAGCGGCGACGTTGTACGGCGAAGAAAACGCGGACGAAATGTACGCGGACGAAAACGCGCCGCACGGCGTCGGCTTTGCGTCGAACCATGCGGGCGGCATATTGGGCGGATTGTCAACGGGGCAAACGATTGTCGCGCGGGCGGCGTTCAAACCGACTCCGTCCGTGACGATAGAGCAAAAAACGCTGGACGTGTACGGCAACGAAACGACGGTATCGACGACGGGCAGACACGATCCCTGCGTCGCCGTGCGCGGCGTCCCCGTCGTTGAAGCGATGATGAAATGCGTACTGGCGGATCACCTGATGCGCTACCGCGCCCAATACGATTTTTAACGACACGCCGGACGGACGGAAAAAATGATTTCGACTCTTTTGAATTCCTTGAAAAAAGCCTTTAAATTCTATTGCTATCTTTTGGGCGGCGCGACACTCCTGCTCGGACTGATCGTCTGGGTGACAAGCGAAACGACGCCGGCGCTGTCGCCGAAAACCGTTTTGACAATCGACTTTTCCACGCCGGTTTTCGAGGGACGCCCCGCCGATTTCCTGTCATCTCTGTCGTTCGAGGATAATCCGACGTTCAACGACGTTTTGCAAGCGCTGGACAAAGCGGCGCAAGATCCGGACATCATCGCGCTGTACGCGCGGATGAACGATACGAACTTGTCCTTGGCGCAAATTCAGGAATTGCGCGGCGCGATTAAAAAATTCAGACAAAGCGGCAAAAAGGCGTACGCCTACGCGTCGTCTTTCGGGCAGATGTCGGGCGGCTTGCGTCCGTATTATCTGGCAAGCGCGTTTGATGAAATTTGGTTGCAGCCGTCGGGCGACGCGGGCTTGACAGGCATGGCGATCGACGCGTCGTTTTACAAGGACGCGCTGGAAAAACTCGGCATCGAGGCGGAATTTTCCGCGCGTCACGAATACAAAACGGGCGCGGCGTCCTTTACGGAAAACCGCATGAGCGCGCCCGACCGCGAAAACACGCAAAGCCTGATGGAAAACCTGTTCGAGCAAATCAGCGCGGACATCGCGGCGGACAGGAACATCGACGCGCAAACCATGCGGCAGATATTGCTGACGGGACCCTATTTCGCGCAGGACGCGCTGAACGCGAAACTGGTCGACAGGGTCGAATACGCCGACGTGTTGCAGGACGCGTTGGAAGAACAGTCGGAAGACGCCGTCAACATCGCGGACTACATCGCCGTTCGCGCCGAAAAACCGCAGGATCGCGTGGCGCAAATCACGCTGTCGGGCGTGCTGACGCAAAGCGACGACCGTTTCGGCGGCGACGCGTCAACGTCGCTGATCGGCGTGAGCCAAACCATAGATTTACTGCACGAAACGGCGGACGACGACGCGGTGAAAGGCATCGTCCTGCGCCTTGACAGTCCGGGGGGCGCGTATACGCCGTCCGACGCGCTGTGGCACGAAATCATCAAAATCCGCGAAAAATACGGCAAGCCGGTTGTGTGTTCCATGGGGGCGACGGCGGCGTCCGGCGGCTATTTCCTGTCGCTCGCCTGCGACAAAGTCTACGCGATGCCGGCGACAATCACGGGCTCTATCGGCGTGTTCGGCGGCAAGTTCAACGCAGGCAAACTGCTGAAAAAATTGGGCGTCAACACGGAAACGGTCGCCATCGGCGAAAACGCGGACTTTTTCGCCCTGCACCGCGGCATGACGCCGTCGCAAAGAAAATTCTTTGAAGCGTCGCTTGACCGCGTTTACGAGGACTTTACGCAAAAAACGGCGCAACGCCGCAATCTGACGAAAGAACAGATTGACAAGGCGGCGCGCGGACGCGTTTTCACGGGGGCGCAGGCGCTTGACGCCGGACTGATCGACGCAATCGGCACGTCCGACGACGCGCGCAAAGAGGTTTTGCGTCTGGCGAACATCGACGCGGATTTGCCTCTGGTCGAATATCCGGCGCAACAGTCGCGCTGGGAATTGCTGGGCGAATTTTTGTCGTCGGGAACAATCCGTTCCGACAAAATGCCCTTGGCGGCGCGGATATTGCTGAAACTGCAAACGCTGTCAAACGTTTTCGGCGCGGACAACCGTCTGCTCTTTATGCCGTAAACTCTTTGACAGGCATACAGTTTCGCGCGTTTTCCTTATAATCGGACAGATTGTTTGATTCAAAAAAGGAGGCGCGCATGAAACGCAAATGTTTGCTGATACATTCCTTTTACAACGGGTCGCTGTCGGACACTTACGTTCTGAACGGCAAAGGATTGGGCTTTTTGTCGCTGTTCGTGCTGGCGATGCTGACGGGGCTGGTGTACGCGGTAAAGGTCGCGTTGTTCGCGGCGGAAATCACGCCGGCTGAAATTCAGGCGATTACGGCGCAAGTGCCGCAAATCGAAATTCAAAACGGGCAGATTGTGGAACCGAAAGACTTTTTCGGGCGCATACAACTCTCGGACGGCGTGAACGTCACGCTGGACACGACGCAGAACGCGGCAATTTTACATTCGCCGTCGCCGAACTCGATTTACATATCGAAAGACGCGGTGCATTTCGTGAACGGCAATCAGGTGGAATTGATGCCGCTTGAAAGATTCTTCGGCACGCAAAACCTGACCGTCAAACCCGAAGAAATGCACACTTTCGTAAAAAAGATGTTGGACGAAATGTACGCCGCCATTCCGCTGATGGTGTTCGTCATCGCCGCGCCGCTGGTGTTTTTCAAATACGTCGTCATCACCTACTTCATCGCCCTTTTGACTTACGCGATGACGATTTATCCGCGCGTGCCGCTGGCGTTCGAGCAAAGGATGCGCCTGTCCGCGCTTTGCACCATTCCGGTTTTCGTCATCAATCTGGTGTTCGGCACGGCGCTCGACTGGTTCACATTGGGAACTCTCGGCGGGGTCATCGTCGTTTTCGCGTACCTGTTTTACTATCTGGCGCAACTGCCCAAAGAAATTTGCGTCGGCGTCAAAGAAAGCGGCGAGTGAAAAAGAGCGTCGACTTTCGGGATTTTTGGGGCTATGCTGACATATCGGCAGTCAGGAGAATCCCGATGAAAATATCGACCGTTTCACTTTTCAAACGCTCTTTTTACGACAAAACGCTGACGCGGGATTATGTGCGGCGGGGCGAAGGCGGCGGCTTTCCCGCCCTGCTCGCCATCGCGCTGATAACGGCTTTCGCCGTCGGCTTGCGGTTAAGCGCGATGATGCGCGGCATACCGGCGGACGAATTGAACCGATACGCCGACAATATGCCCGAATTCGTCATCGCGGGCGGGCACATCGTTTCGGAACGGCCGATATATTACGCCTACGACGACGGCGGCAATTCGTACGCTTTCGTCATCAACACGCAGGACGAAATCGTATCCGGCAAAGCGGGGATATACGTTCTGACGGACAGGATTGTCGTGGCGGACGAAACGGGCGCGCAACAACAGTTTTCGCTTCAAAGCGTTTTTGGCGGCGCGGCGCTGAAAGTGACACCCGACACGGCGCGCGACTTTATAAAAAAGGGCTTGCCTCTGTTTCAAACGGTCGTTCCCGCGTGGACGGCGCTGATATGCGTGCCGTTCTACCTGATTTGCTTTTACGCGCTGACGTATTTTCTGGCTTTCGCGTCCTACGCGATTTCTTGGAGCACGGGCGAAACGTTCACGTTCGGGGAACGCGCGCGCTTGGGACTCATCTCGCTTCTGCCGGCGTTATGCTTCGGAGCGGCGCTGAATTTTCTGGGATACAGATTCTCCGGCGGTCTGACGACGCAAACGCTGATCGCCTTGTTTTACCTGCTGTTTTTCATGTGGCGGCCGGCGAACGAAAGAACGGCGGACGATTTTTAATCGCGCGCCGTCCGAAAACACACGCGCTTTGTTTGACGTTTTTTTCATAAAAAACGACGTGAAGCGCATTTTAAGTTGACGCGGGGAAAATCTTTCGTTATTATTATCTTCACGACGGAGGACGGGCCGGACGGTAAGGCAGCGGTTTGCTAAACCGTAGACGGTGTTATAGCTGTCAGTGGGTTCGACTCCCACGTCCTCCGCCATAAAAACCCGCCTGAACAAAGGCGGGCTTTTTTTTACGCGAAAATCACCCGTCCCGCCGGCTCGGCAAATCGCAGTAGTAACCGAAAATTTTCAGACGCTGCTTGAAAACGCCGCCTTGCGCGCGGCACTCATCGGCGTCCCAATTGTAAAGCATGGCGTCGTCGAACTCCATAAAGTTCGGATATAAATACAAAATCACCCCCATTGCCGCCCAAAAGAAAAAGTACGGACAGGCAAGCGCGTAAAACGCCGCTTTCACCCACACGTTCCTGTTTCTGAACGCCAGCGCGCATACGCCGCCGCCCGTCAAAAGAAACAACACGCCCGCTTTAATGAAAAGAAAATCGTCGAAACCGTATTCAAAAAAAACATACGCCGTCAAACACAGCGTCAAAACGGTCAAAACAATGCTCGGCAACGCTAAAAGATATAAAAACAACACGCTTTTTTTCATGCAAAATCCCCTTTATACAAAGTAAGAGAAAAGCATATAAGCTTCTCTTTTCTTTGAAAACATATCTTTCAGTTACCTTTTTGTTCGTGACATTTCCTTACAATCGCCTTTTGGGTTATTTTTTCCCCAATTTGCACCAATTTTGTTGTTTCTCAAATCCTTTGTTCCGTCTTCCAGTATTCCTTTGATTCCGCCGTAACGCTTTCGTTCCTCTTTATTTGTCGCTTTTCGTGCAAAATCATAAAGTTCTTTCCCCACACCTGCCGCTTGCACTAAATTTGGGTATCCTAATTGTGCGGCACGGCACGAAACCTCGCGATGCTTTTCACCATCGTCTCTTTTTTCCTGACGAATTTCATTCGTTCTATTCCAAAAATCTACAAACTCTTTCCATTCCATTTTTTATCTCCTGCATGGATGTGACAACATAGTATCTCATTATGTTATTACAATAATAACATTTTGTCAATAAAAAAGAAATATACATTAAAAGAACGGCGGGATCGCGCCCGCCGTCCGCCTTTTAGCGCAACAGCGTCAAAAGGACTTCAATGATTAAACTTTAACAATGTTAAAAATTTAACCATTTTGCTCTCTCCTTTGCGGAAACATCACCGCGTTGGGAAGAGGTTTTTCAAAACGGATTGACAAAATCGCCCGATTTCCGTATCCTAAATCTAGTGGGGAGTTAGTTAGGTTGACTCCTTCCTGATTAGGAACAAGTCTGATGTTGCAGCATCGGACTTTTCTTTTATAAACGATTTTTGCGAGCGGCGCAACCGTGATAAGAAAGCCGCTTCATTCTTTCACGTTCCAGTATTGCGCGCCCCAATTTTCAAAATTCCATTCGTCCGCGTAAGCGTTACATTCGTAATCTATGTAATACAGCAAGCCGTCTTGCACGATGAAATTCGTCGGATAATAGTCGATGTTCAGCCCCGCCGCATACAAAACGGCGCACATTTGCCGGAGTTGCGCAAGATGAGATTCTTCCAGCCGGTTTTGCCGGACAAGCGTTTCCGCCGTGTCGCCGTCAATATAATCCTTGATGATGATTTCCGCGCTCTCGTCGCACTCGATCAGGCGGGGCATACGGATCGACAAGGCGGACAAGCGTTTGTAATCGTTCAGTTCCGCCTGAATTTTGTTGCCGAACGTGTAATAATCGCACGGCTCGTGATGAATTTTCTTCAACACGAACGGCACGCCGTCCCGCTCGGTCAGATATGAATACCCGCCCTTGCCTTTGCCGAGAAGTTTTGACGCCTGCCAAGCCGCGCCGTTGACGTAAAAAGTCTGCATAAACAATCCTTAAAAAAACAGAGCCGATTGAAATTCAATCGGCTCCGCGTTCTGAAAATCCGAAAGATTATTTCTTTTCGGCTTCTTTTTTGGCAATCGCCGCGCCCAGAATGTCGCCCAAGGACGCACCCGAATCGGTCGAACCGAATTCGGACAACGCTTCTTTTTCTTCGGCGATTTCGCGGGCTTTGATCGACAAAGACACTTTGCGCGTCTTGGAATCGATCGCCGTCACTTTCGCGTCGACCTTGTCGCCGATCGCGAAACGTTCGGGACGCTGTTCGGCGCGTTCGCGGGACAAATCGGCTTTACGGATAAAGCCTTTCATGCCGTTGACGTCGACTTCGATGCCGTTTTCTTCAACGCCGCAAACGATGCAGGTCACGACGGCGCCTTTTTTCAGGTCTTGCGTCGCGCCTTCAAACGGATCGGCGGTCAGCTGTTTGACGCCCAAGGAAATACGTTCTTTTTCAACGTCGATGTCCAGCACTTTGGCTTTGATGACGTCGCCTTTTTTGTATTCCTTGACGGCTTCTTCACCGCTCTTGTCCCAAGACAGATCGGACAGGTGAACCATGCCGTCGATGTCGCCGGTCAAGCCGACAAACAGACCGAATTCCGTAATGTTGCGGATTTCGCCTTCAATCTGCGAACCGACGGGGTGCGTTTCGGCAAAGGCTTCCCACGGATTTTCCATGCACTGTTTCAAGCCCAAGGAAATGCGGCGTTTCGCCTGATCGACGTCCAAAACCATGACTTCGACTTCCTGAGAAGTGGAGATGATTTTGCCCGGATGCGTGTTTTTCTTCGTCCAGCTCATTTCGGAAACGTGGACCAAGCCTTCGACGCCCGGTTCGAGTTCGATGAACGCGCCGTAGTCGGTGATGTTCGTCACGCGGCCTTTGAGTTTCGCGCCTTTCGGATATTTCGCTTCAATGCCGTTCCAAGGATCCGCTTCCAACTGCTTCATGCCCAGAGAAATGCGCTGGGTTTCGGGGTTGAAGCGAATGATCTGCACCTTGACGGGCTGACCGATCGTCAGCGCTTCGGACGGGTGGTTGATGCGTTTCCAAGCGATGTCGGTAACGTGCAGCAAGCCGTCGACGCCGCCCAGATCAATGAACGCGCCGTAATCGGTGATGTTCTTGACAACGCCGTCCAGAATCTGCCCTTCGGACAGGTTCTTGATCAGTTCGGAACGCTGTTCGACGCGCGTTTCTTCCAAAACGGCGCGGCGGGAAACGACGATGTTGCCGCGAGCGCGGTCCATTTTCAAAATCTGGAACGGCTGCGGTGTTCCCATCAGGGGAGCGACGTCGCGCACGGGGCGGATGTCGACCTGCGATCCGGGCAGGAAAGCAATGGCGCCCGACAAATCGACCGTGAAGCCGCCTTTGACGCGTCCGAAAATGACGCCGTTGACGCGTTCGTTGTTTTCCAAAGCCTTTTCCAGTTCGTTCCACGCTTCTTCGCGACGCGCTTTTTCACGCGACAGAACGACCATGCCGTCCTTGTCTTCGTAGCGGTCGATGAACACGTCGATCTGCGCGCCTTCTTTGATGTCGGCGTTGAAGCCGAATTCGCGCAAAGCCACGCGGCCTTCGGATTTCAAGCCCACGTCGACGATGGCGAAATCGTCGGTGACTTTAACGATCGTTCCTTTGACGACGGTGCCTTCCAAGCCCGTGTCCTTGCCGTAGTATTCGTTGAACAGTTCGGCAAAATTTTCAGTCGTGGCGGGAATTTCTTCCTGAATTTTTTTGGTAACCATAAAAAAGTGATCCTTTACAAATTTTTTTCGTGCCGTTCGGTTGAATCCGAAGGTCTGCGCCGTTGAAAAGCGAAGCGGGCGGCGCCCTCCCGTTTCAAAGAGTCTTCTATATAATAAAAAAAGCGTTTTTGCAAACGCTTTCTTTGAATTTTCAACAAAAAACGGCTTTACGGCACCATCATGTCCAGCGCGTGCTGATACGCTTCTTCCGCGTTCATGTCGGACGTGTCGAGAATCTTCGCGTCGTCGGCGGCTTTCAGCGGCGCGGCGGCACGGTTGGAATCGCGTTCGTCGCGGGCTTTCACGTCTTTCAAAATCGTGTCGTAATCGGGATTTTCGCCGCGTTCTTGCAATTCTTTAAAGCGGCGCGTCGCGCGCACTTCGGGAGAGGCGGTGACAAAGAATTTGAAATCGGCGTCGGGACACACGACCGTGCCGATGTCGCGTCCGTCCAGCACCGCGCCTTTCGCGGCGGAACCGTCGACAAAGAACGGATTGCGGGCGAAATCGCGCTGTAAATCCAACAAAGCGGCGCGCACGGCGGGAATGACGGCGACTTTGGAAGCCGCCTCGCCCGACGCTTCTTCGCGCAGAGCGGGGTTTTCCAGCAGTTTGTTAATGCTTTCGGGCTTTAATTTTTTGGCTTCCCCGACAGCCGCCTCCTCGTCCGCGGGGTCTTTTCCCGCTTGAAGCACGGCGTATCCGACGGCGCGGTACAAACGCCCCGTGTCCAAAAAGGCGTAGTGAAAATGCTTTGCCAGATTCTGCGCCAAAGTGCCTTTGCCCGCCGCGGCGGGTCCGTCGATTGCGATAATCATGAAATTTTTGCTCCTATTTTGTTCATCAAGCCGATAAAATCGGGAAAACTGGTTGAAATTGCCGCCGTATCGTCAAGCGTCACGGCTTTTTGCGCCGCCATGCCCATCACGGCGAACGCCATCGCCATGCGGTGATCCAAGCGGGTTTCAATAACGCCGCCGCCCGCGACCGCGCCGCCGCATCCGTCGACAATAATGTCGTCGCCCTGTGCGAAAGCGTTGACGCCGTTGGCTTTCAGACCGTCCAAAATGCCTTGGAAACGGTCGCTTTCCTTGACTTTCAGTTCCGCCAAGCCGCACAGCCGCGATTGCCCGTGAGCGAACGCGCACGCGACCGCCAGCACGGGATATTCGTCAATCATCGACGGGGCGAGCGACGCGTCGATTTGCGCGCCTTTCAAAACGCACGAGCGCGCATGAATGTCGGCGATCGGTTCGCCGGACACGACGCGTTCGTTTTGCAAAGCGACGTCCGCGCCCATTTGCTTCAAGGCGGTCAGAATCCCCGTGCGCAAGGGATTGACGCCGACGTTTTCGACGACGACGGACGAATCGAGCGTAATCAAAGCGGCGACAAGCGGAAACGCCGCCGAAGAAATGTCCGCCGGCACGACGACCTTTTGCGCCGTCAGTTTCGCCTTGCCTTTCAGGATGATTTTTCTGCCGCCACCCGCCAAAGCCTCGAAACGCACGTTTGCGCCGAACGCTTTAAGCATCCGTTCCGTGTGGTCGCGCGATAAAACGGGTTCTTCGACGATTGTTTCGCCCTCGACATTCAGCCCCGCCAGCAAAACGGCGGACTTGACCTGCGCCGACGCGACGGGCAGACGGTATTTCACGGGAAGCGGATTTTCGGCGCCGCGCACGCACATCGGCAGTCTGCCGCCCTCGCGGGTCGTCAACGTCGCGCCGAACAAAGACAGCGGTTCGGCGATGCGCTTCATCGGACGCGAGCACAGGGACGGATCGCCCGTAAAAAAGCAGGCCATCGGGCGCGTGGCGACCAATCCGGCAAGCAGGCGCGTTGCCGTGCCGGCGTTGCCCATGTCCAAAACGGCGTCGGGTTCGGCAAGCGTTTCAACGCCCGTGACGAAACAGCGCCCGTCCGCGTCGAAAACGACTCGCGCGCCGAACGCTTGGACGGCTTTGGCGGTGTTCATCACGTCATCGGCGGTCAGCAGTCCCGAAATTTCGGTCGTGCCGCTTGCCAAAGCGCCCAGAATCAGCGCGCGGTGGGAAACGGACTTGTCGCCCGCGACGGTGATTTTTCCTTGCAAACCATGCGATTTTTCAGAAATTGTAGACATCATGATAAAAAAACTTCGTTTTTGTTTTGACAAGATAACACTAACATGTCAAAAGCCCTAATGAAAACATTTTATCTTTAACCGAGGAGAGAAAATCATGTCGAAAGAAAAATGGGGTGAGAAACGCACCTGTCTGCAATGCGGCGAGCATTTTTATGATTTGAAAAAAGACCCGATGGTCTGCCCCCATTGCGGCGAAACGGTGACGGCGGACGAATACGCGCGCTTGCAACTGGTTTGCGGCGCGAAGAACAAAAGAATGCTGAAAAACAAACTGCACGAACACGACGCGCCCGAAGCCGCCGAAGAAACTTTTGACGAAGACGTCGCCATCGGCGAAGAGGACGAATTGGAATTGATGGAAGACACGAACGAATTGTCCGACGACAATCACGACATGGCTTCCGTCATGGACAACATGGAAAAAGGCGAAGAGTAATCTTCACTTAAACGAACGCGGAGTAGGATTGTGGCGAAAAAGGTATTTGTGAAAACGCTCGGCTGTCAGATGAACGTCTACGATTCCAAGCGCATGACGGACATTTTGAAAACGCTCGGGTACGAAGAAACGGATGACGCGGCGCAAGCGTCGATCATTCTGCTCAATACCTGCCACATCCGCGAAAAAGCGTCGGAAAAGATCTATTCGGAATTGGGCAGATACCGCGAACTGCGCGACCAAAAGCGCAAAAACGGCGAACAGATGCTGTTCATCGTCGCGGGATGCGTCGTTCAGGCGGCGGGCGAAGATTTCTTCAAGCGCGTGCCGTTCGTCGACGCGGCGCTGGGACCGCAAACGTACCACCGTCTGCCCGAAATTCTGGAAAAACTGGCGCGCACGGAAGGCAAAAAACGCTACATTGAAGCGGATTTCCCCGCCGAACCGAAATTCGACTTCCTGCCCGAAGCGTCGGCGACCGGCGTGTCCGCTTTTCTGGCGATTCAGGAAGGATGCGACCGCTTTTGCTCGTATTGCGTCGTGCCGTACACGCGCGGCGCGGAATATTCCCGTCCGATGAAGGAAATCCTGTGCGAAGCGGAGCAACTGGCGCGCACGGGAGCGAAAGAACTGACGCTTTTGGGGCAGAACGTCAACGCGTGGCACGGCGACGACGCGGCGGGCAATCCGTCCGATTTAAGCCGTCTGATCGCCGCTTTGGCGAAAATCGACGGCATTGAGCGCCTGCGCTATGTGACGTCCTATCCGTCGGATTTCACCGACGACATGATTGCGATGCACCGCGACATTCCGCAAGTGATGCCGTATCTGCACCTGCCCGTGCAGTCGGGGTCGGATTCGGTGTTGAAGCGCATGAACCGCCGCTACACGTCGGCGCAGTATCTGACTTTAATCGACAAATTGCGCGCGGCGCGGCCCGACATCGCGCTGTCGTCGGACTTCATCGTCGGTTTTCCGAACGAAACGGACGCGGAGTTTGAAGACACGATGAAACTGGTCGACGCGGTCGGCTTCGCGTCGTCCTATTCGTTCAAGTTCAGCGCGCGCCCCGGCACGCCCGCCGCCGCCATGAAAAACGACGTGACGGACGCGGTCGCGCAAGAGCGTCTGGAACGCTTGCAGGCGCGTCTTTTGAAACAGCACGCGGCTTTCAACGCGGACTTTGTCGGAAAAACCGTCCCCGTTCTTTTTGAAACGAAAGCGGACAGGGACGACGGCGTTTTGCTGGGACACACGCCGCATATGCAGAACGTGCGCGCCCGCGCGGACGATTCGCTTGTCGGTCGAACCGCGAACGTGAAAATCACGCACGCGTCCGCCGTCGCTTTGGACGGGGAAGTGCTTGCAAAATAAAAGTTTTCGGCTCATAATACTTTGTATCTTGTCAATCGGATGTAAAGGATGACGGTCGTGAGCAAAAAGCAAGACGTAAAGAAAACAAAAGAATTTCAAGACAACCAACTGGCGATGATCGTGTTCGGCGCCCACAATTCCAACATTCACCGTTTGGAAAAAAAACTGGACGTCAACATCAAGGTCAAGGGCAATCAGGCAACCGTCGAGGGCAAGGAGAATCTTGTCGCGCAGACGTTCGCCGCGCTTGACAAATTGTACGCCGTCGCGGGCAAAAAGGGCGACGTCGACACGTCGGACATCGACAACGCCGTCAACGTGCACGCCGCTTCCGAAAATCAGGAGGATAAAGCCGTGAAAGAAGACGATTTGGTATTGAAAACGCGCAAACGCCACATTCAGCCGCGCTCGCAGACGCAGGCGGAGTACATTCGCGCAATGGGCGAATACGAAATGGTGTTCGGCTTGGGACCCGCGGGGACGGGCAAGACGTTTCTGGCGGTCGCGAAAGCGGTTTCCCTGATGCTTGAAGGCAAAATCGACAAGATCATCCTGACGCGTCCCGCCGTCGAAGCGGGCGAAAATCTGGGCTTCCTCCCCGGAGATTTGAAAGACAAGATCGACCCGTACCTGCGTCCGCTGTACGACGCGCTGTACGATATGCTGCCCAACGACATCGTCGACAAGAAATTGGAACTCGGCGAAATCGAAATCGCGCCGCTGGCGTTCATGCGCGGACGCACGCTCGCCAACGCGATGGTCATTCTGGACGAAGCGCAAAACACGACGACGATGCAGATGAAAATGTTTCTGACCCGCTTGGGCGAAAATTCGCGCATGGTCATCAACGGCGATTTAAGCCAGACGGACTTGCCGCGCGGCGTGCAGTCGGGCTTGTCGGACGCGCTGGACGTGTTGAGCGGCGTCAAGGAAATCGGCGTCGTGCGCTTTAACGAAAAGGACGTCGTGCGTCACGGCTTGGTCGCGAAAATCGTCAAAGCCTACGACAAACGCTACGCCGTCAGAAAGGGCATCGTGTAATGACGCTGAAAATTGCCGTGCGCGAAGAAAACGGTTGGAAAGCCGCTTTCCCCGCCTATAAAAAGACGCTGACGGCGGCGGCGAAAGCCGCGTTCAAAGCGGGCGTGACGGACGCGTTTCCCGCCAAGGACGCGGAAATCAGTTTTTTGCTGACCGACGACGACACCGTGCGCGTTTTAAATAAGAATTACCGCCAAAAAGACGCGCCGACGAACGTTTTGTCGTTCGCCGCCATGGACGACGAAGACGCGGACGCCGAATTGGCGCAGGACGGCGTTTTTTTGCTCGGCGACGTCGTGATCGCCCTGCAAACCGTGCAGCGCGAAGCGGCGGATTTGCGTCTGCCGTTTGAAGCGCATTTCTCGCATCTGGTCGTGCACGGCGTTCTGCACCTGCTCGGCTTCGACCACATTGAAGACGAAGACGCGGAAGAAATGGAATCGCTCGAAACGCAGATTTTGAAAAAATTGGGGTTTGACAATCCGTATGCCGCCGTTTGCGAAGATTAAATCCGCCGTCAAAACCGCTTGCGCGAAAGCGGTGAAAATTGTGCGCCGGATACTTGTTTCAAAACCGTTCGCGGCGTTTTGCGCGGGCGCGCTGACGGTTCTCGCCCTGCCGCCCCGCCATTTTTTGCCCGCCCTGCTCGGCTTTACCGCGCTGGGCTTCCTGCTTGCCGGCGACATGACAAAAAAGCGCGCGTTCGGCATCGGCTTTTCGTTCGGCTTTGCGCATTTCGGCTTCGGACTGATGTGGGTCGGCAACGCGCTGAAACTCGACCCGCGTTTCGCGCCTGTTTCGTTCCTGCCGTTTTTCGCGTTCGGCTTGTGGGGGGCGTTTTTCCCCGCTTTTTGCGCTTTGACCGCCCGCGTCCTCGCCCCGTCAGGCTGGCGGCGCGCGGTTGTTTTCGCGGCGGGCTGGGGATTTTTCGAGTGGGTCAGAAGTTGGGCGCTGACGGGCTTTCCGTGGAATTTGACGGCAAGCGTGTTTACAAACGCGCCGCTGATGCTGCAAACGGCGTCGCTGTACGGCTCGTACGGATTGGGCGTCATGATTGTGCTGGCGTGTTTTCTGCCTGCCGCCGCGCTTCCTTTTGACAATCGCAAGGCTTTTTTCAAGCGGCTCGGCGCGTGGACGGGCGTTTCCGCGCTTGTTTTCGCTTGTCTGGCGACGTACGGATATGCGCGCTTTGCCAACGCTTTTCTGCCGGACGATTTCGTGCGCGGCGTTAAATTCAGACTGGTTCAGCCGAACGTCGAACAAACGCTGAAATGGGATTCGCAAAAGGCGGAGCGCATTTTGGACGATCACGTTTTTCTGACTTCCAGAGAACCGAAAGACGATATCACGCACGTCGTGTGGTCGGAAACGGCGACGCAGTTTTTATTGGCGCAGGACGAATACGCGCGCGCCATGGCGGTTTCGGGACTGCCGCAAAGCGCGATTCTGCTGGCGGGAACGTTGCGCACGGAAAAAGTGGAAAATCCGGACGCTTTTCCGCCGATGCGCGTTTACAACAGCATCGCGGCGATTAACGAAATCGGGTCGGTTCTCGGCTTGTACGACAAGGCGCATCTGGTGCCGTTCGGCGAATATGTGCCGTTGCGGTCGATTTTTCCGTTCATGGAAAAAGTGACGAACGGTCAATTCGACTTTTCGCGGGGCAAAGGCGCTCAAACGGTTTCGGTGCCGCGCACCTTGCCCGCAGGTATGCTGATTTGCTACGAAATTCTGTTTCCGGCGCACGTTGTGGACAAATCACAGCGTCCGTACTGGCTTTTGAACGTGACGAACGACGGCTGGTACGGCGTCAGCGCGGGACCGCATCAACACTTTGCCGCCGCCGTTTTGCGCGCGGTCGAGGAAGGGCTTCCCGTCGTCCGCGCGGCGAATACGGGCATCAGCGGCGTGATAGATTCTTACGGACGCGTCGTCAACGCGCTGGCACTGGGCAAGCGCGGCATTGTGGATTCCGGACTGCCGCGCGCGGAGGATGAAACGTTTTACGGCGCGCACGGAAACGCCGTGCCGCTGGCAATGTGCGCGATGTTGATACTTTTTTCATTTTTACCCGCTATTGTGAAGAAAAAACAAAAGGAATGAAAATGAAGTTCATGGCATTTTGCTTTATCCTCGGCGCGATGCTTTTATTGTCGGCTTGCCCCGTGCGCAACGCCTACGACAAGACGGAATATCACACGCAAAGTTCGTACAACGCGATTTTTAAAGGGCAGTCGATTCCGAACGACGTGCGCTATAACAATCCCGCGCGCGCGGAATGACATCCGCATAAAACGAAGCGGCAAACCGGAGAGGCCCCCATGCGACCGTGTACCCGTCCGATTTGCCGCCCGCACGCTTTTTTCAAGCGTACCGTCAGTATTTGACGACCATGCAGTTTTTAATGTAGTTTCCGGAAATGTCGCTGCCGTCGGCGGTGGCAAGACGACAGCACATCAGCGTGCCGTTCCTCTGATTGAAATTATGGGAAACTTTCGTCGCTCCGCCCGTGGGCGTTGACGCCGTGGGAAAAGTCTTCGTTATGCTTTGCTTGGGAACGTACACCAACAGCGACATATCCGTCGTTTGCAGACAGTTCGCGGTGCTGTATTTTTTGCAGGAAAAGCCGTCCCTGTTTCCCGAAACATAGCGACTGCTGCTGCCGCGCGTCTGCCACACATAGCAAATGTCCGCATATCCCATTTCCACGACGTTTTTAAAGCCGGCGTCTTCCAGTTTGACGTCGTTTCCCCCTCTATTTTTGACGAACGGCGTGGAATAGTTCAATTTTGTAAACAGGTTCGAGTTTACAAAAGCCTCCTTGCTGCCGCACCTGTCGGACAAAATGTACACGGGGAACAGCGACGACGTGCCGCTGGCGTCGCCCTCGTATTTGTATTGCGAGTACGAACGGGACAAATCATGCCCGATGTCCGCATCCGACGAAGCGGTCATGGAGTAGGATCTTGTGCCCACTTTGGAGATGTCCTCCTCCGTCCCGATGCCCCAAGTGCCGCCCGTGGCGATGGAGCACGGCAGACACGGCTGATATCTCAATCCGCCTTTTTGTCCGTCGTCCCATTCCGCCTGCGACAAGGTTTTTTCAAATTTCGTGTTCGGGCAGTAAGTGATGTACCCGTTTTTGCAGGTGCGCCACGCGTAGTCGATCGCCGATTGAACGTACGCCGCGTTCAACGCCGTGCCGCCGATGTTCGTCCATAAGCCGTATTCAAACTTCATGCGGTCGGCGATATTGGCGGAACCGATGTACGCCTTGCCCTTTTCCTTGATTTTCTGCCAGTTGCAAGTAATGCGACATTCAAACACGCCAAGTTCGTTTTTCACGCAGGAGCGTAAGTGCGAGTATTTCGTCGAGCAGGACGTGTCGCCCCAGCCGGAACATTCCTGATATTTGCACACGCCGCGCTTTGCGTCGCCGTCGCGCCCTTTCGCGCATACATAGCCTTTGCCGTGCCGGTTGACGCACTCCGAATTGTTTTTGCACCCCTCGGACAAATCCTTGCACGTCGAACTGCCGAGATTCGCACCGGCGTGCCCTTCCAAACAATTCACCGTCGTCGAGATTTCCGACGCGTAGGAATTCCCCAATTTGTAAGCGGGCGCAACCGTCGCGGCGCGCGCGGTCGCACTCATCAAAAAGATACAGATACAGTAAGGCAAAGTCTTGTTTTTCATCAGAACCTCGCTTGAAGTATGTACACAGTCGCTGT
>CAKQWA010000010.1 GCA_934277945.1 uncultured Alphaproteobacteria bacterium
CCCCCCCCCCCCCCCGTACTTGTCAAGCAAAAAAATCGGTCGAACGTGAAAAAAAGCATAAAAAATCCCCTCGCAAATGACTTTTGACGGGAAAATCGCGCTCGAAAAACAAAAAAATCCCCTCGAAATCGCTTTCGAGGGGAGTTAATGGTAAGAAAATCAGTACGTCAGCGACCGCGCTTGCCCGCGATTTGCGACAAAACGGACGGCTGAATTCGCGATTTTTCTTTCGTCCGGTTTTCTTCGCGCACCGCTTGGAACACGACGACGGAGTGCGCTTCGACCTTGCGCGAATCGCCCGCCTGACGCTGATCCGCCGGCTGTTTTTCAAGCCCCAATTTCGCGGTGTCGAACGCGACTTCCCATTTCTGACCGTTCGGCGCGGGCGGCAGTTTCCATTCGATGTCGCCGTTGTGCGCGTTCATCACGATCATAAAGTCGTCGTCCGCTTTTTTGCCGCGCTGTTCCGCCGCTTTGCCGTTCAGCACGAACGACAGCGTTTTCGCGTACGGCACCTGCCAGTCCTGCGGCGTCATTTCCTGACCGTCGGGGCGAATCCATGTGATGTCTTTCGCGCCGCCGTCAACGCTTTGCCCGTTGAAGTAGGAAATGTTCGCCAGCGCGGGATGTTCGCGGCGCAGACGGGTCATAAAGCCGACCATTTCCGCCGACTGCACGTCGGACTGTTTCAGTTTGTCCCAATTCACCCAGCCGATTTCGCTGTCTTGGCAATACGCGTTGTTGTTGCCGCCTTGCGACCGGTTGAATTCGTCGCCCGCCACGCGCATCGGCACGCCGTCCGCCATCAGCAAAGTCGCCATGACGTTGCGCACCATTTTGTTGCGGAAATCGTCCAATCCCTCGTCTTTATAACCTTCATGCCCCCAGTTGTTGCTGGCGTTGTTGGAATTGCCGTCGCGATTGCCTTCGCCGTTCGCTTCGTTGTGTTTTTCGTTGTACGACCACAAATCTTTCGCGGTGAAGCCGTCGTGCGCCGTCACAAAGTTGACGGTAGGGGATTCGTTGCTTCCCTCGCGGCGCAAATCGTCGGAAGCGGTCATGCGGCGCGCCATTTCAGCCGCCAAGCCTTCCGCACCGCACCAAAAACGGCGGGTGTTGTCGCGGAATTTGTCGTTCCATTCCATCCAGTCTTTCGGGAAATTGCCGACCTGATAGCCGCCCCAGCCGCAATCCCACGGTTCTGCGATCAATTTCGTTTTGCTCAACACGGGGTCGTCGCGCAAAGCCTGAAAGAACGGGTGGTTTTTGTCATAGTTGCGGTTGTTGTCGCGCGCCAGAACGGGAGCCAAGTCGAAGCGGAAGCCGTCGACGCCCATTTCCTGCGCCCAGTAGCGCAAAGAATCGACCGTCAGTTTCAGCGCCATTTTGTTGTTCAAATCCAGCGCGTTGCCGCATCCGGTTTCTTCGCGGAATTCACCGCGGTTGTTCGGATTCGACGCGTAGTAGGACGAACTGTCGATGCCTTTCAAAGACAGCATTTCGCCGTCTTTGCCGCCCTCGCCCGTGTGGTTGTACACGACGTCGAGAATGACTTCCATGCCCGCTTCGTGATACTTGTTGACCATTTTTTTGAATTCGGCGGGCGACCCGTAGGCTTTGTGCGGCGCGAAGTACGCGACGGGTTCGTAGCCCCAGTAGTTCTGCAAGCCCTTGTCCGCCAAAAATCCGTGCGTGGAAAATTCCTGAACAGGCAACAATTCGACGGAGGAAATTCCCTGCTCTTTCAAATACTTGATCACGTCGTCCTGCGCCATGCCGCCGAATTTGCCGCGATCGGCTTCCGGTACGGTCGGATGCTTGATTGTAAAGCCTTTGGTGTGGGCTTCGTAAACGACGGTGTCGTCCCACGCGATTTCCGGCTTTGCGGTCGAGCCGATTTTTTTCAGCGCGTCGGGATCCTGTACAATGCCTTTGGGGGCGATTTTCGCGGTATCGGCGTCGTTGCGCGATCCGTCGGGGTTCAGCGCCATGAAAGCCTTGTCGTAAACCACGTCCCTGTCCAGTTCGCGCGCGTACGGGTCAAACAGCACTTTGTTCGGATTGAACAGCAATCCCTTTGCGGGATCATAAGGTCCGTCAACGCGGTATCCGTAGCGCAAACCGGGTTTCGCGTCGGGCAGATAGCCGCTCCATACGCCGTCTTGCGTGCGGTTGGTCAATTCGATTCTCGTTTCGACGTCGTTTTCGTCGAACAGGCAGAGTTCCACTTTTGTCGCGTTGGCGGAAAATAACGCAAAGTTCACGCCTTTGCCGTCGTACGTCGCCCCCAGTTTTTCGGGATCGCCCGCTAAAATTTTCGTTTGTGAGTCAGCCATGAAAAGCCCCTTTTATCAAAACATTTTAATCATGTTATGAAAATTAGACAAAAATTTCAACAAAAAAAAGCATCCGCCGACAATCGCGAACGCTTTTCCTTTACGGGCGGATTTGCGCCTTACTTCGTTTTGTAGCCGGTCAGGTGCTCCTTGTTTTCCTGATAACGCTGCATGGCTTCCTCAATACTGCGGCGCGCGGCGTTCGCGTTCAAAAAGCCCTGCACGTCGACTTTCTTTTTTTCCAGCAGTTTGTAGTCGGAAAAGAAGCGTTCGACCTCCTGCATACGATGCGGCGGCAGGTCGGAAATCGACTGATAGAAAGAGTATTCGGGGTCGTCGACGTGAACGGCGATGATTTTGTCGTCGTCCTCGCCCTGATCAATCATCTTCATCAGTCCGATGGGGCGCGCGTTCATGATTGTCAGCGGATTGACAGGCTCCTGCCCCAGCACCAGAATGTCCAGCGGGTCGTGGTCTTCGCCCAGCGTCTGCGGAATGAAGCCGTAGTTCGCGGGATAATGCACGGAAGAAAACAAAATGCGGTCGACGCGGATCAAGCCGCTTTTTTTGTCCAGTTCGTACTTGATTTTCGACCCTCTGGGAATTTCGATGACGGCGGGGACGATTTCGGTCGGATTTTGCGCGTTCAGCTCAACGTCGTGCCACGGATGCATTTGAAGACTCCTTTAAAATTGTTCGTTGAGAAAAGCATAGCCTTTTTTACCCTTGCGACGCAAGAATTCTTGATACAAAAAAAACAAAGGCTTATACTTTATTTCAAATAGAACGCAGGAGCGCACCATGAACGAGATGAAAAAACCCGAACAGGAATCCTTTTACGAAGTCCACGTCAACAAAGACGACGAATTGATGATTTCCATTCACGCCCGCGATTCCGAACCGTCCTCCCCCGTCATCCTGTACGACGGCGGCGCGCACGCTTTGCTGTACCGCACGCCCGATTCCGTCGTTCTGCTGGACTTTCTGCACCCCGCCGTGCGCGAATACTTGAAAGCGGCGAAATCCGTTTTAATGGCGGAGGTGCGGCAGGGCGACGTGTTCCGCGAATACGCCGTCCCGTGCCGTTTCGTGAAAAATCTGCCGCTCGATTTGTCCGCCGTCAAACCGATGCTTGACCGCAAAGACGCGGCGAAACTCGACGAACGGAATTTGTACAAATGAGGCAGTACCAGACCGTTTTGGCGGTGCAGACCGAACCGTCCGGATTTTACGATATTACGCACGCCGTCAACCGCTCGATTTGGGAATCGGGCATCAGGCAGGGACTGTTGACGCTGTTCATTCAGCACACGTCCGCCAGCCTGACCATTCAGGAAAACGCCGACCCCGACGTTTTGAAAGACCTTGCCCGCTATTTCGACCGCGCCGTGCCGAAAGACAACGCGCTGTACGACCACACTTACGAGGGAATTGACGATATGCCGGCTCACATCCGCACGTCTTTGACGGACGTATCGCTGAACATTCCCGTTCAGGACGGCAGAATGCTTTTGGGAACGTGGCAGGCGGTTTACGTTTGCGAACACCGCATGGATCCGCACATCCGCAACGTCGTTCTGCACTTAATCGGCGAATAAGGCGGGATTGAAATCGACCCATTGCCCGTCGACGAAAACGTCTGCGGGGCGGAAATGCCGCTTGTAAGCCATGTTGTGACAGCCCGCGATGAAAAATCCCAGATACACATACGGCAAGCCCAGCCGCCGCGTTTCGCGAATCAGATTCAAAATCAGAAAAGACCCCGTGCTTGACCGCGCCCGCTCCGGATTGAAAAAACTGTACACGGCGGACAGTCCGTCGTCCAGAATGTCGACCAGCATCGCGCCCTGCAAATCGCCCGATTGCCGATCGTGCGCCAGCATCAGACGGCACGGCGCGCACGTCTGTTCTATCATGGCGGCGTAATCGTCCATATCCATCGCGCACATCTCCCCTCCGGCGTGACGCGCGTTCAGATACGCGGCGAATAAATCGTACTGCTCGCTTGAAGCGACGTTCGGGGCGAAAGACACGGACAAATCGCCGTTCAAACGCATCACTTTGCGCCATTTTTTGTTAAAGGAAAAATCGTTCGCCCGCACGCGCAGGGAACGGCACGCGTCGCAATCCGGACACGCCGGCAGATAACAAATGTCGTGCGAGCGGCGGAAACCCGCGCGGGACAGATGACTTGCCGCAAACGCCGCGTTGTCGGGCGTCAGGCGCGTGAAGATTTTACATTCCGCCCGATTGCTCAAATACGGGCAAGGCGCGGGCGCGGTGACCTTAAAAACCGGCAAAATTCAATCCTTTTCAAAAAACAGGGCGAGTGTTTTCCCGCCGTTCAGCATCATACGCCGGCGACAGATTTTGTCAATCAGCGCGCAACCGCCGTGCGCTTTGCCGCCAATGCGAAAAACGACCGGATTTTCCTGCGTGACGGCGCAAATCAGGGCGCGCCGCGTCCGCCGGATTTTCAAAACGAACGCGCGCCCGCCGTATTTCGCCGCGTTGACGCACGCTTCGTGAATCGCCAGACGGGGCAAAGGCGGCAAATCGAACGGCAATCCGTCCGACCGGAAGCCGTTTTCCAAAACGTCCCTTGATGTGTACGCGCGCACAATCCGCATTGCTTCCCGCCTTTTTTTATTGACAAGTGTGCGCCTTTCGGATAGCCTGTTCAAGTAATTTATGAACACTGTCTCGGATAGAGCAGCAAAGCCTGAGGTCGCTTTTATGAAGCGACCTTAGTTGTATAAGGGGCGCGCATGGTCAAAATCTGTTATATTGACGAATCGGGCGATTTGGGCACCCTGCCCGCCGATTCCAAACCCGACGACAACCATCAGCCCGTTCTGGTCATCACCGGATTGTTCGTCGACTACAAGCACCTGTACGACCTGACGCACGACTTCATTAAACTGAAATACCGCTTTTACCCCGGTTTGAACTATCCGACGGAGCGTTTTTTAGACCGCATCATTCCGGAAATCAAAGGGGCGGACGTGCGGCGCAACGCCATGCGCGGCGGACGGCGGGCGCAACGGCACGCCATCGGCTTCATGGACAGGATCATCGACCTTTTGTTCAAATACGACGTTAAATGCGCCGCGCGCGTGTGGGTGAAAATCCCCGGCGAACAGTTCAACGGCAAAGCGGTCTACACGTCGTCCATTCAAAGCCTTTTCGACTATTTTGAAAACTATCTGGCGGAATCGGACGACCACGGCGTCGTCATCGCCGACAGCCGCGACTACATGAAAAACATCAGCGTGTCGCATTCCGTTTTCACGCAAAAATTCCGCCAACTGCGCCCGATGTATCCGCACATCATCGAAATGCCCTGCTTCGGACACAGCAACAATTCGGCGGGCATCCAGTTGTGCGACATCATCAGTTCGGCGTTTTTGTACCCGATCGCCTCTTACGTCTACTGCTCGAAATTCGTGCATAACGTGCATACGCGTCCCGAAGCGGAAATCATTCGCGACCGCTACGGGCTTGCGCTGAAAGATATGCAGCACCGCTTCACCGACGAAAAAGGCTACAAGCAGGGCGGCATCGTCGTTTCCGACCCGCTTCAAAAGCAGAACGCCATGGCGATGTTCACCAAAACGGGCAAATAAGCCGCCGTCACTTCATCAGCAAGGGATATCGGGACGGCGTGACGAACGTCAGACGGATTTTCGTTTCAAGCGATTTCAAATCTTTGGCGATTTCGCGGTTGCGCAAATCGAAATCGTCCGGCGGATTCAAAAATTCCATGTACGGATTGTAGAAATTGTCCTGCCGCGCCGAAAAGCCGTCAAATCCCGCCAGCATGACATGATCGACGCCGGCAAGGACCAAGCCGCGCAACGCCATGATAATCGCGTTGTCCGCGACTTTTGCGTCGGGGGTTGTCAATTTCGCGAAATTCACGACAAAATCGAACGGCGCGTCAATCGGGGACACGTTGGACGAGGCGATGACTTTCCGGTCGTTTTTTAAAAGCGTGTCGACAAGTTGTTCGTAGCGTTTCGCGTTGGAAATGAACACATAATCCGCGGGCACGGCGTCGGGCGCGCAGTTCACGCCGATGACGACCGCGTTTTTGCCGGCGATTGTTTGTAAAATGTCGTCTTTGTATTTTAAAATCGACGTTCCGGGTCCCAGCAGCAGCACTTCCCTGTCTTTCAGCAGAGCCGTCAATTTTGAAACGGCGTCCGTGTCGTCCAAATCCTTTTCCTGATAATCGCGGTACAGCCGTTCTATCAGCGTCCTGTCGAACGCCAGTTTTTTGCTTTCGGGGATGCGGCTTAAAACCGCCAGCACGCCCGAAACGGGCAGCGTTTTTTTCTTTTCCAGATACTGCACATATTGCGGATGCGCTTTCGACAGCGCGGAGATGTAATAATCACACGCGTAGCCCCAGCGCGATTTTTCATAAATTTTAATGATGTCGCTGTCGATGATTTCCAGAATTTCCTCTATGGCGTAATTTTTCCGGAAACGGTCGTTCAAATGCATCGCCAGCAGTTCCGTGCAGGCGTTTCCCGCGCTTTTTCCCATGCCGTAGCACGACGAATCGACAATCAAATCGCGCGATGTGCGGGCTTTTAAAATTTCCATGCAGTTCGCGTACGCCATTTGAAAATTGTTGTGCGAATGAAAGCCGATTGCCGTTTGCGCGCCCAGATTCCTGTCAAGCAGACGGAAATAATGCATCAGTTTTTCCCTGTGCAAAAGCCCGTATGTGTCGACAATCGAAACGGCGTCGGGGGAAAAAGCGTTGACGCCGGCAATCAAATCGAGCATTTCGGCGTCGGAGTACGTCGTCACGGAAACGGGCTGCACCGACACGAAATAGCCTTTTTCTTTCAGCGCGCGGCAAAACGCCAGAGCCGCCGCCGCGTCCTTTTTTTTGAAAATGACGCGAAAGCCGTCAATCGACGTTTTGTCGGCGGCGGGAATGTTCTCGGCGGCGACAGTGCCGTAGTCGATCATCAGCACGACCTGCGATTTGCGAGCGATGCCGCGAAGCGCGGAATCGAAGTCGGACAGACGCGGGTTAATGGAGCGGTCTTCGTCGCTTTCCCGCCGCTCGTCCAAAAATCCGGCTTCGACGATATCGACCCCCGCCCTGTTCAGCCGCCGGAAAATGCTGCGGATTGTTTCTTTGCCGAAAAGCCAGTCGTTGACAAAGCCGCCGTCGCGCAGCGTGCAGTCCAAAAGCCGTATCATCCGATCATGTTCCTTTCAAACTCCGCCCTGTCCAAAAACGGATACATATCTTCCAGCGCGGGCGAAACCATGGAGCCGTCGGGCAGAACGCGCGCGGACAATTTCGGGCTGAACACGACGTCCGGATCGACGGTTATTTCGCACAATACCGGCTCGTTCGCCGCCAGCACGCCTGAAACGGTTTCGTCGAACGCGCGCACATCCGCCAATTTCAGCGATTTGATGCCGAACGCTTCGCCGACTTTGACGAAATCGGGCAGGGAAACGCCGCTGGCGCGCCCGTCGCCGCAATGCCGCCCCTCGAAAAAGTTGTTTTGCGTCTGCCGGATTGACAAATATCCGTCGTTGTTGACGACGAAAATCTTTACGGGCAGACGGTGATGCCGGATTGTCTGCAATTCCTGCAAATTCATCATAATCGACCCGTCGCCCGCCAGACAGACGGTGTTTTTTTTGCCCGACGACAAACAAACGCCGACGGCGGCGGGCAGATCGTATCCCATGGAAGCGTCGCCGCTGTTCAGCAGGAATCTTTGCCCTTTTTTCACGACCGCCGCCTGAAACGACCCGACGCACGCAAAACCGTTCGCCATGACGAAAGGCGTGTTTTCCGGCATCAATTCCGTTAATCTGCGCACGGCGTAATACGGATTGATTTTGTCCCCCGTCTGCTGATATTCGGGCGTGTTTTCAAACGAAAAGCGTTCTTTGCGCGCCAAGCACCACTTCATCCAGTCCGCCGCGTCGATGCGGGAAACCGCCGCCGTCAGCGCGGGCAGGAAATCGGACAAATCGGCGCAAACGGGCAAATCGGGGCGCACGGTCGGCTTGTCAAGTTCCGCGCGGTCGATATCGACGACGATTTTAAAAGCGCGCTTGGCGAAATTTTCATAATTGTAACTGGCTTGGCGGATATTGTTGCGCGTGCCTAAAAACAACACGCAATCCGCGTTTTGCAGGGCGAAATTCCCCGCTCGTTGCCCGACCGTGCCGATGCGCCCGACGTAGCGCGCGTCGTCGTCCGGCATTAAATCGAAGGCGTTGAACGTCGTGACGACGGGAACGTTCAATTTGTCAAGAAGCCGCCGGAACGTTTCGATTTGCCCCGACAGGCGAATACCGTGTCCCGCGACAATCAGCGGTCTTTGCGCCGCCGACAGTTTTTGAACGACCTCGTTTATTTTCAAATCGCCGGCGGACTTTTCGGGCGCGGCGAAATCTTCCAAATCCGCCTCGTCGACCGACGCCGCCTGAACGTTTATCGGCACGTCCAGCCAAACGGGCCCCTTGCGCCCGTGCGTCGCCTCGAACACCGCCTTGTCCAGACAGTATTTGACTTTGCGCGGATCAGTGATCATTTCCGCGTATTTCGTCAGCGGCTTGACGACGGAAACAATGTCGACCTCCTGATCTCCCAACTGGCGCAAAGGCAGGTCGGGGCAAGAGGCTTTGCAGGTGGAAAATTTCACCTGTCCCGAAATGAACAAAACGGGCGCGCTGTCCGTAAACGCGCCGAACAAGCCGTTCAGGGCGTTCAATCCCCCCGGACCCGTCGTCACGCTGACAACCGCCAATTTTCCGTCGTAGCGCGCGTACGCCTCGCCGCAAATGCCGCTCGCCTGCTCGTTGTGATTGCACACATACGGAACGTACTTGCCGACGCTGTCGTTCAAATGCATCGCCCCGCCGCCCGACACCATAAAAACGCACTTGACGCCGTACGTTTCATTTAAACGCTTCATGATGAAATCGGACACTTTAATCATAATCACTTATCCTTTAAAAACAGGTCGCGGTTCAGCGACGCTTTGACGGATTTATAATACGCGAACAAACGCTCGATCGACGTTTTCAGCGGCGTAAAGCGCACGGCGGGCATTTCGGCTTTCAAGCGGGCGTTGTCGCCGTAATAATCAAAGCCGTAGCCGTCTTTCGCAATTTGAATTTCAACGTCGGCTCCCGACACGTCCCGCACCAGCGACGCGACGTCCGCCAGTTCAACGCATTTGTCGGGAACGATGTTGTAGGAATGATGCCTGACGTCGTTTTCAATGAAAAATTCCAAAATCGGCGGCAGATCGTCAATGTCCAAATAACTGAACCGCCTGTTCTGGCGCAGGGTGACGGGCAGATTGAACAGCGTTTTGCATATCGCGTTTGAAATGAAGCGGATTTCAAAATCTTCGTATTTTCCGAAAATGCCGAAGATGTTTAAATCGACGAAATGCGGCAGATTTTCAATATATTTCGCGACGGCGTATTTGCAAAATCCGTGCTCGTCCGCGCCCATCGCCTTGAAAACGGCGTCTTCCGAAGCGTTTGACACGTCGCCGGACAAGCCGTATATCGCGCCCGAACCGAAATTGACGAACTTGCCGAAACGGTCTTTGTGCCGCTCCAAATTCAAAAACATCCACACGTTGTCGCGAAACAAATTCGACGGGTCTTTGGCGTTGCGATGCCCCGCTTTCGCCGCCGCGTGCAAAACCGCGTCGAACGTTTTGCCTTTGAAATAAGCGTCGACGCTCGCCGTGTCCGTCAGGTCGAGTTCGTCGTGCGCCGGCGTGAAAATATCGTATTTTTCGCGCAGGACGCTTTCGCGCAGATTTCGCCCGATGAAGCCCGAACCGCCGGTTAAAAGAACGCGTTTCTTCATCCGGTCTTCATCCTGACAAAATCGTGAACCGTCTTCACCGTGACGCGCACGTCGTCCGGCGTCAAATTCTGCGCGACGCCGACCCAAAACGTGTTGTTCATGATGAACTCGGTCACGGGCAGAGCCTCGTAATCGCTTTGCGTCAAATCGCGCGAATTTTTCATTTCCCCGCCGCCGATGCGCAAGGGAACGTCGTTGTCCGTCATGACGGGCTGGCGCAAAAGATTGCCCGCAAACAACTGGCGCGTGCCGACGCCGTGCGCTTCCAGATATTCGACAATCTCCTGCTTGGTAAAAGGCGCGTCGGTCTTGACGGAAATCAAAAAGCCGAACCACGACGGCTCGCACGCCGCATCGTGACGCGGCAAAATCAGGAAATCCCGCAAATCCGCCAAACCGTCAAGCAGAACGGCGGCGTTTTCGCGGCGGCGCGCCAAAAATCCGTCCAGTTTATCCAGTTGCGCCAATCCGCACGCCGCCTGCCAATCCGTGATTTTCAGGTTATATCCGACGTGCGAATAAGTGTATTTGTGGTCGTATCCCGCCGGCAGTGCGCCGCGCTTTGTCTTAAAGCGCGCGTGACAGGTGTCGTCATGCCCCGGAGCGCACCAGCAGTCCCGCCCCCAATCGCGCAAAGACAAAAGGATGCGGTAAAGGCGCGTGTCGTTCGTGACGACCGCCCCGCCCTCGCCCATGGTCAGATGATGCGCGGGATAGAACGAAAACGTGCCGATGTGTCCGATCGTCCCCGCGTACGCGCCGCGCCGTTTCGCGCCCAAAGCGTCGCACGAATCTTCTATCAGCCACAAGCCGCGTTTTTCGCACAGTTCCGAAATTTTGTCCGTATCGAACATATTGCCCAGCGTGTGCGCCAGAAAAACGCATTTTGTCTTCGGCGAAAGAGCCGCTTCGATTTTGCTTGCGTCGATGTTGTACGAATCAAGCGACACGTCGACAAAGACCGGAATCAAACCGTTTTGAACAATCGGAAAAACCGTCGTGGGAAACCCCGCCGCGACGGTGATCACCTCATCGCCCTTTTTCAGCCGCTTTTCGCCCAGTTTCGACGACGTTAAAGCCGTCAAAGCCAGCAAATTCGCGCTTGACCCGCTGTTTGCCGTCAGCGCGTGCGCAACGCCCAGTTTTTCGGCGAATTTCTTTTCAAAAGCGGCGTTGAACCGCCCCGCCGTCAGCCACATATCCAAACTGGCTTCAATCATGTTGCACAGTTCTTCCTCGCCCAATTTCTTGCCCGAAGCGGCGACGTAATCCGACCGGCGCGCGTCGGGACGGACTTGGCGGTAGTATTCTTTGGACAGTTCCAGAATTTTCGATTTGATTTCTTCGGGAGTCATTTCTCCTGCCTTTCAAACGCGTCGATTTGCCGCAGGGAAAACGCGCGCATATCCTCTTTTTCTTCAAAACGGCGATACCATTCGACCGCCAGTTCGACCGCCCGCCGCGCCGTCATGACGGGACGCCAGTCCAACTCTTTGCGCGCCCTGTCCGCGTTCAAAAGAAGCAGTTTCGCTTCGTGCAGGCTTTCGTCGCGCGCGATTTCAAACGCCCCTTTGCCGTAAGCGGCGATAACGGTTTTGACAACGTCCTCAACGCTTAAAACGCCGTTTTCGTCGGGTCCGAAATTGTACGCCCGCGCGTATTTTTCCCCGCTTTCGTACAACTTTTGCGCCAAAATCATATAGCCGGACAACGCTTCCAAAACGTACTGGAACGGACGCACGGATTCGGGCGAGCGGACGCGGATTTTTTCACCTTTTTCAATGGCGCGGACGCAATCGGGAATCAGCCTGTCAGCCGCCCGATCCCCGCCGCCGACGACATTGCCCGCGCGCGCCGTCGCCATGTAATACCCGTTTTGCAAAAACGAGCGGCGATAGGACGCGGACATGATTTCGACGCAGGCTTTCGACGACGCGTAAGGGTCGAATCCGCCCAAAGCGCACGTTTCGTCGTATCCCGCCGCCGTTTCGACATTTTCGTAGCACTTGTCCGTCGTGACGTTGACGAACGCTTTGACACAGCCGCATTTGCGCGCGGCTTCCAGCACGTTCAGCGTGCCGATGACGTTTGTTTCATAGGTCTGAACGGGCGCGGCGTAACTCAACCGCACCAACGGTTGCGCCGCCAGATGAAACACGATTTCCGGCTTGAAATCGTCGAAAGCGCGTTGCAGGGCGTCCCTGTCGAGAATGTTCGAGAAATCCGTCGGCACGTCCGCGGCAAGACCGAGAACGTTGAACAAAGCGGGCGTCGTGTCCGGCGGCAGAGCGTATCCGCGCACGTCCGCGCCGATTTTTTTCAGCCAAAGGCACAGCCACGAGCCTTTAAAGCCCGTCGCTCCCGTCACTAAAACGCGTTTGCCTTTGTAAAAACCGGAAAACATGGCGTCCCCTTGTCCTGTCATTTGCAAAAAAGATAGCATTTCGCGCCCTTTAACGCAATTCCAATATGCGAAAAGCACCCCCTTTTCGCCGCTTGAATTGCGTTTTTTTACGGCTATAATTGCTGCGGAACACATTATTTGCTTTTAACGGAGAATCTGTCATGAGAAAGAAACTGGACGTCACGGACGGCATTTTTCCGATGCCCGTGCTGATGATTGCGACCTACAACGAAGACGGCGGAGTCAACGTCATGAACGCCGCGTGGGGTACGATGATTGAAAGGGACGTTGTCGCGCTCAATTTAAGCGAAAGCCATAAAACCGTCAAAAACATCAAAGCCAGAGGCGCGTTCACAATCGGAATCGCCGACGCCGCGCACGTCGTTGAAGCGGATTACTTCGGCATGGAATCCGGCAACCGCGACAGCGGCAAATTCGCCAAAAGCGGCTTGACGGCAAGCAAAGCCGAAACGGTCGACGCGCCCGTCGTCAACGAATTTCCGATTTGCCTCGAATGTGAATTCATCGAATTTCAGGACGGCGCGTACGGTTGCGGAGTCATCGGCAAAGTCGTGAACGTCACGGCAAACGAAAGCGTCATGAAAGACGGAAAAGTCGACATCTCGCTGGTGAACGCCATTGCGTACGACCCGTACACGCACGGCTATTACAAAGTGGCGGAACGCGTCGGCAACGCTTTCAAAGACGGCTTGAAACTGAAAAACAAATAAAATCAAAACGTCAAATTTTTCGGGCGCAATCGCGAAAGGTTGCGCCTTTTTTCATGCAACAAACCGCGCGCGCATCGCCCGCTGTTCGCCGCTCCCCGAACACCCGCGCAAAACGAAAAAGCCCTTGAAAATCAAGGGCTTTTGAAATGGTAGCGGCTCCCAGATTCGAACTGGGGACACACGGATTATGATTCCGTTGCTCTAACCAACTGAGCTAAGCCGCCATGCGTCTGGGGTGATGTTTATAAGATAATCATCCCCGTGTCAAGCGTTTTTTTACGCACTCAATCCGATTTTTTATCATTTTCGGCGTTTTGAAGCGCGTGAATTTCCTTTTCCAGCGATTTGATTTCGTTTTTCAGCTTGTCAATCGTCTTTTGCAAGGGGTCGACCGCGTCCGCGCTTGCGCCGTAAGCGGCAAACGCGGGTTCGGCGGCGTTCTTTTTCGCCGTGATGACGCGCGCCGGCACGCCGACAGCCGTCGCTTTTTCCGGCACGTCTTTCAGCACCACCGCGTTCGACCCGATGCGCGCGTCGCTGCCGATGACGACCGGTCCCAGAATTTTCGCCCCCGCGCCGACAATCACACGGTCGCGCAACGTCGGATGACGCTTGCCTTTTTGCGTGCTTGTCCCGCCCAGCGTCACGCCGTGGTACAGCGTCACGTCGTCGCCGATTTCAGCCGTTTCGCCGACGACAAGCCCTGTCGCGTGGTCGATGAACAACCTTTTGCCGATTCGGGCGGCGGGGTGGATGTCCACGCCCGTCAAAAGCCGCGCGGTCGAAGAAACCAGTCTGGCGAGCAGATAAAATTTTTTATTCCACAAAAAATGCGCGATGCGGTACAAAACGACGGCGTGAAACCCCGGATAGCACAGAAACACTTCAATTTTCGAGCGGGCGGCGGGGTCTTTCGACACGGCGTTCGCCATGTCCTGCGCCAAAGGGGTGAATAAATCTTCGCGGATATGCTTGAACATTTGACCGACTTTTCTGTATGATGTTATAAACCGACGATTTGTTATAACTTACCGTAAACAAGGTTGCAAGATGCGTGAAGTGTTTTTTAACGGTCCCGAGGGCCGTCTGGAAGGAAAATATCAGGAAGGCAGTTCCCCCGAATCGCCTTTGGCTTTGGTGTTGCATCCGAATTCGCTGGAAGGCGGGTCGATGAACAACAAAGTGACCTACGCCCTGTTCCAGACGTTCGTTCACATGGGGTTTTCCGTCCTGCGTTTCAATTTTCGCGGAGTCGGACGCTCGCAAGGCGTTTTTGACGGCGGCGCGGGCGAACTGGGCGACGCGGCGGCGGCGCTGGACTGGATGCAAACACTCAACCGCGATGCGAAAAACTTCTGGATTGCGGGATATTCCTTCGGCGCGTGGATCGGTATGCAGTTGCTGATGCGCCGTCCGGAAATCAACGGATTCATTTCCGTCGCGCCTCCCGCGAACACGAAAGATTTTTCGTTCCTTGCGCCCTGCCCCTCATCGGGACTGATTGTTTCGGGCGCGCTGGACGAACAGGTCACCGAAGCGTCCGTTTGCGCGCTGGCTGACAAATTGGCGGGACAGCGCAACACGTTCATCGGGTACAAATCCCTGCCGCACGCGGACCATTCGTTCGACAACAATTTAAGCGAATTGTCCCGCGCCGTGCGCGATTACGTCAATGAACTGACTTTGCGCAGACAGAAAAAAGCGGCAAAACTGCGGGCGAACAAAAAGCGCGCCAAAGAAGCCGCGGAAAATCACGGCTGATACAGGAAAATCATTTTATGTCCGACATTATTTCGACGATAGCGAATATCGTTTGGGGCGTGCCCGTCATCGTGTTGATCATGGGCACGGGGTTGTTGCTGACCGTCCGCACGAAAGGTTTGCAATTCACAAAATTGTTTTACGCGCTGAAACTGGCGTTTTGGGAAAAATCCGACAAAACGTCGCAGGGCGACATTTCCAACTTCCAGTCGCTGATGGTCGCTTTGGCGGCGACGGTCGGCACGGGCAACATCGTCGGCGTCGCAACCGCGATCGTGCTGGGCGGACCGGGGGCTTTGGCGTGGATGTGGCTGTCCGCTCTGGTCGGCATGGTCACGAAATACGCCGAAGCGGTGCTGGCGGTGAAATATCGCGTCACGGATGAAAAAGGCAATATGTCCGGCGGTCCGATGTACTATCTGGAAAAAGGTCTGCATCTGCGCAAATTGGGCTTGGCGTTCGCGCTGTTCGCCATTTTCGCGTCGTTCGGCATCGGGTCGGGCGTGCAGACGAACTCCATCGCCGAAGCGCTGAAAGCCGCTTTCAACGTGCCGGAAACCGTGACGGGCGCGGTCATTTTCGTTTGCGTCGCGGCGGTCATTCTGGGCGGCGTGAAGTGCATCGGACGCGTGTCCTCCGTCTTTGTGCCGGCGATGATCGTGTTCTACATGGGCGCGTCGCTGTACGTCATTTGCACGCACTTTTCGATGATTCCGCAAGTCTTCGCCATGATTGTCAAAGGCGCGTTTTCCGCCGAAGCCTTTGCGGGCGGCATGGCGGGCGCGGCAATTCGCTACGGCGTGGCGCGCGGCATTTTCTCGAACGAGGCGGGCTTGGGTTCCGCGCCCATCGCGGCGGCGGCGGCGAAAACCGATCATCCGTGCCGGCAGGCTCTGGTTTCCATGACGCAGACGTTTTTGGACACGATCGTCATTTGCTCCATGACGGGCTTTATTTTGCTTGTCGGCGGCGAATACGGCAAAGATTTAAGCGGCGCGGCGCTGACGGCGGCGACTTTCCAAAAAGTCATGGGACCCTGCGGCGCGTACATCGTCGCCATCAGCCTGACGACTTTCGCCTTTTCGACGGTTTTGGGCTGGTCGTACTACGGCGAGCGGAGCGCGTATTACCTGTTCGGACAAAAGGGCGTCCTGCCGTATAAATGCGTTTTCATCACATTCGCCGTTTTGGGCGCGGTGACGAAAGATTTGAACTTGGTGTGGGATTTGTCCGACATTTTCAACGCGCTGATGGCCATTCCGAACCTGATCGGCATCATCGGTCTGTCGGGCGTTGTCGCGGCTGAAACGAACGCGTTTTTAAAGGTCGTCCAAGCCGAAAAAGAAGCGAAAAAAGCGGCATGACCGCGCGCCTGTTCGTCATCGAGGGCACGGCGGCTTCGGGCAAAAGCGCGACGGCGAAATTCGTCGCCGATTGCCTGCGTCTGAAAGGGCGGCGCGTCGTTTGCATCGACGAGGGTTCAAACGCAAACCCCGCCGATTACGAAGCGCACGCCTTTTTGAACGACGCGGCTTTAACGCACTTTACGGATTTTGAAAAACAGCAGATTTTCGCGGTCGGCTATCGCGAATCGGGGGGAATTGCCGCGCCGCTGACGGAATTTTCGGGAGATTTGCTCAAAAAATTGATGCATTTCAAAATCTACGATTTTCTGCCGTGGGAAACGGAAAAGCCCGTCATGCTGGACAAATGGCGCAAATTCGCGGCGACGGCGAAAACGGACGCGACGTATGTGCTGAATGCCGTCCTGCTGCAAAATCCGTTTTGCGAAACCATGATGCGCTTCGGATTTCCGCTTGAAACGACGAGGGAATATGTGCGGGAAATCTGTGCCGCCGCCGCCCCGCTCTCCCCCGCCGTCATCTATCTGCACAACGCGAATATCGGGCAAAGCGTGAAAAACGTCGTGCGGGAACGCGGGAAAAGGTGGCTGAACGCGGTCGTGTCGTACCACGAAAACGGCGCGTTCGGCAAAAGCGTCGGCGCGAAAGGATTTGACGGCTACATCGCCTGCCTGACGGAACGCCAAAAGCGCGAATTGGAAATCCTGCCGACCCTGCCCGTCGCGTCGACCGTCATAGAAAACGCCAACGCCGATTGGCAGACCGCGCACGCTCAAATCGCCGCTTTCGTCAACCGAATCGGGTAATCAAATCCCGCTTTTTGCTACGTAACGCGCGGGCGGACGCTCCTTGAAATGATTGAGCGTCCGGCGATACGCCCGCCGACACGGCAAAAGCGTTTTCCGCGACAAAAAGCACGCGCGCCGTCATCACTCGCCAATCGCCGCAACAGGTTTGTTTGCGTAAAAATCCGGCGCAATGCAATACCGGAAACGAGCGCAATACCGCCGTTTCCCCGCCGCGCTCCGTTCCGCCGGATACCAATGCGCCGACGCCGCCTAAACGCCGTCACCCGCAAAACAGTCGCCGCGCTCTTGCGGTGTGTCACGCCTTGCGCGTCCGGAACGCCGTCGCTCTCAAAAAACAACCGGCGCGCGCATTCACATTGTTTTACAAAGCGGCTTTAAGCTTTTTTCAGGTACTTTTTCAAGTATTGTCCCGTGTAGCTTTGCCGACATTCCGCCACACGTTCGGGCGTGCCCGCAACGACGATTTCACCGCCGCCGTCGCCGCCCTCGCGTCCCAAATCAATGATGTAGTCCGCCGTTTTAATGACTTCCAGATTGTGTTCTATGACGACGACCGTATTGCCCTGATCGACCAGTTTATGCAGAACTTCAAGCAATTTCGCGACGTCCTCAAAGTGCAGACCCGTCGTCGGTTCGTCCAAGATGTACAGCGTTTTGCCCGTCGCGCGCTTGGAGAGTTCCTTTGACAATTTGACACGCTGGGCTTCGCCGCCCGACAGCGTCGTCGCCGACTGCCCCAGCCGGACATAGCCCAAGCCGACCGCTTGCAGCAATTTCAATTTGTCGCGCACGCTCGGCACGGCGTCAAAGAATTTCACCGCGTCGTCAACCGTCATTTCCAGCACGTCGGCGATGGATTTGCCGCGATATTTGACTTCCAGCGTTTCGCGGTTGTAGCGTTTGCCCTTACATTCGTCGCACGTCACATAAACGTCGGGCAAAAAATGCATTTCGATTTTCATTACGCCGTCGCCCTGACACGCTTCGCACCGTCCGTTTTTCACGTTGAACGAAAAGCGTCCCGCTTTGTAGCCGCGCAGTTTCGCTTCGGGCGTTTGCGCGAACAATTCGCGGATGAACGAAAACACGCCCGTATACGTTGCGGGATTGCTTCGCGGCGTGCGTCCGATCGGCGATTGGTCGATGTCGATCACCTTGTCGATGTTTTCAAGTCCCGCGATATCTTTGCAATGCCCCGCGTACAGCCGCGTTCCGTTGAGCCTTTTCGCCAGATTTTTGTACAGCGTTTCAATGACAAGCGACGATTTGCCGCCGCCCGAAACGCCCGTGACGCACGTCAGCGTGCCGAGAGGAAAATCGACCGTGATGTTTTTCAGATTGTTTGTCGTCGCGCCGATGACGGTCAGTTTTTTGCCGTTTCCCTTGCGTCTTGTTTCGGGCACGGCGATTTTGCGCTTGCCGGACAGATACAGCCCCGTCAGGCTTTCGGGATTTTTCTCCAATTCCTTTGCCGAGCCGACGGCGACGACGTTTCCGCCGTTCGTCCCCGCGCCTTTGCCCATATCGACGATTAAATCGGCGGCGCGCATTGTGTCCTCGTCGTGTTCGACAACGACGACGGTGTTGCCCAAATCGCGCAGATGAAACAGCGTTTGCAGCAGTTTGTCGTTGTCGCGCTGATGCAGCCCTATCGACGGTTCGTCAAGCACATACAGCACGCCCGTCAAGCCCGACCCGATTTGCGACGCCAGACGGATGCGCTGGCTTTCCCCGCCGGACAGCGTGCCGGACGAGCGCGCCAAAGACAGATACCCCAGCCCGACGTTGTTTAAAAAGCGCAGACGTTCCGCCGTTTCAGCGATAATCCGCCGTCCGATTTCGCGTTTTTGCGGCGCGAGTTTGTCCGTCAGCGCCGTAAACCAGTCGTAAGCCTGCGCAATCGACATATTCGTCACGTCGGCGATGTCCAGCCCGTCGATTTTGACCGCCAGCGCTTCGGGACGCAACCGCTTGCCCCCGCACGCCGCGCACGGCGAATTGTTCTGGTAATGCGTGATTTCTTCGCGCATCCATTCGGAATCCGTCTGCAAATAACGGCGTTCCATGTTCGGAATGACCCCCTCGAACCCGTGAGAGCCGTACAAAATCCCCTTTTTGACATCTTCGGGCAAATCGCGCCAAGGCGTGTTCAAATCGACGTTGAAATGGCGGCAGACGTGCATCACCGCCTGTTCGTGCCACGGATACAAATCGCCGGACGCGCTTGTCCACGGCGCAATCGCTCCTTTCGCCAGCGTTTTGGAATCATCCGGAATGACCAAAGCCGCGTCAATGTACAATTTCACGCCCAAGCCTTCGCACACGGGACAAAAGCCGTGCGGATTGTTGAACGAAAACAGGCGCGGTTCGATTTCTTCAATCGTAAACCCGCTGACAGGACAGGAATAGCGCGACGACAAGAGCGTTTCCTCGTTCGTGACGGCGTTCTGCACGACTGCCAGTCCGTCGGAAAGCCCCAAAGCCGTTTCAAACGAATCCGCCAAGCGCGATTCGATGCCCGCTTTGACGACCAGACGGTCGACGACGACGGCGATGTCGTGTTTTAAATTCTTGTTGAGTTCCGGCGTTTCCTCGATATCGTACACCGTGCCGTCGATTTTAACGCGCTGAAAGCCCTTTTTTTGAAATTCCCTGATTTCCTTTTTGTATTCGCCTTTGCGCGCGCGCACGACGGGAGCCAGAAGCATCAGTTTCGTCCCCTCCGGAAACGCCATGACGCGATCAACCATTTGCGACACGGACAGGCTTTCAATGGGCAGTCCCGTCGCGGGCGAATACGGCACGCCGATGCGCGCCCACAGCAAGCGCATATAATCGTAAATTTCCGTCACCGTGCCGACAATGGACCGCGGATTGTGCGACGTCGTTTTCTGCTCGATTGAAATGGCGGGAGCAAGCCCCTCGATCAAATCGACGTCGGGCTTTTTCATCAAATCGACGAACTGGCGGGCGTACGCGGACAGACTTTCGACATAGCGGCGCTGACCCTCGGCGTACAGCGTGTCGAACGCCAAAGACGATTTGCCCGACCCCGACAGCCCCGTCACAACGACCAGTTTGTTTTTGGGAATGTCAACGTCGACGTCTTTTAAATTATGCTCTCTGGCGCCGCGAATCTTGATGCTGTCCATTGATTTTCTCCTTTGAGAAAAAGAGAATAAAACAAGAACGTTGAAATTGCAATATCAACTTGAAGCGCGGCGCGGATTTTTATTCGCCCTGAATTTGCGTCGGCGGCGCGCTTTCCTGCACCACCTGTTCGCCCGACCCTTGCGGCGCGGGGCAGATGCGGCGTTTATTCTTGAAGATGTAATTGAAGCAGCGGTTGTCCTCCTGCTGCTGAATCGCTTTGAACGTGTCGACGAACTGCGGAATGGAGCGCATGGCGCGGTCGAACGAATAATTCGGGTAGCGGCGGCAGAAATCGTATATTTCTTTAAGCAGGGCGGTTTCGTCGTCTTTCATCGCCCAGCCGATCAAGCGTCCCTGAAACACGTCCTGCAACGCGGCGGCGTATCCGCGCACCATGGCGAGAATGGAAACGACCTCCTGCACGTCCTGCGGCGACGGATCGGCGTTTTTCAGCACGACTTTCACATAACTGTCGGTGAAATTCAGGCACATCAGCCCGCTGTTCTGCTGGGCGTTCGCGGCGGGCGCGGCGGCGAATACGGCGAAAACGAAAGCGCAAAGAAAATGTTTCAAACGCGTCATGGCTTCATCCTTTGAAAAATAAATTTATTTCATCATAGCGTTACATTCCAAAAAATGATATCTTTATTATCGTCATTTTACGGAATTGGTGGAAAATATGGCGTCAAGTGTCACTTTTTTAGGTGTGCGGGGAAGTTATCCCTGCCCCGATCCCGATAAAATCGTTTACGGCGGCAACACCGCCTGCGTCGAAGTCCGCTTTGACGGCCACCTGATTTGCATCGACGCCGGCACGGGCATCAAGGCGCTGCACCGAAAACTCTGCCTTGAACGGATTTACGATTTTCACACGTTCATTTCGCATCTGCATTGGGATCACGTCAGCGGACTGCCGACGTTTCTGGCAAGCCTCGACGGGCGTTTTTCCATGCACATTTACGCGGGACTGCAACCCGATCAGCCGCATCTGCGCGACGTTATGGCGGATTTGATGAAATCGCCGTTCTTCCCCGTTCCCGTGTCGACCGTGCGCGCGAAACTGTCCTACAACGACTTCACCCCCGGCAACGAATTCGTGCTTTTGAACGGCGCGATTCGCGTGCAGACGGCGGCGCTCAACCACCCGAACGGCGCGACGGGGTACGCTTTCACCTACAAGGGCAAAAGGGTCGCGTACATTTCCGACACCGAGCATTTCCCGCAAGAACCCGACCCGAACGTTTTGAAACTGATGCAGAACGCGGATTTGGCGATTTACGACGCGGCGTACACGAACGACGAATACGCGCGCTTCGCCGGCTGGGGACATTCGACGTGGGAAGTCGGGGTCGATTTGGCGCAAAGGGCGAAAGTCAAAAAACTGGCGTTGTTCCACCACGCGCCCGACCACAGCGATTCGTTTTTGGCGGATATTGAAAAAAGCGCCCGAAAGGTCTTTCCGAACGCTTTTGCCGCCAAAGAAAACACCACGATAATTTTATGATTTCTTTTTGGATTTTTTGTCCGAAGACGCGCGCTGTTCCTGAAATTCGATGCGCAAAGTGGCTTGCAGTTGGGACACGCCCGCGCCCAAAATGTTGAACACGGTGCAGCAGTTCCACAGATTGATTTGATACGGCTCCAAATGCTTGAACAATCCGCTGCCGACGACGGTGGCGACAATGGCGAACGAAATCATCATGTCGACCGCTTCGCCGATTTCTTCGCGCAGGGTGAAGCACCGCATTTTCGCGTTGATAATCGCCAGCGTGCAGACGGGCATATAGCGTTTGCCCCTGAAAAACACGCCGAACAGGTTGATCAGATGCACGCACATATCCGCCCAGCCGAGAACGAAAAACAGCGAGCCCGCCACGCGCGCGACGGGGCTTTGCGGAAACATATTCCAGATAATCAGTCCCGCGAAAATCTTGTATCCCACAAAAGGCAGTCCGACGATCAGTTCGGAACACAGAAACGACAGGTTTTTTTTCACATATTTCCAGCGGGGCGGATTTTTTTTCACCACTTCGACGACGGAGCCGACGCCGTCTTTGATTTTTTCTTTTATTTCTTCCATTTCACAATCCCTGTTGCCTGATAGGAAATATCATCTTAAAATATGTGATTTAACAGATTATTAAAACAAGCCTGTTTAAAATTGCGAAGACATCATTTCAAAGATTGCGCGGTGAATCAATGAATTTTTTCAAGTTTCTGTTTTCAAAGCCCGACGAATCGACCAACGACAAATTGGGGGCGTACCCCGAAAAAGTCCACGTCCGCGCCATGCCCGAACGCCGATACCTGAAAACGTCGCGCTCCATGACGCTGCTGTCCGTCGGGCTGATTTGCTCGATGATCGTCCTGACGTTCGTCGTTTACCTGATTTCACCGCTTTTGCGCGCCGAACCGATGCTGCTGGCGATTGACAAACGCTTTTACAAACTGGAACCCGTCCAGCGCAGCGTCGTCGTCGCGAAAGCCAACGATATGCTTTTGGAAACGTACATTCAGGAATACATCAAACTGATGTACACCTGCGTTTCAGACATTGACGCCATGAACGAACGCTGGGGCGAAAACAGCCATTTTTACTGGTTCAGCGACCTTGCCATTTACACGAAATTCAGCGAAGGCAGGGAAAAGAAAATCCAGCAGATCATCAACGGGCTGACGGTTGAAGTCAAAATTCGCTTTGTTCAGCGCATCATCGGCTTGCTGTGGGTGTGCGAATTCGACACCATCGAACACCGTCCGGAAGACGAATACCCGACGCGCAAACGCTGGCGCGCCTATCTGGAAGTCGGCTACATTCCGCGCCCCTACCCCAACCACGACGAACGCATTAAAAACGCCATCAACTTCCGCGTTTTCAAGTTCTTTGTCGGCTCGCGCGGCATCCACGAAGACGACAAAAACGCGAAATTCATCGACTGATCACTTTTTGGCGGCTTCTTCGGCTTTCAGATTCAATTCCAGCCATTCGGTTTCCTTGCCGTCCAACTGTTGCCGGCTTTGTTCGAGCAAAGCCGCCGTCTGCGCGAATTTTTCCGGATTCGCCGCGTAAAGCCCCGCGTCGTTCAGCGTTTCCTCCAAGCGTATGATGTCGCTTTCCAAAGCGTCGATTTCGGCGGGAAGCATCTCCAAACGGCGTTTTTCGTTGTACGACAGGCGCGCGGGCTTGGCGGCGGACGGCGCGCGGACAGGCTCTGTCTTTTTGGCGGATTGTTGGGCTTTTTGAGCCTTTTCTTCCTCGCTTTGACGGATTTTTTTCAAAACGTCGGAACACGCACCGACATATTCCGTCACACTGCCGTCGCCTTTCATGTAAAGCAGGGACGTCGCGGTGTTGTCCAGAAATTCGCGGTCGTGGCTGACAATCAAAACCGTGCCTTTGTACGAATCCAGCAGTTGTTCCAGCAAATCCAGCGTGTCGGTGTCCAAATCGTTCGTCGGTTCGTCCAGCACCAGAAAATTCGACGGCTTTGTCAGCAAAACCGCCAGAATCAGACGGTTTTTCTCGCCGCCGGACAGCGACGACACGGGCATATTCGCCGCCGCCTCGTCAAACAGGAAGTCGCGCATATAGGTAAAGACGTGGCGCGCTTCGCCGTTGACAAAGACGTGATCGTTGCCGTCGGGACACAGCGTCTGGCGGATTGTTTTCGTCAAATCGAGCGACGCGCGATTCTGGTCGAAGCAGATTTCCTGCAACGTTTTGGAAATCGTCAGACTGCCGCCGTCCGCTTCCAGCCGTCCGGTCAGCAGTTTTATCAGAGTCGTCTTGCCCGCCCCGTTTTTGCCGATGACGCCGATACGGTCGCCGCGCATGATTCTGATTGAAAAATCTTTCACAACCGGACGACCGTCAAACGATTTTGAAACGTTTTTGGCTTGAATAATCAACTTCGTGCGAATGTCCGCTTCGCTTGCCGTCATGGAAACGGACCCTTGCGGCTTTAAGAAATTTTTGCGTTCTTCGCGCAGGGCGATCAGCCGGCGCAAGCGTCCCTGATTGCGTTTGCGGCGCGCGGTCACGCCTTTGTGCAGCCATTGCGTTTCCGTTTCGATTTTCTTGTTCAGGCGGTATTGCTCGGTTTCGGCGGCGCGCAACAGTTCTTCGCACCAATCGTCGAAATTTTCAAACCCCTTGTCCGAAAAATGCGTCAAGCCGCGATCCAGCCACACCATTTCCCGCGACGTGTGCTTTAAAAACGCGCGGTCGTGGCTGACGATGACGGCGGCTCCCCTGAATTTTTCAAGATATTCCTCCAATTTTTCAATCGTGAAAACATCCAGATGATTCGTCGGCTCGTCCAGTAAAACGATGTCCGGATCGCCGATGAACGCGCGCGCCAAAGCCGCTTTTTTGCGTTCGCCGCCCGACGCGGTCGCGGGGTCGAGAGTGCCGTTCACGTCAAACAAGCCGATGAATTTGTCGACAAGGTACGCGTCCGCCCCGTCCGCTTCGCCGGAAGCGACAACGTCGCGCAGAGTCGCGAATCCGGTGAAATCGTCGTCCTGCGGCATATAGGCGATTTTCAAATTCGGCTTGACGAACGTTTCGGCTTCGTCCGGCGCGACCAGACCGGCGACGACTTTCAACAACGTCGATTTGCCCGCCCCGTTGCGCCCGATCAGGCAAATGCGGTCGTTTTTGCCGATATACAAGTCCAGCCCGTCGAACAGGCGTTTCGCGCCGAAGCCCAGACAGGCGTTTCTTAACGTGTATACGGGCGCTTGCGCTTGTGCCATTTTATCCTCCGCGGCGAATCCCGCCTTTTCAAAAACGAAAATGTGTTGTACTTTGTAACAAATCGCATCGCTTTTGTATATCGAAAAGGACGGAAAATCATGCTGGTCAAATGCAAAAAATGCCGCAAGGAAATCGATTCAAACACGCCCGTCTGTCCGTACTGCCAAACCAAAAGCCCCGCCGCAAAGCCCAAATCGGGCTGTCTGATTTTCCTGCTTGCCGTTTTGGTCGCGGGATTGTGGTTTTTGAACGAGGAACGCCCCTACTACGTCGACCGCGACAAAGCGAACTACCGCGCCGCACCCAAAGGCGACATTCTGGGCTACATGAAGCGCGGCACGCCCGTCCGGTGCCTTAAAGTCGAAAACGGCTGGTGCGAAACGAAAAAGGACGCGCGCACCGTTTATTTCCCCATGAAAGTCCTGACAAAGAAAAATCCGGCGAAAGCGCCCGATTTGACAACGTTGCCCGCTTTGTCGAAACAGCCGGAAAAATCCGAAAAAAGTACCGGAAATCAGGCAAAAAACAAATAAAACCGTTCCGCGCGGCTTGACCTTTTGAAAGACGGTGTGCTACCTTTGTCGACACAATCATCACAAAGGAGATAAAAAATGCTTTTCCGTCGGGAAATTTTCAAAAACGACGTCCCCGTCATCCGCGCCATTCTCGCTTCGACAGGATTTTTCGACGCCGCGCCCGATGAAATCGATTCCGCCGAAGCGTTGGCGCACGAAGCGCTGACCAAAGGCAATTCGACGGAAAATTATTCGTTCATCTTCTTGGAACAAGACGGCGAAACGCTCGGCTTTTCGTGCTTCGGACGCGCGCCGTGCGCCCTGTCGTCGTACGAAATCTACTGGCTGGCGGTGCATAACGATCATCGCGGCAAAGGCTTGGGCAAACTGATTTTGAACGAAGTGTTGGGCATCGTCAAAAACGCGGGCGCGACAAAACTGATTTTAAAAACGGCGGGACGCGATTTGTATATCCCGACGCAGAAATTCTATCAGTCCTACGGCTTTAAGGAAGAAGCGCGCCTGAAAAATTTTTACGCCATGGGCGACGACTGCCTGATTTATTCCATGGATTTCGCATAACCGGAAAACGTCAGCCGGCGGCAATTCCGTCAACGTTTTTTGAAACGATTTTTTAAAACTCACCGGCGGGCATTTGCGCGGCGGGGACGGGTTCGCGCGGCGGCGCGGCATATGCGCCGATTTGCTTTTCAAAGTATTCGATGTCGTGCCATTTCCCGCCTTTGAATCCGACATTGCGAAACACGCCGACGGAGCGAAATCCCGTCTTTAAGTGCATATTTTTGCTTTTGACGTTTTCGCCCGTAACCGCGCTGTACAGATTGACGACGCCCTGCCACGCCGGAACGTCCGTCACAATCGCGCTTAAAACGCGCCCGATTCCTCTTAACGCGTGATTTTTATCGACGTACACGGACAACTCGGCGTCCCAAGCGTACGCCGCCCGTTCGTGATAGCGGTGCGCGTAGGCGTATCCGGCAATCCGCCCGTCCAATTCGCACACCGGATACGGATAAAACGCGCCGATGCCCGCCATGCGCCGCCTGAATTCGTCCGGAGACGGCGCAACGTATTCAAAAGAAATCGGCAAAGAAATGTACTGCGCGTAAATTTCAGACAAAGCAGCCGCGTCGTCAAGAGCGGCAAAGCGAATTTTCATCATCCCGTCAAACCTCGAAAGCCAAAAAACTCCGGATAAAAACGCACAAAAAAACTTTGGCGCGCGCCCTCTTACCGCCGGAGCGTTCCGCCCCTTGCGCGTCCGAATATAAAAAAACCTCCCGAACGGGAGGATTTTTTAAGTGGTGCCCTGGCCGGAATCGAACCAGCACGCCCAAAAGGACAACAGATTTTGAGTTAAAGCTTTGAACTTTTCACCATTGTTTACGGACATTCTTTGTAATTCATATTCTATAATGAAATCAAAGACTTATTTGATTGTCACCGTTTTTCGTAATTAAAATCTTTCCATCACGATTGATGTTAAAAGTTGCAAAGAGGTTGCAACGGAAGAGAGGAATTATGAAAGCGAATTTTACGGAAAAGCTCATTCGGGAGTTGAAACCCGACGAAACGAAGAACTGGTTTGAAATAACGGACGCCAAGTGTTCGTATCTGCATTGCCGGATCGGACGGACGGGGTGCAAAAGCTATATGCTTGTAAAGAAGATTGACGGGCGTTGCGTTCGCGTCACGATTGGCAAGGCAAGTGAAATCAGCGTGGATTTTGCGCGGAAAAAGGCGTTCGAGCTATTGGAAAAAATCAGGAACGGCATAAATCCGAACAATGAAAAGCAACAGCTTTGCAAAGAAACAACTTTCGAGGAATTGTTCGAAGAATATATGGAACGCCACGCCAACCGCCATTCTTCGCCGGGGCATATTAAAAACACTTTGAACATTAACAAGTGTCGGTTTGCGCGGTGGAAGAACAAAAAGATTTCCTCGCTGACGATGAGAGAAATAGAGCAATGGTTTTATGCCGTCCGCGACAGCAGCGGTGTTTTTGCGGCAAATCAGGCTTTGACTTTGTTGCGCCATATTTACAGCAAAGCGATACAATGGGGGTGGGAAGGACGCAACCCGACCGCCGGCATCAAAAAGTTCCACGTCGAAGCCCGAGACCGCTTTCTTGCCCCCGATGAAATCCAACGGCTGTTTTCGGCATTGGACGAAGAACCCGATCCGGTTTACAGAACATTCTTTTATACTTTGATGTTTACGGGACAGAGGAGGAGAAACGTTCTTTCGATGCGCTGGGAGGACATAGACTTTACAACGGACGTCTGGTTTATTCCGAAAACGAAGAACGGGACTTCGTTGCGCGTTTCCCTTGTCGGTCAGCTTGTTTTAATGCTGAAAGAATTGAAATTGCAATCCGGCGGCAATCCGTGGGTGTTTCCCCGTCCTTTGAATCCGAAAGAACATCTGACCGAGCCGAGAAAAGTCTGGGACAGAATCAAAGAACGCGCCCGACTTTCAAATCTGCGTATGCACGATTTAAGACGGACGGTCGCAAGCTATGAATGTATGGGTGGCGTAAATTTATCCGTTGTATCAAAGACGCTGAACCATAAAACGCTTTCGGCGACGCAGGTTTATGCGCGGGTGGACACGTCGGCTGTCGCTCAAGCGTTGCAAAGCACGGTTGATACGTTTGAAAGCTTCCGCAAATACGGTCAAAGCTGATTTTTTTCCGTCCGGTAATGATAATCAATCACAATCATATATGGGGGATATTGCAAAGGGAGTGTTGATATGTTTAGATTGATAACAGCTTTTTAGCACAGACCGGTATTTACCGAGCCTGCACACAATTCAATCGAAACCGACATCATTTATTTGATGAAGGACGTGTGCGCCGGTGTTCCTGTGTGTTCAAGCCTTCGTCAAAGAAAGGAGGAACACATGGAACGAACCTGTAGAGAAGCCTGCAACATATCCCCCGCCGGATTGATGACACCGCGTGACGCCGCCGTTTACATCGGCGTCAAGATCAACACGCTTGCCGTCTGGCGTATGACGAACAGATACGGCTTGCGTTATTTGAAACTCGGCAAGGCGATCCGTTATCGCAAAGACGACCTCGACGAATGGCTGGCGTCGAAAGCGGCGGACAAGGGGTGATCCAAGAGGGGCGAAGTCCCTTTGGCAAGGGCGCAAAAGTTTTGCGCTAACTTGCTATCGCATTTTTACAAATCCGATGGTGAAGCGACGCTTCACGGCAGACGCTCCCGACAACAGAGGGGGCGTTTGCTCCGGATTTGAAAAATAGCAGATAGAAGAGAAAAGCCCCGAACACGGAACAACTCTTTCTTGAATTACGAACAAAGGGGACACCCGTTCAAAAACGCCGCAGGACGAAGCGTCAACAGAAGCGGCCGGACGGACGGCGCAAGGGGGAAAAACGGATATGGCACACTATGAGAAATATACGCGGGGAGCTGTCAAAGGGCTTCTCCGCCACGATGCAAGAAGCGAAGATGTTGAAAAAGGTGTCGAGCACGCCCGCTCCAATGAAAACATAGACGCGTCCAGAACGGGCTTGAATTACAATCTCGCACCGAAACGGGAGGTTTCAATGGGCGACTTTATCAAAAGGAGATGCTCCGAAGCCCGCACGCTGAACCGGAAAGACGTCAACGTAATGTGCAGTTGGGTGGTGACTCTGCCTTCAAATGTCAGGCCGGAAGACGAATACAAGTTCTTTCGGGCGGCTTATGATTTTTTATCGGACAAATACGGGGAGAAGAACACGGTCGCCGCTTGGGTGCATAAGGACGAAACGACGCCGCATCTTCATTTTTGCTGGGTTCCGGTCGTTCCCGATGAAAAGCGGGGCGGAGAGCGCGTTTCCGCGCACGATTGCGTGACGCGCAAAGACTTGAAGACATTTCATACGGAATTGTCGAAGCATATCGAACAGGCTCTCGGATATGAAGCGGAGATTTTGAACGAAGCGACGCGAAACGGAAACAGGAGTGTCGAGGAGCTGAAAAGGGAAACGGCAGTAAAGAGGCTGAAAGCGTTGAATGACGACTTGGAAGCAAAACGGCGGGCTTGTATCGAATACGGCAAAGTGATCGACGCACGCTTTCGACCGCCGCCGGACGCGAAAGAAAACCTGTTCGGAAACAAAGTCACTTTACCGAAACGGGACTATGAAATGCTTTGTCTTCTGGCAAACCGGAAAGGGATTGAAAGTCAGGAGAAGATCGCGTTGGAAGTCCTTTTGTCCGAAAGCAAGGAACTGGACAGCTACAAAGCCATCTCCGAAGCGCAAAATCAAGCAAAACAAGTCGAAACCGAAAACGAGGTTTTGAAATCGCAAGTCAACGCCCTGCGCCGCGAACTGCGCCGTATTCTGACCGCCCATCCCGAAATCGAAAAAGAACGCGAAAAAGAAAAATCCCTGTCGGGTATGGAACGGTAATTTTGTTGATTTGCATGAGCGATTGCTAGCTTCTTTATTTACTGCAAAGAAAAAACCCGCCGCCTGACCGCAACGGGTTTTGAACATCGGTGATAAACACCTCTTGCTTAATGTTTTTATTATAAGCTCACAGCTTCCTGTTTTACAAGTGTTTTTTATCTGTTATAGTCATACCGCTGTTTTTTTACAGCTGAACAGGAGGTGAGAATATTGACACCATCTTGCTTAAAAGCGGTTGCCTACTTTTTGTTAAGTATAGCATCTCTGCTTGAACTCTTAAAGCGGTAATCGCTTTATCGTCCGTGATGGTCTGACCGCTGTCACGGACTTTTTTTGATAAGTTCATGTTTCGGAGATGGATTTTATCAGCTTGTTCTTTTGCTTTTAATAAAACCGCAATCATTTCTAGGAATGAAAGAGGTTGTTTGGATGCGTCAGTTTCTGTCGTCTCTGTGTGGTATTCTATAAGAAAAGAAAGGAACGAAAAATGACACCCGTAAAACTTTTAAAACTTGCTCAAAAGAACAATGTCGTCGCCGTCAGAAAAGCTTTGAAGGACGGCTTTGACATCAACATTATGGACGAAGACGACATGACCGTTCCCGTATACTATGTTCGCACGGGGAGGAACGAGGAGATTTTGAACGCGTTTATTGAAGGCGGATTGGATTTGAACGCTCCCTTCGGCGGACAGGGACGGACGCTTCTGACGGAAGCGATCACCTGTAAGAATACGGAATGTGCGGATTTGTTGATTAAACTCGGGGCGGACGTCAACGCGGTGGATTTTTCCGGTCAAAGTGTTTTGATTTTCGCCGTTATGAACAAAGAAGGCTTTGAAACAATAAAGATGTTGATCGATGCGGGTGCAGATGTTTTAAAAACGGACTGGGAGATTAAAAACGCTTTTATCCGCGCGCTTGAGCTTCAATCGGAAAAGCGGATCGTCGATTTGCTGTCAGTTGCCGGAAAGGACGAAAAAACGGGCTATACATGCGCGAACGCCGCATTGAATACCGCCGTGATTTATTGTGATGAGGAGGACATTGGGCTTTTATTGGAAAACGGGACGGATATTGATGCCAAAGAACTGGAAACGGGCAAAACGGCGTTAATGTACGCGGTTGAAAAGGGCGATGTGAAAACCGCAAAACTTTTGCTTTCTTACGGCGCGGGGATTGACGTTGCCGATCAAAACGGAAAAACGGCGGAGGATTACGCCCGCGAACAAGGGCAACATAGGCTTGTTGAAATATTCGGATCGGTCAAACGGCAAACGGGAAAGGAGAAAAATGGTTAAAAGCTTTTCCGCTTTATTTTTGTTGTTTTTGCTTGCCGCCTGTTCACATTTCGACGGTTATGTGGAGCACGACACCCGTCCGCGCTATGACATTACAAAACTGGTTTACTTTGAAGACGACGGCTTTCCCATTCAATTAAGCGAAGACCTTGACGAACCTTCCGGCAAAAAATGGAATTACGATTGGGATCGTTTTCAGCTTGCCCTTGATCGTTCCTATTTTCTTCGGGCTTATACCACTCGTTTGGAAGCTTTTTGCGGAAACAAGGATATGTCAATCGTCACCCGAAAAGTGCGGGAAGCTTTGCCCGAAACGGTCGCGGATTCCGTTACCGGCAACGAATTGTGGTGGAAGTTCAGCCGCTCTTATCATCCGTATCCTCTGCCTTCGATCTATGTCGTTCATAAACTCGCCCGCTATGCCGAAGAAGACCCAGACGTTGAAAGTGCAGAGAGAATCAAAGACGTCAACCGTTATCTGATGTTTAACGGCAATGACGGATATATCGTTTATTACAGACAGGGAAATCCACGATACTGCAACGCATACAGAGAACGTCCCGAAGCTTTTTTATACTTTGTCAAAGCGATGTATAAAACATATTTTCCCGAAAACCGCCTGCAAAAAATCAAGGAAATCCGCAAAAACGACTATGTCGACGTATCCGGAAAAAAGAACACGCGGGAATATTATGTCAAAAACAATTTACCTGTGAACAACCGTCAACTCTCTGTTTTTGAAAGAGCTTGGGCTCGAACGACGGTTCGGACAGGTGTTTCTTTGGAACGGAGCGACGGTTTGGGGCAGGCATTGTTTGATTATGCCGATTTGCTCTTTTGTCAGATGAAATGTTCCGCCGTCGGAGATTGGTTGGACTCATGGCTGACGGAATATTAAAATCATTCCGAAAAGAAACCTGTCATTTTTTCAAAATGCAAGTTGACCGTTCCGCAATCGCCGGACGGATTTTTCGCGATGATGATGTCGCAGTTTTTTTCCGTGCTTAAAAACCTTTTTGCCCATTCGTTAATTCTGTCATAAAAGGCTTCGTCCGTTTCGTTTGCGCGCTGTTCGGGATAATCGAAATTCAGATAATAATTTTCCCGATATAAAAACAGAACTTTGTCAGCGGCGGACAAGTCTTTGTAATCCCGAATATCGTTCAGGCGCGGGTGTTTGTCTTTGCGGTTTTCGGGCGCGCGCGTCAGTTGGGACAGGACAATGACGGGAACGTCAAATTCCTTTGCGATCTCTTTCAGTCGTTGCAATATCAAAGAACGCTTTTCGTCTTTGATCAGCTGCAAACAGTCGATGATAACCAATCCCAACTCTTTTGCCGGATCGTCTTTCATCTTTCGGCACCGGTCGCGCAGGTCGGCGGGCGATAAAGCCGGCGTATCGTCGATATAAAGCGGCATCTTTTCCAAATTTTCGGAAGCTTTGGCAATTAGCTGAAACTCGTCCGCGGAAAGTTCCCCTTTTATGATTTTCATGGAGGGGATCCGCGTCATTGCCGACAGAAAACGTTCCGTCAGCCGCGACGAGGCGCTTCCATGGAAAAGAAAGCGACGCTCGAGTGTCCTTTTTTCCTGAATTCGTTCGCCGCGTTCAAAGCTAAATTCAGCGCAAACGACGTTTTTCCCATTCCGGGGCGTCCGCCAATCAAAATCAGCTCCCCGCCGTTCAATCCGTTTGTCACGGCGTCAAGCACTTTAAATCCCGTTGAAAGATGTGTTGTCATAAAGAATTCCTCCGTTGGTTAAAACTGTTTCATTTTAACAGGGCGGTATGTCAATTTATGACGGATGCAAACATCAATAGGCGTTATCGACCATTTCGCGCCAGTTTTCGGGCTTGACGACCGTAACGTGCTTTCCCCAGGTGTAGAGGTGCCAATCCATTTCCAGCCGCCCGCCGGCGCGGAATTTCACGGTCAGAGTGCCGTCCTTGTTCCGTTTTGTTTTTTGTTTCGGGTGGAAGACGTATTGTGCCGCTTCATCCGCAACTTCGGCATCGAAAAGCCATTCAACGTCAAACGGTTCTTCATGGAACGATCCGAACGATTCTTCCGCGTATTCCTGCAAATTGAAATCGGGATCGAAAACAAACGTTTCGGGCAGGATTTCCACGGATTTGATATTGTTCAAAATAAAGTTCCTCGGCTTGCCGTCATCATATTTTCCCGTGTGCCGGGCAATCAGGTAATGCTTTCTTTCCCCGTACAAAAAGCCGTAGGGTTCGATTGTGCTGCGGCAGGTTTTTCCGGTTGAGCGGACGATATATTTGATGCGGATTCTGTGACAGCTGAGAATGGCGTCGCGGATTTCAGACACAAGAGCGGAATCGATTTTCAGTTTCGGCCCCGGATGACAGACGAAGCCTTCCGCCATCATCAACGCTTCGGCGTCTATGTCAAGGCGTCTTAACACTTTGGTGTCGACGTTGGCTTTGATTTTATCTGTCAGGCGTTCCAGCGTTTCGGTCTTGTCCACCATGTTGTTCTTTTTCAAAAGCGTTTTCAGCGTTTCCAGCAAAGCGACTTCCTCCGCCGAAAATTGGATGAAATCGCGCAAAGTTCCCTGCGGAATGTACCAGCGCTTGAAACCGTCGATATCCATTGTTTCCTGCGTCTGCGGGAATTGGAGCCTGATCATATCGCGCATTCGCTCCGCCGTGCGGCGCGACACACCGAATTTATTAACGATATCGTTTAACGAAACGCCTTCGCGGTTCGCCTGCATCATCGTCGCCAGTTCCAAAAGCTGTTCCGTTTTTTCATACGCCATGTCACACACTCCGTTTAATTCATTTTATCACAAGGATATGACAAAAACTGACGGACGCAAAGCCCTTTTTTCTTTTCCGTTTTTCTGGTAGAGTGGAGAGAAATTAAACTTTAGGAGAGTGGAATATGATGGGAAAAGAAGGGACTTTGGGCAGAAAATTATTTACTAATCTTAAAAAAGTCGAACAAGAAAAACGGGGAAATTTTACTTTAACATTAACTGAAAAGGCACTAACCGAAAACATGCAAACAGAAGATGCGTGTTTTGAAGCGTGCGCTGTTATTTTAAAAGCTCTCGGATGGGAAGAAATTAAGTTAAATTTAGATGATGATGCAAAAAAACTTTTACCCGATTTAATGGAAAAAATTGTAAATAGGAAAGAAAATGCTTTATTTGAAAGCAACAAATGGCACAGCTTGCGTTTTCTATACAGGGCCTTGCGCTTTTCCAAACAATACGAAAGCTGGTTTAGTTTAGGCGATAACATTAAAGGCGCCGTTAACAGTTTTGAATTTTTTTTAACGGACAATAAAGACAAACTGCTCAACAACTGCCCGTCGAATTCGCCGGCGAAAAAATCGCCGAGCCGTATCGAAAGCATCGTTGAAGAAATGCTGGCGAACGAAAAGCGGAATGACGTTTTTTATAAAGCGATCGGGCAATCCGACCGAGAAGCCGAAGTCTTCCGACAGCTTCCCGTCGGTCTTTTCGAGGGGAGCAAAGCAAAAGGCAGGGAGATCTTTCCGAGTAACAAAGCCGCTGTCGACCTGTGGACGATAGACGGCGACACCGTGCGGATCGTCGAACTGAAAGCCGCGAACCCGATGGTCGGCGTTATAACGGAAGCCTTCTTTTACGCGAACTTCGTCAGAGACCTGCTGGACGAGATTTTCGCTTTCAACGCTGAAAACGGGGACGAAAGCCGCGGATATAACGAACTGAGAAATTTAAAAAAGGAAACAACCGTTCAGGGTGTCATGCTCGCGGACAGCTTCGACCCTTTGATCACGGACGATGTTATCAGTGTTTTAAAAGAAAACGGGCGGGAATACCTTGACTATATCAAGGCTTCCTACGCCTTCGATATTAAAATCCCATCTTGAATTTCGGCGGGGCTTTGACCGTCTGTTCGCTCATCAGCATTTTCAGCAGTTCCTTTTTGTCGTTCAGGACGCCTAAAATGCTCGCTTTCTTATACACCAGATCAAAATCCGCGGGCGTCAGATTTTCCGCGTCCGGCAAAAAAACGTCCTTGAACCCGAAAAACGTTTCAAACGCTTTCGCGCGCTGTTCCGCCGTCATAAAGTCGTATTTGACCTTGAACGTGAAGCGGCGCAGAGACGCCTGATCCAGCCGGTCGAGCAGGTTCGTCGTGCAGACGAACGGATGTTCCGCGCTTTCCATCTGCGTCAGCATTTCGTTGACCTGTGTCGTTTCCCACGACCGCACTGCGTTCCGTCTGTCCTGCAGGAAGCTGTCCGCTTCGTCAAAAATCAGGACGGCGTCTTTTGCGGCGGCTTCGGCGAACGCTTCGCGAATGTTCTTTTCCGTTCCGCCCACATACATGCTCAACAGATCCGAGCATTTTTTCTTGATCACCGGACGGCCGATTTGTTCCGCCAGCCAGACCGCGTAAGCGGACTTTCCCGTCCCCGGCGCGCCGTACAGGCACAGGGAAAACGTTTTCAGGTTCAGGTCCTTGATCCGTCCGGCGAGCTTTTCCAGATCGGTGTCCGTGTTCAACAAAGCGGGATTGAACGGAACGACCGGTTTTGACACGGATTTTTTCTTTTTTTTGCCCGTGCAGAGTTCGCGCATATTGTCCAGCGAGGATTTGACCGTTTCGATGCCTCCGCCGATCAGGCGTTCGTTCCTGACCGCATTCGCCATAAAAGCCGGCGGAACGGCATATTCGGCGCACAATTCTCTGGCGACTTTTTCGTTTGCTGGCAGTTTGTTTTTGCGCAAAGCCTTCTGCCAGATGCGGACGGAATGCTTTTCGTCGGGCAATTCAAAGTGAATCGAATAGGAAAAACGGCGCAGAAAAGCGGAATCCATATCGAAAGTCCGGTTTGTCGTCCAGATGACCGGCGTTTCGTTTCTTTCCAGCACATCGTTCAGCCCGCTTTTCGTCATATCCCATCTGCCGATGCCGTAAAAGACGTCTTCCGCTTCGTCCAGCAACAGACAGACGCCGTTTTGACGGGCGGCGAGATTTTGTGCGAACATCAACGCCGGCGTGCGGTAGGACGCATCGTCCCTGTCTCCGTTTTCGGCGACGGAATACAGGGCGACGCCCGCCTGTCGCGCCAGAGTGCGGGCAAATTCGGTCTTTCCCGTTCCCGGAATACCGTAAAAGATGATGTTGATGCCTTTTTCCTTGCGTTCGACGGCGGCTTTCAACAAAGAGCAAAGCTCGTCGCGCTTTTCGATATAGTCGAAATCCTCCCACTTCAGCGAAGCGGTTTGCCGGCGTCCCAGAAAGATTTTCTGGAACTGGTCGAACGTTTTCGGATGCCGGTTCAAAAGCTTTTTGGTGAAACCGCTTAAACACGAATAGCTTTCGTCATCGTCGTCCGTCAGGCCGAGGTCGTTCATCCTGTGCTGAGCCTGTTGCAACAGGTTCAACGAAAACTTTTCCGACAAAAAACGGCAGCAGTTCCTGTCCTTTACAAATCGGTGCGTGTTGGAAACATTGTCGATGAAATTTTCGATGTCGCGGTACATATAGTAACGCACGACAAGCCCCAGATATTCCGTTTCACATGGCGTCAGGTTTGTCGCTTTGGCGATAAAGTTAAGCGTTCTTTCGCAGTCGGACGGCGTCAGTTTCCTTTTTAAATATTTTCCGCGCAAATGACTGACGGCGTTTTTAAAAAACATCTGAATCTGTTTAATACGTTCGGCTTCGGAAATTTCTTCCTCGTTACGTTGGCGGCGATGCCTGTTTCCGCCGATTTCGACAAATTTCAACCCTAAGATTTCGCAGCCCTGATCTTCGAACCATTCATACAAGTCTTCAATTTCTTTCTTGCGATTTGCCGAAGAAATCGCGTTGCATACATATTCCGCCAGTTTCGATTTTTCAAAATCAATATCGCTCATTTTCGTATCCTTTCGCATTTTCTCTTCCATAAGTAACACGCGGATACGTCATTTCCTGTCATACGGAATTATTTTGTCCTGTAATGCGGATCGCGGCAAAGGCGGACGGTGAATTCGTCGGGTAAAATGCCTGTTTTTTCCAATACGGTTTGAACGGCAACCGGATCGGACAGGATTTTTTCGTCGGCGTAAAAGAAGTATGTCGCCTTGTTGTCGTCCCAGATCAGGCGACCGCGCGGAAACTCGTCGTATTCGCCTGACGCCAGATCGGGATATTGCCGTCTGACGCTTTCCCATATCTGAACATGACTGCCCGAATAATCCGCGATGTTCAATGGCGGCTCTATGGCGGAGTCTTCGTCAAACACAATAACGCGCGCGGGCGTTTTCCAGAAAATAGCTGTCTTCATTTTGCGTCCTTTCCTTTTTTTCTATTATACGGTCTGCATACGACAACTTCTGACATATCGATATGTTATCTGTAAAAGAGTAATAAAAACAGGAGATTTTTTTATGGTAAGAGAAATTGTTTTGGATACGGAAACCACAGGGCTGTCGCCTAAAAACGGGGATAAGCTGGTGTCGATTGGGGCTGTGGAACTGGTCAACGGTAAAGTCGGAAGTTCTTTTTATGCGGAAATCGACCCGATGCGCCCCATACCGGTCGAAGTTTCCGCCATTCACGGATTAACAAACGAAAAGCTGAAAGACAAGCCCGCTTTTTTTGAAGTTGCCCCCGTTTTTCTGGAATTTATAAAAGATTCGCCGCTTGTCATTCATAACGCACGGTTCGATATGGGCTTCATAAACACCGAACTGACAGCGGCAGGCTTTGATCCGATCACCGAAGACAGAATCATCGACACTCTGCCGATGGCTAAACGGCTATTTCCTGAAGAACGGGTGAATCTGGACGCTTTGTGCGAAAAATTCAATATTTCTCTGAAAGAACGCTTTTTCCACGGGGCGTTGCTTGACGCTCGTCTGCTGGCTTCGGTCTATCTTTGTATGAAAGGAATGTGAAATGAAAGTGTGTATCAGACGTGGAGCAACTCAAATCGGCGGTTCGGCGGTCGAAGTCGTCGCCGATAACGGACAAAGAATCGTTCTGGATATCGGTTTGCCTTTAGATGCGGAAACCAACACACCCGACCTTTTGCCCGACATCAAAGGACTGACGGAAAAGACGGACGACCTGCTCGGCATTATGATTTCCCACGCGCATCAGGATCACTACGCCGCGGGAAAGTGGATCGATCCCGCCATTCCCGTTTTTATGGGAAAAGCGACAAAAACGATTATGGAAGCCGCCCGCGATTGTCATCTGCCGTCCGTATTTTGTTTTGAAACGGTCGAAACGTTTGAAGCCCGAAAGCCTTTTGTCCTCGGCGCGTTTACGGTAACGCCGTATCTGACCGACCATTCCGCCTATGACGCCTATGCTTTTCTGATTGAAGCGGACGGAAAGAAACTGCTTTACAGCGGGGATTTCCGCGCTCACGGCCGCAAGAAAAAGCTGTTCAAAGCAAATATCCGCGCATTGCCGGAAAGCGTTGACGTCCTGCTGATGGAGGGATCCTGCCTCGGGCGCGAAGACGACCGTTTTAAAACGGAGGAAGAACTGGAGGATGCTTTCTTAAACGAATTCAAACAGACGAAAGGCCTTATTCTTGTCCAGTCGTCGATGCAAAACATCGACCGGATCGTAACGGTATACCGCGCTTGTAAAAAAACGGGACGGAAACTTGTTTTATCGGGCTATGCCGCTTATCTGCTGATGAAGCTGGAAAATCCGCGTTTGCCGAATCTGACGTGGCCGGACGTGAAAAAGTTCGCGGTCAAAGAACAAAACCGCTGTTCCGTTTCGCCCGAAGAAATCGCCGCCGATGCCGGAAAATATGTTGTTCTGCCGGTCAAATCGACTTTCGACACATTAGTAAAAACGGACAATCTGAACGACGAAACTCTTTTCGTCTGGTCAATGTGGAGCGGATATAAAGACAGATACGCGGACAGGTTTGAGGCTCTTAACAAAGCTGGCGTCCGATGCGTCGATCTGCACACGTCGGGGCACGCGGACATTCCGGCTTTGAAAGAGTTTGTCGCAAAAACCACACCGAAAACGGTTGTTCCTATTCATACCTTTCATCCCGAACGATTTAAAGACTTATTCGATAACGCCGTCCTGCACGCCGACAACGAAGTGTTTGAAATAGAATAAGACAATAAACAAGTTGCAATCCGTTTCCCGATTGAAGATAATATTTTCGGATTGATTAAGGACGAAAACGGTTGAAGAAACGGGTTGCAAAGAGGTTGCAACGGTGATTTTTCAAAGCAAGGCTTTCGCCGCGGCGAAAGTTTCGGGCAATAAAAAAAGCCCTGATTTCTCAAGGCTTTATTTTATGGTGCCCCTGGCCGGAATCGAACCAGCACGCCCAAAAGGACAACAGATTTTGAGTCTGTCGCGTCTACCAGTTCCGCCACAAGGGCACTCAAAACAAGATGAAATATACTCGGATTTTGTCCCCTGTCAACATCTTTTTTCACAAAAGGGCGATTTTTTTCGCGCCGCCGTCAGATATCCAAATCTTCGACGAATTTCGCGTGTTCCTGAATGTACTGGAAGCGCAGTTCGGGCTTGGAACCCATCAACTGTTCGACCAGACCTTCCGTGATTTCGCTGTCGTGGCGATCCTCTTCCTTTTTGGAATCGGGAATCGACACGCGAATCAGCACGCGGCGCGCGGGATCCATCGTCGTTTCCTTCAACTGCGCGGGCGGCATTTCTCCCAAGCCTTTAAAGCGGCTGATTTCAATTTTCGACGCGTTTTTCAGATGCGTTTTGATAATGCGGTCTTTGTCCGCGTCGTCAATCGCGTAATACACCTTGCTTCCGTAAGCCAGACGGTACAGCGGCGGCACGGCGAGATAAACGTGCCCGTGCAGCATCAGTTTCGGCATTTCGCGGTAGAAGAACGTCATCAGCAGCGACGCGATGTGCGCGCCGTCGACGTCCGCATCGGTCATGATGATGATTTTTTCATAACGCAGAGCGTTTTCATCGTATTTTTCACGCCGTCCGCATCCCAACGCTTCCGTGATGTTCGCAATTTCCTCGCTGGCGAAAATCTTGTCTTCCGACGCGCTCGCCACGTTCAAAATCTTGCCGCGAATGGGCAGAATCGCCTGCGTTTCGCGCTGACGCGCCTGTTTTGCGGAGCCGCCCGCGGAATCGCCTTCCACAATGAAAATTTCCGTTCCCTGCGCCGTCGAACGAGAGCAATCCGCCAGTTTCCCCGGAAGACGCAGACGTTTCGTCGCCGACGCGCGCGCCGTGTCCGTCTGTTTTTTGCGGCGTTTGCGTTCGTCCGCGCGTTCCAAAACGGCGGTCAGCAACGCCGTCGCGTTTTTCGTGTCGGCGGACAGCCAGTGATCGAAACGGTCTTTAATGGCGTTGTCCACCAGACGCGTCGCCTCGACGGAGCCCAGTTTTTCTTTCGTCTGCCCTTGGAACAGCGGATTTTTCATAAACAGCGACAGCATCACGCCCGCAGAGCCGATAACGTCTTCCGTCGTGATGTCCGCCGCCCTGCGATTGCCCAGCATTTCGGCGTATCCGCGCAGACTGCGGGTCAAAGCGGTGCGCAATCCCGCCTCGTGCGTGCCGCCCAAAGACGTGTAAATCGTGTTGCAGTACGAATTGAAAAAGCCGTCTTCCGAATTGTCCAGCCAAGTGATCGCCCATTCGACGTACCCCTCGCCGTTGGAAAGCGGCGCGGTGCCGGCGAACGCCTTTTGCGAAATGCAGGGCAAATCTTTCACGCGGTAATTCAGAAAATCCTCCAATCCGTTCGGATAATGCAGGATTTCTTCGGCGGGCGTTTTGTCGTCCCCGACAATCAGGGACGGATCGCACTTCCAGCGCACTTCGACGCCGCGGAACAAAAACGCTTTCGAGCGCGCCATGCGGTACAAAACGTGCGGTTTGAAATACAGCCGTTCGCCGAAAATTTCGGTGTCGGGCTTGAAAATGACGGTCGTGCCGCGCTTGTTGACGGTCGTGCCGACCTTTTCCAGCGGCGTTTGCGGGATGCCGCGCGAATAACGCTGACGCCACACGCATTTGTCGCGCGCGACCTCGATCAGAAATTCGGAGGACAGAGCGTTCACGACGGACGCGCCGACGCCGTGCAGACCGCCGGAAACGGCATAGGCTTTGCCGCCGAACTTGCCGCCCGAATGGAGCGACGTCAAAATGACTTCCAGCGCGGATTTGTCCGGATATTTCGGATGCGGATCGACGGGGATGCCGCGCCCGTTGTCCTTGACGCGCAAAGACCCGTCCGCCAGAATTTCCATTTCAATGACGGAAGCGTAGCCGGCGACGGCTTCGTCCATCGCGTTGTCGAGAATTTCCGCCGCCAGATGATGATACGCGGTTTCGTCCGTGCCGCCGATATACATACCGGGGCGGCGTCTGACAGGCTCCAAACCTTCCAAAACTTCAATATCTTTTGCGGAATAATCGCTTGCCGTCTGCACGGGCGCTTTAAACAAATCAGCCATTTTTCATCATCATCAAGTTAAATTCAAACCGCGCCGCCGCTTTTGTTTCCGGCTTTTTCCGGCAGTTTCGCCGGCGTCGGACGGGCGATGACGCGCGAACCGCCGCTCGTGCGGTTATTCCCAAAATAGTACGTTTTTTTCGGAAAACGCAAGGCAAAACATTCAAACAATTTGTCAACGAACGTTCCATCGACCGTCAAATCCCCCTTGTACCAAGCGGGCTTGAAAGCGGATTTACCTTCTTGCGCGGCGGTAAATTTCTCCGTCCAGTCCGTCTGCAAATCAAGCGCGACGGCGAACGGCAGATGCTTGTCGTACAGCAGGCGCATTTTCGATTCGACGTTCTGCACGCCCGCCAGTCTGGAATCGGCTTTTGCGGACAAATACGCCCGATACGCGTCCAAACTGTCCAGAATCGAGCGTCCCAGCGCCGACGGGGATTTCAGCATCGTGTAGGAAACAATGATGCACGCGATGGTCGCCAGCAGGAAAAACGCCGCGAAATAGGACGTTTGAACGCCGAAAAACCACAAAAGCACGCACATCGGGACAATCAGATACGCTTCCGCCAAGCCCAAAACGGACTTGACGAACCAGCCGGATTTCAGCCGGATTTCGTCCAGCATCCGCACGCCGACCAGATACGCTCCGACGGCGAACATCAGGATTCCCGCCGCCGTCATCGCCGTCGTCGCCCCGTAAAGCGACAGACCGGAAATGAAGCCCAGCGCAACCGCCGTCATCAAAATGCCGAACAGAAAATATGTAATGTAAACGGTGACGTACTTCGCCGCGTAATCCTTTTGAATCATCTTCGTCAAAGCGGCGAACAGGCGGTCGAGTTTCAGCGTGTTGCCCTGATTGACGGCGAACGACGTTTCGGATTTGGCGAAAAGCCCTTTGGCGACCTTTTTTTCAAGCGGATTCAGTTTCGACGTCGAATCCGTCTGCTTAATCAGCAGAAAATCGCCGTTTTTCTGTTCCGCCATGGCAAGAAAGCCCTTGCCCGCCATGCTCAACAGCAAAATGAAAAAGTTTTTGGCGTCCGCTTTTTTCGTCAGCGCGTAGCGCAGAACGGCGGCGTTGAAATCGTCCTTTTGCGACGGCTTCATGTTCTGGAACGACGACAGGCGGTTCTTTTTAATGTCGTACCACGTCGCGACGTAATACGACAAAACAATGGCGAACATCAAAAACGCGGCGACGGTCGTCGCGTAGTCGTCCGTCAAAACGTCCATGAAACTTTCCGGCGGCGTGAACGTCGGCACGTTTTCCTTGAAATTGGCGAAGACGGTGAATTCCTCCGCCGCGGCAAGCGGATAGCGCAACGTGAACGACAAATCGCCGTTCGCGTCCTTGCGCACGCGGTACAGTTCGTCCGTCAGCGGCGAATCGCCCGTTTTCGCGCCCGCGCCCAGCACTTGCGTCGATTGCGGGAAAATGACGTACGCGCCGGCTCTGGTCACGGGGAAAAACCAATGATTCCCCGTAATGCTGTAAGACAATTCCTTGAAATCGTCGAACGAGGACACCTGATGCGCCAGAATGTAACTCCACCGGTAGACGTGCACCCCCGGCAACAGCGGTTCGTCGCCCAAAGACACGCGGTAGCCGAACAGGCTGGGCATCAATTTGGGCGTAATCGGCTCGCCGTTGTGCGTGGCGGATAAAAGCGTGATTTTCGTGCGGAATTTTTCGCCCGCGCGGTCTTTGAACGTGTAGGGGAAATAGCGGTTCAGCCCGTGCGCCAACTCTCCCCTGCCGGACACGACGCGCTGGACGGTTTCGGACACGGAAACGGAGCCGTCGCCCAGAATTTCAACGCGCGCGAACATATAAGGGATGTGGTCGGCGGCGGGCACTTCGACCAGATTGTTCGGCGGCATGGCGATCAGGAACGTTTTGCCGGGGAAGTCGGACTGATAATAATTCATCCTGTTTTTTTGATACTTTTCCCAGCGTTCGCGCTCTTCCTTTTCCTTTAAGACCGCCTCTTGCAGACGGGCGCTGAAAAACCGCGTTTGAGCGGCGCGCACGACGGCGTCCTTTTCGCTTTGTTCCAGCCTGCCCTGCATTTCGCCGATTGTCTTGTCGGCGTATCCGGCGGCTTGCGGCGCCTGAACGTCCGCCGTTTCGCCGTCGTTTCCCGACCCTTTGAAAACCAGCGGCTTGCCCGTGTACATATTGCTTTGCAATTCCTGCAAAGTCGGCACGGCTTGACGCGACATCTTCGAGGGAAAAGTCTTCATCAGTTCTTCAAGGTTTTCGTCAAGGGCGGATTTTTCGGCGACCGTCGCGGATTGCCGTTCCTGCGCGAACGCCGGCGCGCGCAAAAAGGCGCACACCATGCCGGCGGCGAGAATCAATCCTGTCAGGCGGATGCGGCTCATTGACAAAAACCCCGTTGTAAAAACGTCAACTTATTTACTAGCGCATTTTCCCGCCGCGTGCAATCTTTAACTTTTATCTTTGCATATCCGGCGAATTGGTGTATGCAGGAAACAGTTTGTCTTTTTTATTTTACGGAAAGAACCGTCATGGAAACATTGTCTTTGAACAAAAACAAAATCCGCGTTTTGCTGTTGGAAGATTTGCACAAAAACGCCGAAAACTATTTTCGCGCGCACGGATACGACAACATCGTATCCTATAAAACCGCTCTGGACGGCGAACAGTTGAAGAAAGAACTGGCGGAAACGCACATCGTCGGCATCCGCTCGCGCACGAAATTGACGGCGGAAGTGCTGGAATCGGCAAAAAAACTGATTGCCGTCGGATGCTTCTGCATCGGCACGAACCAAGTCGATTTGAACGCGGCGAAACGTTTGGGCATCCCCGTTTTCAACGCGCCGTACTCCAACACGCGCTCCGTGGCGGAACTGGTTTTGGGCGAAATCATCATGCTGATGCGCCACATTCCCGAAAAGAACGCCGCCGCCCACCGCGGCGAATGGCAGAAAAACGCCAACGGCTCGGTCGAAATCCGTCATAAAGTGCTGGGCATCGTCGGCTACGGGCACATCGGGTCGCAACTGTCCGTTCTGGCGGAAGCGGCGGGTATGCGCGTGCGCTATTACGACATCGTCGACAAACTGGCGATGGGCAACGCGGAATCGTGCTCCTCGCTGTCCGAACTTTTGTCCGTTTCCGACATCGTCAGCCTGCACGTTCCGCAAACCGTGCAGACGAACAACATGATTTCCCACGCCGAATTTTTCGCCATGAAAAAAGGCGCGTACCTGATTAACGCCGCCAGAGGCACGGTCGTGGACGTCGACGCTTTGAAAGAAGCGTTGGAAACGGGACATTTGGCGGGCGCGGCTCTGGACGTGTTCCCCAAGGAACCCGCCAGTAAGGACGAGGAGTTCCTCTCCCCCCTGCGCGACATGGACAACGTGATTTTGACGCCCCACATCGGCGGGTCGACGCTTGAAGCGCAGGCGAACATCGGACTGGAAGTGTCCGAACGTCTGGTGAAATACTCGGACAACGGGTCGACGCTGGGCGCGGTGAACATGGTCGAAGTGTCCCTGCCCGTTCAGGAAGCCGGCAAAGTGACGCGCTTCATGCACATTCACAAAAACGTCCCCGGCGTTCTGTCCGCCATCAACCACGTCTTTTCCGACCGCAAACTGAACGTTTCGGGGCAGTATCTGCGCACGGACGGCGAATACGCCTATGTGGTCGTGGACGTTGACGGCGCGGTCGCCGATCCGATGGAATTGCAGCACGAACTGGCAAAAGTCGACGGAACGCTGAAAACGCGCTATCTGCTGTAAGTGCCGATGCGGGTTGAAATTTTTTTCACAAGGCGCGAGAAGCAACCTTGCGCTTTGTAAAAAAAAAAGGCATACTGTCTAAATCCTTATGATTTTTCGCAACAGGGAGCTTTTTTATGGATTCTATTGATTTAAATCTGGCAAGAAAACAGACGCTTGCGCTGGTACTGGCGGGCGGCAAGGGTTCGCGTTTGAAAAATTTGACGGGAGGACAGGCAAAACCCGCGGTTCCTTTCGGCGGAAAATTCAGAATCATCGACTTCCCGTTGTCGAACTGCATCAACTCCGGCATCCGCCGTATGTGCGTCCTGACGCAGTACAAGGCGCATATGCTGATCAAGCACATTCAGCAGGGGTGGAGTTTCTTGCAGCCCGAACTGCACGAATTCGTCGAAGTGTGGCCCGCGCAACAGCAGACGTCGGACGAAATCTGGTATCAGGGCACGGCGGACGCGGTCTACCAGAACGTTGAAACAATCAAATCGCACCGCCCGAAATACATTTTGATTCTGGCGGGCGACCACATCTATAAACAAGACTACTCCAAAATGCTGGAACAGCACATCCGCACGGGTGCGAAAGCGACCGTGTCGTGCATTGAAGTGCCTATTGAAAACGCACACGAATTTGGCATTGTCGACGCGGACGCGGAAAGCAACATCGTCAAATTTGTCGAAAAGCCGAAAAATCCGCCCGCCATCCCCGGAAATCCCGACCGCTCGTTCGCCAGCATGGGCATCTACATCTTTGATGCGGATTTCCTGATCGACCTGCTGGAAAAAGACGCGAAAGACAAGGAATCGTCGCACGATTTCGGCAAGGATTTGCTCCCGTCGCTGATCGGCAACGTTAAAATCATCGCCCACCGCTTCCAAGACAGTTGCGTGTTCAACAAAACCGACGAAGCCTACTGGCGCGACGTCGGCACGATCGACGCGTACTGGGAAGCGAACTTGGATTTGACGAACGTCGTTCCCGACTTGGATTTGTACGATTCCCGCTGGCCCATTTGGACGTTCCAAGAACAGCATCCCGCCGCGAAATTCGTTTTTGAAAACGAACTGCGCACGGGCATGGCGGTCAAATCGCTGGTTTCCGCCGGCTGTATCATTTCCGGCGCGACAATCCGCCATTCCCTGCTGTTTTCGGCGGTCAAGGCGCATTCGTTCTCGTTGGTTGAAGATTCCGTCGTCCTGCCGAGTTGCGTCATCAACCGCCACGCGCGCATCCACAAAGCGATTTTGGCGGAAGGATGCGTCATTCCGCGCGGATTGGTCATCGGTGAAAATCCCGAAGACGACGCGGCGCGCTTCTACGTTTCGGAAAAAGGCGTCGTTCTGGTCACGCCCGATATGCTGGCGAAACTGCCCGCGCGGGAATTTGACGAATAAGATGCCGTAAAGCCGTCCGACCGCCGAAAAGTAACGGAGTGAAAATTCCGGCTTCTCGGCGGTTTTTCTTGCATACAACGGAGCGATCATGATTTCTTTTATACGCACGCAAATCGACAGGGTTCTGGCTTGGATCAAATGGCCCGTCGCCGTCTGCATGGTTTTGAGCGTCCCCGCCACCGTCCAGTCGTTCCGCCACTACATCGGCAAATACGTCAACAACACGTCGGGGCTGATATTTTTCGCCATCGGCATGGCTCTGCTGATTGCCGTGCGCGTGCTGACGTCGGCAAGGCGCGGCGCGGCGGAAACCATGGAACACGAAATGACGCACACGGTTTTCGCCCTGCTGACCCTGCATCCCGTGCACGATTTGCAGGTGCGCGACGGCGGCGGCGGATACATGACGTATTCGGGCGGCGGCAACTGGCTGATTACAATCGCGCCGTATTTCTTTCCGCTGTCGCTGGCGGGGATGTTTTTCATCGGCGCGTGCGCGCAAAGCATTTTGGGATACACGCCCGAATGGGTTTACGTCGGCTTGGGCATGGCGGCGGGATATTACCTTTGCTCGAATTTCCAGCAAATCCACCCCGAACAGACGGATTTTAAAAAAGTCGGATTTCTTTTTTGCTTCGCGTTTCTGCCGGGGGCGAATATGCTGGTTTACGGGTATCTGCTGGCGTTCATCGACCGCAATATGCAGGGCGTGGCGTACTTTACCAGACTGCTCGCCTATTTCATCCGCAAAGACGGCTTGTGGGTCGTCGAAAAAATCGCCGCGTATTTTTAACGCTTGAACCGCGCGACAAGTTCCATGTGCGTCGAATAGACGAATTGGTCGACAAACGTCAAATCCGTCAGGGCAAAACCGCTCTTTTTCAAAATCTGCGCGTCTCGGACGAACGTTTCCGGATTGCACGACACATAAACGACAGCCGGCACGTCGCTTTGCGTCAGCGCGGTGCATTGGGCTTTCGCGCCCGCGCGGGGCGGGTCGAGAACCACCGTGTCAAACGCGTTCAATTCGTCGAACAACAGCGGCGTTTTAAACAAATCCCGCTCTTCGACGCGCACGCGCCCCTGCGACGCCTTGAACAAAGCCCGCAAAGACGCCGCCGCCGTATCGCAGGCGAGAATCTTGCGCTTTTTCTTCAACAAAGCCAGTGAAAACGTCCCCGCGCCGCAGAACAAATCCGCCAGATTTTTGGATTTCGCCGTCAGAGCGGCGACTCTTTGCGTCAAAGCGTCCTGCCCCTGCGCGCTCGGCTGTAAAAAGCATCCCGCCGGAATTTCGACCGGCACGCCCGCCATGTCGACGACGGGCGGCGCAAGACAGACAATCGGTTCCGCATCGCCGAAAGCCGACGTTTTCCACGAAATGCGCGCGATGTTTTTTTTCTGCGCGAAATCCGCCGCCGCGCGCCGCCATGTCAAATCCGGCTCGAACGGCAGGCAAATCACCATGTCCGCGCCCGATTGCGTGTCCGTCAGGGACACGTCGCCCGTGCCTTCCCTTTTTCCGAAAGGCAAGGATTTGTCCGACAGAAAATCGCGCACGGAAGCGATGAGCGCGTTCAAGGCGGGAGTCAGCAAAGCGCAGGAATTGACGGCGACAATCATTGAACTGCGCGCCTCGTTCAGCCCGACGCGGCGGGACACGCGGTTGAAAACAACGCCGAACGTCACGCGGCGGCGCGTCCCCTGCCCGACGAACACGCAATCGAAATCGGGAAGCGGGGCGAGAGGCTCCAACGCTTTCAGGAACATGGCGCGTTTGACCGTTTCGTACTCCGCCGCGCGATCGCGCATCGGGCATCCGCCGCACGCGCTCGCATGGGGGCAAACGGGCGTTTGAGAAAGATTTTCGTTGTTTTGTGCCGTCATTATGATTTACTTTATAAAAGAATTGTTGCAAACTGTGCCTAATAAAGCACAATTCAGCGGGCTTGCCAATGTTGAAAATTTTAGTCGCCGACGATCACGAGATTTTTTTGGAGGGTTTGAAACTCGTCCTGTCCGGTTTGGACGACGAAATCAGCATCGACACGGCGACGGACCACGCGCAGTTGCAGGAAAAGGCGAACGGCGCGGCGCAGTACGACCTGATTTTGACGGATTTGGCGATGCCGGGGATGCCGTGGCACGTTTCTCTGCAAAAATTAAAGGAAAACAATCCGGACACGCCGATTGTCATCCTGTCCGCCGTTTACGACCGCGAAATCGTGTTGCAGGCGATTGACATCGGCGCGTCGGGCTTCATTCCGAAAACGTCGTCGAACAAAGTCATTTTAAGCGCGCTGTATCTGGTTTTGTCGGGCGGATTGTACCTGCCGTCCGAACTGATAGAATCGCAGGACAAGGAGCAAAGCGCCGCCAAAGTCAAAGGATTGCTGACGCCGCGCCAGTTGGACGTTCTGCGCCTGATGGGACAGGGAAAGCCGAATAAAATCATCGCGCGGGAACTGGATTTGTCCGAAGGCACCGTCAAACTGCACGTCACGTCGATTTTAAAGGCGTTGAACGTGACAAACCGCACGGGCGCGGTCATTACGGGGCGCAATTTGGGATTGATTAAATGAATTTGCAGACTTTCAAAATTCCGCCGTATGTGTCGGAACTGTATCCGTCGTATTTTTCGGTTTTCCGCTCCAAAATCGAAATGCACAAGGCGTACGCCTGCCTGACGACTTTTTTCTACGCGCCTTTGCTGCATCGCGAAGTCGTCGATATGCTCGCCTATCAGGAAAAAGTGCTTCAAATCGGCGTTGTCGGCGCGGGCTTTGAAAGCAAAATCCTGAACCAAATCGGCGAAGACGGCGATTTGACCGTCATGGATTTAAGCGACGCGCGCCTGTCGCTGTGCGAACAACAAACCGGAAAGCGCAAAAACATGCATTTCGAACGCGCGGACGCCCGCCTGCCGCTTGATAAAAAGTACGGCACGATCGTCGCGCCGTTCGTCCTGCACGAAATGCCCGACAAAAGCAAAAAGGCGGTCATTAAAAACGCGCTCAACGCTTTGAACAAAAACGGCGCGCTGATTGTTCTGGATTACCACGCCCCCGCGAAAGCGAATCTCCTGCGCCTTTTGGTGCGGCCGTACAACCGCTTGCGCGAACCGTTCGCGGAAAGTCTGGCGCATTACAAAATCGAAGCGTTTTTGCCGAACGCGTCGAAATACACGGTCGAACGCGCCCTGTTCTGCGCGGGGCTGTATCAAATCACGGCGATTAAAAAGAAAGCGGCGGAATAACGTCAGCGCGGAGGCTCACTCCTGCGACAAGACTTTTTGAATATCCTTGACCTTGTCGGTGAAAATGCCGTCAATGCCGACGGCGCGCGCTTTGACGGCTAAAATCGGGTCGTTGACGGTGTACAGGCACATTTTCAGCCCGCAATCCTTGACATAAGCGACGTTTTCCCTGCTCATGCTTTGAACGGGGGCGTGCACGGCGACCGCATTGATGCGGTGCGCGAATTCAACGTCCGCTTCGGTTAAATTTTCCGTCAAAACGGACTTTTCCAAATGCGGCGCGACTCTGTCCGCCTGAATCAGCGCGTCTTGCGAAAACGAGGAAAGAAGCACTTTGACGGGCGATTGATACAGCAAGCCTTTCCGGTTCAGCGCGCCGATCACCGCTTCCGTCGTCGCCTGCGCCAAATCGGTGCGCGAGGGCTTGATTTCGATGTTAACCGGCGTGTAGTAAGCCTTGACGACATCCAGAACGTCGTCCAAAGACGGCACGGCATAAACGTTTTTCAGCGGGATTTTTTTCAACTCGTCGAATGTCGTGTCGTCAATCCGCCGGTTCACGCCCGCCAGTCTGGACAGCGTTTCATCGTGGAAAACGACGGGCGCGCCGTCTTTCGTCAACATCACGTCGAATTCGACGGCGTCGTCGCCGCGCTGACACGACAGGCGCAAAGCCTCGATTGTGTTTTCCAAAACGGAATCTGACGCGCCGCGGTGCGCAAAGACGGTAAATCGCTCAAAAAACATCGGCTTGTTTCCTTGCATAAGTTTTCGTTTGCGTTTATAAGTATAACGTATTCGGCGGATTAAAAACATGAAATTTTTTCACACTTGGCGAAATATCGACCCGACCTGCCGGAACGGTGTGGTTGTCATAGGCAATTTTGACGGCGTGCATCGCGGTCACGCGCGCGTCATTCAAACGGCGATCGACTTGGCGAAATCGCAGGGGAAACCCTCTCTTTTGCTGACGTTCGAGCCGCACCCCGACGCGTATTTCCGCCCCGCCGCCGAAACGTTCCGCATCACGCCCGTGCACGCGAAAGTCCGCGCAATCGCCGCTTTGAATCCTAACGCTTTGTGCGTGTTGCGATTCGACTCGGCTTTGGCGCACACAAGCGCGCGCGATTTCGTTTCGGATATTCTGATAAACGGACTGCACGCGTCGCATCTGGTCGTCGGACAGGATTTCTGCTTCGGCGACAAGCGCGAGGGGGGCGTGGCTTTCCTGCGCGAAAATTATCCGGATTTGCCCGTCACGGCGGTTGAGCAACTGCGCGACGATTCCAACGAAATCATCTCGTCCTCGCGCATCCGCGCCTTTCTGCGCGACGGGGAAGCGGGGCGCGCGGCGAATCTGCTGGGGCGTCCGTTTGAAATCGAAGGGCGCGTCATTCACGGCTTTCAGCGCGGGCGCACGCTCGGCTTTCCGACAATCAACATCGCGCCGAACGCGTCCATTCTGCCCAAAATAGGCGTGTACGCCGCGCAAATCATCATTGACGGCGCGGTTTACGACGGCATCGCGAACATCGGTTTCCGCCCGACCGTGCAGGGAAGCGGCGTTCTGCTGGAAGCGCACATTTTCAATTTTGACAAGGATGTGTACGGCAAGCGCGTGCGCGTGCGGTTAATCGCTTTCGTGCGCGAGGAAAAACGGTTTGCATCTTTGGAGGAACTTCGGCAGAATATCGCCATGGATTGTCAGAAAGTCAGGGAGATTTTAAAATGAAACGCGGATTCGCCGCCGCCGCTTGCGTCATCGCCGCCGACCAGTTGAGCAAACAGGCGGTGCTGAATTTCTTTGCGACGCGCGCGGAAGATTTGAAAATCACGGATTTTTTCAATCTGGTCTTGCGCTTCAACCGCGGCATCAGTTTTTCGCTGTTCCACCGCAACGGACCTTTGACTCCGTGGGTTCTGTCGCTTGTCGCTTTGGCGGTCTGCGCGGTCATCGTGCGCTGGATGATGCAGGAAAAAGACCGTAAAAACACCCTTTTCTTCGGGCTGATTCTGGGCGGCGCGCTGGGCAACGTCGTCGACCGCCTGCGGTTCGGCGCGGTTGTCGATTTTCTGGATTTCCACATCGGGCAATACGCGTGGCCCGCGTTCAACATTGCGGATTCCGCCATTTGCATCGGCGCGTTCTGCCTGCTTTTTTACAACATTTTCGGCGCGCCGCAACAGCCGGACGCCCCCAAACAAGAGAATAAACAAGAGGATTTGAAATGAACGTGAAATTGATTTCCTGCGCCGTCCTGTGCGCCGTGTGCGCGGCGTGCGCCTCCCGCGATGCTTTGGACAACCGCGGTCCCGACGAATACATGGTCATGAGCAATCCCCCGCTTGTCCTGCCGCCCGATTTCGCTTTGCGCGCGCCCGAAAAGCAATCCGCCGACGCCGCTCCGAACGCGTTGGAACAGAAAATCAAAAAGGACGCGGCGGCAAAAGACGGCGCGATGAAAGCCCCCTCCTCCCTGACCGACGGCGAACGCGCCATGCTCGGCAAAACGGGGGCGGGAGATGAAAACATCCGCGAAACGCTGGCGCAAGACCGTGAAAAATACGAAAAGGAAACGCTTGTTCTGGACAAGGTCGTGAACGGCAATCCCGCCGACAAGGGCGTCCCCGCCGAAAAAGACGGCAAGGCGAAGGATGGCGAATAAGTGATTTTGCCCGCGCTCGCCCTGTCCTTTTTCCTTGCCGCCGGCTTTGCGCAAGCCGACCCTTTGTTCAAGGCGGACACGTTTTATCTGGACAACGGCATGGAAGCCGTCGTTTTGGAAAACCACCGCGCGCCCGTCGTGTCGCACATGGTGTGGTACAAAACGGGCGGTATTGACGACAAAACGGGAAAAGGCGGCACGGCGCACCTGCTGGAACATCTGATGTTCAAAGGCACGAAAAAAGTTCCGGACGGCGCGTTTTCAAAAATTGTCGCGCGGCGCGGCGGCGAAGAAAACGCTTTCACAAGCGCGGATTTCACCGCCTATTACCAAAACATCGCCAAAGACGGACTGGAAACGGTCATGTTTTTGGAAGCCGACCGCATGAAAAACCTGACGCTGACGCCGGAAGATTTCGCGCCCGAACGCCAAGTCGTCGCGGAAGAACGCCTGATGCGCTACGACAATTCCCCCGAAGCGTCCTTTGCCGAACGCAAAAGAAGCATTTTGTGGGCGGCTCATCCGTACGCCGACGCGGTCATCGGCACGCGCGCGGAAATCGCGGATTTGGAATTGTCCGACGTTTTGGATTTCTACAACGCCCGATACGCGCCCGACAACGCAATTTTAGTTGTGGCGGGCGACGTGACCGCAGACGAGGTCAAAACGCTGGCGCACAAGTATTACGGGGTCGTGCCGCCCGCACGCAATCCCGTGCTCAAACGCGTTTTTCCCGCGCCGCCGAACGTCAAAACGCGCTTGGAAATGACTCATCCGCAAGCCAAAACGAAACTGGTGACGAAAGATTTCATCGTCCCGTCGCTGAACGGCGAAGACAAGAAACTCCCCGCCGCTTTCGAGGTGCTGGAAGAAGTGCTGAACGCGGCGCACGCGGGCGTTTTTTACAAAAAACTGGTCGCTCCGCGCAAAGCGATCGCCGCCGGCGCGTCCTACAACGGATTTGCGCTTGACCGCGCGACGTTTTCGATTTACGCGCGCGCCGATGCAAACGCCGATGAGAAATCTTTGGAAACCGCGCTGAACGAAGCCTTTGACTCGCTTGAAAATCGCCTGACGGATCAAGAGGTCGAAAAAGCGAAAAAACGCCTGACCGCCGGCATGGAATACATCAACGATTCGCCCGAAACGCTGGCGAACATCGTCGGCATGACGCGCGTTTTGGGACTGGATTTGAACGAAATCCTGCTGTATCGCGAAAAAATCGCCGCCGTGACGACGCGGGACGTGCTCGACGCGCGGCGGTATTTGAACTCCGCGCCGCAAATATCGGGCGTTTTACTGCCGGAGGGAACGCCGTGAACAAAACCGCCCTTATCCTTGCGTTGAGCCTGATTGCCGCCCCAACCGCCGCGCAGACGAAGCCCGTCATCAGAAAATCCGCCGCCGCGCCCAAAAAAGCGGCGTCCGTCCTGCCCGAAACGCCGCGCGTCCCGTTCAGCGCGCCCGCCGTGCAGAAAATCGTGACAAAATCGGGAATCACGGCATGGCTGATTGAGGAAAAAAACACGCCCGTCATCGCCGTCAGCGTTATTTTCAAAGGCGGGTCGTCCGCCGATCCCGCGCGTTTGCAGGGATTGTCGGATTTGGTCGCCGCGACGCTCAACGACGGCGCGGGACGCTACAACGCGCGGGAATTCGGGGATTTGCTGGAAGAAAACGGCATTAAAATGGCGTTCGGCGCGTCGGCGGATTATTTTTCCGCGTCCATGCAGACTCTGCGCGGCACAAAGGAACAGGCTTTCGCGCTGTTCAAATCCGCTCTGACAAATCCGCGTTTCGAACGCAAGGACGTGCGCCGCGCCAAAGACGCTTTTTACGCGCGGATCGACGCGCAAAAGGGAAGCCCCTCCGCGCAGGCGAAAGAACGCTTTTTCAAACTGTCGTTCAAAAACCACCCCTACGGCGCGCTTGAACCGAGCAAAAAGGGCTTGAAAGAAATCTCGCACGCGAACATGACCCGCTACGTCCGCGAACGCTTCGCCCGCGACAATATGCATATCGGCGTGTCCGGCAACATCAATGCGAACGAACTGTCCGGATTGCTTGAAAAAACATTCGCCGCCCTGCCCGCCCGCGCCGTGCTGAAACCCGTCCCGCCGACACAGCCTGCGATTACGGGCTACACGGACGTTTTAAGCCGTCCCGCCGCGCAAAGCGCCGTCGTGTTCGGACACAAGGGAATCCCGCGCGACGACCCCGATTTTTACGCCGCGTATCTGGTCATGCACGTTTTGGGCGACGGCGGCTTTCAATCCCGCCTGTTTAGCGAAGCGCGCGAAAAACAGGGCTTGACCTACGGCGTTTCCGCGTCGATGGCGATGCTGAAAGCCTCTCCGATGATTATCGGCGGCGCGCAGGCGGACAACGCGAAAATGGCGCAGTTGGTGCAGACGATCAGGGACGTGTGGCGGAAAACGGCGAAAAACGGCATTACGGCGCAGGAACTCGACGACGCGAAAATGTACCTGACGGGCGCGTTTCCCCTGCTGTTTTCGTCAAGCGGCGCGCTCGCGTCGTTTCTGGCGTCGATGCAGTACCAAAATCTCGGCGCGGATTACCTGAACGAACGCAACGCGCTGTTTGAATCCGTCACGTTGGAGCAGGCGAACGCGGCGGCGGCGAAAGTGCTGACGCCCGATAATTTATTCTTTGTTATCATCGGAAAACCTGCTAATCTTTAAGGCGGATTCTTTACCGCATTTTTCTTTTGGAGAAAACACTCATGACGTTAACCGAATTGACCGCTTGGAAAGAACTGGAAAAACAATACGCCGAAACGCGTAACGCGCATATGCGCGATATGTTCGCCAAGAACCCCCGCCGTTTTGAAGAATTTTCCGTTTCCGCCGGCGATTTGTTTTTGGACTATTCCAAAAACCGCATCGACCGCAAAACCATGGATCTGCTGATCGAACTGGCGAAGGAAACCGGCGTTGAGGCGGCGCGCGACAAAATGTTCGCCGGCGAAAAAATCAACATCACCGAAAACCGCGCCGTGCTGCACACCGCTTTGCGCAACCGGTCCGACGAACCCGTTTACGTCGACGGCAAAAACGTCATGCCGCAAATCCGCGAAGTCCTCGCCAAAATGAAAACCTTTTCCGAAGCCGTCCGCAACGGCGAATGGAAAGGCGCGACGGGCAAGGAAATCACCGACGTCGTGAACATCGGCATCGGCGGGTCGGACTTGGGTCCCGTCATGGTCACCGAAGCCCTGAAACATTATCAAAAAGACAATCTGCACGTTCATTTCGTGTCCAACGTCGACGGCACGCACATGGTCGAAACGCTGAAAAGCCTGAACCCCGAAACGACGCTGTTCTGCGTGGCTTCCAAAACGTTCACGACGCAGGAAACCATGACGAACGCCCGCACTGCGCGCGCTTGGCTGGTCGGCGCTTTGGGCGAGGACGCCGTGGCGAAGCACTTTGTCGCGCTGTCCACGAACACCGAAGAAGTCAAAAAATTCGGCATTGACACGAACAATATGTTCGCGTTCTGGGATTGGGTCGGCGGACGCTATTCGCTGTGGTCCGCCATCGGTCTGTCCATCGCCGTCGCCGTCGGCTTCGACAATTTCGCCGAACTGCTGGCGGGCGCGTACGACATGGACGTGCATTTCAAAACCGCGCCGCTGGACAAGAACATCCCCGTCATTTTGGGCTTGCTGGGCGTTTGGTATCACAATTTCTTCGGCGCGGAAGCCTACGCCGTTCTGCCCTATGACCAGTATCTGCACCGCTTGCCCGCGTATTTGCAGCAGGCGGACATGGAATCCAACGGCAAGGGCGTGACGCGCAACGGCGTGCCCGTCCACTACACGACGGGTCCGATTTTGTTCGGCGAACCCGGCACGAACGGTCAACATTCTTTCTATCAGTTGATTCATCAGGGCACGCATCTGATTCCGTGCGATTTCATCATTCCCGCGATTTCGCTGAACGAAACGGGCAATCATCACCCGATTTTGATTTCCAACGTTCTGGCGCAGGCGGAAGCGTTGATGCGCGGCAAGACGGCGCAGGAAGTTCGCGCTGAATTTGAAGCGAAAGGCGAGCCGGAAGAAAAAATCGAAAAACTGCTGAACCACAAGATTTTTTCGGGCAACCGTCCGTCGAACATGATTGTCGTTCCGCAGATTACGCCGCGCACGCTGGGCAAACTGATCGCCATGTACGAACACAAGATTTTCGTTCAGGGCGTCATTTGGAACGTCAACAGTTACGATCAATGGGGCGTTGAACTGGGTAAACAGCTGGCGGGCAAAATCCTGCCCGAAATCTTGGAAGCCAAGCCCGTTTCCACGCACGATTCGTCCACCAACGGACTGATTGCCAAAATCGGCGAACTCCGTTCCAACGTTTGACGAACTTATCTGATGACTCTGCGCGTCCTGCCGATTTCTCTGGTCAACAAAATAGCCGCCGGCGAGGTGATTGAACGCCCCGCCGCCGCGGTTAAGGAATTGACCGAAAACGCTCTGGACGCGCAGGCTTCTCAAATAGACGTCACTATCGCCGACGGGGGAAAATCGCTCATCTGCATCGCCGACAACGGTTTCGGCATGGAGGAAAGCGAACTGCCGCTGGCGGTCGAACGGCACGTCACGTCGAAACTGCCCGACGACGATTTGTTCGACATCCGCTTTTTAGGGTTTCGCGGCGAAGCCCTGCCCTCTATCGCCTCGGTCGCGCGCATGAAAATCATGTCCCGCAAAAAAGAGGCGGCTGACGCGTGGAGCATCACGGTCGACGGCGGCGAAAAAGGCGACGTTGCGCCGTGCACGCTGAACAAAGGCACGCGGATTGAGGTGCGCGATTTGTTTTTCGCCGTCCCCGCCCGATTGAAATTTTTAAAATCCGCGCAAAGCGAAACGGGCGCGATTGCCGACGTTCTCAAACGGCTGGCTTTGGCGCGGCACGACGTCGGATTTTCGCTGACGGACGAAAAGAAAAAACGCTTGGATTATCCCGCGTGCGCCGATGACAAAGAGCGCATGGCGCAGGTCGTCGGCGACGAGTTCGTGCAAAACGCCGTATTTTTGGACGCCGAGCGCGACGGTTGCCGTCTGCGCGGCGCGGCTTCCCTGCCGACGTACGCCAAAGCGACGGGGACGGAACAGTATTTCTTTGTCAACAACCGCGCGGTGCGCGACAAACAACTGAACGGCGCGCTGAAAGCCGCTTATCAGGACGTTCTGCCGCACGACCGCTTTCCCGCGTGCGTTTTGTATTTGGACATTCCTTTGGAAGAAGTCGACGTCAACGTGCATCCCGCCAAGGCGGAAGTGCGTTTCCGCAACGCGCAGGCCGTACGTTCGCTGATTATTTCGTCCGTGCGTCAGGCTTTGGCGCAAGCGACGTACAAGACTTCCACCACGCTGACGCAGGACACGCTGGACGCGGCGCAAATGCGCGAAACGCCGGCATCGTTCGATTTGCCGGCTTTCAATCCGCCGCAAGCATCGTCCTTGCCGCGACCGTTCGCGCCCGCTTCCTGCGGATTTAAAAGCCGTCCGGCATCCTCTTATTCAAACGCGTCGCTGTTTCAAAAGCACGAAGCCTTTTCCCTGCAAGCCCCGCACGATTTTGAAACGCGAACGGCGGACGCGCAGACACAGGATACAAGCGAGGAATCCTTTCCGCCTTTGGGGTTCGCCAAAGCGCAACTGCATAAAACCTATATTGTCGCGCAGACGCAGGACGGCTTGGTCATTGTGGATCAGCACGCCGCGCACGAACGCCTGACATACGAAAAAATCGCGGCGAATTACAACAGCGGCGACGCGCCCGCGCAATTTCTGCTGATGCCCGAAGTCGTCACCCTGTCCGTGCGGCAGGCGGCGGCGATGATGCTGCGGCAGGCGGATTTTCAAAAAACGGGGCTGATGTTCGACACGTTCGGCGAAGACGCGCTTTTGGTGCGCGCCGTCCCCGCCCTGCTTGCCAAAGCGGACGTGCAGGCTCTGGTCAAGGACGTGTCCGAATTGGTCGCCGAGTGGGGTGACGACGTTCTGCTTCACGAACGTTTGAAAGAAGTGTGCGCGCGCATGGCGTGTCACGGTTCGGTGCGCGCGGGGCGCAAATTGGATTTGTCGGAAATGAACGCGCTGCTGCGACAAATGGAATCTTCCGCGTTCGCGGGGCAATGCATCCATGGTCGCCCGACGTACATCGAACTGAAATTGAAAGACATTGAAAAACTGTTCGGACGCCGCTGATGATTTCCGATAAAAACGCGCCTTTTGCGCTGATTGCGACGTCATTTTTCGTCAATGCGCTGTTTATTTTGCCGATTGTCGTTCCCGCGTATTTGGAAAAAGGCGCGAGCATTGGCGATTTTATGATGATTCAGGGCTTGGCGAGCATTTTCGTGTGCTTGCTGGAACTGCCGTCGGGCTATTTCGGCGATATTTTTTCGCGCAAGAAAAACGTCATGGTCGGGCATTTGTTCTACATCGCCGGCTATGCGATTTTGTATCTTTTTGACGGATTGGCGGCGATTATGGCGCAAGAGGCGTGCATCGCCGTCGCCCTGTCGCTGTTTTCCGGCACATCCGAGGCGTATCTGTACGATTTGCTGAAACGCACGGGCAGAGAAAACGCTTTCCACCGCTACTATTCCCTGCAACGCACGGTTTTAAACGTCGGATGCCTGATCGCCGCCGTCGCCGGCACGTTTTTGTACGCGCGTTCCGGACTGAACGCCGTTTTGCTGACAAGCATCGGATGCGTGGCTTTGTCGCTGATTTTGCTGTGCTTCATTCCCGACGTGACGGAATCCGTGCGCGTTGTCAACGGCGACAAAATCAGGGATATCCTGAACATTACGGCGCGCACGTTCAAAGACGCGTTTTTGCGCCGCGTCATTTTCATGGCGGCGGTGTTCGGCGTCGGGACGGGGCTGGCGTATTGGGGATTACAGCCGATATTGATTTTAAAGCACGCGCCGACCGCGCTTTTCGGCGTTTTTTTAACAATGAATCAGGTATTCCGCTCCTGCTGGTCCGCCGCCGCCGCCAAAATTCTGGACGCTCTCGGCGAAGTCAAAACCTGCGCGCTGACGGGCGGCGTCATCATTTTGACGATCGGATTTTGCACGGCAAGCGTGTTGAGCGGTTCTCTTGCCGCGACTTACGCCGCCTTGACGCTGATGACGCTCGGCGCGGCGTCGTTCGATTTGACCGCCGTCGTCGCAAACGCGCTGATTAACGGCAAAATCCGTTCCGACGAACGCGCGACGGTCATTTCCGTCAATTCCATGACAAACCGTCTGGTCGGCGGATCGTTCTTCATCGCATTAAAGCCGCTGTACGAAAATTTCGGCACGCGAACGACAACCTGCCTGTTCGCGTTCTTCATCATTCCCGTTATTTTCACCGTTTGGCGCATTGTCAAAGGAACGCAAAACAGTCAAGCCTGATACTTGCGCAACAAATCTTCAACAATGCCGTGAAGCGTGCGAACTTCCTGCGACGTCATGCGCGTGCGCATTAAAACGTTGCGCATATTGCGCACCATGCGGGGCTTTTTTTCCGGCACTTTGAAATATCCCGCCAAATCCAAAGCCTGCTCCAAATGCATGAACAGGTGTTCGGTTTCGTCCTTGTTCGCCATTTCGGAATTGCCCGTTTCCAAGCGTTCGTCCGCCGCGTCGATTTGCGTTTTGAACACTTCATAGCCGACCAGTAAAACCGCCTGCGCCAAATTCAGCGAACAATGCTTCGGATTGAGGGGGATTTCGACAATCGCGTCGGCATAGGCGACTTCGTCGTTTTCCAGTCCCGTGCGTTCGGGACCGAACAACACGCCGCTTTTGCCGTTCAAGCGCATCAATCCGGCAATGTCCGCCGCCGCGCCCTGCCCCGTAAAAACGGGCTTGACCATATCGCGCACGCGTCCCGTCGTCGCGTAGACTTTTTTCAAATCGGTGACCGCTTGCGGAATTGTGTCAAACACTTTCGCGTTTTTCAAAATTTCCGACGCGCCGGATGAAGCGGCAACCGCGCGCTCGCTCAACCAATCTGCTTTTGGCGCGACCAAACGCATATCGGACAAAGCGCAATTCATCATCGCGCGCGCCGCCGTGCCGACATTTTCAGCCAACTGCGGACGCACCAGAATAAACGCGGGCAAATTTTCTGCGGGAGTGTAATCAATCATCGAAAAAATCCGTAACTTTAAAACTTTCGGGACAGCATACGCTTTTCAAACGCAAAAAAAAAGGAAGAAAACGCGTTTCTTCCTTTAATTCGATAAGCGGCGCAATTACTTGGACGAAATCAAATCCAGCGAATTGCCCAGCAGATTGTCAACCGACAGCCCCGTTTCGCTTTCAAACGAATCCATGGCGAAATTCGCGACTTTGGAGGTGACGTTGTTACTGCGGCGCACTTGCGACAGCGCGCCCATCACTTTGCGCTTCGTCGCCGCCGGAGCCGCTTTGATGCGCGCTTCCAAAGAATCGGGGATTTTATATCCCATGCGGCGCAGATGCTGGGTAATCGACAAAATGTTGTGCATATTGACTTCGGGCGCGTTCGGAATTTGTCCGTAGTTGTCGCCCCACGTCGTCAAGCGTCCCGTAAATTCGGGCATCGGCGTGTTCCAGATGTTTTGGTCGCCGCCTTCGTAAAAAGCCTGAATCGGTTGAGAACCCTGATCGACGCGGACGTAAATGACGCCCTGCTGTGTGTTCTGATTCGCCGCCGTCACGGAACGCACGGCGGAGGATCCTTCCTGAGTAACGACGGTTTGCGCCCACGGATTGCGCGCCAGAGTCCCCGCCGCACAATCGACGGAAAAGGTCGCCGCAATCGCAAGAATAAAGGTAAATACTGTTTTTTTCATGGCTTTGCCCACCTGCTGAAACATACCTGTTATTTTATAGAATAACCGTTTTTTTCAAAGAACGGTAGTCCTAAAATTTTTATTGTTTTGTGACAGCCTTTTTCCCTTTAAAAACAATATGTTGCCGACTTTACGCCCGTTTCCAGCGCACGCCCGACGGCGTATCTTCCAGAATAATGCCGCGGTCGGACAGTTCTTTGCGGATTGCGTCCGCCGTCGCAAAATCCCTCGCCTTGCGCGCCGCTTGGCGTTTTTCAATCAGCGCGTCGATTTCGGCGTCGTCGCCGCCGGAAGTTTCACCGGAAGCGTTTTGAAACCACTCGTCCGCCGTTTTGAACAAAAGCCCCATCAGCCGCCCCGAAGCGATCAGCACAGCCGCCGCTTTGCGTTTTTCTTCGGCGGATTGCGCCTTGTTGACTTCACCCGCCAGCGTGTGCAGGCGCGCAATGGCGGCGGGAGTGTTCAAATCGTCGCGCAGGGCTTCAAGCACCTTTTCGTCCGCTTCGCCCGCGTCGGCTTCGGGAACGTCGCGCAACGCCGTGTAGAATCTGTCCATGGCGGCTTTCGCCTGTTTCAGCCCGTCCGCCGTCCAGTTCAGCGGCTGATGATAATGCGTCGACAAAAGGTACAGGCGCACCGCCTCCCCCGCCGTCGTGTCGAGAATTTCGCGCACGGTGAAGAAGTTGCCCAAAGATTTCGACATCTTCTCGCCGTCCACCATCAAATGCCCGTTGTGCACCCAGTAGCGCGCGTAAAAATTCTTGCCCGAAGCACAGCAGGACTGCGCGATTTCGTTTTCGTGATGCGGGAAAATCAAATCCTGCCCGCCGCCGTGAATGTCGAACGTTTCGCCCAGATATTTACTGCTCATGGCGGAACATTCCAAATGCCACCCCGGACGACCGAATCCCCACGGGCTGTCCCAACCGGGTTGCGTTTCGTCCGACGGCTTCCACAAAATGAAGTCGGCGGCGTCTTTTTTGTACGGCGCGACTTCCACGCGCGCGCCCGCAATCATTTCATCCATCGAGCGACCCGACAATTTGCCGTAATCCGCCATTTTCGCGACGCTGAACAGGACGTGCCCCTGCGCTTCGTACGCAAAGCCCTTGTCCACCAGCGTTTGCACCAGCGCGATCATTTCTTTGATATGGTCGGTCGCGCGCGGCTCCACGTCGGGAGGCAGAGCGTTCAGTTCGGCGATGTCCTCGTGAAACAGTTTCGACGTGCGCGCCGTGACGGAAGCGATCGGTTCGCCGCTTTCCTGCGAGCGTTTGATGATTTTGTCGTCCACGTCGGTGATGTTGCGCACATACGTCACTTTCGGATACGTCGCTTTCAGCAGACGGTAGAGCGTGTCGAAAACGACGACGGGGCGCGCGTTGCCGATGTGGGCGCGGTCGTACACGGTCGGACCGCAAACGTACATACGGATGTTCGATTCGTCCAGCGGCACAAATTCCTCTTTGCGACGCGTCATCGTATTGCTTAAAAAGATCGTCATCTTACCCTCGCAGTCTGGCGGCGACTTTTTTCCAAGTCAGCAGCGGCAGCATGAATTTCAGTTCGGGACCGTCCTCGCGCCCCGTCAAAGCCTTGCGGATCGGGTGGAACAAAGCCTTGCCCTTTCTGCCTGTTTTTTCCTTGACGGCGTTCAGCCACGCGGAAAAATCCTCGCTTGTTTGCACGCTTTCTGTCAGCATATCCGCCGCCGAAGCGCAAAACGCGCGGTCTTCTTCGGGAATGTCGAACACCTTGTCCGATTCCAAAATGTCGCGCCACATATAAATGTCGTCGAATTTCGTGATGTTCGGGGAAACCGTGCGCCAGAACGCTTCGCTGACCGCCGGCTGATTCGCCGCCGCCAGACGCGCGTTCACCGTTTCAAGCGGCATCGCGTGCAAAACGCGCGGATTCAGTTTGAACAGTTCCTCCACGTCGAAATGCGGTTGCGCCCTGCCGAAGTGCGACAAATCGAAATACGGCGTCAATTCTTTCAAAGACGGGCAAATCACCGTCGGGTCGGGCGTTCCCAAACGCGCCAAAAGACAGGCGATCGTCATCGGTTCAATGCCTTCCCGCTTCATTTCGCGCGAACTCATCGACCCGACGCGTTTGGACAGTTTTCCCTCTTTGCCGGTCAGAAGCGGCGCGTGGGCAAACGTCGGCACTTTCGCGCCCAAAGCCTCGAACATCTGGATTTGGACGGCGGTGTTCGTGACGTGGTCTTCGCCGCGCACGACGTGCGTAATGCCGAAATCCATGTCGTCGATGACGGACGGGAGCATATAGGGGAACGTGCCGTTTTCACGCACGACGATCGGGTCGCTCAAATGCTGACCGTTGTACGCGCAATGCCCGCGAATCATGTCGTTCCAAGACGTTTCCTTTGCTTCCAGCGCAAAGCGGTAGTGCGGTTTGCGCCCCTCGTCCTCGTATTTTTTCTTTTGCTCGCCGGTCAGACGCATACCGGCGCGGTCGTACACGGGGGGAAGCCCGCGCGCGCGCAGACGGCGGCGTTTGTATTCCAACTCCTCCTCGGTTTCGTAACACGCGTAAATGCGCCCCTGCCGCTTCAAGTCCTCCAAAACGCTTTGATAGCGGTCAAGGCGCGCGGACTGGTGTTCCAGCCTGTCCCACGAAATGCCGAGCCATTTCAAATCTTCGTACACGGCGTCTTCGTATTCCTTTTTGGAACGTTCGGTGTCCGTGTCGTCCAAACGCAAGACGTACTGCGTTTTTTCGCCCGTGTGATAAGCCAGAGAATCCGCAAACAGACGGTTCAGCAATGCCGTGCGAATGTTTCCGATGTGCATATACCCCGTCGGAGAAGGCGCAAAACGTACAACTATCACTTTCTCAAAACCTGTTTTTAAACTTTTTTCGTAATCGGGTAATTCCAATCCGTGTCGAACGAGCGGCGGGAGATTTTAATGCCGTTTGCGCCCTGTCTGCGCTTGTATTCGGACAAATGGAGCAGACGGAACACCTTGCGCACCGTGTTTTCGTCAAATCCGGCGGCGATTACTTCGTCCTGACCCGCGTCGCCCTCGATGAACATCTTTAAAATCGCGTCCAGAACGTCGTATTCGGGCAGGGAATCGGAATCTTTCTGATTCGGGCGCAATTCCGCCGTCGGCGCTTTCGTGAAGATGTTGTCGGGGATAATTTTTTTAATGTTGTTTTGAATCCACACGGGGTGGTTTTCGCAACGCCATTTCGCCAGTTTGTAAGCGTCGGATTTGTACAAATCGCGCAACGGGGCGAAGCCGCCGCAGGTGTCGCCGTACAGCGTCGCGTAGCCGACCGCGTCTTCGGATTTGTTGCAGGTGTTCAGCAGCAAATCGCCGTAGTGGTTGGAAATTGTCATCAAAATGACGGCGCGCAGACGCGCCTGCAAATTTTCCGCCGTCGTGCCGGACAAATTGTTGTTCAGACACGGGTTCATCACTTTCGCAAAGACTTCCGCCTGTTCGATAATGGGGATTTCGTCATAGCGGATGCCCAGCAGATTCGCGGCGTCGCGCGCATCTTTGAGGCTTTCCTGCGACGTGTAGACGGACGGCATCATCACGGCGAAAACCTTGTCCGCTCCCAAAGCGTCGACGGCGATCGCCGCCGTCAAAGCGCTGTCCATGCCGCCCGAAAGTCCCAGAACGACACGCTTGAAGCCGTTTTTGAAAACGTAGTTCCGCATCCCCGTGACCAAAGCGCGCCAAGTGTTTTCCGGCTCGTCCGTCCACGGAAAGCGCACGTCGTCCGTGCCGGCGACGCCCTCGTCCCACAGCGGCAGACATTCGATGAAGCCGCCGTCGATGTCCAGCATGAAAGAGCCGCCCGCGAAAACGTAACTGTCGGACGCGCCGACCAAGTTCGTGTACACGACGGGCAGACGGATGCGGGAAGCGAACGTGCGCGCGTGTTCCAGCGTTTCGGTCGCGCCGCCCGTGCGGTACGGCTTCGCGTCCAGAACAATCAGGCGATCCGCGCCCTCGACGTTCACGGGCTCGAAAGCGACGGACACGGCGACGTTCTGTCCGTCAATCGTGAAGCGGTCGCCGTACTGCACGCCCTTTTGCGTGACCAATACGGGAGTCGCGCCGCCCGCGCCGTCGGGAATCGCCGTCAGAACGGGGCGGTCGTTGTGATACAGGCGGGAAAGCATTTTATGCACTTTCGCCATGAACGTTTTTGAATAAGCCAAATCGCCCAAGGGCCAGCCGGTCAGCGCGTACGCGGGCAGAACCAGCAATTCCTTTTTGGCTTGCGGGCATTGTTCCGCCGCGTTGTGAATTTTATTCAAATTGTTTTCCAAATCCGCCGCCGTCGGATTGATCTGCGCTATCAGCATAAGCAACCTCCCAAAAATTTTTGTCGATTATAGCGCATTGCAACGCAAACGCCATTAAAAAATCAGTCAGGACAAACGAATTTCGCCGATTTTTTCTTCAATTTGCTCCCGCGCCGGCAATCCTTCCTGCGCGCCGGTCTTCAAACACGCCAGTCCCGCGCCCGCGCTCGCGTAACGCATCGCGTCGCTTAAAGCCATGCCCTCGTCGATCATCGCGCCGAAAATGCCGACGAAAGCGTCGCCCGCGCCCGTCGTGTCGACCGGACGGATTTTCAGGCACGACACTTTGACGGTTTTTCCGTCCCGCGCCGCCAAAGCCCCGTCGCCGCCCAGCGTAATCAGGCACGCGCCGCCCGTTTTTTGCGCCAGCGCCGGCGCCGTCTGCTCGGCGTCGGGAGCGGTTTTCTTGAACACGTTTTCGTACACCGCCGCCGCTTCGATTTCGTTCAAAATCAAATAATCGACCAGTTTCAGCGCGCTTTCCGGCACGGCTTTCGCGGGGGCGACGTTCAAAATCGTGCGTGCGCCTTTCGCTTTCGCCTTTTCAAGCAGTTTGAAGTTTTCTTCGGGCGGCACTTCCATTTGCATAATCAGCGTCGTGTCGGGGGAAAGCAGATCTTCGGGCACGTCGTTCGCCGTCAGACAGGTGTTTGCGCCCATGGACACGACAATGGAGTTTTCACCCGTGCGGTCGACCATAATCATCGCCATCGCGGTCGGTTTTTCGCACGTTTTAATGTAAGAAACGTCCACGCCCGCCGCTTTGAAAGCCGCCATGGGCACCGCCGCCGCGGAATCTTCGCCGATGCGCGCGATCATGGAGGTTTTCGCCCCCGCTCGCGAAGCCGCCGCCGCCTGATTCGCGCCCTTGCCGCCGGCTTTGACGACGTGGGTGGGTGTCAACACAGTTTCGCGCGGCGCGGGAAAAGCGTCAATGTTCAGGAAATAATCCGCGTTGACGGAACCGAATACGACTATCATGGCAAATCCTTTCAAAGTTGTTTTTTAAGATTATCCGCCGGAGCGCGTCTTTTTGCAACCGCCGATTTCAGTCCGCCTCCTCGATCAAGGCTTTGGCGGCGTCCGCGTCGCCGTCGGCGTCCTTGTCCTTTTTCTTTTTTTCTTTCAGAACGGGCGGCTCGGTCGGATTTTTAAAATCCAAGACCTTTTCCAGATGTTCGCACAGCAGGCGCATGGCTTCGATGCGGCCGTATTTTTTGGAATTGTCCGGCACGACGAACCACGGGGCGATTTTCGTGTCCGTCTTGTCCAGCATTTCCTGATACGCGGTGTCGTACAAATCCCACTTGTCGCGGTTGCGCCAGTCCTCCTCGCCGATTTTCCACATCTTGTAAGCGGTTTCCTCGCGCGCCTTGAAGCGTTTGAACTGCTCGTCCCTGTCGATGTAGAGCAGGAATTTGACGACGATGTTGCCACCGTCCGTCAGCAGTTTTTCAAACGTGTTGATTTCGTCGAACGCCTGTTTCCATTCCTTGTCCGTCGCGAAATGCTCGATGCGCTCGACCAGCACGCGCCCGTACCAAGTGCGGTCGAACACCGTCATCAGTTTTTGACCGTTCAGCCGCTTGAAGAAACGCCACAGGAAATGGTGGTTCAATTCCTCTTTCGTGGGCGCGGCAATCGGGAAAATGCGAAATTGCATAATGTGCAGAGCGGACGAAATGCGGCTGATGACCCCGCCTTTGCCGGACGCGTCGGGACCCTCGAACGCCAAAATCAGTTTTTTGTTCTGCCGTTTGACTTCCGCCAGACAAGCGTTCAGGCGCGTTCTGTAATACGGCAGGAGTTGCTCGTATTTGTCCTTGCCCATTGAGGCGGTCAAATCCGTTTTTTTGACGAATTCGACCTTTTTGGACGGCTTTGTGTCCTCGTTGACGTTCTTTTTGCGCTCGTCGACGCGTTTTTCGACCTGCTTTTCGACGTAAGAGCAGATGATGTCCAGACCGTCGCGCACGCGTTCGGTGTAAGTGCCCTTTTTCACCGCGAACCAAGGCGCGTCGGGCGCGTCCGTGTATTCGACGATTTTCTTTGACGTTTTTTCAAAATCGTCCGCCAGCGCGCAGTTTTTCCAGTCCGATTCCATAATGCGCCAGCGTTCGTAAGGCATATCTTCCAGCGTGTGCAGATACGCCTCCTGCTCCTTTTTGGACTTGTAGAACCAGATTTTGCAGAACACGGCGCCGTTGTCGACAAGCGTTTTTTCCAAAGACTTGCACCAGTCGAGTTTTTTGTAAAACGCCTTGTCGTCGATTTTGCCGGTCGAGCGTTTGACCAGCGGATCGGAATACCACGAGCGCAGGAAAACGCCGATTTCTCCGTTCAAAACATTGTCGTTCCAGTAGCGCATATATTCCTGACACATATCGGAAAAATCTTCGCGCTCATAGGCGTTCATGCGCACGGAACGCTGATCCATCCAGTCGCGCAGCAGGAACATCGTGCCGAATTTGCCCGCGCCGGACACGCCGCACAAAACGATGTAAACGGGGACGTTCGCCTCGCGGATTTTGTTTTGCAGAGCGATTAACCGCGTGCGCAGGACGGCTTCCTCTTTGGAAGAAAAATGCGTTTCCCATTCGACGATATCTTTTGACACGGCTTACTTTCCTTTTTTCGTTGCTGTTTTTTTGACGGATTTTTTGGCGGGTTTCTTTGCGGGCGTCGTTTCGGGATCGCGCGCCTCTTTGCGCACCGCCTTTTTCTGCCGCGCGACAATCGTGCGCAGTTTTTCCGTCCCCCTGTCCGACAAATTCGGGTGGGTCATGAAAAACTGGTGGCAGGAAAACGCTTTCGGGCTTTCCGACACGCGCGTGTACGACATATCGGGATGCAGTTCCCAGCTCAACGCTTCGTCCTTGATGTTGCCCTGCATGATTTCGCCCAAGATTTGCTCATGCACGCTCGGATTGACGATCGGCACCAGCGTTTCGACGCGGTGGAGCGTGTTGCGCGGCATCCAGTCCGCCGAGGAGATAAAGACTTTCGCCTTGCCCGACGGCAGTTTCTGCCCGTTGCCGAAGCAGAAGATGCGCGCGTGTTCCAAAAACCGCCCGATGACGCTTTTGACCTTGATGTTTTCGGACAATCCCTTGATTTGCGGGCGCAAGGCGCAAATGCCGCGCACGACCAGCTGGATTTTCACGCCCGCCTGCGACGCGCGGTACAAAGCGTCAATGAGTTTGTCGTCCAGCAAAGAGTTCATCTTCGCCCAAATGTTGCCCTGCCCGCCTTTTTTGGCGATGTCGATTTCCCTGTCGATCAATTTCAGCAGTTTTTCGCGCAGATTGATCGGGGCGATCGCCAGTTTTTTCAAATTTTGCGGCGCGGCATAGCCCGTCAGGTAATTGAAGACCAGCCCCGCGTCCCTGCACAAATCCTTGTCGCAGGTGAAATAGGACAAATCGGTGTAGATGTTCGCCGTCACCGCGTGATAGTTGCCCGTGCCGAAATGCGCGTAACTTCTGATTTTCGCACCCTCTTTGCGCGTGACAAGCGATATTTTCGCGTGGGTTTTGTAGTCCATCAGCCCGAAAACGACGTGCACGCCGGCTTCTTCCATGTCTTTCGCCCATTTCAAATTCGCCTCCTCGTCGAAACGGGCGCGCAGTTCGACGACGGCGGTGACCATTTTGCCCGCTTTCGCCGCGTCTATCAAAGCCTTGACAATCGGCGAATTTTTGTTCGTGCGGTACAGCGTCTGCTTGACGGAAAGAACGTCGGAGTCTTTCGCAGCCTGCTTTAAAAAGCGCACGACGACGTCGAAAGATTCGTAAGGGTGGTGAATAACCATGTCGCGCTTGCGAATGGCGGCGAAGTGGTCGCCTTTGAATTCGCGGACGCGCTCGGACTGGCGGGGCTTGTAGGGCTTGAACAATAAATCCTTGCGTTCGGGCAAAATCAGTTCGGACAAGCCGCGGATGCCCAAAAAGCCGTGGCGCACCAAAACGTTTTCCTCGCCCAGATTCATGCTGTCGGACAAAAAGCGGCGCAGCGTTTCCGGCATATCGTGATTGACAATCAAGGCGATAATTTCACCCTTGCGCTGTTTTTCCAAAGCGGTTTCAAATTGCAAAGCCAAATCCTCCGCGCGTTCGTCGACTTCCAGAATACTGTCGCGGATAATGGAAAAGCGCCCCGTTTCAATCGCCGTGAAATTCGGAAAAATGCGGTCGAGAAACAGTTTGACGACGTCTTCGGTCGCCATGAACCGCGCGGCTTTGCCCGTGCGCACAAAACGCTTCAACGACGCGGGAAGCGGAATCAGCGCGGTGTGTTCCTCGCCTTTGGCGTTTTCCATGCGCACAATCAGGTTTTGCGACAAATTCATCAAAAACGGGAACGGATGCGCCGCGTCCAGCGCAATCGGCGTCAGGACGGGGAAAATCGTTTCCTCGAAAACGGTTTCCAGCGTTTTCTTGTCCTTTTCCGTCAGTTTTTCGGGCGACAGGATAAAGATTTTCTCTTTTTCCATTTCGTGACGCAGAACGTCGAAATACTCGTCCTGCTTGGCGCGCAGGCATTTCACGCTGTCGCGAATGGCGTCCAGTTGTTCGGCGGGCGTTTTGCCGTCGACGCTTTTCGCGGTCACGCCGTCCTTTTCCTGCGCCATCAGGCCGGCGACGCGCACCATGAAGAACTCGTCCAGATTCGACCCCGAAATCGCCAGAAAGCGCAATCTTTCCAAAAGCGGATAGCGTTTGTTCATCGCTTCTTCCAGCACGCGTTCGTTGAACGCCAGCCACGACAGTTCCCTGTTGAAAAAGCGGTTGCAGTCCGTCATAAAAACATCTTGTAAATCCACGTCTTTGCCCGACACGATGCCCTCCATGCGCGGTTTTATCGAAAACGGGGGCACTATAACCGAATTTGCGCGAAAAGTTAATATAAATTATGTCCGAGGTTGCGCGCGCACGACTAAAACGTTAAAATATCTTCTGTTAAAACGATTTTTGTCCTACCCTGAAATAAAACGAAACAATAAGGGGGAACCCATGACCAAAACGTCGAAAACAATCACGAAGAAAGAAACGAAATCAAAAAAACGGACGATTTCCGAAACGCTTGTGGAAACGCAAGACGCCGAAAAATCCGGCAAGCGCAAAATCGTCTACGTCATGCGCCACGGCAAAGCGTCAAAAGAGTACGAAACTTACACGGACAAGGAACGCCCGCTGGCGAAACGCGGCAAAAAAGACGTGAAAATGATGCGCAAATGCTTCAAACGCATGAAAGCGCGCCCGACGCTGTGCCTTGTGTCGCCGTCCGCGCGCACGAAAGAAACGTTCGACATTTTAAAGGACGCCTTTCCCGACGCGACCGCGCGCTACGAGGATTTGCTGTACGACGATCGGGCGACGCGCGCCGATTTGCTCGACCTTTTGCGCCAAACACCGAAAGACGTTGACGAAGTGCTGGTCGTCGGGCATCTGATTCCGCCGCTCGCGGCTCTGGCGGCGTCTTTGGCGGACGCAAGCGTCAGCGACGACGATTCTTTAAAGGACATGGGCAAGAAATTTCCGACCGCCGCCGTCGCGGTGCTGGAACTGCCCGAAAACACGGATTTCGCCGACCTTGCGGACGGGTCATGCCGCCTGACGCGCTTCATCCGCCCGAAAGATTTGAAGTAATCAGACGCGTTTGCGAAACAAGGCGAAATAAACCGGAAGCGTCACGAATTTCGGCGCAAGCACGCCGGCGAACAGCGCGACGGTCGGGCTTGTCGCGTCCGCCAGCGCGCCGACAAGAACGAACGCAAGGCACAAAAACAGACTGCCCGCCAAGGAAATCAGCGACTGCATCGTCGCCCTCTGCGCGTCCGTAAAACGCCGCTGGCACAAATTCACGCCCGCCGTGCTCATCGGTCCGTACAGCACGGACGTTGACACGAACAAAAACGGCGACGCGATGTTTTTCAGCAAAACCGCCGACGCGCCGATGAGCAGATTTAAAACCTCCCCGCCGAAAAACAGTTTCAAATACCCCGTTTTGCGAATGATTTTCCCCGCGAACCAAAAACTGATTCCCGCCAAAAGATTGTTCGCCGAACTCAACAGGCTGACCGCCCAATCGGGAATGATCTGCCGCACGAACGCCGCTTTGAACTGATAGCACGCCTCGCCGACGCCGTCGTCGACAATCGTCGCCAGCGCGAACAGACGCAGGCTTTTTTCTTTTTTGAACGCGGCGAACGCTTCCTTTAAATGCGCAAACACGTTTTCGGATTTTTCGGCGCACGGCGGTTCGACGAAAAACAGGGACACGACGATTTGACAGAATTTCGGCGCAAGCGTCAGCAAATAGGCGAAACGGTACGACTTCAAAACGGCAAGCGCGCCCAGCAAAGCCCCTAAAAACAGCGCGGTCTGAAACATGGACGCGGCTTTGCCCTGATACGTTTCAAATTCGTCCGTTTTGCCGCCCGATTTCAGCGTTTCGTACAAAAAGGCGGTATCCGTCCCCGACGTCAGCGCGCGGGAAAGCCCCTCGCACGCCGCGCCCGCGACCAGCAGACGCGCGTCGCACGCCAACGCGTAACAGGCGACGGCGCAAAAATCGACGATTGCGGCGGCGGCAAGCGAATACTTGCGGTGCAGAAATTTGTCGGACACGACCCCCGCCGGCACTTCAAACAGCGATTGGAACAAAAAGCCCAGTCCGAACACCGTCATGCCGAGCGTATACGACCCCGCGACCTGCGCGAAGTACAAAATGATGAAGCCCGCGTAAAAGCGGAAATCTTCAAAAAAATTGTACCATTTCAGCAATGTGAAATTGCGTTTAATCATCGTTTCGCGCCCCTTTCGCCGCTTTGTTATGCGGGAAAAAGGCGCGCGATGCAATCTTTTGTTTCACTTTTTGAAAAAACGGTGTAAAAAGAAAGCGGCGTGTCCCCGTAGCTCAACCGGATAGAGCGCAGGTTTCCTAAACCTGAGGCTGTGAGTTCGATTCTCGCCGGGGACGCCACTTTCTTAAACGCCGCTTCCTTTAAAAAATCAGCGGGCGGCGCTTTCATGAAAATCAGCGGATGAAGTTTGTCAGTTCGGGTTTTTCCGCTTCGGGCGGTTCAATCCCCGCTTCTTGCGCCGCCTGTTTGCATTTCAGAAAATACGCCATGTTTTTCGCCAGAATGCGCATATTCTGCATTCCCTCTTTATCCTGACGCACTTGGTCGGGAGTACCGCCGTGCACCATATTCCAGTAGCGCCCCGAAATGACGGGCATTTCGGAAATCTGGAAATACTTGTTGAGTTGTTCCAGCGTCGCGGTCGTGCCCGCGCGTCTTGCGCTGACAACGGCGGAAGCGGGTTTCAGGCGGAACACGTCGCGTCTGCCGCCCGCCGACGCGCTGTAAAAAGCCCTGTCCATAAACGCCGTCACCACGCCCGAAGCCGCCGCGTAATGCACGGGGGATCCGATGATGAATCCGTCAAATTCCGCGGCTTTGTCCACGAAATCGTTGACTTTGTCGTTAATGACGCATTTGCCGATTTTCGCACACGCGCGGCACGCCCTGCACGGCGCGATCGGATCGACGCCGATGTAATAGATTTCGCTGTCGATTCCCTGACGCGCCAACTCTGCGGCGATTTCCGTCAAAGCCGTGTAAGTGCACCCTTTTTCGCGGGGCGATCCGTTGACCAGTAAGACTTTCATTTCATCCTCCGTGCAAAAAACGGTGAAACGGACGGATAGCCGCCCGTTTCATCTTTTAAATTCAATGACCGTCAGATTTTAATTTCTTTCAGCCAATCTTGCAAGCCGCTTGTGCAGTCGCCGTAACCGACCCGCGCGCCGTAAATCAAGCGTTAGAACAGGAAACGGACGCCCGCCGTCACTTCGTTCGCCTTTCCCTTGAATTTCACGTCGTCTTTTTTAAACGACCCGAAATCCGTGTAGCGATATCCGACGTCCAGAGCCAGACGGTCGTTCAATTCATAGGAAACGCCCGCGCCGACGTTCCACGAAAACGACACTTTTGAATACGTTTCCGACAGCGCGGCGTAATTAACGCCGTCAAACGCTTTCACGTCGATGTCGAACGACATTTTCGCCAAGCCCGCGCCCGCCGTGACGTAGGGCGTCAGTTTCGTTCCGGTTTTAATGTCGTAATACGCGTTGACGCCGAGCGTCCAAGCCGAAACGGTATCCTTTTCGGAGTAACTCGCATAGCCCGCGGCGGCGGTTTCGGTTTTATCGCTTTCGCCCCGATACGCGAACGCCGCTTCCGCGCGCACGCAATCGCTGATTTTCATGCCGACGGCGAAATCGGTCAGCACATGGCTGAAATCCTCTTTGGCGTCGTCAGCCTTGTCCTGCGAAAACGAAGCGCCGATTTTCACGGAACCGTAAACACGTTCCTGCGCCGCCTGAACGTCCATGGCGGACAAGGCGACGAAAGCCGCCGACAACAATAAGACTTTTTTCATTTTCAAACATCCTTATCAAAGTTAAACAAATGCCTGCTTTAAAAGTGAAAAGCAGGCGGATGTTCGAAAACCGTATATACACAAAGACGGCTCGGCACCTTTCGCGCAAAGCCTTATGAGTGCCGACATCCGCCCGTAAGACAGATATCGGTACAAAATTTATGAGTCGCCTTATACAAAGCGACTGTGTATAAAAGGGTTTTCGAAGCCCTGCTTGCGTTCCGGTGCAAGCCCTTTGAATTTAACAAAAAGCGGCATACCGCGCAAGCATAAAAAAATCGACGATTTTAGACAAAAAGTGTTGACAGAAACACAACCTGATTTTATTCTGTCAATATGATTATTCAACAACAAGGCTTGCAAACAATGTCATTACAGAATGTCTTTGCCCCCGTTAAGAAAGAATACGACGCTTCGGCAAAACCCGTCGTCGACGTGAAAATGGTCTGTTCCGAAGAAGAACGTCCCCGCATGGTTGAAATCATCAACCGTCTGGCGAAATCGCCGCGCGGGTTGGAAACGCTGGAAGTCGCCAAAGAGGGCGGTTTTGAATTCGGCTTTTTCCACGAAGAAACGCATTGCTACGGCGCGTGCGACAAAGCGGGCTGGTGGGTCAAATTGAACCCGAACGCCCCCGACGACAAACTGGTCGGCACGTTGAGCCACGAATGCCGCCACGCCGGTCAGTTCATTCGCGGCGCGCACGAAACGTTCGGCAAGCAGGACGTGAAATCCGAAATCATCATGTTTCGCGCCATGGAAGCCGACGCGCAGACGAACGCCGTGACCGCGTGCTACGAATTGGCGCAAATGGGTGACGTCGGTCCTTATCAGATTTTCAAGCGCACCTACCCCGAAATTGAAAAAGCGTTCAGCGACGCGCTGAAAGCGAACAACGGCATTGTCAATCACGACGTGATGACGCAGGCGTTCAAGGGGTGGTACGACCAGAACGGCACGAAAAAAGCCTATGAAAACGGCTATGAAATCGAACCGATGGACAAGGAGCGCAAGGCTTTGCTGGCGGGCAAAGAGCCGACCCTGTTGTACAAAGAACCGTTCGACACGGCGACCGTCGTTAAAATGGCTTCCTACACGGACGCGGGCAGTTATTTCACCGAAGACCCGAAGATTTTGGAATCCGGCAAATATCTGGACGTGACAGAGGACACGAAGGCGAAAATGGAAGAATTCTTCCGCATCCGTCAGAAAATGACGGGCATGGAACCCGATCCGACGCTGGCGGAAATTCCGACGCGCCCGAACGTGTACCGCCGCCCGCGCTACGCCGTCAACGACAACGCGCCCCAAGCGAAAGCGGTCGTCGCCGACAAAGTTTTCAGCGCGGCGATGATGAACAAAATGCGCGGCAGATAAGCCCTTTCGCACACACTTTAAAAGCCCCGAACTTTCGGGGCTTTTTCATAAGTAAAAGCGGCGAACCGAAGGCTCCCATGCGACTGTGATATCAGTCCGCCGCCCGCGCTTTTTCAGCGCATTTCTCTCAATTCGCGGGATTGATTGCGACGCAACTGCGCAGGATTTTATTCGCGGCGTCTACGTCCCTGTTCTGCGTATCGGCTAGGCGGCAACACAACAAAGTCCCGTAAGGCTGATTGAAATTGAAATACCGTAAATCCGTCGCCTTGCTCGGCGTTGAAGACGTGGGCATCCGGATTGTGACATTCTGTTTCGGCACCCACACCAACTGTTGCAAGTCCGTCGATTTCAAACATTCGAGCCAACGCTCCTCACCCCTGACCGCCGGCGTTGACGGGCAAAAACCCTTGCCCAAAGAACCCGCCGGATACGCCGTGTTTTTCCAGAACATACAAACGTCCGAAATCCCCAACTCGACCGAATTTCTCAATCCGACGCGCTCGACTTTCGCCTTTTCGCCCGAATTCACGCGCGTTGTAAACGGAATTGAATTGGCAAGTTTGATGCGCGCGTGCGCCACCGTGTACGACGATTTGTTGCCGCACCGTTTGCTGAATTGCTTTGTCCAAAAGCCGCCGCCCGTGTTGACGTAAATGTCCGTCAAATCAAGATAATAATCCGCATCCGTGTTGCGCACGGAAACGCCGTACGAATAATTGCCGGCGTGAGAGATGTCCTCGTCCGCCTGCACGCCGTACGTCCCGCCCGTCGCAATGGAACACGGCAGGCACGGCTGATATTTGTAACCGCCGCCCGCGCCGTTGTCCCACTTGCTTTCGGATATGACGTCCTCCATATCCAGTTCCCAGCATTTTTGTATCGTCCCGTTTTTGCAGGTGTACCAATAATCGTAAATCGTTGTCGTCTGCTCGGTCAGATACGCCTGATTGTTCGCCAGCAGATTCGTGGCAGTCGGCGATTTCCAAAGCGCATACTCGAATTTCATGCGGTCGGCGACGTTCATCGAGTTGATTACGGCTTTCCCCGCTTCCTTGATTTTCTGCCAGTTGCAAGTG
>CAKQWA010000011.1 GCA_934277945.1 uncultured Alphaproteobacteria bacterium
AGCGGGAGAAACGCTCATGCTCGCGCCCAGAGAACTTAATCTGTCGGCAATCTGCGCCACGCCCGCCCGAACGTCCGAAATGGCGACTTCTTTGGCGGGTTTGACAAATTCCGTGTCCTGCGCCGGAGGTTCGGGCGTGGGAGCGGGCGGATTCGGATCGGGCGGCGACGGCGGCGTCGGGTCGGGGTCGTCGCTTTTCCCGATGATGAATTTTCCGTCGCCGACGTACCGGATTGTGTATCCGTTTGAAATCTTCCAATCTGCGAACACGCCGCTGAACGTCCCCGCGTCCACAAGCGTCAATTCGCCCGTTTCGCCGATAAACGACACGGACGGGTCGATTGTCACAAAGAGCGTGCCGCCGATTGTCGCCGTTCCCGCCGTTTTGAACTGACCGCCCGTATAATCCGAAGACCCCGCCGCCAAATCCGAAATCGTCAGTTTCAGCGTCCCCTCGGACGTAAGCGTCAAATTTTTGTCGCCCATGTCGAACAAGTTTTGACCGATGCCCAGCGTTGTGCCGCCCGTCACCGTGACATTGTTCTTAAACGAAATGACGTTGCCCGACGCCGCGCGCATCTCGACGGTTTTGCCGCCGCGAAATTCGGTCACGCCGCTTCCGTCCACAAACGATATCGTGAACGACGTGTCCGTTTTGTCGTTGCCTATCAGAATGTTCCCGTTGTTGTAAATGTCGCCGAACGAATCGCCGACTTTGTTGTTTTTAAATTCGTACGAAGAAGCGTTGAAGTTGACTTTGCCCGCCATGTTGTAAATTGCCGCCGTGCTTGACGGATTGTTTTCAAACAAAGCGTCGCCGTTCAAGTTCAGCGTTGCATATTCCAAATAAACGGCAGAGCCGCGTCCCGTTGAATTGCCGACAAATTCCGCCTTGCCGTCAATGTTCAGCGTGCCGCCGACAAGCCGCGCCGCTCCGCCGTAATAAGAGAAATTGTTTTCAAATCTGACGGTTTTGCCCGCACTTCCCAGCGTCATTACGCCGCCGGTCATGTCAATGCCGCCGCCCTGCCCGTTTACAAAGTTGTCTTTGATTGTCACGTTGCCGAGCGCGTTGAACACGCCGCCGCCCATTGAAATGCCGCCGCCGTATTCGCTGCTCGCCATGTCTTTCGTGTATCCGGTAACGACAATATCGCTCAACACGTTCAAAGTCACGCCGCTTTTTAAAACCATGCGGTTTTTAAAATCAATCAAATCGTTGTCGTTCGTCGCCTTTAAATTCACCGTGCCGAAGAAATTCGTCTGCGCCGTGATATTTCTCGTCTGACGGTTGGAAATATACGAGATGTTGAAACCCGTCGTTTTTCCCGCGACGCCGACGTTCATCACGCCGTCGTTGTAAATGTCGTTAAAGCCCTTGCCGCCCACCTTGTTGTTCTTAAAAGTATAGGAATCCCCCGCAAAAGTGATTTCGGAAGTCGAATGGTTGTAAACGGCGCCGCCTCTTTGCGACACGCTGTTGTTTTCAAAATTTGCGGACGCGTTCAGATACGCCTTGCCGCCGTAATTGTTCAGCGCGCCGCCGTATGTATTGGCTTCGTTGTTTTTAAAATCGGCAAATGCATTGATGATTAAAGTGCCGCCGTTGGCGATGCCGCCGCCGGTTATTCCGGAATTGCCGTCAAACGTCGCCGTGTTGTTAAAAACGAGATTGCCGTAGTTCAGAATTGCGCCGCCGTTGTTGTTGCCGTGATTCCCCTTGAACGAAGTAACGCCGTTGAATTCCGCTTTGCCGTTTTGACGAACGTTCAGCGCGCCGCCGCCTTCCGCCGTGCCGTTTTTGAAATCCGCCGCGTCGTTCACCGTCAGCGCCGCACCGCCCGCCACGTCGATATGATTCTGCCAGTCGATTGTTTTTTCAGCGTTCGTCGCTTTCAAATTCACCGTGCCGAGAATGTTCGTCGTTCCCGTCCCCGTGACGTACGACACGTTAAAATCGGTCGTGTTGCCCGCGACGCCGACGTTCATCACGCCGTCGTTGTGAATATCGTTCAGAACGCCGCCCGCTTTATTGTTCGCGAACGTGTAGGAAGACCCGTTGAAGTTCAAAATCATTGCGTTTGCGTTATAAATCGCGCCGCCAAGCGAAACGGACGTGTTTCCCGTAAATTCGGCGTCCGCGTTAAATGTCAGAAAAGAACCGCCGTTAATGTTGTTAATGGCGCCGCCTATGCCCGCCGAGATGTTATTTTTGAACGTGTATTTGACATTTGCCCCCGCCGGAACGTCCAAAGTCAAAGAACCGCTGTTTGCTATCGCCGCGCCGCCGTTTTGTTTTGTTTCATTTCCCTCAAACAAACCTCCGCCGTTCAGCGTCATTGTGCCGCGATTTGAGATAGCCGCGTTTCCATCAGCCGCCGTGTTCTTTTTGAATGTTGCGAAGCCGTTGATTGTAAAAACGGATGTCGGCTTTTCATTGCGAATTGCCGCGCCATATAAACTTGTTTTGTTATTTTCAAATACAACGTCACCGTTTAAAACAACCGTACCATTGTTGTAAAACGCTCCGCCCGAACCGCTGTAATCGGCATCATGGAATTTCGACGTTCCCGTCACCGTCAGCGTCACGCCGCTATCCACGACGATATGATTCTGCCAGTCGATTGTTTTTTCAGCGTTCGCGGCATTCAAATTCACCGTGCCGAGAATGTTCGTCGTTCCCGTTCCCGCAATGCGCGACACGTTGAAAGCGGTCGTATTGCCCGCAACGCCGATATTCATCACGCTGTCGTTGCGGATGTTGTTCAGTTCGCTTCCCGTCCCCGCGGTTTTAAATTCGTTGGTCGCGCCTTTGAAATTCAGCGTCCCCTTGTTTAAAATGACGTCGCCGAAACCGTCTTTTTTAATGACGGTGCTTAAAAAATTGTCGTTTACGGTCAGCGTCGCCCCGCTTGCGATATTGATGTAATTTTCCCACGTCAAGACGCTGCCGGACGAAGCGAAGAAATCGACCGTTCCCGTGCCGGTGATGTTCGTCATGCCGCTGCCCAGAATTGACGCCGCTTTGAACACCGTCGCCTGCGTTCCGCCGATGTTCAACGTCCCCAAATTGTATATGTCGAACAATTTGCCGGACATGGTGTTGTTTTCAAACACATATTCCGCATCCGAAAAACTGATTGTCCCGTCGTTGTAAATCGCGCCGCCGTTGCCCGCGGATTTGTTGTTTGTGAACGTCGTGCCGCCCGTGAAATTGACCGTTCCGGAATTGCACAGCGCGCCGCGAAAGCCCTCGTTGCCGTCAAAAACGGTGTTCGATTTGAAATGAATGACGCCGCCGGAAGCGTTGTAAACCGCCGCGCCGTCATGTTGCGATGTGTTGCCGTCAAACCGCACGTCCCCGCCGTTGAAATACAGCGTTCCCAAGTTATAAATCGCGCCGCCTTTTGAAGACGAAGCCGTGACGGAATTCCCCGTAAACGTCGCGCCGGCGTTGAAATTCAGCCTTCCCTTGTTATAAACAGCCCCGCCGCTTGTTCCCGTCGTGTTGCTTGTGAACGTCGCGCCGGCGTTGAAATTGACATTGCCGTTGACGTCATTGTAAATTGCGCCGCTCGTGACGTACGCCGTATTGTCGATAAATTCCGCAAGACCGTTGAAATTGATGATTCCCTTATTCCAAACCGTGCCGTCGCTGACGCTTGTTTCGGAGAAATTTTCCTCGAACCGAGCCGTTTTTCCAAAAGTGACCGTGCCGAAATTGATAAGCGCGCTGCCGTCTTGCGATTTGTTTTTAATAAAGGTCGCATTGCCGTTGACGCTGAAATTTCCCGAAGAAGCGTTGTAAACCGCGCCGCCGTTCAGTCCCGATTCGTTTTCTTCAAACCGCAAATCGCCGTCGGAAACGAACGTCCCCACGTTGTAAATAGCCCCGCCGTTGACGGAAGCGCAATTGTTCTTAAACGTCGCGCCTTTAACAAATGTCAGTTTGCTTTTGTTCGTCGCTGCGCCGCCGTGCGCCGCTTTGTTGTTCGTAAAGACCGCCGAGCCGTTAAATTTTATCGTTCCGGCGTTAAATATCGCCCCGCCGTAATTTTTCGCCGTGTTGTTTATAAACTCGAACGCGTAATTCTTTGTGGAAGTCAACGTCGATCCGGCGTCCGAATATATCGCCCCGCCGTCGCCGCTTTTGTTGCCGTCGAACAACGCCTTGCCCTCGTCGTTGCCGTTTCCGAATGTCAGTTGGCTTATGGTTTCTTGATATTTTACCGCGTAAATCGCGCCGCCTTTGCCGGTTGAACCGTCCTCGCCCGTGTAATTGCCCGTAAAGGTCGCGTTTTTCAGCACGTTAAACGCGTAGTGCGCCTGCGCATAAACCGCGCCGCCTCTGCTGTTTTCACCTTTCGCGGCGTTGCCGTCAAAAAGAACGTCGCCGTTAAGATATGTGTGTCCCCACGCGTTCGCATAAATCGCACCGCCGTCACCCGTATGCGCTATATTCCGAAGAAAAGAGGCGTCGCTTTCCAGTTTCAAATCGGACAATCCGCTTAAATAAACCGCGCCGCCGTTGACTTGGGCTTCATTGTCGATAAAATCCGCCGCGCCGACGATAATCGTGCTGTTGTACGCCCAACCTCCCGCTATCGCGCCGCCGTTTCCGGTCATCGCTTTGTTTTTTTGGAAAAGGGCGTTTCCGGAAATCTTCATTTTTCCGCCCTGCGCGCCGAGATAATACGCCCCGCCGTGTCTCGCCGAATTCGACTTGAAGACGGCGTTCGCGTTTATGTCAATCTGTTTAACGCTGCCGCTGACGATTGCGCCGCCTTTGCAGTTTTCACACGAGTTGCCGGAAAAAGTGATATCGTCGTTGATGTTCAACTTGCCAAACTCATCTTCCGTGCTTTTCCGCCCCACATATATCCTGTTTTGCCAGTCGATTGTCTTTTCAGCGTTCGCGGCGTTCAGATTCACGTTGCCGAGAATGTTCGTCGTTCCCGTTCCCGTGACGTGCGACACGTTAAAATCGGTCGTCTTACCCGCAACGCCGATGTTCATCACGCCGTCGTTGTAAATGTCGTTCAGATTGCCGCCGTTCGCCGTGTTGTTCGTGAACGTGTAGGAAGACCCGTTGAAATTCAGCGTGCCGAGATTGTAAATCGCTCCGCCGACTTGGGCGGTGTTTCCGTCAAAAAGGGCGGAACCGTTAAAAGTCAGCGTCCCCTTGTCAGCCGTATACGCCGCGCCGCCCTTGCTGCCGGTATTGCGCAAAAACTCCGCCATGCCGTCAAAAATGACGGAACCGCCGACAACGTACACCGCTCCGCCTGTCCCGTCTTTGTTATCGGTGAATTTCACGGAACCGTCGGCGTTGCTGAAACGCATCGTCCCGCTGTTCCAAATCCCCCTGACTTCGTTGCTCGCAAAAGAGTACGCCGCGCCGCCGAAAGTCATTGTGCCCGTATTGTAAAGAACGTACGTCCCTTTGTTTTGAATAAAATCGGCGTCGGCGGTCATCACGAGTTCGCCGCTGTTTTGTATCGTTCCGCCGATGCTTGCGTAATTTTGCTCGAACGTGTACTTTTTCGAGCCTTCAAAAAGAAGATGACCGCTGTTGTAAATCGCGCCGCCGCCATAATTTGAAAGCGTCTTGTTGTTTTGGAAAACGCCGCCGCCCGAAAATGTCATGTTTCCGGTATTGTAGATTGCGCCGCCGTTTGTTTCGGACGTGTTTTCTTCAAACAGCACGTTCTCTTTAAAGTGAACCGTTCCCTTGTTCCGAATTGCGCCGCCCGCGCCGCCCGTCGTTTTCGAGAACGTTGCCGCGTCGTTCACGTTCAAAATCGCGCTGCCAGCCACGTTAATATGATTCTGCCAGTAAATTTTTCCCGCGCTGTCTTGCGTCGCGTTCGCGGCATTCAAATTCATCGTGCCGAGAATGTTCGTCGTTCCCGTTCCCGTGACGTGCGACACGTTAAAATCGGTCGTTTTGCCCGCAACGCCGATGTTCATCACGCCTTTATTGCCGTTGTTATAGATGTCGTTCGGCGTGCCGCTTTCCGCCGTGTTGTTCGCGAACGTGTACGAAGATCCGTAAAAATTCAGCGTTCCCGCGTTAAATATCGCCCCGCCGCTTGTCTTCGCCGAATTGTCCTTGAACGCCGCGTCTCCGTAAAAAGTCAGCGAGCCGGAAGTGTAATTAAAGATTGCCCCGCCCGAACCGTTTTGCGCCGTGTTGCCCAAAAATTGCGTCAGGGACGTTTCGTTTTCTTTGCCGAAAGCAAGCGTTCCCATGCTTGAAATCGCGCCGCCGTTTTCTCCCGCCGAATTGTTCGTAAAAGTCGCATTGCCCGAAACGGAAAAAAGCGAACCCTCGCCGTTCGACAGCGCGCCGCCGTTCAGTAAAGCCTTGCTGTTCGTAAAGGTCGCATCGCCGTCCACGATAAACTGCGAACCGTCAGCGTCGGCGTCCTTGTAATTGCGGATCGCCCCGCCGTATTTCGCCACCGCCGCCGCGTCGGCGTCGCTCGAAAAAATCGCGCTCCCCCTGATTGTGACAACGCCGCCGTTCCTGTTGAAAATCGAGCCGCCGCCGTCTTTTGCGGAATTGTTCTCAAACGTCACGTTCACGCGCTTTTCGTCCGTGCCGAAATTGATCGTTCCCTCGTTGTAAATTGCGCCGCCGTCGCTGTAACGTTCGCCCGTCGCCGTGTTGTTTACAAACGAAACGTCGTCGGTAAAAGTTAAAACGCCGTCCTTTTCATTGTAGATCGCGCCGCCTTTGCCGTCTTCGCCCGAAACGCCATTGCCTTCAAAGCGCGTCGCGCCGTCGAACGAAATCGTCCCGTTGTTGTAAATAGCCCCGCCGTGCTTTCCCGCGCTGTTGTTTTCAAATTTCGCGCCGTTGGCAAAAGAAATCATCCCGTTGTTGCGAATTGCCCCGCCGTAATTTTCCGCCGTGTTCAAATTGAAAAAAACGTCGTCGGCGAAAGTCAAAACGCCGTCCGTCCCGTTGTATACCGCACCGCCATTGCCTTCTTCACCCGAAACGGTATTGCTTTCAAAGCGCGTTATTCCGCCGAAAGAAGCCGTCCCGTTGTTGTAAACCGCTCCGCCTTGCTTTCCCGCGCTGTTGTTTTTAAATTTCGCGCCGTTGACAAAAGAAATCGTCCCGTTGTTAAAAAACGCGCCGCCGTTTCCGTTTGCCGTATTATCCGTAAAGGTCGCATCGCCTTTCAGCGTGAACGAACCGCCGTTATACACCGCGCCGCCGTTGGCTTCCGTCGTGTTTCCGGTCTTATTGTCGTTAAATATGGCAAGACCGCCGAAAGAAACCGTCCCTTTGTTGTAAATCGCTCCGCCGTACAGCCCCGCCGTATTGCCCTCGAACATCGCGCCGCCGAAAACGGAAAAAAGGGAATTCGTGTCGTTCGACAGCGCGCCGCCGCCCCACGAAACCTTATTGTTGTAAAAATTCGCCGCGCCGTCCACAATGAACTGCGAACCGGCGGCGGAAGCGTCATCCTTGTTGCGAACTGCCCCGCCGTATTTCATCACCGCTTCGGCGTCGGCATCGCCCGAAAAAGTCGCATCGCCCTTGATTGTGACGACGCCGCCGTTCGTATTGAAAATCGCGCCGCCGCCTTCCATGGCGGTGTTGTTTGTAAACGTCAGGCTCACACGCTTGTCGTCCGTGCCGAAATTGATTCTCCCTGCGTTGTAAATCGCGCCGCCGTTGCCGACGTTTGCCGTAGCCGCATTATTTTCAAACGTGTACGTCCCGCCGTTGAAGTTCAGCGCGCTTTCATTAAAAACAGCCCCGCCGTTGCCTGCCGAATTTTTCGTAAAGGTCGCATCGGCGTTGAAATTCACCGTGCCGGCAATTCCCTCTTTTCCGGCAATGTAAATCGCGCCGCCGGAACGTTCCGACGCATTGTTCAAAAACGTCGCCGCCGCGTTGAATGTCAAGGTTGAACGAACCAAAAAAACGCCGCCGTCTTCATTCGCTTGAATGTTCTTATAGGTGTTTTCAACGTCAACGGTGCGGTCGGTCGTTACATCCGGCTGTCGTTCGGTTATTTCTTCCGCGCGCGCGGGCGCGGAAAAGGACGCGGACAAAATAAAGGCGCACAATACGGCAGGAAGAATTGTCATTCCTCCCCTAATGTATCCTTTAAGTTGCACCATATCAGTCCTCGCTTATAAGCCGGGGCGATAATATACATCCGAAAGGTATATTTTTCAACAAAAACATCACATTTTTGCCATAAAAAAGGCGGGATAAACTCCCGCCTTTCGCATTATCGCGTTTTACCGCAACTCATGTTATAACATCCGGCGCTTTGCGTCCCGTTTTGGCTTTCACGCCCGAAATTTCTTCGGCGATTTCAATCAATTCAGCCAAAGCGACCTGCGGGTCGGTGTCGTGACGTCCGTTGCTGGGTTCGTATTTTTCAATGTAGATGCGAATGGTCGCGCCCTGCGTGCCCGTACCGGACAGGCGGAACACGATGCGAGAGCCGTCCGTGAACAAAATGCGGATGCCCTGATTTTTGCTTTCGCTCTTGTCGACGGGGTCGATGTACATGAAATCGTCGAACGTTTTGACTTCGTAATTGCCGAAGTATTTGCCGACGGATTCTTCGGCTTTGGCAAGCATGGAAGCCATGATTTCCTTCGCCACCGCGCTGTCGACCTTTTCGTAGTCGTGGCGCGAATAAAAGTTGCGTCCGTATTTCTTCCAATGCGTTTTGACGATGTTTTCAACGGAAGTCGCCTGCGCCGCAATGATGTTCAGCCAGTACAGAACCGCCCACAAGCCGTCTTTTTCGCGGACGTGGTTGGAACCCGTGCCGAAACTTTCTTCGCCGCAAATGGTCGCTTTGTTCGCGTCCAGCAGATTGCCGAAGAATTTCCAGCCCGTCGGCGTTTCGTAGCAACTCATGCCCATGCCGCGCGCCACACGGTCGACGGCGGACGACGTCGGCATGGAACGCGCCACGCCCGTCAAGCCGCGGTCGTATCCCGGAGCCATCCAGAAGTTCGCCACGATGACCGCCAAACTGTCGCTGGGGTTGACGTAGAATTTTCTGCCCAAAATCATGTTGCGGTCGCCGTCGCCGTCCGAAGCCGCTCCGAAATCGGGCGCGTCGTCGGAGAACATTTCGTCAACCAGAGATTTCGCGTACACCAAGTTCGGATCGGGGTGCAGACCGCCGAAATCTTCCAGCGGCGTGCCGTGCACGACCGTGCCTTTCGGCGCGTGCAGAACGTCTTCCAAAATGTACTTCGCGTAAGGACCGGTCACCGCGTTCATCGCGTCGTAGCGCATACGGAACTTGCCCGATTTGAACAACTGGCGAATCAAGTCGAAATCAAACAGTTTCGCCATCATTTCCGCGTAATCTGTCACGGGGTTGATGACTTTGATTTTCATTTCGCCCATGACTTTTTCGCCGATCGTTTCCAAATCGACGTCCGGCGCGTCGGCGATTTTGTATTCCGCAATCACCTGCGACTGCGCGTAAATCGCTTCCGTCACCTTTTCGGGCGCGGGACCGCCGTTTGAAATGTTGTACTTGATGCCGAAATCTTCGTTCGGACCGCCGGGGTTGTGGCTGGCGGACAGAATGAAGCCGCCGAACGTTTTGTATTTGCGGATGATGCAGGACGTCGCCGGCGTGGAAAGCAAGCCGTTCTGTCCGACGATGACTTCGCCGAAGCCGTTCGCCGCCGCCATTTTAATGATAATTTGAATCGCCTTGCGGTTGAAATAGCGTCCGTCGCCGCCGACAACCAGCGTTTTACCCTGATAGCCCTCCAAAGAGTTGAACACGGACTGCACGAAATTTTCCAAATAGTGCGGCTGTTCAAACACCTTGACCTTTTTGCGCAAGCCCGAAGTCCCCGGACGTTGCCCCTCGAAAGCGGTTGTCGGAATTGTTAAAATTTTCATATCAGCATCCTTCAAGTTATGAAAGTGGCACACAAAATTCTTGTTAATACTATCCTTAATTGCGCGGATTATGTCAAGGTTTAGTTACGCCCCGCGCGCACAATTTTCAAAGCGTCACGCGCTTAATCCCGTGCGTGCCAGAAGCGTGCGGATTTCGTTTCGGGCGGCGACGTGCGAAACCGTCAAATCAAACCCCGTCCTTTTGCCTGCCCCGTCCAGAACCGTCAGCCCTTTCAGGAACAATTCGCGGTAAATCAGGCGTTCCTTGACGCCGCCCGCCGCCGTGTACGCGATTCTTTTGCCCAGCGCTTCGATAAGCGTTTCCAAAAGGCGCGAATTTTTCGTCAGCACGCTCGGCAGACGGTTGCGCACGACGTACCACTGCATTTGCGGCTTTTTCAGCGACGCGCGCTTTTGCCGCGCCCGCCAGACCGTCTGCGCGTATGTGCCGGGAGTTTTCACCGTCAGCGTGTTCAAATCCACTTTCGCCAGCATATCGAAATCCACAAGGCTGTCGTTGACGGGCGTAATCAGCACGTCCGCCCTTGCGTGCGCCGCGAAAGACAGCGCGGACGGCGCGCCCGCCGTGTCGACGACAATCGCGTCGTAGGTTTCCTGCGCCCGATCCAATTCGTTTTCCAGCGCGGCAATGACGCTCTCGCGTTCTTTTTGCGGCGTGTTTTCGTCCGAAAAGGCGGAAAAATGCTCCGGCACGGACAGCGACAGACCGCTCGCCTGCGCAAACGCCACGCGATTCTCTATATAATGCGTGAAAGTCCCCTGCCTGCCGTCCAAATCGACGGAAGCGACTTTTTTGCCCCCGTTCAGCAAAGCAACCGCCAGATGCATGGCAAGCGTCGATTTGCCCGTGCCGCCCTTTTCGTTGCCGATAACGATGATTTTTCCGCTCATGAAAAGCCCTCCACTTGTGATTTTTTTATTCATAAAATCAAAACGTCTGCCCGGCAACCCTTTTTTCTGTTTGACATAAACGGACGGGTACAATAATATCGTGAAAATTTTTGAGAAATTGTAGAGTCTATATACGATATCCACGATATCCAAAAATTCCGGAACGGGCTTTATCAGGAGTACGAAGCATGAGTGAAACTGCACAACGGGGGCTGACGCTTGCCGACAAATTTGAAGAGGTGGGGAAAATCCTCGACCGTCACGGTCGGGATAAGTCCCGTTTGATCCCGATTTTACAGGAGGTACAGGAAGTTTACCGCTATCTCCCCAAGGAAATCATGAATTACGTTGCCGAACAACTGGACATTCCCGCGGGCAAGGTGTACGGCGTCGCGACGTTCTACGCGCATTTCGCTTTGGCTCCGAAAGGCAAGTACCTGATCCGCATCTGCGCGGGCACGGCTTGCCATGTGCGCGGCTCGAATCCGATTCTGGTCGCCGTGCGCGAAAAACTGGGCGTGACGGCGGAAAATCCGACGACGACGGACATGATGTTCACGGTCGAAACCGTGTCGTGTCTGGGCGCGTGCGGTCTGGCGCCCGTCATGGTTATCAATGAAGAAGTGCACGGTCAGGTCTCGACGCAATCCGCCTTGAAACTGATTGACGACATTCTTGTTGCGGAGAAAGCGTAATGACACAAATCAATTTGGAACAAATCGCCGAAGATTTCGGCAAACAATACAAAAGCCTGCAACGCCGCCTGATTATCTGCGCCGGAACGGGCTGCATCGCGAACGGCTCCTTGAAACTGCACGACGCTTTGATCGAGGAAATCAAAAAGGCGGGCATTGACGTCATCGTCGAACTCAAAGGCGAAAACAACAAAGGAAAAACGCTTCTTTCGGGCAGCGGCTGTCAGGGATTCTGCCAAAAAGGCCCCCTGCTGTCCATTGAGCCCGACGGCATCCTGTACTGCCACGCGCACGCTTCCGACGCGGCGGAAATCGTCGAAAAAACGCTGGTCAAAGGCGAATTGGTCGACCGTCTGCTGTACAAATCGGCGGAGGGCGAATCCTGCCGCGGCGCTCAGGAAATCCCGTTCTACAAAAAGCAAAGCCGCAAAGTGCTGGCGGCGTGCGGTCACGTCGATCCGCTGGACATCCGCGAATACATCTATCACGACGGATACAAGGGCGCGCGCAAAGCCTACACCGAAATGACCGACGAGGAAGTCTGCAAGGAAGTCATCGACGCGGGGCTGCGCGGACGCGGCGGCGGCGGATTCCCGACGGGACGCAAATGGGACATCGCCCGCAAAGTCGTTTGCGACAAAAAATACATCGTCTGCAACGCCGACGAAGGCGATCCGGGCGCGTTTATGGACCGCTCCGTCATGGAAGGCAATCCGCACGCCGTCATCGAAGGCATGATGATCGCCGCGAAAGGCATCGGCGCGGACGAAGGCTACGTTTATGTGCGCGCGGAATATCCGCTGGCGGTCAAACGTATGCGCAAAGCCATTGAGGAAGCGTCCGACATGGGCATTTTGGGCGACGACGTGTTCGGTTCGGGCAGAAAGTTCGTCCTGCACGTCATGGAAGGCGCGGGCGCGTTCGTGTGCGGCGAAGAAACCGCTTTGATGCGCTCCGTCGAAGGCAACCGCGGCATGCCCAGCCCGAAACCCCCGTTCCCCGCCGTGTCGGGTCTGTGGGGCAAATCCACGACAATCAACAACGTGGAAACGCTGGCTTCCGTCCCGCTGATTTTCCTGAAAGGCGCGGACGAATACAAATCCGTCGGCACGGCGGGCTCCCCCGGCACAAAAACGTTCGCCGTCACGGGATGCGTCGCCAACACGGGCTTGGTCGAAGTGCCGTTCGGCACGACGTTGCGCGAAATCATCTTTGAAATCGGCGGCGGCGTCATTGACGGCGAAGGCAACATCGACAACACCGCTTTCAAGGCGGCGCAGGCGGGCGGCCCCTCCGGCGGCTGTCTGACGGCGGAACATCTGGATCTGCCGATCGACTTCGACACCTTGCGCTCCAAAGACGCGATGGTCGGTTCGGGCGGCCTGGTCGTCATGAACAAAAACACCTGCATGGTCAACGTGGCGCGCTTCTTTATGCAGTTCACGCAAAGCGAATCCTGCGGGAAATGCACCCCCTGCCGCGAGGGAACGAAACAAATGCTCGCCCTGCTGGACGACATTTGCGAGGGTCGCGGCACGATGGAAACGCTGGAATTGCTGGAAGAAACGGCGAAGACCGTCCAAAAAGCCTCTTTGTGCGGCTTGGGCAAGACGGCGCCGAACCCCGTGCTTTCAACGCTCCGCTACTTCCGCGACGAATATGTGGCTCACGTTCAAAACAAGTGCTGCCCCGCGGGTCAGTGCAAGGCGTTGAGCAAGCCGCATATCGATCACGACAAGTGCAAAGGCTGCACGGCGTGCGCCAGAAAATGCCCTGTCGGAGCGATTTCGGGAACGGTGAAAAATCCCCATTCCATCGACCAAATGAAATGCATCGGTTGCGGCGCGTGCGTGGTGACCTGCAAATTCGGCGCAATTTCTCGGTAAAAAGGTGTGATATCATGACTGAACAGAAAAAAACGATGGTCATCGACGGCAAAGAAGTCGAATTTACCAATGAACGCAATATCTTGGAGGTGTGCCGCAGGGAAGGGATCGATATTCCGACGTTCTGCTACCAGCCAGAATTGAGCATCTTCGGCGCGTGCCGCATGTGCTTGGTCGAAGTCGAGGGGCGCGGCATCAACTCGTCGTGCTCGATGCCGCCCGAAAACGGGTTGAGAATCAAAACAAACACGGCGGAAATCCGCAAACTGCGCCGCACGACCATGGAACTGCTGCTGGCGTCGCATCCGCAGGACTGCCTGAAATGCGGCAAATCCACGACCTGCAAACTGCAGGCTCTGGCGCGCAAGGTCGGCGTGAAAAACATCCGCTATAAGATGAAAGCGAAAGACATTCCCGTCGATCATTCGTCCTATTCGCTGGTGCGCGATCCCGCGAAATGCATCCTGTGCGGCAACTGCGTGCGCGCCTGCTCCGAAATCCAGGGCGTCGGCGCAATCAACTTCGCCAACCGCGGCTCGAACAGCATCGTCACGACGGCGTTCGGCATCGATATGGACAAATCCGAATGCGTGAACTGCGGACAATGCGCGGCGGTTTGCCCGACGGGCGCCCTGCAAATCCGCTCCGAAGTCGAAAACGTCATGTGCGACGTCAGCAATCCCGACAAAATCACCGTCGTCCAGATTGCTCCCGCCGTGCGCGTCGCCATCGGCGAAGAATTCGGTTTGCCCGCCGGCGTCGATGCGACGAAGAAAATCGTCACGGCTTTGAAGAAAATCGGCGTCGATTACGTTTACGACACCTGCTTCACCGCCGACATGACGATTGTCGAAGAAGCGACGGAATTCGTCGGACGCCTGCAAAACGGCGGCAAATTCCCGATGTTTACGTCCTGCTGCCCCGCGTGGATCAAATACGCGGAAACGTTCTATCCGGAACTGCTGGAAAACATCAGTTCCTGCCGCTCGCCGCAAGGAATGTTCGGTTCGATCGTCCGCGCCGCGATGCCCGACGTAACCGGCAAGGAAAACAAAGACATCGTTTCCGTGTCGATCATGCCCTGCACGGCGAAGAAATTTGAAGCGCGCAGAGAACAGTTCAAGCACGACGGCAAGTACGAAATCGATCACGTTCTGACAACGCAGGAACTGGCGGATTTGATTCGCTCGTCGGGTTTGGATCTGGCGGAACTGGACGACACGGAATTGGATATGCCGTTCGGCATGTACACGGGCGGCGGCGTCATTTTCGGCGCGACGGGCGGCGTGATGGAAGCGGTGTTGCGCTACGCGGCGGAAAAAGTCGGCGGCATTAAGGACGCGGTTGACTTTGAAAACGTCCGCGGCGAAGACGGCATCCGCGTCGCCGAAGTCGAACTGACGGGCAAAAAGTTCAAAATGGCGGTCGTTCACGGCTTGGCGAACGCGAAAAAAGTCTGCGATTCCGTCAAAGCCGGCACTTGCGATTACGACTTGATCGAAGTAATGGCGTGCCCGATGGGCTGCGTCGGCGGCGCGGGTCAGCCCGTGTCCGAAGGTCGCGGCAAAAAACAGGCGCGCACGAAAGGTCTGTTCGCGGCGGACAAAGCGTGCGACAAGCGCAAATCGCAGGAAAACACGGCGGTTTACGATTGCTACGCGAAATACGTCGGCGGCGAACCCGCGTCGCATCAGGCGCACGAAATGCTGCACACGACGTACGCGCCCCGCGAAAAACTGACGGGCATGGAACACCGCTTGGTGCCCGAAGGCAAGTAATCAAAACAACGTCAAAAGCCCTCGAAATTCGAGGGCTTTTTCGTATTCCGCGCCAAAGAAAAACAGCGCGCAAACGGCGGATTTTCGGCGGTTTATCCGTCGTCGGCGGGCGTAAACACGCATTGCCCGTCCAGCACTTTGAACTGCACAAGCGGGTATTCTTTGGCGTGCGGCAGATCGAAATGCCACCATTCGCTTGCAAACCGTTCAAATCCAGCGGATTCCATCAAATCGCACAATTTTTGACGGTTTTCGTTTTCGCGCGCGTTTCCGGACGTGTACGCGTACGCCGCCTTTTTCAAATTTTCGCGGTAGCCGTCCAAAACGCCGCAATGCACTTCGTCGGCAAAGCGCGGCAGATAAGCGTCGACTTTTGTCGGGAAATCCAGTTCTTCGCCGTCTTCACGGCACAAGCACACGTCCAGTGCCGCCGCGTGACAATGCGACGACAAAAACGCGCTGTCCGCATACAATCCCTTGACGGGCATGGCGTTCATCATCAGCGTGTGCGACAACGGCGGGCGATACCCGTCGAACACCTTTAATTTCAGATGCTCCGCGCGCAGTTTCGGACGCAGGTTTTCCAGATTCTCCGCCGCTTCGGGACGGATGAAGCACCTGTTCCCCAAGCCGATTTGCCCGTACGCGTCAATGCCCGACATATTCGCCGGCTTGGCGTACATCATGTCGACAATAAAATCGGCGTCGCTTTTGATTTCGACCAATTTCATCGCCCCGCCCCCTGTCAATCGTCGCCGATGCGCAAAGCGGAAATGAACGCGGATTGCGGAATTTCGACCTTTCCGAACTGCCGCATACGCTTTTTGCCTTCTTTTTGCTTTTCCAAAAGTTTGCGCTTGCGGGTGATGTCGCCGCCGTAGCATTTCGACGTCACGTCCTTGCGGAAAGCGGCGATGTCTTCGCGCGCGATGATTTTTCCGCCGATCGCCGCCTGAATGGGAATCTTGAACTGGTGGCGGGGGATTAAATCTTTCAAGCGTTCGCAAATCTGCCGTCCGCGCCGCTCCGACTGGCTTCTGTGCGCCAAAAACGACAAGGCGTCGACCGTTTCGCCGTTGACCAGAATGGCGACTTTGACCAAATCGCCGACCTGATGCCCGATGACTTCGTAATCAAAACTCGCGTAGCCGCTTGTAATGGATTTCAGACGGTCGTAAAAATCGAAAACGATTTCGTTCAGCGGCAGTTCGTACACCAGCATCGCGCGATTGCCGACGTAAGTCAGGTCTTTCTGCACGCCGCGGCGTTCCGTGCATAATTGAAGCACCGCGCCCAGATATTCGTCCGGCACCAGAATGGAGGCTTTGACCCACGGCTCCTCGATGGACGCGATGCGCGCGACGTCGGGGAAATCGGCGGGGTTGTGCAATTCCAAATCTTCGCCGTTCGTCAGGTGGATTTTGTACACGACGCTCGGCGCGGTGGTAATCAAATCCAGATTGAATTCGCGTTCCAGCCGCTCCTCGATGATTTCCATGTGCAGCAGTCCCAAGAACCCGCACCGGAAGCCCTGCCCCAGCGCCGCCGATTTTTCGGGCATGAACTGGAAACTGGCGTCGTTCAACTGCAATTTCGCCAAAGCGTCGCGCAACGCGTCGTAATAACTGGAATCCAGCGGGAACATCGAGCAGAAAACGACGGGAACGCTGGGTTTGAATCCGGGGAGAGCCTCGCTCGCGGGGCGTTTGTCGTCGGTGATCGTATCGCCGACTTTCGTGTCGCCGACGGTTTTAATGCCCGCCGTGATAAAGCCGAGTTCGCCCGCGCTCAACTCCGGCACATCGGTCATTTTCGGCGTGAAAATGCCGACGCGTTCGACGTCGTGCACGGTGTTGTTCGCCATCATGCGAATTTTCATGCCTTTTTTCAAAACGCCGTCTTTGACGCGCACCAAAATAATGACGCCCAGATAGGAATCGTACCAAGAATCGACCAGCATCGCTTTCAAGGGCGCGTCTCGGTCGCCCTTCGGCGCGGGCAGATACTTGACAATGCTTTCCAGCACTTCATGGATGCCCAATCCCGTCTTGGCGGACGTTTCAACCGCGTTCGCCGTGTCGATGCCGATGACTTCCTCGATTTGCTCCTTGACTTCCTGCGGATGCGCGGCGGGCAAATCGACCTTGTTGACGACGGGGACGATTTCGTGGTCGCAATCCAGCGCCTTGTACACGTTCGCCAAAGTCTGCGCCTCCACGCCCTGCGTCGAATCGACGACCAGCAGGGACCCTTCGCACGCGGCGAGAGAACGGCTGACCTCATACGTAAAGTCGACGTGCCCCGGCGTGTCGATCAGGTTCAGCTGATACGTTTGTCCGTCGTCGGCTTTGTAATTCAGGCGCACGGTCTGCGCTTTAATCGTAATGCCGCGTTCGCGCTCCAAATCCATTGAATCGAGCACCTGATTTTTCATTTCGCGCTCGGTCAGCCCGCCGCACGTTTGAATCAAGCGATCCGCCAGCGTCGATTTGCCGTGATCGATGTGCGCGACAATGGAAAAATTGCGAATGTGCGATAAATCAGTCATGACCGCTCCCTTTTTTCTTACCGGATAGGATAAAAACATATTTTATAAAAAAATGAAAATGAAAAATAAAAGATTTCCCTTTTGCAAAACGGGTGTGCTATATATTTTATAAATAATTTTTTGTTTTTAAAGGTTTATGTGATGTTGAGCATTCTTTTGCCCGCTATAACGGTGCTGTTCGTGACGATGGACCCCATCGGCAATATGCCCGTTTTCATGAGTTTGACGAACAGCCCGCGTCCCGATTACGCGAAAGCGATGGCGCGCCGTTCGGTTTTAATCGGCGGAACGGTTCTGCTGTTTTTCGCCTTTGCCGGAGAAACTTTCCTGCGCCTGCTGGGAATCTCCCTGCCCGCGTTCCGCATCGCCGGCGGCGTCATGCTGTTTGTCGTGGCTTTGCAAATGGTTTTCGGCGGCGAGGAAAAGCAGAAAATGGATGACGAGGAAACGGCGTTTCAAAACGATGTGTCCGTCTTTCCGCTCGCCGTGCCGCTGATTGCGGGACCGGGAACGATTACGTCCATCATCCTGCTGATGAATCAGGCTAAAACGGAATCCCTGTCGTCGCAGATTTGCGTTGTCGCCGCCATGACCGTGGTGCTGCTGATAACGTTTTTCGCATTCCGCCTGTCAACGCTGTGCGCGCGCATCATGGGACAGACGATCAATCAGGTCATCACCAGAATCTTGGGGCTGATTTTGGCGGCAATGGCGGCGCAGTTCGTCGTTGACGGAATCAACGGCGTCATGTCGGCGGTATAAAATTTCAAACCGCCCACAAAAAGACTTGACGAACCCGCGCAAGTGCATTATTAGTTAAGCGTTTATTGGGATGTAGCCAAGCGGTAAGGCAACGGACTTTGACTCCGTCATTCGCTGGTTCGAGTCCAGCCATCCCAACCACTTGAAAGCCGCTCGGTTGGGCGGCTTTTTTGTATGAAAAAATCAAGCGTTTTTCGGCGTGCGAAAGCAAAACGCGTCCGCAAGGAAAAAGCGTGAAAAATACGGCTCGCGAAGGCAAGTCCGCCGCCTTACGCCCGTTTGATTGTCACGACGTGTTTCGGACGGTGGTATGCCGCGATGAAAACGCCCAAAAGCACCAGCGCCCCGCCCGCCAGTTGCACTTTCGTCATTCCCTCGTGCAGAACAACCGCCGCTTCCAGCGAACTGAACACGGGCATCAGATAGTAAATCAGCCCCGCCTTTAAACTGCCCAGCGTTTCCAGCGTGACGTTCCAGCAAAAATACGCAAACAGCGACGGCAGCACCCCCATGTACACGATTGTCCACACGCCTTTCGCCGTCAGGTTCGCCGCCGGCGCGTACGGATAAGTGACGGCGCAGACGATTGCAAGAAAGACGACCGCGACGAAAATGCTCGCGGCAAGCAGTTCGTTTTCGCTCAACCCCTGCACGCCGCCCGCCTGAAACGCTCCGTACAAACCGAACACAGCCGCCCCGATCAGCATATAGAAATCGCCCCGCACGAATTGGAAATTTTCAATATCGGTCAAATGCCCTTTCATAATAATCGTCAGCACGCCGGACAGCGCGATTAAAAAGCCGGCGCATTGTTTAAGCGACACTTTCGTTTTTAAGAACATCGCCGAAAAAATAACCAAAAACACGGGACCCGTCGTGCCTAAAAGAGCCATGTTGACCGCGCCCGCCGTATGCCCCGCCCGATACACAAGCGTGTTTTGCAGGGCGATGCCCGACACGGACAAAATGAGAATCCGCCAAAAATTTTGCATTAAAATTTGCCGTTTTTGCCACAGCGGACGCGCGTAGAACGGCATCAAAACCGCTCCCGCGACCGCCCAGCGTCCCAAAGAGATTTGCCACGGCGTCAATTCGTCCGCCATATAGCGTGCGATGATGACGTTGTAACTCCAAAACAGCACGGCGCAAACGCCCGTCAAATAGCCGAAAAATGCTTTTTTACGCATTTGCTTTTCCTTTCGACGACAGGATACCCTTTCGCGCGCGGCGTTGAAAGCAGGCAAATCGGACGGGACGCATAACTATACGATTTAAGAAAAACGGCGGACTTTCAGAAAAATTATCTTTTTACGACTTTATAATAAACATTGCATCACATTGAAAAATATGCGTTTTTTGATTTTTATACACAGCGTTAATTTTCTTGCTCCGATTGTCTTTCGCTTATAAACTTCAAGTCAAACAAATTCACACGAGAGGGAGTTCTATCAATGAACAGATATTCCAAATTCATCGCCGCGTCGGTTCTCGGATTGACGGTCGCGTCCAACGCGCAGGCGGCGGGCTACCAGTTGAGCGATTACAGCGTGGCGGGCTTGGGGCGTTCCTATGCGGGCGCGGGCGTGGTCGGCGACGATTATTCCGCTTTGGCTTACAACCCCGCAGGGATGTTCGCCAACCCGAAAACGGGTATGCAGGTCGGCGCGACGCTGGTGCAGCAGTACGGCAAGGTCAAAGGCACGGATTCTTTCGGTAAATCCGGCAAAGACGACATCAGCGTTTATTCGCCCCTGCCGAACTTCTTCGCGCAGTACAAAATCAACGACGATTTAATGGCGGGCTTCGGCGTGTATATGCCCTACGGTCTGGCGTCCGACTACGGCGACGACTTTTTCGCTTCGGGCGAAGGCATCACGACCGATTTGCGCATCGTCGATTTGAACCTGTCCGCCGCGTACAAACTGACCGACACGTTTTCGATCGGCGCGGGCTTGATTTACCGCTACGTTCGCGGCAAAGTCACCGGATACGCGAGAAGCCCCGTTTCCTACCCTCCGATTTCGCTTTCGCGGGGCGACAAACTCGGCTATTACAACTACGATTTGGACAACTGGAACTGGTACGGCAACTTCGGCGTTATGTGGGAACCCGTCAAAGACACGCGCATCGGCGTTTCTTTCCGTCCGACGCGTCACCACAAGGTTGAAGGACCTTTGGAAATCGGTCTGACGCCCGTCGGCGTTATGGCGTCTTCGCCGTTCGGTTTGAACGCCGGAACGTATGAAGCGTCCTCCACGCAGGTTTTGCCCGAACAGGTCATCATTTCCGCGTTTACGAAACAGAACAATTTCGGTTATTCGTTCATGGCGCGCTGGACACGCTGGACGCGCTTCCAGAAATTCACGATGGTTTCACCCGACGCGGCGGCAAACGGCGCGGGCGCGTTCGGAGATAAAACGGCGGAATACAACTGGCACAACACTTGGACGGTGTCTTTGGGCGCGGATTGGTACTACAACGACACTTGGACGTTCCGCGCAGGCGTCGCCTACGACCAGTCGCCCGCGACGGACGGCAACTACCGCACGACGCGCATTCCCGACCAGTCGCGCTACTGGGTGTCTTTGGGCACGACGTACAACATCAACAAAAATTCCCGCATCGACGTCGGCTACGCGCATCTGTTCATGCGCACCTACCACGCCCGCAACGGCGCGAACGGCGGTCCGGGAAGCGAAGACGTCAAGTACGACGCGCAGGCGAACATCATCGGCGTGCAGTACCAGTACGACTTCTAACCTTTTTTCCTCTGACGACAACATCCCCGCCCGCGACGAACGGACGGGGATTTTTTATCCCGCTTCATTCCCGACAAACGAAAATCCCCGCTTTTGCCGAGCGGGGATTTTTTGTCCGTGTCTATTTATTTTCTGACAAGCGGTTTGTATTTCACGCGGTGCGGATTAACCGCCTCTTCGCCCAAGCGGCGTTTTTTGTCCGCTTCGTAATCTTCAAAGTTGCCTTCGAACCATTCGACGTGGCTGTCGCCCTCGAACGCCAGAATGTGCGTCGCGATGCGGTCCAAAAACCAGCGGTCGTGGGACGTGACGACGGCGCATCCGGCAAACGCGAGCAACGCTTCTTCCAGCGCGCGCAGGGTGTCCACGTCCAAATCGTTCGTCGGTTCGTCAAGCAGAATGACGTTCGCGCCGCTTTTCAGCATTTTCGCCATGTGCACGCGGTTGCGTTCGCCGCCCGAAAGCAGTCCGACTTTCTTTTGCTGGTCCGCGCCCTTGAAGTTGAATTGCCCGACGTACGCGCGCGACGCCATTTTGCGCTTGCCCAACAGCAATTCGTCCACGCCGCCCGAAATTTCCTGCCACACGGTGTTGTTGTCGTTCAGCGCGTCGCGGCTTTGGTCGACATAGCCCAAGACAACCGTGTCGCCGATGCGGAACGAGCCGGAATCGACCTGCTCCTGTCCCGTAATCAAGCGCATCAGCGTCGTTTTGCCGACGCCGTTCGCGCCGATGACGCCGACAATCGCGCCGGGGGGGATGCGGAACGACAGATTGTCGATCAGCAGGCGGTCGCCGTAGCCTTTCGACACGTTTTCCGCCTCGATCACGACATCGCCCAAACGGGGACCTTGCGGAATGATGATTTGCGCCTGACCTTCGGCGATTTTGCCCGCGTCAGCCACCAATTTGTCAAAAGCCGCAATACGCGCCTTGCTTTTCGCCTGACGCGCTTTCGGGCTTTGGCGAATCCATTCCAGTTCTTCGCTGATTGTCTTTTGGCGGGCGGATTCCTCTTTGGCTTCCTGCGCCAGACGCTTTTGCTTTTGTTCCAGCCAAGACGAATAATTGCCTTCGTAGGGGATGCCCTCGCCGCGATCCAGTTCCAAAATCCAGCCCGTGACGTTGTCCAAGAAATAGCGGTCGTGCGTGACCATGACGACCGTGCCCGCGTAATCGTGCAGATGCTGTTGCAGCCACGCGACAGATTCCGCGTCCAAGTGGTTCGTCGGTTCGTCAAGCAGCAGCAAATCGGGCTTGCTCAACAGCAGGCGGCACAGCGCGACGCGGCGTTTTTCGCCGCCCGACAGTTTCGTCACGTCGGCGTCGGCGGGCGGACAGCGCAAAGCGTCCATCGCGATTTCAATGTTGCGTTCAAAATCCCACCCGTTGCACGCGTCGATTTTTTCCTGCACTTCCGCCTGTTCGGCGATCAGCGCGTTCATTTCGTCGTCGGTCATTTCCTCGGCGAATTTCATATTGATTTCTTCAAAGCGTTTCAGCAGGTCGCGCACGCCGCCCAAACCGTCCATGATGTTCTCGATGACGTTTTTGCTCGGGTCGAGTTGCGGTTCCTGCGGCAGATAACCGACGCTTGCGCCTTCCGCCGCCCACGCTTCGCCGCTGAATTCCGTATCCAGCCCCGCCATGATTTTCAACAGCGTCGATTTACCCGCGCCGTTGTGTCCCAGCACGCCGATTTTCGCCCCCGGAAAGAACGACAGCCAGATGTTTTTCAGCACCTGTTTGCCGCCGGGGTACGTTTTCGACAGATTTTTCATCACATAGATATATTGATATGCAGACATTTCAAATCCTTATTTTTACAGTTGTTTGAAACGGTTATAACAGAGGAAAAAAGATTGTGCAAGCGGACAGAGCGTTATCTGCCCCCGCCGCCCCCGCCGCCGAAACCGCCGCCCGAAAATCCGCGCCCGCCCGACCCGCTTGACGACGGAGAGGCGCAACAGGCGGCAATCGTCCTGTCGAACGCCCCCAGTTTCGAGGAGGAAAACGGTCTGCCGCCGTACCAGTCCGGCTGATAGTCGAACGTGTCGGCGACTTTTTTCATTTTCTCGCACCATTGCTTTTCAATGCCGAACAAAACGGCGTAGGGAAGCAGTTTTTCCATTTTGTCGAACGTGACGTCTTTGGGCATATCCTGATGCACCACCGTCATGAACATTTTCAGCCCGTCCAAATGCGCAATGACTTCCTGCCCCTTGCGCGTCGGACGGTAAATCAGGTACGCGTACGCGCCCAAAGCCGCCAGAGCCGCCAAATAAAAAATCAGCACAAAACGCAAAGGCTCGGATTGCGCGACGGGAATCCACGTCACAGACAGGCAGTTCAGCAAAATAATCAGCGTCCACAGCGTCCCGAAAACGACGTGCGCGCGAATGCGTAAAAATCCGATATACAAAAACGGCACGAAAATCAAAAGCGCCAAACCGAAACCGACGTCCCCCGCCAGATGCGCCAGCCACAAAACCCCCGCGCCCGCCAACGCCGCGCCGATGCCGACAAACAGGTAATTCGCCGAAAAATACGCGTCGCCCGCCGTTGTTTTCAGCCGCCGCGAAAACTCTTTGTAAAAAGTCCGCAAAGGCTTCGACGGCTTGTCCGACGCGACCGCCGCAAACGGAAACTTGCGCGCGAAGAACTTTTCCTCTTTCGACACGGCTTCACGCTTTTTGGAAAACGTGAGCGTGTCCTTGTCTATTTCCGTCATTTTTAAATAGCCGCCGACCGCGTTTTCAATCAGCGCGGCGGACAGGCATCTTTTATTTTGAAGCCCGCGAAAATAAACGTACCCGCTTTGCGCCGCCGTTAAATGCGGCACGCCGGAAAAGCGCGGCATCACTTCGGGCTTTGCGGGATCGCGCCCGTACAAATGCCACGTTGCGCCCATATACAAAAGCAAAACCGCGCCCGCCAGAATATACGGCAAAGCGCGGACAAGCGCGGGCGGAAACGTCACAAACCCTTTTTGAAAGCCGACGGCGAACGTCAGCCCCTCTCCCGCTTCCAGCGCGCGCGGCGCAATAAACATATCGCCCGAAATCAAGCCGCGTTCGCGCGACCCGACGCCGCCGACGTACACCGCCTTTTGCAAAACGGGCGCGCCGTCCGGCAAACGCACGAAAGCGGACGCTTTCTTAATCGGAAACTCCCAACCGTTTCCCGTCGCGTTCCAATAAAACTCGTCGTAATCCTTAAATGCTCGGACGGCGTTGAACACCTGATAAACAATCGTGAAAACGTAAACGTTGTCCGGCTCTAAAAACGCGTCCGAACCCGTGTTGATGCGCAAATATCCGTTTTTAAATTCCGTGGAATACGCTTCGCTTTCATCGCCGCGCGCCGTCGTCAAACGCTCGGCGTCCTCCCCGTCGGGAACGGCGGTTTCGCGTGACACGGAAATCACGCGGTAGGTTTCGCCTTTCGCCGTCGGCAAATCGCGGTAAATGCCCCGCTTAATCCGCTTGCCCTCCGCCCTGACCGCTATTTTTTCGACAATGACGGCGGACGCGTCTTTCTGCACGTCGGCGAAAGAATCGAAACTTAAAATCTCCTCCGCCGCAAAAGCGTTCAAACTTGCCAGAAAAACGGCGAGAAAGGCGAAAACCGCTTTCATTTAAAACGACACTTTCACGTTTTGCGTTTCTTCCTGCGCCGCTTCAAAGTACGCGCGGGCGTTAAAGCCGAACTGCGCCGCGATGATGTTCGACGGGAACGATTTGACCAGCGTGTTCAGCGTGCGCACCGTCGCGTTGTAGTAGCGGCGGGCGTTTTGCAGATTGTCCTCGATGTCCGCCAGCGTTTCCTGCAACTGAATGAAATTTTGGTTCGCTTTCAAATCGGGATAACTTTCCGCCAGCGCGAACACGGATTTCAAAGACTGCGCCAGCGCGTTCTCCGCCTGCGTTTTGTGTTCCGCGTCCGCGTTCATCGCCTCGTTGCGCTTGGCAATGACGGCGTCCAGCGTTTCGCGCTCGTGCGCGGCGTATCCCTTGACGCAGGAAACGAGATTCGGAATTAAATCGTAGCGGCGCTTCAACTGCACCTGCACGCCGCTGAACGCCTCGTCGCACAAATTTTCCTGCTTGACGAAACGGTTGTACATCAACACGCCGAACGCCGCGACGGACGCCGCAATCACAGCCAGAACATAAACTATCGTCATCATTTCCTCCGCCGTAAAGTCATACTTACAGCGTACACGAGAGCCGTTTTAAATGAAAGCGAAATCGGTGCGGAACGCCGTCAGAATTTGAAAACTTCCGCGTTCTTTTTGTCGGGATTGTAGCGCACCGCCAACTCGCCGCGCATCAAAGCCTGCGCGTCCCTGCCGAACACGTCGTAACGCCAGCCCTGCAACACGGCGTTTCCCGCCGTTTCGCCCAAGCCGAGCGCGTCGATGTCTTCGGACGAGGCGATCATCTTTTCCGCAACGCCGTTCGCCGCCGCCTTGACGGACAAAAGCAGGCGCAGCATTTTAATCAAAGCCTGCGTGCTGGGCGGAATTTCGCGCTTTTCGTCGCGCAGGGAAATATCCGCGGCGGGTTCGTTTTTCACGCGCGTGACGATTTCCAGCACCGCCTTTCCGTAGCGGCTTTTGGCAAAGCCCTGCGTCGCGCTTCTCAATTTGTCGAGTTCCTCCGCCGTTTCGGGCGCGCTTGCGGCGATGTCAAGCAGCATTTCGTCGCGCATGACGTGCTTTCTGGGACGGTCGGCGCGACGCGCCTCCTCCTCCCGCCAAGCCGCCAATTCGCGCAAAAGCGTCAGATAATGCGCCGAAGAACACGTCGGTTTAAAGCGTTTCCACATCTCGTACGGGTCTTGCCGGTATGTGTGCGGGTCGGTCAAAAAGTCCATTTCCTCGCTCAACCACGCTTCCCTGCCGTTTTGCGCCAGTTTGTCCTTTAATTTCAAATAAACGTGCCGCAAATGCGTGACGTCGTTCAGCGCGTATTCGACCTGTCTGTCGGTCAGCGGACGGCGCGCCCAGTCGGTGTAGCGCATCGACTTGTCCAGACTGACTTTCAGCAGTTTCGCGACCAGATTTTGATAACTGACGGATTCGCGGAATCCGCACACCATGGCGGCGACCTGCGTGTCGAAAACGGGGGTCGGAATTTTGCCCGTCATGTTGAAGAAAATCTCGATGTCCTGACGCGCGGCGTGAAAAACCTTGACCACGTCCGGATTGCTCATCAAATCGAACAGCGCGGACATATCCAAATCTTTCGCCAGCGGATCGACGCACGCGGCTTCGTCCATCGAGGCGATCTGCACCAGACACAACTGCGGAAAATACGTTTTTTCGCGGATGAATTCGGTGTCCACCGTGACGAAATCGTGTTTTTTCAAGCGTTCGCACAGCGCGTTCAGGCTTTCGGTCGTGTCTATCAGCATTTTTTCCTCTTTATATGTGGCGCGGTATTTATAAAACTTTTTGCGCGCAAATTAAAGGTTAAAAAAAATTTTTCGCCCCGCCCCCTGCAAAGTATTGACAATCAAAGCGGTTACGGCCAATATCTACCCGATTTCACTTTATAATAACAAAGGATTCTTTCATGCATTGCTATCGTACGCACACCTGCGGGGAACTCCGTGCCAAAGACGCGGGCATCACCGCGCGCCTGTCGGGGTGGATTCACCGCAAACGCGACCACGGGAACTTGGTTTTCATCGACTTGCGCGACCATTACGGTCTGACGCAATGCGTCGTCGACATTTCCAGCCCCGTTTTCAAAATCATTGAAAAAGCGCGTCCCGAAAGCGTCATTTGCGTCACCGGCAAAGTCGTTAAACGCGAAGGTTCGACCGTCAACGAAAAAATGGAAACGGGCGAAATCGAACTTGACGTCAACGAAGCCGAAATTCTGGGCGAAGCCGACATTCTGCCCATGCAGGTCGCCGGCGATTACGATCAGCCCGAAGACGTCCGCCTGCGCTATCGCTTCTTGGATTTGCGCCGCGAAAAACTGCACAAAAATATGCTGCTGCGCTCGAACGTCATCGCTTCTTTGCGCCGCCGCATGATCGCGCAGGGTTTCGTCGAATACCAGACGCCCATTCTGACGGCGTCCAGTCCCGAAGGCGCGCGCGACTTTCTGGTGCCCTCGCGTCTGCACCCCGGTCAGTTCTACGCCCTGCCCCAAGCCCCGCAACAGTTCAAACAATTGCTGATGGTGTCGGGCTTCGACCGCTATTTCCAGATTGCGCCGTGCTTCCGTGACGAAGACTCCCGCGCGGACCGCTCCCCCGGCGAATTTTACCAGTTGGACTTTGAAATGGCGTTCGTGACGCAGGAAGACGTTTTCGCCGCCATCGAACCCGTACTGCAAGGCGTGTTTGAAGAATTCGCCAACGGCAGAACGGTCACGCCCGCGCCGTTCGTGCGTATTCCGTTCGCCGAAGCGATGCTGAAATACGGTTCCGACAAACCCGATTTGCGCAACCCGCTGATTATTTCGGACGTGACGGAAATCTTCCGCGGCTCCGACTTCGCGGTGTTCGCTTCCGCCATTGAAAAAGGTGCGAAAGTCCGCGCCATTCCCGCGCCGAAAGCCGCCGCCATGCCGCGCAGTTGGTTTGACAAACTGACGGGCTGGGCGCGCGAAATCGGCATGCCCGGTTTGTGCTATGTGTCGTTCAAGGAAGACGGTGCGAAAGGCGCGTTCGTCAAAAACTTCGACGAAGCGAAATTGGAAGAACTGAAAAAAGCCGTCGGCGCGCAAACGGGCGACGCGGTTTTCTTTGCGTGCGACAAGAAAGGCGTCGTCGAAAAATTCGCGGGACAGATCCGCAACAAAGTCGGCGAACTGCTTGATTTGTACGAAAAGAACACGTTTAAATTCTGCTGGATTACCGATTTCCCGATGTTCGAAAAGGACGAGGAAACGGGCGCGATCATTTTCTCGCACAACCCGTTCTCGATGCCGCAAGGCGGATTGGAAGCGCTGAACACGAAAGATCCTCTGGAAATCAACGCGTACCAGTACGACATCGTGTGCAACGGTATCGAACTGTCTTCGGGCGCCATCCGCAACCACCGCCCCGACATTATGTACAAAGCGTTTGAAATCGCGGGATACGGTCCCGAAGTCGTCGAACACAAATTCGGCGGCATGCTGAACGCGTTCAAGTACGGCGCGCCTCCTCACGGCGGTGCGGCTCCCGGCGTCGACCGTATGGTTATGCTGCTGGCGGACGAACCGAACATTCGCGAAGTCATCCTGTTCCCGATGAACCAGCAGGCGCAGGATTTGATGATGCAGGCGCCGTGCGAAGTCACGCCGCAGCAACTTAAAGAACTGCACATCAAAATTGATATGCCGAAAGTTGTTGAAAAGAAATAACTTCTTATCCTTTTACCGAAACCCCCGACACGTTCGGGGGTTTTTGATTGCGAAACGGAAAAAACGGCAAGTCGCCCTGCCGTTTTCCCGATTTCAAGTCTAACCGATTATGGCAAACAAGATTTCAGCAATGCGAAAAGCAAACCGGCAAAGATGCACTTTAAGGTTGTTTAATCGCATCACGCCTCCTTTGCGGAAACATTACCGCGTTGGAAGGCATCAACCGAAAACGTTTGACTTGCGTCAGACATTTTCATATCCTGAAATCATCAGAAGAGATTAGGACAGTTGATCCCTTCGTGATTAAAGAAAGTCCGGTGCTACGAACGCCGGACTTTTTCTTTACACACAATTCTTTTTGTATTGACACGAAAGCGTCATGGCGCAAAGCCCGTCTTGGTTGAAAGACGGGTTCTTTTTTTATCTTACCAAAGCCGCCGTTTTGAATTAGAATGACAAAAAACGTTGCTTACGGATGAGGTATGTCATGAAAAAGGAATTGCTTGCCGCCGCGCTGTGTCTGACTTTTTGCGCGCCCGCCGCCGCTCAAAACGCCGTGCTGGACAACATCGCCACCCGCGCGAGCGTGCGTCAGTTTAAATCCGAGCCGGTTGAAAAAGACAAAATCACGCAGATTTTAAAAGCCGCCATGTCCGCGCCGAGCGCGATGAACAAACAGCCGTGGCGTTTCATTGTCGTTGACGACGCCGCGCTGAAAAACGAACTGGCGCAAAGTCTGCCGAACGCGCGCATGGGGGCGAAAGCGCCCGTCGTCATTATCGTATGCGCCGACATGGACAAGACGATTGCGGGCGACGGCAAGTCGTTTTGGATTCAGGACGTGTCCGCCGCGACGCAAAATCTGCTGTTAGCCGCACATTCTCTCGGCTTGGGCGCCGTTTGGACGGGATTGTACCCGACGGCGCGCTCTCAAACCGCCGCCGCCATTTTGAAACTGCCCGAAAACATCGTGCCTTTCGCGCTGGTTCCGGTCGGATATCCCGCTACCGACGTCGCGCCGAAAGACAAATGGGACGAAACGAAAATTCAATACAACAGATGACGAAAAAGCCCCGTTTTCGCGGGGCTTTTCATTCATTTTCAACTTTATCTTCTTGCTTTTTACAAAAAAGTTTATAACCATTAACACATCAAACAATTTTATGAGAGATTCTTACAATGTCTTTTGAAAAAAAAGTTTTATTTTTAACCGTTGGAAGCCATGATGTTGATCTATACAAAAATTCTATTCGCGAAAGTAAGGCGCATCTTGTTATTCTGTTTTCGTCTCAAAGTTCATCAACAACAGCAGAAAATATTAAAAAACACTACGAAAATGAACAGATACAAATTGAACGCTATTCTTTGTCTGATGAAAATGACGCATGGGATGTCGATAAATGCTATAATTTTTATGATAGCGTTTTCCAGCAAATCGTTGAAAAAGGTTTTGAGTACAAAAATTTCTCGATTGATTTCACATACGGAACAAAAGCAATGGCTGCGGCATTGTATGCCATCGGTATGAGATATCGCATTTCCGTTTTTCTGTACAGTGTGAAAAAATCCGAAGAGGATAATACTCAAATTCTTAAAACTTTCGACGCTTCTTATGCACGCGGACTGGCGTTGCTGGATCAGTGCAAACACCTGTTCAAAGCGGGGCAATTCGCCGCCGCAACAAACATTTTAAACGAAAATGCATTTCCCGCCAAATTGGAAAGTTTAAAAAACGGCATCATTCAATTGGCAAATTTTTACACCGCTTGGGACAGACTGGATTATAAGACGGCAAAAGAGTGTTTGACCGGTATGTCAGATTGTTCAAAACTGCAACAAGGATTTGATGAATTTTGCGTTCCGGAAAACGTTAAACAGTGGGTCAGAGATTTGGCGAACCGTGAAATAAAGAAAACGCCAAGACCTCCCAAAAACGAATATCCCGAACTTCTTTCGCTTGAAGAATACAAGGAAAACTCGGAAACCGTTTTACGCCTTGTTATTGATTTGCACGCAAATGCTTTACGACGGCTGAAAGCAAATCAATTGGAAGATGCCGCCGTGCGCGCGTACCGCATATACGAGATGCTCGGTCAATCCTTTTTATATCGTGAAGGATATGATACCGCCTGCATTCCGGACAATGATGAAAAAGTGAAATCTTTCATAGATAAACATAACAAAAAACACGCACCGATAGTTGCTCTCTGCGGAAATCGTTATTATCAATTCGACCGCGAAAAAACAGCGCATTTCTTGAAACATTTGGGACAGGCGGGAGATGGTCAAGAATTACTTGAAAAAGCGCAGAATATTGCAAAGTTGAGAAATAACGGCATTTTAATTCACGGCTTCAGAACTCTGGTCAAAGATCAGGACGATTTGAAGAATCAACTGGATAATTTAGCAAATCTTTTGGAAAAATTCAAAAAATCCATTGAAAACGCGGACGCCGCAAATTTTATAAACGAATTCATACGATAAAAAATGAGTAGCCCCGTTTGCGCGGGGCTCTTCATTACGCAAGGCTTTTCATTAGGCGGATTTTTTCGCCGCCTCTTTTTTCTCGAAATGCGCGACCGCGTTCAGCAGTTGGGAAAATTTGTAAATGACGTAATCGGGCTTTGTGTTCGGAAAATGGTGTTCGCCCTGATTGGACAGGAAAAACACCGCCTTCATGCCCGCCTTTTGCGCGCCGAACACGTCGCGGTACATATCGTTGCCGACGTAAATCGCTTCCGACGGCTTGATTTTCAGCGCATCAAGTGCTTTTTGGAAAAAGCGTTCGTCCGGCTTGCGATAACCGTAATCGCTTGAAATCAGCACGGGATTGAAATACCCCGTCAAGCCGACGGCGTTCAATTCACCTCTGCCCCACACGCTTTGTCCGTCGGAAACCGCCGCCATCATATACTTGCCTTTCAGCGCGTCCAGCGTCGTTTTCACGTCGTCGTACAGGCGCAACTGATACAAGGTCGCCGCGCGAAACACCTGCGCCGTTATTTCCGGCAGCAAATCGTATTTTTCTTTCGGCAAAGATTTCGTGTACGCGGTTTCGTACTTTTCGATAATGCGCTTGAACAACGCTTTCGCGTCAAATTCGGGATGCGCCTCCGCGCTTGTTTCGCGCTGGGTTTGATTGATGTCGAAGTATTGACGCTTTAATTCCGCCGGCACGATTTCCACGCCCTGACACGTCAGGAAATTGGAAACGACGCGGTACGCGTCGTCCGAATCTTCGCGCGTCAAAATGTCCGTCAGCGTGCCGTTGATGTCAAAAAGGATGGCGCGTATCATTTTATTCTTCCGATTCTTTCAAGCAGCTTTTGGCTTCGTAAATCAACCGGCGGCGGTAATCCGGTTCCAGATAATCGTTGCGGGAAATGCGCAACAGCGTCGTGCCCATGTAGTACGGGATGCGCTTTGTAATGGACGCGAACGTCGCTTCCCTGTCGGGAAAGCGGGTCGAATACTCCCACAAAAAATGTCCGATAAAAGGTTCGGCGGCGTATTTGTCGCCCGTGCCGAGCAGAAACGAATGCATTAATTCGCCCGCCATGCGTCCCATGTCGAAGATGCGGTCGGCGGGCATGACGCGTTCAAAATCGAACGTGCAGACGTTTTCATCGTCGCCGAACATGAAGTTCGCAGTCGTCGCGTCGCCGTGCACCATCACCCGATTGTCTTCCCACATTTCAGAACGTTCGCGCCAGATGTTGCGCAATTCCTCGAATTCTTCGGCGTCGCCTTCGTCGAACATCGCGGAAGCCTGTTCGATCACGCGCCCCATGTAATTGTAGCCGAACGTGAAATCGACGGGTTCGTCAAAAGCCGTGCAGTTGTGGAAAGCCGCGAAAAAGTGTCCCAAAGCCGCCAGTTTGTCGAACAAAAGCGCGTCGTCGCCCTCCTCAATCGTGCGGTCGATAATGGAGGACAGCAGTTCGCCCTCGCAACATTCGACGACCAGCAGTTCGTTCAAATCGTCGTTTTTGCCGAGCGGTTTGGCGACGTAGTACGGCGATTTGTCAAACCCGTAAGAGCGCATCATCGCCAGATTGTCGTATTCGCGGTTCATGCGGCGGGCGGCGCTTTCGCGCACGGGTTCTTTGTCGCACAAAAAGTATTTGCCGATCATTTTCGTGCCGGAATGGATTTCCTCGTACAAATAAACGGCGTTCGACCCGTTCAGGTTGTACACGTTGTAAGCGGGTGCGTCGTCCCAATCGCTCAACTGCGGCTGGATTTCGTTTTTCAGATACTCGTACAGCGGATCGTCCTGCGCCAAAAGACCTTCGTAAACTCTTGCCATCGCTTGTCCCCCTTTAAAGAAAGCCCGTGTCGGTTATGATACGTTGCCTGACAAAATTATCAATGAAAAAAGCACGCGGAAACGCCGTTTTCACGCTTTTTTGTGCGAACCGCAGCCCGTGCCGGTTTTGCGTCCGATGCTTTCAATCGTCTTTTCAATGTTTTTGCGCGCGATTGCCGCCACGTCGTTCACGCCCGCCTTGTTCGGATACAGCGCGTAAGCGGCGCGATGCCCTCCCTGCGCGACGTTCAGCATGACGACGTTCGCCCCGCTTTGCAACGCTTTGACGCGTCCGTTCGGCGACAGCGTTTCCATTGCCGTCGTCGCGGGAATGTTGATATCCGGCAGTAAAATCCGCGTCAACGCCATGGTGCGCAGGGACAACTCGAATCCCGTCGCTTTGCAGTCTTTCAGCGGCGTGTCGGGATGCGGAATGAAAGGACCGATGCCCGCCATGTCCACGCCGATGCGCTTTAAAAACAAGATGTCGCGCGCGACGCTTTCCACGCTTTGATCCGGCAAGCCGACCAGACAGCCGGAGCCGACTTCGTAGCCGAGCGTTTTCAAATCGTCCAAGCATTGCTTGCGCCGCTCCCAGCTCATCTGCGGGTCGAGCGCGGCGTACAAAGCCTTGTCCGTAGTTTCAATGCGCAGTAAATATCTGTCCGCGCCCGCCTGTTTGTACGCACGGTACTCCTCGAAACTCTTTTCGCCGACGCTTAACGTTATGGCGACGTCCAAAGCCTTGATGCGCCGCAGAACGCCGCACAAATCGTCGACAGACAGCGTGCCGCTTTCGCCCGACTGCATGACGACCGTGCCGTATCCCAACGCTTTGGCGTTGCGCGCGGACTCGACGATTTCATCGGGCGACAAGCAAAAGCGTTCGACGTTCGGATTGCCGCGCCGGATGCCGCAATACAGGCAGTTGTTTTGGCAGATGTTTGAAAATTCTATCAATCCGCGCAGATGAATGTCATCGCCGACGTTGCGCTTTCTGACCGCGTCCGCCGCGCGAAAAACCGCTTCGCCGTCGCCGCACGTCAACAGAAAAACCAGTTCGTCTTCGGTCAAATCGGCGGTTTTCAAGCCTTTTTCAAGCAAAGATTCCGTTTGGGTCATTCAAGTTTTTCCTTTCAAAACGCGAATTATTTTTGCGCGGCAGCCAAGCCCGCCGCCCGTCCGGACGCGAACGCCCAATGCAGATTGTATCCGCCGAGCATTCCCGTCACATCGACGCATTCGCCCGCGAAATACAGTCCGCTTATCGCGCGGCACTCCATTGTTTGCGACGACAAAGCCGACGTGTCGACGCCGCCTTTCGTCACTTCCGCCTTGTCGTATCCCGCCTGCGCGCGCGGCGTAAAAGCGTATTGCTTGATCATGGCGTCAACGGCGCGGAAAACTTTGTCGGACAAATCTCCGACGGGCAAAGAAACCGCCGCGTTTCGCGCAAAAGCCTCCGCCAACCGCTTGGGCAGAATGTCGGTCAATACGCTTGCCGGCAGACGCTTGGGATGCGCCGAGCGGGATTGCTTTAAAAAATCGAACACGTCGACGGACGGCGCGAAATCAATCCGCACAGCGTCTTGCGGCGCGCGGAAAAGCGACGCTTGAAGCACGGCGGGACCGCTGATTCCCGTATGCGTGAACAACAGCGCGCCCGACAGTTTCTTTTTGGCGAAAGACAGGGAAACATCGCACGAAACGCCCGACAATCCGCCGAAAAACGCGGCGTCTTTTTCATTAAAAAGCATCGGCGTCAGCGCGGGGGAAAGCGGCGCGACGGTCAATCCGAATTTTTGCGCCGCGCGAAAGGCGAAATCCGACGCGCCCGTCGAAGACACGGACAGCCCGCCCGTCGCAATCAGCAAACGCGCCGCCGTCAGCGTTTCGCCCTGCGTTGTCAGGGAAAATCCGCCGCAGGAAACGGCGATATCCGACACTTTGCGCCCGAACAGAAATTTCGCGCCCGCGCCGGAGGCAAGGGACAACAGCAAATCGCGCACGGCTTTCGCGCTTGACGCAAAGTATTTGCCGTCCCGCTCCAACGTGTAGGAAAGAGCGTTGCGGCGGCAGAAATCCAGCACGTCGGCGACGGGCAGACGGGCAAGCGCGGATTTGCAGAAATGAGGATTTTGCGACACATACTTGTCGGCGGACACGTTGGCGTTCGTGAAATTGCACCGCCCGCCGCCCGTGATTAAAAGTTTGCGGGCGGGTTCGGCTTGCGAATCGATCAGCGCGACGGATTTACCCGCGCGCAAAGCGGACAAAGCGGCGATCAACCCCGCGGCGCCCGCGCCGACAATCACAAAATCATAATCGAATTTCATCGTATTTTCGCCCTTTACGCAAAGGGTTATAGCGCACTTGCGAAATTTTGAACAGAAAAAAATGAAAAAGGCTTGACGAAACGTTTTCAAACGGTTATAAGTCCGATTGACTTCTCATCGGGCACTTAGCTCAGCGGTAGAGCATCACCTTCACACGGTGGGGGTCACAGGTTCGATCCCTGTAGTGCCCACCATAAAAATGGCGGAAACGTTAGGTTTCCGCCCTTTTTATTTTCAATCCGTCAAACATAAAAAATCCGTCCAATATTGGACGGATTTTCTGGTTTTTATCAATGAGCCTTAACGCGCGGCGTTCAACCGGACGACGCAAGTTTTAGGCGGAATTGCGAATCCCGTAGCACCCGCCCCCTTAACGAATCAAGCCGACAGGCGCGGCTTATCGCCGTCGGCAAACGGCAAGGGCTATTTGTCTTTCGTCTTGCGCTTTTTATCTCGGATTTTCTTTATTTTTCCGCCGATGCGCTCTTTAACGCCCTTGACGGCTTTCTTGGCGCTGTCCTTTTTGGTTTCCAGCGCCTGTTCGTAGGACGAGCAGACGTTTCTGATTTTCGTGCGCAGGAACACCAAGAAGCGTTTTTGCCGCCAACTCCGTTTCGCCAATTCGATCAGCGCCGCCGCCACCTGCTTTTTATTCGCGTCGCGGCTGACTTCGACCTTTGCCAGAAACAGCAGGGAAATGCCCGCGAAAACAATTGAAAACAAAAAGAAAAATCCCCAATAAGTGACGGTCATCGTTTTAAACGCCAGATTTTCGGACGCCGTTTTCCATTGCACGATGACGGACAATTCGATGTGTTTGAAGAAATCCGCCCACAGACCGCCGATAATGGGGGCGAAGCCCGCGCTTAAAGCGTTCAGCGTGTTGCTTGCCGCCTGATACGTTCCCATTTTCGTTTTCGCGGGCGCAAGGCTCAACGCCAGATTGTAGGTCGACACGTTCACGCCGGACGTCGCCACGCCCAGCAGGGCGTACACCAGAATCAGCATCGGCACGCTGACGAAATAATCGGCGCCCACGGGGATGCACAGCCACAAAAACACCGCGAGCATATACAGCGAGGCGGACAATCGCAAAACGGATTTGTAATTGAATTCTTTGGCGGTCGTTTCCCACAGCGACATGAAGCAAAAGCCCGTGAACTGACTCAGCACGACCATGCCGATGACGAACACCAGCGGAAAGCCCATGACGTTCAGCAAAACCACGGCGAAGAACGGAGAAATCAGGTTCACGCCGAAATTGAACAGGCAGAAGAAAATCATCAGTCGGCGGAAATTCAAATTTTTGAACGGTTCTTTGATTTTCAGGGAAAATTTCTTCAAGTCGCGCCAGCGGTCTTTGATTTCCTGCCTGATTTCGTCGCCCAGATGATCCGCCGCCGCGTCGTCGTCCCTCGGCGCCATTTCCTTGTCCGTCACCCTGTACACGCAGTACATGGCGTACCCCGCCGCCAAGCCCGCCGCCAGATACAAAAGCGGATACGCCATGACGGGATTTTTCGGAAACACCCATTCGCCCGCGTCGACAATCAGCGCGCCGGCAAGATTGCACAAAATGACGGCGACGGTCATTTGCTTCAAGCGCGACACATAATACTTGCTATGCAGTCGCCAAGGCACATAATCGCGCATCCACGAATTCCACACGCACACGACGGAAGCGGCGCAGAAAAAGCGCAGGAACACGCACAAAAACAATCCCCAAGCGGTCGCTTCCGACGGTTTGAAGAACACGAAAGACGCCATCAGCAAAAGAAGCGGGAAATTGCACGCGCCGAAAAACAGCGTCAGAATTTTGCGCTTCCGGTATTTTTCAATCATGAACGTGACGGGCGTTTGCGCGACGTTCGCCAGAAAAGGCACCGCCGCCAGCAGACCGATGATCAGGTTGTTTGCGCCCAGCACCAAAGCGTACGCCGTTAAAAAAGAGCCCGTCGTCCACGTCTGGATGATTTGCGAATAGCATCCCTCGCGCACGGCGTAGGTCATTTCGTCGCGGATAATCGCCACGGGGATTTTCTTTTGCGGCGTCACGGCGTTGTGCCACGCGTCGCCGCATTTTTGCGAATAAGAGCGGAGCGAAGCCGCTATTTTTTGAAAAAATCCCCTCAACGTCAGCCTCCTAGACGGACGGTTCGCCGTATTCGTTCGCGCCCGCGTCGCCTTTTTTCACCAGCAGATAGAAAGAGTACGCCGCCACGAAGACAAAGACCAGCGCCAGCGCCAGAATACCCGCGCCCGACGACGCGCCGCCCGAAGCCGCTACGACAATTCCCGCGTAAACGCCCAGAACGACGCCCGAAAACAACGGCGCGAACATCCACAATCCCGAATGGTTCGTGTCGTGACAGCGGCGAAAGCCCGCCGCCAGCATCGGAAAGAAAAACGCGATGGAGTACAGTCCGTACAGACTGCCGCTCGCGCCCGACGCGCCGTCAATCACGCCCAAAACGCAACAAATGATGAAATTGACAAGCACGATGCTCCAATACTCGCCGCGCGACGCTCTGCCGCTGAAACCGAAATAGCGTTTCCAGCAATTCGTATAGTGCTGAAAAATGCCCGTTTTTCGACCGGAGGGATTCTTTGCGCGCGCCGAAAATTCCGAAACGTTTCCGCCGTCGTCGAACGCGCGAGATTTTTCAATCACGTCCGAACCGTCAAGCAGTTTCTTTTTTTCCTGTTCAAATTCTTCCTGCGTTAAAATGCCTCTGTCGCGCAGAGCCGCCAGTTTTTCCAATTCGTCCGCTTTCATGAAAACCCCTTTCCTACAATGTCAAATAATCGCGCGGATTCACCGCTTTCGTGCCTTTGCGGATTTCAAAGTGCAGTTGCGGTTCGGTCGCGCTTCCCGTTTTGCCCGCTTTGGCGACAACCTCGCCGCGCTTGACCGTCTGCCCGCGTTTGACCAGCAAATCCCTGTTGTGCGCGTACGCCGTCACCCAGCCGTCCGCGTGCTTGATTAAAAGCAAATTGCCGAAGCCTTTCAATTCGTTGCCGGCATAGGCGACAATGCCGTTTTCCGCCGCTTTGACGGGCGTGCCCGCCGCCACTTTGATGTTCATGCCGTCGTTGTGCCTGCCGCCCCCCGCCGTGCCGAATTCGGCGGTCACCCTGCCCTTGACGGGCCAAGCGAAGCGTCCGGCGGAACGCGACGGCGGCGTCGGCAGTTTTATCGCGCTTTTCGATTTCGCCGTTTTGCGCGGCTGTTTATACGCCGTTTTCTGCGCGCCGGACGTTTTTTTCGGCGACGGCGCGGCGGCGACCTTGTACGACGCGCGCACGACCGCCCCCGGAAGCGTCAAAATCTGCCCCTCGATAATGGCGTAGGGGAAATGAATGTTGTTCTGACGGGCCAGCGTGCTCATGTCCACGCCGTAACGCCTAGAAATGCTGTACACGGTGTCGCCCTTGACGACCGTGTGCGTCGCGACGGGCGGCAGGCGCAGCCTCTGCCCCAAAGAAAGCGTGTACGGCGCGCTCAACCCGTTGATTTCAATCATGGCGCGAATGGGAACGCCGTATCTTCTGGACAGCGAATAAACGGTGTCGCCGCGTTTGACGATGACGCCGGTGTCGTCGTTTTTGACGGTTTTCGCCGTCGTCGCCGTCACGGTGCGGCGGGAATTCGCGTAACTCGTCTGGCTTTTGATGCGCGCGTGGTACGCGGGCACGGAATAGCCGCACCCCGACAATATCGCCAGAGCCGCCAAAACCGCCGTTCGTCCTTTAAAAAAGCGCACTTTGCCACAACCTTTCGTCAACACGGATACATTGTAAATAAATTACACGCGGATTTCATTATAAAAAGTTAAAAAATCACGGCTTTTTTTGCCGTTTTTATCGAAAAAATCTTTGTTTTTCCGTCCAAATACGCTATACTGTGCGCGAATTTTTGAATGAAAGGCTTTTTTCAATGTCCGACAACACGCCCAAAACGGTTTATGCGAAAGATTACAAACGCCCCGATTACCAGATCGACCACGTCGACATGACGTTTGAACTGGACTCCGAAAACACGAAAGCGACCGCCGAAATGCAGGTTCGCCGCGAAAACGGCGTCGCGGACGGCACTCCCATGTGGCTGGACGGCGACGAATTAACGCTGGCGGGGCTGGAAATCAACGGCAAGCCCGTTGACGAAAAGGATTACGTCCTGTCCGAAGAAGGCTTGATGCTGCTTAATCCGCCGAAAGATTTCACGCTGACCGTGCGCACGGATTTGAACCCGAAAGCCAACACGAAATTGCAGGGATTGTACGAATCCGACGGCATTTTGTGCACGAAATGCGAAACGCACGGCTTCCGCCGTATCACGTTCTTCCCCGACCGCCCCGACGTCATGCCGACGTGGCGCACGACGCTGATTTCCGACAAGGAAAAACAGCCCGTTCTGGTGTCCAACGGCAACAAGGAATCCGTCGAGGAACTGCCCGACGGCAGACAAAAGCAGGTCTTTTTCGACCCCGTGCCGAAAGCGTGCTATCTGTACGCGGTCGTCGCCGGCAAACTCGATCAGCGGCAGGATCATTTCGTGACGCGTTCGGGGCGCGACGTGCAGTTGAACGTCTTTGTCGAAAAAGGCAAGGGCGACATGAGCGGCTACGCGATCGAATCTTTGAAAAAGGCGATGAAGTGGGACGAAGACACGTTCGGACGCGAATACGACCACGACGTGTTCAACATTGTCGCCGTGTCGAACTTCAATTCGGGCGCGTGCGAAAACACGTCCCTGAACATCTTTAACGACAAGTACGTTCTGGTCGACGACAAGCGCGCGACGGACGCGGATTACGCCAGCGTCGAAAGCGTCGTCGGACACGAATACTTTCACAACTGGTCGGGCAACCGCGTGACCCTGCGCGACTGGTTCGATTTGACGCTGAAAGAAGGCTTGACCGTGTATCGCGATCAGGAATTTTCCTCCGATATGCGTTCGCGCGCCGTCAAGCGCATTGAAGACGCCGCCTCCCTGCGCGCCGGACAGTTCACGCAGGACGCGAGCCCTCTGGCGCACCCGATCCGTCCCGATTCCTATATTTCCGTGCGTTCCTTGTACACGGGCACCGTCTATAACAAGGGTGCGGAAGTCATTCGCATGATGGAGCGCATGGCGGGAAAGGAAGCCTTCCGCAAGGGCATGGATTTGTATTTCGAGCGCAACGACGGCAAAGCCGTGACCTGTCACGATTTCGTTCAGGCGATTTCCGACGGGACGGGACTGGATTTGCGCCAGTTTGAAAACACTTGGTATCATCAAGCCGGCACGCCGCAGGTCGACGCGAAAGGCGTGTACGATCCCGAAAAGAAAACGTACACTCTGACGCTTGCCCAGCACACGCCCGCCACCCCCGGACAGCCGATTAAAAAGCCGTTCGTCATTCCTTTGGAAACGGGATTGCTGGACAAAAACGGCAATGATATGCCCCTGCACGTCCAAGGGCAAAAAGACGCCGGAGAAACGTCCAAAGTGCTGGTGATGAACAAGCCCGAACAGACGTTCGTGTTTGAAAACGTCCCCGAAGAACCCGTGTTGTCGTGCAACCGCGGCTTTACCGCGCCGATTCACTTCAAAGCCGACTACACGCCCGAACAGCGCGGCTTGCTGATGGCGAAAGATTCCGATTTGTTCAACCGCTGGGACGCGGGACAGCAATTCGCGACCGACATCATGCTGGACATGGTCAAAGACATTCAGGCGGGCAAAACGCCCGTCGTGCCCAAGCCGTTCACGGAAGCCCTGCGCGGCTATCTGAACGACGAAAATCTGGACAAGGCGTTCATCGCCAAAGCGTTCGCCGTGCCGACGGAGCGCGCGGTCGCGGAACGCATGGACACGGTTGACGTCGACGCGATTCATCAGGCGCGCGGACTGTTGCGCAAACAAATCGCGACCGAACTGCGCGACGAACTGGCGCGCACCTACGCCGACAACGAAGTCAAGGGCGTTTACGTCCCCGACGCGCAGGATTCCGGCAAGCGCGCGGTGCGCAACATGGCGTTGGGCTATTTGAGCATTGACGACGATTCCCTTGCGCTCAAACAATACTACAACGCGGCGCAGATGACGGACAAAGACGCCGCCGTGCGCTGTTTCGCTGGCAAAAACACGCCCGAAGCGAAAGCCGTGATGGACGATTTCTATCAGACGTTCAAAAAGGATTCGCTGGTTGTCGACAAATGGCTGACCATGCAGGCGACGGCGGCTTCGCCCGACACGCTGGACACGGTCAAAAAATTGATGACGCACGAAAGTTTCTCGATGACGAATCCGAACAAGGTGCGCGCGCTGATCGGCGCGTTCGCCGCCAATCCGACGGTGTTCCACGCCAAAGACGGTTCCGGATACGACTTCATCGCCGAACAGACGATCGCGGTCGACAAAATCAATCCGCAAGTCGCGGCGAATCTGCCCGTTGCTCTGGGTTCGTGGAAAAAGTACGACCCCGAACGTCAGGCGATGATGAAAGCGGCTTTGGAAAAAATCATCAACACGCCGAATCTGTCGCCGAACACCTATGAAATCGTGTCGAAATCGCTGGGAATCGAAAAAAAGCCCGACGTGTCGAAAGCGCGCGCTTTCCGCTCGGCGAAAGATACGCGGACGTTCAAAAGCGGCGCGAACGCGGGACAGGCTCCCGTCAACGCCGCCGTTATGAAAAAGGCGTTAAGCGCAAAAGGACGTTGAATTGACGAAAAGCACTGCTTTCCTGCTGTGTTTGGCTTGTCTGATCTTCGGATTCGTTTCGGGGCAGAACTCCATGACGGACGAAAAACCCGAAACGAACGCCGTCGCTTACGAAACGCTGCTGACGGATATGACGTCGGACGGACGGCGGATCATGCTGGACATGAAAGACGACCTTTTGCGTTCGGAAAGCCCGCTGATTGCGGACGCTTTTTTCGCCCAGACGCGCGCCTTGCGCCTGATGACGCAGACAATCCCCGACAAAGCCGCCGCGCACCATTCCCTGCGCGAATTTCGGGCTTCTTTGGACAAGGTGCGCCGTCACGCCGACGCCGCCCTGCTGGACGCGCTTGAAAAAATGCCGGCGACCGACCGCGACGTGTATTTAAAGCATCACTTGAAAAACAAAAAGTACCTGATGAACATGCTGATCGTCCAGCCGCTGATGACGGACGTCAAAACCGTGAAAAAGGACGATCCGCGCCCGCGCGACCAAATTTTGCAATCCACAAAAATTTTCGATTGAAAAAACGCGCAAAAAAAAACGGGCGGCTTTTGCAAGTCCCCGTTTTTTTTGAAACCGCTTTACGAAAAAGCGCGTTATTCCGCGGCGATGTCCATCGTGTTGACGTGCACCATCGCAATTTTTTCCTTAAAGCAAACCCTTTCGGCGTATTCGGATTTTTTGCCGATGTTAAAGGCGGAAACGGGACGGAAATATCCCATGACACGCGTCCAAACCTCGCACGGTTGACGTTCTTCATCGGACAGCGTGATAGTCGTATTGTTTTCCATTTCAAACTCCAAAAGCGTTATCAGAACAGGTTCAGAAAAGCAAAGACGGGGACGTTTGACAAGCCCTAAAATTTTATTTTTTGTCTTGACAGCCGCAACGCGTTGAAACCGCTTGCTTTGTTTTTTTCATAAACTTTCGTTAATAAAAAAGGTGTTGACAGCACGCGATTTTAACTTTTTCGACTGACTCCGCGGATTGACTGAAAAACGCCGCACGGACGCTCCGATTCTGTTTTTCGCGCGTGAAAAGAATCGGCTCACAGTCCCTTGTCGAGTCTGACAAACGCGTTCAGCGCGGTCAAAATCTCGTTGCGTTCGCCCGAAGCCGTTTTGCTTTCTCCGCCGGCGTAATCGGACACGCCGCTTGCCGAATCCGCGCCCGATTCGACGACGTTGTTCAATATGGAAGCCGCGCGCACGCCGCGCAAACGCCCGACGACGAACACCGCCGCCGTTTCCATGTCCGCGCCCAGCACGCCCTTTTTCGCCCAGAATTGCTTTTGTTCCTCGTTGTCGTCGATGTAAAAACTTTCATGGCTGTGCGCTAAGCCGACATGATGCGCGTATCCGCCCTCTTTCGCGCTCTGCACGCACGCGGTCAGCAAATCGAAATCCGCGACCGCCGGATAGCGCGCGTCGACATACGCCTGCGACGCGCCGTCGTCACGCACCGCCGCCGACACGATAATCAAATCGCCCAGACGGATTCCTTTTTGCATCGCGCCGCACGAGCCGATGCGAATCATCGCCTTGACACCGATGCGGGACAATTCTTCGACGGCGATTGAAGCCGACGAACCGCCGATGCCCGTCGACATCGCCAGCACGCCGACGCCTTTGTACGTCCCCGCAATACTGCGAAATTCGCGGTTGTACGCCAGTTCCCTGACATTTTCCAAATGCGGCGCAATGCGGTCGAGCCGCGCCGGATCTCCGGGGAGCAGAGCGTATTTGACATTGACGGATTCGTCCAAGCGGATATGAGGCTGCAACATGATTTTCTCCTTAAAAATTTTTTTTCATCTTAGCACGGATGAAAAAATTGTCATGCGCAATCTCGCGCGCGGACGCGTTACCGGAAGAATTATCGCGCACAACAGCATCCCGCTTCCCCGGAATGTCAGGAACGCGCCCGCCGCCGTCCGTTTAAGCCGCATCGTCCCCGCCCGTTCGCATCGCGCATCCGCGATGCAATCAGCAGAAGCGAAATTGCATCGCCGCGCAAAAGCCCTTGTTTGTGCGGACTCTCCCGCCCGTTCTGAAAATCGCCCCACCGCCGTCCGCCCCTCATCTTCGGAAAAGCACCGTATGCTCTCGGAAATACCACGTTTTCGCTCCGAACATCCGAAACGCCCCGCTTCGCCCGAAGCCTCGCACATTCTTTCGCAACCTCCTCTTTCGCTCCGAATATCGCGCCTTTCAAAAAAAATCGACCCGTGCAATCATAAAGTGCTTGCTTTTTTAAATTCACCCCGCTATAAACAAGATTAAGAATAATTCTTATTATTGAAATGCAATGACGAAACAAAGACGGCTGATCAAACAAATCATTGAGTATTCCGGCGAGCACATGACGGCGGAACAGATTTTTTTGACGGCAAAACAGAAAATGCCCTGCATCGCCGTCGGGACGGTGTATCGCAATCTGGGGCAGATGGTCGCCGAGGGAGACATTCGCAAAGTCGCCGTATCCGACGGTCCCGACCGGTACGACAAAACCCTGCGCCCGCATCATCACGCCGAATGTGTGCGCTGTCACAAAGTTTTCGATATCGAGCAGGCGGACGGTCTGGCCCTGCCCGATGTCATCAACGGTTCGCTTCGCGTGCTGGGCGTCGATTTGATCGTGCGCTGCGTGTGCGAAGAATGTGCCGAAAAACACTCACAACATAATTAAGGAGTACGATTATGGAACTTAAAGGAAGCAAAACGGAACAAAATCTGATGACGGCTTTTGCGGGCGAATCCCAAGCCAGAAACAAATACACCTATTTTGCGGGCGTCGCGAAAAAAGAGGGCTATGAACAGATTGCCGCTTTGTTCACGAAAACCGCCGACAACGAAAAGGAACACGCGAAAATGTGGTTCAAGGAATTGGGCGAACTGGGCGACACCGCGCACAATCTGCTGAAAGCCGCCGAGGGTGAAAATTACGAATGGACGGATATGTACGACACGTTCGCGAAAGAGGCGGAAGCCGAGGGATTTAAAGCGATCGCCGCGAAATTCCGCGCCGTTGCCGCCATTGAAAAAGCCCACGAAGAACGCTATCGCGCTTTGCTGAAAAACGTCGAAATGCAGAAAGTGTTTGAAAAATCGGAAGAAACGATGTGGGAATGCCGCAACTGCGGACATTTGGTCATGGGTAAAAAAGCCCCGCAAGTCTGCCCCGTGTGCGCGCATCCGCAAAGTTATTTTGAAGTGCGCAAGGAAAATTACTGATTTTCAGCATCGTGAAATCGGGCGGGAGATGTGCATTTCCCGCCTTTTTTGTGCCCGTAAAAATAATTTGCGCGAAAATTCAAATTTGTCTTGTGTTTTGAAAACGAATCAGATATACAGTCTTTTGAACGCGGATAGGTGGCCGAGCGGTCGAAGGCGCACGCCTGGAAAGTGTGTAGGGGTCTAAAGCCTCTCGCGAGTTCGAATCTCGCCCTATCCGCCATTTTTTAAACTCCCGAAAGGGAGGTTTTTTTTTGCGTGGAATCAAACACAGCAGAAGCGCGGCGCGGGCGGGCGGAACGCAGGCAAATATCAGCAAAAAACACGGGCGGCGCGAACGAGCGTGGACAAGCAAAAGCGGCGCGCTCAAAAGAGGTGGGCGGTTCTCGGCGCACATACAAAGCAAGCGCGAACGGAACGGCAAAAGCGGCGCGGCGCAGGCGGTGCAGGCGGTGCGGCAAAATGAGCGTCGTGCGGGCGCAAATGCGGCGGTTGTGCGGACAACGCGCGTCCAAGACAAAAGCAACGTTGACGGCGCGCGGTAAACGGGTGCGCAGACGAAAACGGAGCGGTTTCCCGCTCCGTTCGCTTTTGATTATTCCGCTTTTTCGGGAATGTGCCGTCCCGACTGTTTGCGGCGCGCCTTATTGTATTGAATGACGCGTTCGTGCGCTTCCATGCGTCTTTTCTGTGCCGGCGACACATTTTCCGCCCGTTCCGGTTCGGGCATGGCGACGGGCGCGGGACGCGGTTCGTCGAAAAGAGCGACGGGTTCGGGACGCGGTTCTTCCGGAAGAACGCTTGGCGCGGGTTCGTCAACGGGCGTCGCTTCTTCAATGACGACCGCTTCGACAACGACGGGACGCGACGGTTGCGGCATCGGCAGAGTTACGAATTCCGGCTTTTTCTGCGGCGGCAAATCGTACAAATCGTAATCGCTTCCCACTTCCCGCACGGGTTCGCGCGCTTCAAATTCCGGCTTCATTTCGGGCGGCATGGCAGGCGCGTCGAAAGCGGGCGGCGGCGGCAAGCGGCGTTCGTCGAAACGGCGCGGCTCGAATTTCTTGCGCTTTCCGTCTTTTTCGCGGTGCTTTTTATCCATTTGTTTCGCAAATTCGGCGCGTTCCTGCGGATTCATCGCCTTGACGGTTTCCAGCAGCATTTCCTGCATTTTCGCGTCGATCTGCGCCCGCGTTTCAGAAGCGTTCTTCAAAGCGGCGCGCAAGCGTTCCTCGCTGAAATCCTTGGCGCGAATCGCTTCGCCGATTTCCTTGCCCGATTTTTCAAACTGCTTGCGGTATTGACGCATCACGTCCTTGTTTTTCTTGAAAAACTTTTCCAATCCGCCTTTTCGAGCGTGCTTTTGAAAATCGCGTTCGATAGGCATATGGCGGCGTTCGGGAAAAGCCTGCCGTTCGGCGCGCGGGCAAGGTCTTGTCAGGCGCGCGGTTTCAAATCCGATGAAAAAGCAGTTCACGGCAACGGAAGCCGCCAACGCTATCAAAAGTTTTTTCGTATCCATGTCACAACTCCACATTGTAAGGGGTGGTATCCAAAAAATCCGTCAGGTAGGCGTTCAAAGAGTCGGCGGATCCGGCGTCCTGCGCCGACGCCGCACCCGCGTAAAATCCGCCGAGCGCCGTCAGCAAGGCGAAAACCGCCGCGATGCGACCGAAAACGACAAAGAAGCGGTCGGCCGCGTTCGCCTTGACGTACGCGCAGATGTGCGCCGCGTCCAAAGGACATTCGGGCGCGGTCAGCGCGTTCAGGCACAAATTCAATTCGTTTTCATTCAAGTCCGTCATGACGATAACTCCTTTTTCAAAGGCGCAAGCGCGCTTTTCAGCGTCTGCCGCGCGCGGAACAGCAGCATTTCCACCGCCGTTTGCGACAAATTCATCACCTGCGCCGCCTGCTTCGCCGTCAATTCTTCGTAATAGCACAGCGTCAACGCTTCGCGTTGACGGGCGGGCAATTTCGCCAAAGCCGCCGCCACCGCGCCGGAAAGCGATTGCCGTTCGCCCTCTTGTTCAAGAGAATGTTCGTCCGCCACTTCTTCAAGCGGAAAATCGCTCTGCCCGAACGGCTTTTTTCGCCGCCGCATATCCAGAAATCCGTTATAGACAATCGCGTACAGCCAAGTTGAAAAAGCGGCTTTCGGATCGAATTTCGACGCGAAACGCCAGATTTTCAAAAACGTTTCTTGCGTCAAATCCTCGGCGTCGCTTGCGTTCAAGCTCAACCGCCAAGCGAAAGCGAACACCTTGCGATGATAGCGTTTTGTCAGTTCCTCAAAGGCTTCGCCGTCCTTTTTCGCAACTTTCACCGTCAATTCGGCGTCGGTCAAGTCTGTTGTGTTCATGTCAAAAGTCTTCCTGCATTGCGGATAACAGTATAACGCATCCGCAATGCAAAAACTTTCGCAAAATTTTCAATTTTTTTGAATTTTAGTCGACGCGCCCGTCGAAATACAAATCGTAGGCGTTCTGGAAGAACAGTCTGTGGATGAGTTCTTCGGCGTCGTTTTCGTCAAAAGAGGCGCGAATGGCGCACTTCACGTCGCTGACGCGCTCGGCGTAATAGGACGGATCGCCGAACGGTCCCAAGGGAATGTCCGTGCCCCACAGCAGACGCGTGACCAGTTCTTCGTCCGCTTCTTTCAAAATGCGCACGATGACGTCGGGGGACAGCCACGACACGTCCGCGAACAGATTCGCCGTGCCGGAAGCCACCGCCGCCTGCAAAATGCCGAACGCGCGGAAGTGGTTCCAATCGTCGCCCATGCCCAAATGCGCCATGACGACGGGAACGTCGGGGAATTTCATCGCCGTTTCATAGATGTACAAAGGATCCGACCAGTTGTCCTGCGAATGAAACAGCACGGGCATATTGTACTGTTGCGCGACTTCCATGTACGGTTCGTACAGCGGGTCGTTCGCATTCAAAAGCAAGGTGTTCGGATGCAGTTTGATGCCGAAAATCTCGTCATAATGCGCGTCCAGCAAAGCGGCGAGTTTCGACGCGTCCCCGTGACCGGGCTGACCGACGATCATCGCTTTGAATTTCGGATTCTGGCGGCAGATTTCCAACATATTTTCATTGGCTTCGATTTCGTCTTCCGTCGGCGTGGAATCGGGCAATGTGTCAATGGCGTTCATGTTCGACACCAGCACATAAACGACTTCGTCAAGTTCCGTTTCGTCTTCGGACACGGCGACCTCGAACGGTTCGTCAAACGCCTCCTGCAACACTTCTTCGGTAAAATCGACGTTGTCCGCGCTCCAATGACCGATGTGCGAATGCACGTCTATAATCGGGCAGGCTTCGTTTTCTTCGTCGCCGTCCTCGTCCTGTTCCTGCGCTTCGTCAAAAATTTCTTCGCCGAAATCTTCGTCTTCGCGGTTGTTTTCATCTGTCGTTTCGTCTTGTTCGCTCATCGTTTTCCACCTTTTCAAACTTGCTTTTAAGGCTTGTTATATAGGCGTTTTTCCTCGGCGAATCAATAGAAAAACTTACGATTTCCCCGTTTTTTTCAACGCGATTTCCGGCACTTTGTGAAGCATGCCGCCGCACATGGAGTGAGGCACGCCGGTCGTCGCGGGAAAAGACAGGGGCAGACCGAACAGACTGCGCACCGCCAGAAACGCGATGCCCTGCGCTTCCAGCAAATCGACGTCCCACTTCATTTCGGAAGCGACGCACACGTTTGCTTTCAACCCCTGTTTAATCAGGCGCACAAGCGTCGGATTGTTCGCCCCGCCGCCGCACAAAATCCATTTTTTCGGCGCGGAGGGGAAAAATTGCGCGCTCTGCACCGCCGCCGCCGCGCTGAACGCCGTCAACGTCGCCGCGCCGTCCGCCGCGCTTGCCCCGTCCAGATGCTCAAAAGCCCAGTCGAAATCGCTTCTGTCGGCGGATTTCGGCGGTTTTTTCTTAAAATAACTTTTACGCATCAACGCGGAAACGATTTTTTCGTCCGCTTCGCCCGACGCCGCCAGATTGCCGTCGAAATCGAAATTCATGCCGCATTTGCGCATACACCATTCGTCTATAAGCACGTTTCCGGGTCCCGTGTCGAAAGCGGTCATCTCCCCGTTTTCGCCGATCCACGTCACGTTCGCCACGCCGCCGATGTTCAGCACCGCGACGGGCTTTTCGACTTTCGCCGTCAAAGCCGCGTGATACGACGTCAGCAAAGGTCCCCCCTGCCCGCCGTTCTGCATATCCGCCGTGTGAAAACGGTTGACGACGGGAATTCCGGTCTGCTTCGCCAGCAAATCGCCGTCGCCGATCTGCACAATAATGTGTTCGTCGGGGCGGTTGTAAATCGTCTGACCGTGAAAGCCGATGATGTCGACGTCGTGCGCGTCGATTCCCGCGCTGTCAAGCAGTTCTTCAACGACCTGCGCGTGAAACAGCGTCATTTTGCGTTCGACCTCTTTGACCCGTTCGCCGTCAAGTTGCGCCTGATCGCCCATGACGGACTTCAATTCCGCGCGCATATCCATATCGTACGGGCGGCACAATCCCGCGCCTTTTTCAAAAATGTCGACCCCGTCGGTCACCAAAAGCGCCGCGTCCACGCCGTCAAGCGACGTCCCGCTCATCAATCCCAACGCCGTCAGCGGTCTGATAGGCTCCATACGGTCAATTCCTCTTGTCTTTAATTATAATTGCGACTATAAATTTAATCCTGACTCAAATAGTTTAAAAAATTCCAAACGGGAAATTGAACGATGGCTTTTAAATCAGAATTTTTGAACATCATCACCGAACGCGGCTTTTACAATCAATGCACGAACGAGGAAGGCTTTGATTCCTATCTTGCCGAATGTGAGAAAAAGGGCGAACCCGCCGTCGCGTATTGCGGTTCCGACCCCACAGGCGACAGTCTGCACGTCGGACACATCGTGCCGATTATGATGTTGCGCTGGTTTCAAAAATGCGGTCACAAGCCAATTATGCTGGTCGGCGGCGCGACGTCGCGCATCGGCGACCCGTCGGGAAAGGACAAACTGCGCCCGTTCATGACCGAGGAAACCATCGCTCACAACATCGACGGGCTGAAAACGTCGTACATGAAATTCCTGCGCTTTGACGATTCAAAAAACGGCGCGATTATCGTGGATAATTACGACTGGTTCAAAGACATCAATTATCTGGCGTTTCTGCGCGACGTCGGCACTTACTATTCCGTCAACCGCATGCTGACCATGGAAAGCGTCAAATCGCGCCTTGACCGCGAACAGCAGATGTCGTTTTTGGAATTCAATTACCAGTTGCTGCAAGGGTACGATTTCTGCGAACTGTACCTGAAATACGGCTGCCGCGCGCAAATCGCGGGGGCGGATCAGTGGGGCAACATCACGTCCGGCACGGAATTGGGCAGACGGCGGCACAACGTCGAACTGTTCGGCTTCACCGCGCCGCTGATTACGGACGCGAACGGCAAGAAAATGGGCAAATCCGAAGGCAACGCCGTGTGGATCAACGACGAAAAACTGTCGTCCTACGACTACTACCAATATTTCCGCAACGTTTTGGACGCGGACGTCGGCAAATGCCTGCGCGCGTTCACCGAACTGCCGATGGACGAAGTGCACCGCTTGGAGTCGCTGAAAGATTCCGAAATCAACGAAGCCAAGAAAATCTTGGCGTTCGAGGCGACGAAAATCTGCCGCGGGGAAGCCGAAGCGCAAAAAGCCGCCGAAACCGCCCGTCAGACGTTTGAAGCCAAAACGACGGACGGCGATTTGCCGTTCATTTCCGTCAGCGCGGCGGATTTGGAAAGCACGCCGATTGTCGACGCGTTCGTGCAGGCGGGCTTGACCGCTTCCAAAGGCGAAGCGCGCCGCCTGATTGCCCAAAACGGCGCGAAAATGAACGACGCCGCGATTGCCGACGCGACGGCGAAATTCACCGCCGCCGACGTTAAAAACGGCGTGATTAAACTGTCCGCCGGTAAGAAAAAGCACGCTTTGGTCAAAGTCGATGGCTGACAATCTGTCGCGCTACAACGCGCTTGCGTGGGACAAAAAAGTGCAGGAGGGTTGGGAATGGACGGTTCCCAACTCCGCCGAAGCCGTCAACGCCGCGCGAAACGGCGATTTTGAAATCTATCTGACGCCGAAAAAGCCCGTGCCGCGCGACTGGTACGGCGACGTCAGGGGCAAACGCATTTTAGGTTTGGCGTGCGGCGGCGGTCAGCAATGTCCGTTATTGGCGGCGGCGGGCGGCGTCGTCACCGTATTCGACAATTCCAAAGCGCAACTGAATCAAGACCGCGCGGTCGCCGAGCGCGACGGGCTGGAAATGTCGTTCGTGCAGGGCGATATGCGCGATTTGTCCTGCTTTGAAAACGAGAGTTTCGATTTGATCGTGCATCCCGTGTCGAACACCTATGTCGACGACCCGCGCCCCGTTTGGAAAGAGGCGTTTCGCGTTTTGCGCAAAGGCGGCGCGCTGATTTCGGGCATGACGAATCCGCTGATTTATCTGTTTGACAATTTAAAGGACGACCACAAAACGCTGACCTACAAACTGCCCTACGCCGACCGCGACGATTTGCCGGAGGACGAATTGAAACGCCTGATCGACAACGGCGACCCGCTGGAATTTTCGCACACGCTTCAAACGCAACTCGGCGGGCAGACGGAAGCGGGATTTGTCATCGCCGGATTTTTTGAAGACAACGACCCGTCGTTTGAAAACGCCGTCGCGCACTACTGCGACACCTATTTCGCGACGAAATCGCTTAAACTTTAAGCGTCAAATTCCACGCCCGCCCGCATCAGCCGAGCAGATTCAAAAAGTCGTCTTCGGACAGAATCGCCACGCCCAATTCGCGCGCTTTCGCCTCTTTCGACCCCGCGTCCGCGCCCAAAACGACGTAATCGGTCTTTTTGGACACAGAGCCCGCGACTTTTGCGCCCGCCGCCAGAGCCTTGGCTTTCGCTTCGTTGCGGGTCATGCGCTCCAAAGACCCCGTGAACACGACCGTTTTGCCCGCCAGCGCCGATTTCGACACATCGGGCAAAACAAAAGCGCGCACGTCAATCAGCGACAAAAGTTTTTCCAATTCCGCGCGGTTGGACGGTTCGTCGAAGAAATCGACCAGTTCCTGCGCGACGACCGCGCCGACGCTTTCAATGTTTATCAGGTCGGCGTAGGCTTCGCTCGCGCCGTCTTTCGCCGCCGTCATCGCGTCCAAAAGCGCGGCGGGAGTCAGATAGTGCGCCGCCAGAATACGCGCCGTCGCCTGCCCGATTTGCATAATGCCGAGCGCGAACAGGAATTTTTCAAAAGTCGTGCCGCGCCGCACCTTGTCAATCGCGTCAAACAGGTTTGAAGCCGATTTGTCGCCCCAGCCGTCCAAAGCGCGAATGGAATCGCCGTAGCGTTCCTGCAAACAGAAAATGTCGGACGGCGTTTTCAGCCAGCCTTTTTCAAAAAACAGCGCGACGTTCTTTTCGCCCATGCCCTCGATATCCAGCGCGTCGCGGGAAGCGAAATGGCGGATTTTCTCGACTGCCTGCGCGGGACAGACCAGCCCGCCGGAACAGCGTTTGACGACTTCGCCCTCCTCCTGCACGACCGAAGACGCGCACACGGGGCATTTGTCGGGAAAAACGAATTCTTCCGCGCCGGCGGGACGTTTTTCAAGCACGACGCCGACGATTTGCGGAATAACGTCGCCCGCGCGCTGCACGATGACGAAATCGCCCTCGCGAATGTCCTTGCGCTTCAATTCGTCCGCGTTGTGAAGCGTCGCGTGGGACACAAGCACGCCGCCGACGTTGACGGGTTCCAAATCCGCCACGGGAGTCAGCGCGCCCGTGCGCCCGACTTGAATACGGATTTTGTTCAGTTTCGTCACGGCGCGTTCGGCGGGGAATTTGTGCGCAATCGCCCAGCGCGGCGTGCGGCTCAACACGCCCAAGCGGTTCTGGTAGTCGATCCGGTCGACTTTGTACACCGCGCCGTCGATGTCGTACGGCAAAAACGGTCTTTTTTCGCCCAAAGCCTCGAAATACGCCGCAATTTCACCGACCGAGCGGCACAATTTGTTTTCCGTGTTGACGGGAAAGCCCCACGATTTGATTTTTTCCAAAAATTCGCCGTGCGTTTTCCAGTTCACCGCCGACGTTTCGCCGTATGTGTAGCCGATCAGACTTAAACGGCGCTGTTTCGTGATTTGCGGATTCAACTGGCGCAGCGATCCCGCCGCCGCGTTGCGCGGATTGGCGAACGGCTTTTTGCCTTTGGCTTCCTGTTCTTCGTTCAGTGCCAGAAAATCGGCTTTGTTCATAATGACTTCGCCGCGGATTTCAATGCGTTCGGGAATGTCGGAAGCGGGCGACCCGTCCGGCGCGCTCAACCGGCGCGGCAGATTGTCAATCATTTTCAAATTTTCGGTAATGTCCTCGCCGACGGCTCCGTCGCCGCGCGTCGCCCCGCGCACGAACACGCCGTTGACGTACAAAGCAGAAAACGACAGCCCGTCCAGTTTCGGTTCCGCCATAAACGCGACGTCTTGCGACGCGTCCAGCCCCAAAAACCGCTTCACCTTGTCGACGAAATCGCCTGCCTCCTCCACGGAAAAGATATCGCCAAGCGACAGCATCGGAATACCGTGCGCGACTTTGGCGAAATCGGACGACGCTTTCGCCCCGACGCGCTTGGACGGCGAATCGTCGCGCACCAAATGCGGATAGCGCGCTTCAAGTTCTTCGTTGCGGCGTTTCAGCGCGTCGTATTGCGCGTCCGTGACCAGCGGCGCGTCGTTTTGATAATACGCGTCGTCGAGTTCCTGCAACCGCTTGGCAAGAAAAGCCAGTTCCTTTTTCGCCTTGTCCTCGGCGTTGGAAAACAAATCCGCTTCGCTCATGGCGTTTGCCCTTTCAGCAATTCGACGGCGGCGGCGCGCGACGCGTCCGTAATGCGCTCGCCCGACAGCATCCGCGCGATTTCCTCGATGCGTTCGGCGTCGCTCAACGCGCGCACGGCGGTCGTCACGACACCATCTTTTTCAGATTTCGACACGACAAAATGCCGCTTGCCCGAAGCCGCCACCTGCGGCGAATGGGTCACGACCAAAATCTGCACGCCCGATGCGCTTAATTTCGCCAAACGCTCGCCGACGGCGAAAGCGGTCGCTCCGCCGACTCCCGCGTCCACTTCGTCAAACACCATCGTCGGCGTTTTTTCGCTTTCGCGCAACACGACTTTCAAAGCCAGCATAAAGCGCGACAATTCCCCGCCCGACGCGATTTTGTTCAGTGCACCCGCCGCTTGTCCCGCGTTCGTCGCCGCGCAGAAAACAACCTTGTCCGTTCCCGACGCGCCCCGTTCGGCTTCGGGCAGGTCGTCGATTTTAGTCACGAACACCGCCTTGCCCAGTTTCAGCGGTTCCAATTCGTTTTTGACGGCTTCGTCCAGCAAAGCGGCTTTTTGACGGCGCAAAGCCGACAGTTCCCGCGCCTGTTTTTCATACGCCGCGCGCGTTTGCGCCACGTTTTTTTCCAAAGCGGCAAGCGACGCCGTCCCTTTGTCAAGCGCGTTGAGCGCGGCTTGAAATTCCGCCAGTTTGTCGGGCAATCCGTCGCACGTCGTCTGATATTTGCGGGCCAGCGAGCGCATTTCAAACAGGCGGTCTTCCACGCTTTCCAGCAGATTGCCGTCCAAATCGACGTCGTTCCCCGCTTCCTGCAACGCGAAAACCGCGTCGTTCAGCGACTGCCCCGCCGCGTCCAGAGAATCCGCAATCGCATGATATTTGCCGTTCGTCATCGCGTTCAGGCGGTCGACGGCACGCGACGCCGCGCGCATATTCTTGTCCGCGTCCATGGCGTTCAAAGAATCCGCCGCGGATTTCAGCGCGTCGATGAGTTTTTCGGCGTTCATCATCATCGTGCGCTTTTCCGCCAATTCCTCCTCCTCGCCGGCATACGCCCCGAAGCGTTCCAGTTCGTTCGCGGCGTGACGGACAAAATCTTCCTCCTCCTGCGCGCGCCGCAAGGAATTTTGCGCTTCAAGCAAAGCGTTTTGCGCGCTTTTGTACGCGTTGTAAGCGTCCGCCGTTTCCCGCGCTTTGCCCTGCAATCCGCCGAAAGCGTCCAGTACGCCCAAATGTGCGGCGGGATTCAGCAGTGCGAAATTCGCAAACTGCCCGTGAATTTCCAAAATGCCGTCGCCGATCGCTTTCAGCACGCCGACGCCGACGGGCGTGTCGTTGATGAAAGCCTTGCTTTTGCCGTCTTTGTTCACGATGCGGCGCAGAACGACGTTCTGACCGTCGGTATCAATGCCGCGTTCTTGCAGGGCTTCAAAAACCTTGTGATTTTCAGGCAGGGAGAACGACGCGCACACGGACAGGCGATCCGCCCCCCTGCGCACCAAAGACGCTTCGCCGCGCCCGCCCAAAGCAAGCGACAGGGAATCGAGCAAAACGGATTTGCCCGCGCCCGTTTCGCCCGTCAGCACGTTCAATCCGTCCCCGAACTCCAAATCCAGTTTGTCGATCAGCACGACATCGCGGACACTTAAAAAATCAAGCACGTTCCCGTCCTTTTCAATTCGCCGTTTTTTCGGATTTTTCCAAAGCGCCGACGCCGCGTTCCACATCCTGCGCCTTGCCGTGCTTTTGCATCAATTTATAGGCTTTGTCGTACCATTTGCTTTGCGGATAGTTGTATCCGAGCACCGCGGCGGACGCCTGCGCCTCGTCGAACAAGCCCAAAGCCAGATACGTTTCCGTCATGCGATACAGCGCTTCCTGCACCTGTTCGGTCGTCTGGTAGTTCTGCACGACGGAAATAAAGCGGTTCAGCGCCGCCAGATGCTTGCCCGTGCGCAGATAGTACCGCCCGATTTCCATATCGTGCGCCGCCAGCGCGTTGCGCGCCAAATCCGCTTTGACGGCGGCGTCTTTGGCGTAAGCGGTCTGCGGAAAACGGATTTCGATGGATTCCAGCACGTCCAGAGCCAGTTTCGTCATTTCCTGATCGCGACGCGGGTCGGAAATCTGGTCGTAATAGCACAGCGCTTTCAAATAATAGGCGTACGGCGCGTATTTGTTGCCGGGGTAAAGTTGAATGAACCTGTCCAGCACGATAATCGCGTCGTCGTACTGTTTTTTGACGTAATGCGTGAACGCCAGCATGATTTGCGATTTCACCGCCCATTTGGAATACGGATAGTAGCGGTCGATTTCGTCAAACGCGGCGATCGCTTTCGTGTATTCGCGATCCTTGATCAGCAAATCAAGCGCGCGGTTGTACAACTGCTCCACAGTCATTTCTTCGGGATTGTGCTTTGGCGACGCGCACCCCGCCGCGCTCAAAAGCAGCGACAGCGCCGTCAATCCGCATAACGTTTTTTGACACAGGTTCATCGATTCATCCTTTGCAAAGACTTTTGACGTTATAGCGTTTTTTCACCCCGTTCGGCAAGCGTTTAAATAAAAACCCCGCCGGAAAGACGGGGATTTTAAAAAATCGTCAGAACGGGATGCGGATTAGCAAATCAATGTTCGTCAAATACGACGGCAGTTTCAAATCCGACATTTTGAAATCGGGCAGTTTGAAGTCCGGCAATTTAAAATCCGGCAGTTTCAAATCCGACAAATACGCGGGCAACGCTTCGGACAGTTTCACGTCGATCATATCGGACATCAAATCGACCAGTTTGCCCGTTTTTTCATAAAAGATGTGATAGTGCGGCGCGACGCGCGTGTCGAAAAACGTTTTGCCCGACCCCGCGATGATTTCCTTTAAAATGCCGACGTCTTTAAACTGGTGCAGCGTGTTGTAAACGGTCGCCAGCGACATATGAATTCCCGCGTCGTTGGCTTCGCGGTACAACTCCTCCGGCAGAACGTGGCGGTCGCCGCCCGAAAAAAGCAGTTTCACCAAATTCATGCGCTGAGTCGTCGGACGCATTTGCGCTTTGCGCAGCAAATTGACCGTCCATGTAAAAGGTCTTTCCGTCACCAAAACAAACATCCCCCGTCTTAAAATTTTGATTATTATACGGCATAAGAATAATAATGTAAAGCCCGAATTTCACACCGTGCGAAAAGCCCCCGACAATGCGGGGGCTTGGCGTTTTTCATCAAAGAACCTTACGGGCGGCTGACGCGCACGCTGAATGTCAGCACCGTTTCGCCCGACGCTTTGACGGGGATTTCCCATTTCACGCGCGACGCGTTGTCGTTTTCCGATTTCACGCTTTGCGTCAAAATGCGGAACGTCTGCGGGAAACTCTGGTAATACGAAATGACGACGGGTGTTTTTTTCGCGTTTTTGAACGTGATTTCATACGCCGCGTCATACGTTTTGTCCCCCATCTGCGTAAAGTCCGTCTGCTTCGCCGAAGCGGTCACGTCGAATGCGTCGCCCAGCGTCAGTTCGATTTTTTCGTTTTCGGGCGTGTGGCGGATGGAATCTTCGCCGACAAAGTACAGGCTTTTTTTGTCGTCCGATTTGTAAACGCGCACCGTGCCCGCCGGCAGCGGCATTCCCAAACCGTCCGCTTTTTTGTTTTCAAATTTCAGTTTGACTTTCGCGTTGCGCATATCGACGTTGCGCATCCCCTGCGCCGCGTACACCGGAACGATATTTTCCATGTTGTACACTTTGTGTGCCGAAACGGACGGCGCGTTCAGCAAAGCGACCTGCTTTGTCTGGTTCGACAAAACGTCCGTCGCGCGTCCCAAGGAATACAGATGATAATCCATCAATTCCTGTTCGCTGACGGCGGAATCGAAAGCGGCGGCTTCCAGCATGACGGCGTTGCGGGCGGCTTTCATCATGACGGGACGTTGCGGGCGCACGCGGTTAACATCACCGGCGACCAACTGCAACGACGCGTTTTCGTACGACACGCCCGTCGTGTTCGTCAGCGTCACCCAGCCGTTCAGCGCGATTTTTGTTTCATCGTCGTTCAGTTCGGCGACGTAATCCGCTTTCCAGCTCATGCCGTTCGTCAAATACGCCAGTTCGACGTCCTGCAATCCGGCGGCTTTGGCGATCACGTCGATGACCAGCGTCGGACGGTCGCGCAAATTCGCGGGAACGTCGGGGAAAATCAGCCGTCCGTCGTAATTCGTTTCAATCCGGCTGCCGATTTTCAGCACCAAGCCCGCGTCTACCGCCAGAACGGTCGCCGTTTCAAGCGTTTCCTTGCCGTTGCCGGCGTTCGTGCGCAGAACTTGGATTTGTTTGCCTAAAAATTTGTTCAAAAGCGACGTTTGCGATAACAAATCGAAATTGAAATTCTGTTCCAGAACGGACACGTCCTTGCCCAAAAACAAAGCGGTTTCCGGCTGAATGGAAGCGGAAACGTCGACAAAAGCCAAACTGTTTTTGCCGCTTTGCAAATTCACGGAACGCACGTCGCGGACCAACCCCAAACCGTTGTTGTAAACGGTGACGGAAACGCTTTTGCGCGTTTTCGGCGTTACGTTGATTTCCATGTTCCCTCTCTGTTTAATAGGTTTGACCGGCGTTTTCGGCGCCGCATACGCCGGCATTGAAATTAAAAAGGCGGCAAGCAATGTCAAAAGCGTTTTTTTCATGACTTCTCCCTTTCCTGTTACACGGCAACGGGCCGCGTGTACGCCTCGTTTGTTAAAATCTCGATCAATTCTTCTTTGACGCGGGCGGCGTCTTCCAGTCCGACTTGGCACGTTCCCGCCGTCGCGTGTCCGCCCCCGCCGTATTGCAGCATCAATTCGCCGATGTTCACAATGTTCGTGCGGTTGAAAATCGACTTGCCCGCCGCGTACAGCACGCGTTCGCCGTTGATGCGCCAAAGCGCGTGTATCGACACGTTGACTTCCGGAAACAAGACGTAAACCATGAACCTGTTCCCCGGATATTGCTCCTCGTCGTTCAATTTGTCGATATAGGCAAGGTTTTTATATACCGTCGTCTGACGCTTCAACTGCTCTTTGAATTTGTCCTGCATCGCGAAATAAAAATCCGCGCGCTCTTTGACATCGGGAAGCATGAAGATGTCTTCCGGATCTCCCAGACGGCAAAAATCTATCAGATTCATCATCAACTGATAGTTTGAAATGCGGAAATGCTGATATTTGTCCAGCCCCGTGCGCGCGTCCATGATGAAATTCAAAAGCACCCAGCCCTGCGGATTCAAAATGTCCTCGCGGGTGAATTGCGCGGAATCGGCTTTGTCGACCGCCGCCATCATTTCTTCGGACACGTTTTTAAACGTCGCCTTGCCGCCGAAAGCGTCCCAAATCACGCGCGAAGCGGACGGCGCATTCGGATTCAAAAAATGATTGCTTTTCACGCCCACGCGCGCCAGTTCGCTGATGTGGTGGTCGAAAACGTACGACGCGTTTTTGGCGTACGGCAGATTTGTGATGATATCGCCCGATTTGATGTCGATCAATCCGTCCTGCACGTCTTTCGGATGCACGAACTTGATTTCGTTGATCAAATCCAATTCTTTAAGCAGCAGGGCGGCTATCAAGCCGTCGAAATCGCTGCGCGTCACCAGTCTGAATTTGTCCTGCATGGCGGCTCACACGTCCTGAATCATCGCCGTCATGATTTTGTCGCGCACTTCCTCCGCCTGATCTATCGGCACTTGGCACGTTCCCGCCGCCGCGTGTCCGCCGCCGCCGAATTGCAGTAAAAATTCGCCGATGTTCATTTTCGAGGTGCGGTTGAAAATCGACTTGCCGACGGCGAACGCGACGTTGCGCTTGTTCTTGCCCCAGATTTCGTGCGCCGAAATGTTGATTTGCGGAAACACCGTGTACACAAGGAAGCGGTTGCCCGAATAAATCACGTCTTCGTTGCGCAGATTGATCAGCGCGGCGTTCTTTTTGACCGTCGTGCAGCGTTTCAGCTGTTCGATGAACTTTTCACTGTGTTCGTGATACAAATCGACGCGCTCTTTCACGTCGGGATCGTTCAGAATCTCGTCGACCGTGTGATCGCGGAACAAATCAATCAACTTGCGCATCAAAGCCTGATTGTTAATCCTGAAATTGCGGAAGCGTCCCAGCCCCGTGCGCGCGTCCATGATAAAGCCCAGCAGAATCCAGCCCTGCGGATTGATGATGTCCTCTTTCGTGTACTGCGCCGTGTCCGCGTTGTCGACGGCGCGCATCAAATCGTCCGGAATGTTTTTAAAGCGTTCTTTCGCTCCGTAATACTCGTACACGACGCGCGAAGCGGACGGCGCGTTCGGATACACGATGTGATTCGGGCGGCTCCCCACGCGGATGACTTCGCTGATGTGATGGTCGAACGCCAGATAAACCCCCTCGACATACGGCAAATTCGCCGTGATGTCCGATTCGGAAACCGACACGCGCTGATCCTGCATATCCTTGGGATGAACAAAAGCGATTTCGTCGATAATGCCCACTTCTTTCAAAAGCGTGGCGCAGACCAGACCGTCAAAGTCGCATCTTGTTAAAAGTCTTTTTTTCACAGCCATATTTTCATCCCTTTGCAACAATGTCGGTTAATTTTATACAGGATACACATAACGGCGGGGCAAAAGCAACCGTGCATTATAAAAATAATGCTTTTCTTCCCCCGCGCTTCGTCGTATTTTGACCAAGTAGGTTTTATGACAAAGTTTGTGCCGTGAAAAAATCCGTAATTTTGACCGCCGCCTGTTTGCTTCTTGCCGCTTGCACCACGCAGGCGCCGTTCGTCGACGCGCGCAGGGAGGCGGGCAAACCCTACACCGTCGGCGAATCGACTCCCGACGTCGTCGCCGTGTGCTTCAACAAATACTCGACCCACTCCTCCGAAATCATCCGCATGGCGCAGGAGGAGTGTCGAAAAACAAACCGCGAAGCCAAATACAAGGGCATGAAACGGTGGAGTTGCCGCGTTCTTTTGCCTCACCGCGTCTATTTTGAATGTGCCGACGCGCCGCTTGAAGACGGCGTGGTCGCCAAAGCCCCCCTGTTCAAGTCGGGCGAATCGGGCGAAGAACCGCTTGTCAGAATGTCCGTCGACGAAAGCCCCGCAAAATGAACGTTTTATCCGTCCAATCGCACACGGCGGCGGGACACGTCGGCAACGACGCCGCGACCTTTTGTCTGGAACGCATGGGTTTCCCCGTCATCAACGTGCACACCCTGCAATTTTCCAACCACACGGGACACGCGTTCACGGGCGAAGTCTTTTCGGCGAAGCACTTGTCGAACGTCATCGACGGCGTGGAAAATTTCTGCGGATTTGCGCATTGCGGCGCCGTCCTGTCCGGCTATCTCGGCGCAAGCGAAACGGGCGACGTCGTGCTGGACGCCGTCAAGCGCGTGAAAGCGGCGAATCCAAACGCGCTGTACTGTTGCGACACCGTCATGGGCGACAAAGAGGGCGGCTTGTTCGTCAAGCCCGAAATCGCGGATTTCTTCATGCGAAAAGCCCTGCCCGCCGCCGACATCCTGACGCCGAACGTTTTTGAACTTGAAATTTTGTCCAAAACGCCACTGACCTCTTTTGACAAAATCGTGCGCGCCGCCGAAAATCTGCGCAAGGAGAACGGCATCGCGACGCTGGCGGTCACCAGTGTCAAAGACGGCGAAGACGGCGCGAACGAAACAGGCGTGCTGGTGTGCGCGAACGACGGCGCGTATATCGTCAAAACGCCGCAAATCCCCTTTTCCAAAGCCCTGACCGGCACGGGCGATATGTTCGCCGCCGTCTTCCTTGCCCGCGTTTTGCAAGAAAAAAGCACGGCGGACGCGGTTTCTCTGGCGGTGTCGTCGCTTTTCGGAATTATTCAAAAAACGGCGCAAAACAACGAACGCGAAGCCGCTTTGGTGCAGGCGCAGGACGAACTGGTCGCCCCGCAAAATTTATTTTCGGCAAGGCGGCTTTTTTAATCCTTTTTGCCATTGACATCTTGACAAAAAAATTCGTATAATTTTGTCAATACAAGTTTTCTTTTTCGGAAAACGATGACTTTAAGGATATAGTGCCATGCAGGAAATCGACCCGAAAACAGCCTTGGCGCAGGATCGCTACGTTCACGTCAAACGCCCGCGCGCGTCACAGCGTTACGAAGCCGAAAAAAGCAAATCCGCTCCGTATCCGCAGGGACAGCGCGACGGTCTGTTCAATTACGACACCATTCACGGCATGAAACTGACCCGTATGCAATACACCGTGCCGACGCAGGAGGAACGCCGCAAAATGCGCAAGGCGTTTGACGGCAACTGGAAACAGGGCGTCGAGGGCGAACGCGCCAAATTCCTGAAATGGCTCGCCAACACGCAGGAAAAGGAACTGGTCGACAAACTGGGCTTGACCAAAACCGACATCAACCGCATGAAGCGCGGCATCGGCGTCAAAGGGTTCAACGTGCATCACAAACTGCCCATTCACGGCGGCGGCACGAACGATTTTTCAAACTTGATTCTCGAACCGATTTTTCCGCACGACCAACTGCATCAGGACGTGATGAATCCGCAGATTTCGGGCATGAAAGAAGGCGAGACACGCTCCATTCTCGTCCCCTACTCGACCGACAACATCTACAACCCGCAGGAATTCGGATGCAAACTGAACGGCAAAGCCGTCGAACCGTGCTATCCGACCCGCATTGACGAATCGTTGCCGTACTATGCCATTAAAAATTACCGCCCCGAACATATCGGCGTGGACAAACGGCAAAAATATATGCAGTCGACTTACGACGAAGACCGCAAAAAAGCCCAACAGTATGCCAACAAAGGCAACAACGCCGGCAATAAAAGCGGCGGGAAAAACTACGGCGGCAAAAATGCCGGCAAAGGCTCGAAAAAGCCCGTGCGCCGCTTGGACGTCATGCTTGCCGTGCGCGCCGCTTCCGGCAGATGATTTTTTTCATCCCTGTCAGCCCCGCCGTCAAAAGCGGGGCTTTCTTTTGCGAATTTCACCATGTTTGAAGACGTCTTTTTCAGAAAAACTTTTTGCGCGGACAAACTCGCCGATTACGGCTTTTTGCAATCTTCCGACGGCTTGCGCTTTGAAACGGATCTCGCCGGCACGGAATTTCGCCTGACCGTTCTGATTGCGCCGAACGGTGCGGTCGATACCGTGCTGACGGACGAAAACGGCGAAACATACGATTTGTACAAAACGGCGGCGACGGGCGAATTTGTCGGCAAAATCAGGGAACGCGTCCGCGCCGCGCTTCAAAACATCGCCGAAAACTGTTGCGAAAGCACCGTTTTTCAATCCCCGCAAATCGCGGAATTTTTAAAATACGCTCGCTTGAAATACGGCGGTGCGCCGGAATTTTTGTGGAAAGATTCTCCGAAAACAGCCATTTTGCGCCGTTCTGACAATCAAAAATGGTACGCCGTCCTGCAAACCGTTTCGGGCGGGAAATTGGGCATAACCTCAAACGGCGACGTTGAAATTCTCAATTTCAAGGGCAAGCCCGAACAAATTGAAAAATTGATCGACCGCAAACGCTTCTTTCCCGCGTGGCACATGAATAAAAAACATTGGTACACACTCTTGCCGGACGGCGACATTTCCGCGCAGACTCTCCGCGCGCTCGCGGATGAAAGTTACCGGTTGGCGAAATAACACGTCCCGCCCTCCAAAAATAATTCACCCGAATTATTGCCGTTAATGCTCTTGTAACCGCTTTCCGATTCCCGCTTGAACTCTTACGCACCCTAAACGCCTCCTCAAAACGCGCAGATACCGCGCCGCGTCTGTTCCAGCGTGTGCAGGCGCAAAACGCGCGTGTATTCTTTGACGTTCCCTTCGGCAAGCATTTTTTGTTCGTATTCAATCATCAAAGCGGTGCGCAAAACGCCGTCTTCGGTCGGCACTTTTCCGTCAATCATCTTTCTTGCGGCGTCAATGCCTCGTGTTTCAATCAGGTTGACCGCTTTCTGACCGGCGTCGGCAAGGTTATTGCTTTCTTTCCATTAAAAACGAGATATAATGCGGTAAAGACTTTTACGGTTCTGCCGGATGTTATCGCTTCCTTTCCAATAAAAACGCGATATAATCGGTGCCGTATGCGTCTGGATGAGCAGTACGTTATCGCTTCCTTTCCAATAAAAACGCGATATAATTAGCGGTGATTTTTAAGAACGCGGTAAATTGTTATCGCTTCCTTTCCAATAAAAACGCGATATAATCAGGTCTTCTATATATTACATCGAAGATAAGTTATCGCTTCCTTTCCAATAAAAACGCGATATAATCAAGAGACGATACGTTTCGTTGCGGGTCAAGTTATCGCTTCCTTTCCAATAAAAACGCGATATAATTTTCGACGGTTTACGGTGAAACAACGATTGGTTATCGCTTCCTTTCCAATAAAAACGCGATATAATATAACGGCGATTGCCGACGGGCACTTTGATGTTATCGCTTCCTTTCCAATAAAAACGCGATATAATTAGCGGTGATTTTTAAGAACGCGGTAAATTGTTATCGCTTCCTTTCCAATAAAAACGCGATATAATGGGGCGCAAAGCGTGGCGGCGTTGCTTGCGGTTATCGCTTCCTTTCCAATAAAAACGCGATATAATATGGAACTTATTGAAAACAAATTGCCTTATGTTATCGCTTCCTTTCCAATAAAAACGCGATATAATATCAAACGCCCCTGCGGCGTTGACGTTTCAGTTATCGCTTCCTTTCCAATAAAAACGCGATATAATAAGATAGGATTCTGAAATGGCACAACTCATGTTATCGCTTCCTTTCCAATAAAAACGCGATATAATGATACGGGCTCAATCACGGACAACGGCGAGGTTATCGCTTCCTTTCCAATAAAAACGCGATATAATTGGTTTTGTTCGTCCTGCGCTATCGACGAAGTTATCGCTTCCTTTCCAATAAAAACGCGATATAATTGCGCATCTCTGACATTCAAAGACGGCGGAGTTATCGCTTCCTTTCCAATAAAAACGCGATATAATACAAGGACGCCTATACATCCTTGCCCGATAGTTATCGCTTCCTTTCCAATAAAAACGCGATATAATCAGTCGATGCGGCGCAATACCCACATACGAGTTATCGCTTCCTTTCCAATAAAAACGCGATATAATCGTACGGCTTGGATACGGTGAAGCACATCAGTTATCGCTTCCTTTCCAATAAAAACGCGATATAATTACGGTCGGCGTTCGCGCGTCCGTTGTCCAGTTATCGCTTCCTTTCCAATAAAAACGCGATATAATCGGGAAAAGAAATATCTTGACCTGATCGGAGTTATCGCTTCCTTTCCAATAAAAACGCGATATAATAGGACGAACGTTTCATCGTGTCGGCTATTAGTTATCGCTTCCTTTCCAATAAAAACGCGATATAATAGGTCCTAAACGTGGGAGCGTTTTGTCATAGTTATCGCTTCCTTTCCAATAAAAACGCGATATAATATCATGAGAAAAAGCCCTTGAAAAACAAGGGCTTTTTCCGTTTTTTGCATTTAAAAATCACAGTAAAACCAGCTGTTCCGCGCCGATTTTTTCTGCTTTTTTCGGCGTTCCGATTAAAATATCCATAGCGGCGTATTGTTTTTCCGTTACAGACAAAACACGGACGCACCCGTCTTCCGGAACAAAGGATTTCAGCCGTTTTTTATGCTTTTCAGCGGTGTCTTCGCCCTTGCAAATTCGCGAATAAACAGATAATTGCAACATGACATATCCGTCGTCAATCAAATCTTTTCTAAATCGAGTCGCGCGTCGTCTTTCGGCTTTTGTTTTTACGGGCAGGTCGAAAAAGACCAGTATACGCATATATCTTTCCCCTAATTGCGCCATTTCAGATTACTCGAACAGCGGAGTTTTGGAAAATTCAGGCAAAATGAGCGACTTCGCTTCCTTGTCTTTAAATGCGTTAACCAATGAATACGCCGTCTGTTCCACCGCCTTTAAAATCGTTGTTTCTTCATCGTCATAGGAACAGTTTCGCGTCAATACTGATACTAAAAGTTGTTTATCTTGATTTTCAAGTCTGTCTTTCTCACCCAAATTCGACTTTACAACCGCCCAATCGACAAAAGCGCGAAACGGTTCGATGATGTCGTCCGCCAAGTTGAAAGCGTTTAATTTGTTGGCGTGATGCAAACCGAAACAGGGAAGCAGTCCGGCGCCGACCAAGCTACGAGCGATAGCGCCGCGGACAATGGCGTAACCGTAATTCAATGCCGCGTTTGTAATATCGGCATCGTGACGTTTGAAGTTTTCAAACAGGTTGTCCCAATACAATCCCGCAGCAAACGCTTCGCCGTTTGTCGTGTCGCCGGATTGAACATTTTTGGCAATTTCATCCAATTTGGCGCAAAAACGGTTGCCGATGCGACGCAAAACTTCGGCTTGGTTGCGGATTTTTGCTTTGACGATTTTCTGCCACAATCTTTTTTTCAGCGGTTCGGAAGCTTCAATTTGCAAATTTGCCACTTCGCTGTGTCGGGAATGATTGCCGAAAGCCGTGTAAACCCCGTTCGGCGTGTGCGTTCCGTCACATGAAAACAGACAAACGCCATATTCCGCCAATTCGGAAAGAAGCGTTGAGGTGATCAAAATGTGTTTGCTTTCCAAAATGACGACAGCGATATCTTCCAACGGCAAAGTGACTTTTTCGCCGCTCTTCGGTTCGTACAGCAACTGTTGATTTTTAACGGACAGTTTGCAGGCGGAGGTTATTTGGACGATGCGCCAAGCCATCAGGATTTTCCTTTTTTAACATTCAGTGGCAAGCGTATCTCGGATTTGACCTCGACATACCGCCCCAGCGGATCAACCTGATATTTTTTGATGCCGTCCACCGTTTTTACACCAATACTTGGTTGAATAAAATCTCTATCGTGTCCTTCTATTGTCATAGACGCAGTGGAACGGCTTGTTCCTTTATAATATCCGAATATTTTTTTATCACCTTTAATAACAGATACAAGATCGTCCATATACAAACTGAATTTAAATAAATACGTTTCGTCCATAACAATCCATTCGTTTTCAGGTTTGTTTGCGACAATCGCTTTGTTTGGCAATTCGGATTTAATTCTGTCCGCCAAATAGATCGGAACCAGATAAAACTGTTCTTTGCCTTTGGCGTTTTTCTTTGAAAACACATCAATACGCAACATATTACCGTTATTCACCAGTCCGCCGCGCAGTTTTATTCCGGATTTGACGTCCTTTTCGCTGTATTGCGGCTTGTTTGGATTCAGTGTTCGGATTGTATCCTGATGCACTTCTCCCGTCGCGTTTTTACGCGGCGGGCGGGACACGAAAATTTCCGCCAGCGACGCTTGAACGTCCTGATAAAAACCGTCCCACGGCTGTTTTACGTGCTGTTTGAATGCTTTATACCACGGTTGACCGTATTTGTTGGCATAGGCTTGCTTGTTTTCAAAAATTTTCGACAGATGAGCCAAATATTGCGTATATCCGTTAGTCGCGCAAGCGATGACAATCGCGTCCTGCGCATGGTGCAGATCGTTTTCATTGCGGTCTTTTTGCAATCCCCATTGATACCGCAAAAAGTCCGTCAATGCTCCGTTGCGCGATTGCACATGATCTTTGATATCCGTTTGACTGCCTGAAAAATCAATACAATCGTCAAGGTATTTCATAACATAGCGAGCCATATACCGCGTGTCGTTAATGTTGCGGCTGCGGAATTCAAGTTCTTTTTCATTGAAATCGCGTATCAGCAGTCTGTCGCGTTTTTTCGCGCCCAAGCCTTTCATGGATTTAACGCGGGCGATAAATTCCGCCTGTTTGACGGGATCAACAATGTATTCCAGCGGCGTTTTATCCGATTTTTGCCTGTTTTCACGCGACAGGCACAGAACTTTGTTGTTTTGCGAATTGTCCAGTGAACGCGAATACGGAATGATATGGTCGACATCGCAGTAATCCTGTTCCGTCAGTCGCCGCAAATCCAAAGTTTCGCCGGAATACATACATTTGCCGTCCTGCTGTTCATACAAGCGGAATTTCAGCAGATCGCGTCCGCTGATGTTTTCAATACCCGTTTTAGCCTGCGCCAAATCGCGCGCTTTTTGCCGTTCTTCACCGTATTCTTTTTGTTTTTCGGCAATTTTCTTGCGCTCGTCGCGGGTGTTGTAAACATCGCGCGCCAATTCGATATTGATTTGATCGGGAGACCCGTATTCACGCACCAATGCGTTATAGACCTTGCGGAATTGCGCCATTGCGCGATTAACAACCGGAACCGTCGTCGTCAAAAATTCGGGAATCGGCGGCAAGAATTTTCCCTTTTGCGCGGCGAAACTTTCTCCCGTCGATTTGAAATCGTAGCCGACGTGTTCGCAAGCCTCGTTGAATTTCAGTCCTTTTTGCATTTCGGGCAAAATCTTGTACAAAGCTTTTAAAGACAGACGGATAAATTTTGAAAAGGACAGAAAAGTCAGTTTTTCGATTTCCGCATCGGACAGATGAAGTTCTTTTAACCCCTTGGCAATATCGGCGTCATTTTTCTTCGTAGCGATGACGGCGGATATTTTATCCAACGTTTCAACAGGATAAGCGGCAACATCTATGGCGCTTTTTAAATCGTGCCATCCCTTTAAAGAGAAAAACTTCTGATTTTCAGGGTTTTCGTTTCTTTTAATCTCCTCCCCTGTCTTTTTGTCATAAACGGGTTTCGGATTGTATTCGACATCGGTGAATTGAACGTCCGAATCCTTGGCGAACAACGCTTTTTTCAAAGTGGAATATTTGACTTCTTTTTGATTTTTCAACAGATTAAAGACCGTTTCCTTTTCCTCTTGTGTCAAAAAACGGATTTTTCCGTCCGGTTCATTAACGCGGCAGTTGTTGATTTTCGTCCATGCCACGAAAAATTCAGCTGACGGAGCGTTTTTCGGCGCGCGCGGCTCGTCTTTTTCAAATTCGCACTTGCCGACCATTTTTTCGATGTTATTGCTTTTGATTTCACGGAAACGAAAAGCGATTTTTTCAAAATCCCGCCGCAGTTTTTCATTCGCCGCTTCCAAACCGAATGTGTGCTGTTTTTCAAAAATCAACCGTGTTTCTCGTTCGATTTCGTCGCGGGGAATCGAATTGGCATAAGTCGGATTTCCCTTTTCGTCTTTTCGGTTTCTTTTTTGACCGCCCTTTTCAACGATGATTTGTGCAAGGGTTTTGCCGTTTTCCAACAAAGACCTGTTCGATTTGACAGCGGCAAGCACTTTTCCGCTTTCGGCGTCCGCTTTTTCCGCCGCAATACGATAGGATTTGAATCCGCGGTGTTTGGCCAAATGCGTTAAAACACGAATGAATTCAATTGTTGTCAACTTTTCGGTCAAGGCTTTGACGCGTAAATCCCAAACGTCCGCATTGTCGCGCGCTTTGTAAATGTTGCTTTTTTCGTTGAACAAAGCGTCTTTGCCGATCAATCCGTTGGCAACGAACAAATTTTTGACGCCTGCCATCCGTCTGGCTTTGCGGCGGCACAACCGGCGTAGCAATCGTTTCTGACGTCTGGGTTGTGCCAATGAACTGCCGTCTTTCGGATTTTCGGCGACAGGAAAACATCTGACACCCGATTTGACAATTTCACCTGTCGGATAAACATCGTTTTCAGGATCGGACGCGTCGTCAAAATCCACAACAGCCCACCCCAATGATGCTATGCCTATATCGAAACCGAAAATTCTCTTTTTCATAATGCGCTCGCCAAAAAATTGATTTAATAACAGCTTGACCTATAAAAATGGTTATGGCAATATCAAATTCACGGAAAATGCGATTATTTGTGTTTTTATTGGAAAGGAAGCGATAATAATCGAAACGAAAGTTTTCCGAGTGGGGCAACGGCGATCCGGTCATGTATCGGGGTAGCCGTCCCCTAAGTATTAATAATTGTATACGTTTGGAAATTTATCAAAAATCCGAGAGAAATTTCCTCAAAAAAGCCATCCTTTTTTTCTTACGCTTTTTATTATTTAGTTTATGCAAGCTCTTTTTTTATCACATAGAACGCGAGGTTCTTCGCAGGTCCGGACATAGCCCTCTCTTTTTCCTTTCATGCGTTTTTTGAGCGCGCGCCACTTACACTTAACCTTTGGCGATTGTGCTGTTGCGTCTGTACA
>CAKQWA010000012.1 GCA_934277945.1 uncultured Alphaproteobacteria bacterium
TGTACAGACGCAACAGCACAATCGCCAAAGGTTAAGTGTAAGTGGCGCGCGCTCAAAAAACGCATGAAAGGAAAAAGTGGCTACCGGATACCCGTTCTAGCCGAGATACTCGCGCAGGGCGGGGTAGAGGATTTCTCCCGTGAACAAGCCCGTTTCGTACACTTGGCGCATTTTTTCCGAATTATGTTCTGTTTTGCCGATTTTAAGCGCGTGCGGCGGGCGGATGACGAACAATTCGCCTTTTTTTTCCTGTTCCCTGATGTGTTCGAGCGTGTCGTTATATGCGGCGTAGCGTTTTTCAAACGTGTGCGCGAATTCGGGATATTTGCGGTACAGCATTTTCAAAAGCGGCATCAGGTGCGCTTGTTTTTTGCGGTAATTTTCGGGGCGCGTCAGGACGACGACGTTGCGATATCCCTTATTTTCAAAGAAGCGGCACGGAATGGCGTCCGCTATGCCGCCGTCAAGCAGTTGATAATCGCCGATTCTGACGACGTTCGACACGACGGGCATGGAGGCGGATGCGCGAATCCATTCGAGATCTTCATAGCCGAGCGTGTCCAATTTTTTATAAACGGGTTTTCCCGTCGTCAATTCCGTGCAGACGACGAAGAAATCCATCGGATTTTGCAAAAAGGTTTGCGTGTCAAAAACGTCGTGCTTTTCGGGCAGTTCGTGATAACAGAATTGCGCGTTGTACAAATCGCCCGTTTTAATCAGCGATTTCAGACTGCAATAGCGTTTATCCCTGCAAAATTTGGTGTTGTAGCGGATGACCCGCCCGATTTGCTTTGATTTGAAATTGCATCCGAACGCCGCGCCCGCCGAAACGCCGACCATGGCGTCGAATTTGACCTTGTGCTTTAAAAACGCGTCCAAAACGCCCGCGGTGAACAATCCGCGCATGGCGCCGCCCTCCAATATCAAGCCTTTTTTCATGACAGTCCTTTCGTCAATTTGTTTAAGGCGATTATATGCCGCTTTTGCGTCCGCGCAAATGTATGATTTTATGCAATATCGCAAAGTCTATCGGCGATTGTCGCATATCGAAAAGCCTGATTGTCACGGCGCGCGGGGCTTTTTATATTCATAGCGTAACATTTAACAAGGAGGAAGAACATGACAAACTGTGGTTGCGATTCTAAAAAAGATTCCAAAAAAACGATGGAAGAACAGAAGAAAAAAGACGCGATGAAGCAACAGCCCAAACAGCCGTCGAAGTAAGCCGCAAGCCCCGAGAAATCGGGGCTTTTGCGTGCCGGCGCGGAATATGATTCTCAAAAGGCGGCTTTTTGCGTATACTGGATGCGTGCGAAAGGAGCCGCCGATGATGATATTTCTGGCAGGAGCGCTGATTATAGCCGTTTCCGCCAGCGCCGTGACCATTAAGACGCTGTTCGGTTATGTGTCGCTGAAACCCGTTTACAAACGGATCGGGTCGATTTTTATCGTGTGGGGGTGGTTTTCGCCCGCAATCGTCGCGTCGGTTTTCAAAGCGGGCGGCTGGGCGCAAATCGCCGCGTCCGGCGTGATTTTTTTCAGTTTTTTCCTGTTCGGACTGGTTTTCCTGATTTTCGTGTTTTTAATGGCGCGCGATTTCGTCTGGTTTTCGACGTATTCGATTCTAAAACTGTTCAAGCGGCACAATCCGAAATATCATCCGAAAAATCCGGAAAGTTATCCGCTGTTGAACAAAACGAACGCCGCGATGGTGCTGTGCGCGCTGTTTGTCGGATTTTTCAGTCTGTACGCCGGCATGAAAATCCCGTCCATAAAAAAGGTCGAGTTGACGACGGACAAATTTGCCGGAGAAGCGACGTTTGTGCAGTTGAGCGATTTGCATTTAAACAGGTATTACAAAACGGCGCGGCTGGAAAAAATCGTCAATCGGGTGAACGCGCAACATCCCGACGCGGTGTTTCTGACGGGCGACATTTTGGATGACGATTTCGCGCATATAAAGCAATTTCTGCCCGTTTTGCAGAAAATTCAGGCGCCGCAGGGCGTTTACATGGTCTGGGGCAATCACGAGTTTTACAAGCGTTTGCCGGCGGCGATATACGATTTGGCGGCGCACGGCATGGTTGTCCTGCAAAACGACGGCTTGCGCCTGCCCGCGAAATATCCGGTTTTTGTGGCGGGCATCAATTCGCCGTGGCATAAAAATCTGCCCGACGCGTTTAAAAAGAGCGTTTCGGGCGAATACCGCATTTTGTTGTCGCACTATCCGATTGCGTTTGACGAAGCGGCGGAGTACGTTGATTTGCAAGTGTCGGGGCATACGCACGGCGGGCAGATTTTCCCGTTTCATTTCATGTCAAAGCGCGTGAACAAGTATCTGGCGGGCATATACAAAAAGGACGGAGCCGTTTTGTATGTGTCGCGCGGCGCGGGATTGTGGGGACCGCCGCTTCGCTTTCTGGCTCCGTCCGAAATTACGCGTCTGACGGTGCGCGGGACTCAATCCGCCGACTGATTGAATTTTTCAAACAGCGTTTCCAAAAGTTCAAAGCCTTTTTCCATGGACGCGATTTCAACGCGTTCGTTCGGCGAATGCATATTGTAAATGTTCGCCGCGCCCATCAGATAGGGCTTGAACGTTCTGCCGGAAGCGTTTTGCTTGTGCGAATAGATGTGCGTTTCCGCGCCCGCGTGGAAAGAGGCGATGTGCGCTTTCACGCCGCATTGCGCCGCCGCTTTTGCGAACAAATCCGGCATTTTCGGGTCGCGCGCGTCCTCGAACGGCAGCATATGTTCCTGAAAATCGGCTGAAAAGACGACTTTGCCGGCATAGCGCGCGTTGAACTCCGCCACGATTTTCAAAATGTCGGCGTGCAGACGCCGTTGCGATTCCTTTTGCGAACTGCGAATGGAAAAGGCGGCGTAGGCGTGCGTGTTGATGACGTTCGTCACCGCGTCGTAAGCCAAGAATTTGTCAAAAGCGGCGCCCGTCGCGTCCGTTTGCCTGTTTTGCAGTCCGCCGGCGGCGATTGCGCCCAGATTGATGGACGTGACGATGCCCTGATCGTTCTTTTCGTACACGCCCTGCGGCATTTGCGCGACCAACTGCGCCAAAGCCCGCGCCGCGTTGACGCGCGTTTCGTCGTCGATGTCAATGGCGGAATGACCGCCTTTCGCGGCGTACGCTTCAATGAACAATTTTGTAAAGCCCGCGCCGGAAACCAGAAAATCGCCCAGCAGGTCGCCGTCCAGCACGACGACGTAATCGGATTTGAAGCGCGTGTAATCGACGTGCTTCGCGCCGGTCAGATTCTGTTCTTCGTCGCGCGTAAACAAAAATTCAATGCCGCCGTGTTTGACGTTTTGCGCCGCGCTTAATTTGCGCACAAGGGCGATGACGGCGGCGACGCCGGCTTTGTCGTCCGCGCCGAGCGTGCGGGTTTTGTCCGTTTCGTAAAAGCCGTCCGGCGTCGTGTTGATGACGACGGACGACGCGTCCCCGACGACGTCCATGTGCCCCGTCATCATCAGCGGGGCTTTGGAGGAATCCGTCGCGCGCAGAAAGCCGTACACGTTGCCGTATTCGTCCTGTTGAACGGTCACGCCGTCGACGCTCATCAATTCGATGATGCGGCGGGCGACGCGCGATTCATCCAAAGTCGGCGAGGGGATGCGCGCCAAATCGCAAAAAATTTCAGTAACGGACATTTTCATAAACCTTTCAAAGAAAAACCGCCTTGGTTGGCGGTTTTAAAAAAATCAGGAAATCGTCGCCATGGGCAATTTGTTGACGTGGCGCAAGGCGACGTTGTATTCGCGCACGACCGCCTTGTCGGGATTTTCCGCCGTCGGATCGACGAATTCTGCAATCAGCACTTCCGAAACCTTGCCCAGCGCGCCGCGCGCGTCGGGATGCACGTAGTCCAGCAAAATCGTTTCTTCGGGACGTCTGTAAAACAAAACTTTGTCTTCGCCGTTGTAAAGCATTTGAGGCGAATTCGGGCTGAAAGAACGCGCTTTCAGACAAAAAAGGACTTCGCCGTCGGCATTGACCAGAACGTCATAAGTCGTTTCTTTTTCTACGGTTGTTTTCATGTTCTTTTCTTCTTTTCGTTTTTGTTTTTTTGTTGGTTTTGTTTTTTTACTGTGTGATTTTGGCTTTTGCCGTTTTTGTTTTCGTGTTGTAAATGCAGGTGTACGAGAACGGTTTTTTCGACCCGTCCGCTTCAATCAGGGTCGCTTTGTCCCCCGAGAGCATGATTGTTTCTTTCAGAACGTCGATGGAATACTGTGAGAATTTGGGCGTTTTCGCGGTGACCGTCCATTCAAAGCGCGACGGAATCTGCGCGGCGACGGCGCGTTCGCACGTTTCCTGCGCGACCATTTCGTGTTCCTGATAAAACTTGTTTTTGTTCATTTGCAGACGGGCGCATTCTTCTTCCGTCGTGCAGGACATCATGTTTTGCTTCATTTCCTGCGCCTGCCGGATTCTTTTTTGCTCCGCCCACGCTTCGACGCGTTCCTGCTGATTGGTTACGGACAGCGAAATGCACGACAGAATCAGTCCCGAAAAGAAAATGATGATCAGCGAAGACGCGATTGCCAGCGAAATGTTTGAAACGGGCACGGCGTCTTGCATACGGAGTTTGTAAATACCGCCCGCCAATGCGCCGATAACCAGAAAGATAGTGAAAACGGCGAAGAACCCGCCTTGCGAAAAAACGTCGGACAGCAGATACAGCGCGCCGAACGCGAACGTAAACGCCGCGGGGTACGCCACGACGGGATATTTCAACGCCGCGTAAACGTTTTTGTAGCCGATTTTATAAACGGCGCCCGCCAGAACGCCGAACGCGGCGAACAGCAGAATCAGTTGGAACGCAAAGCCCGACACCGAGAACATGATCAGCCACAGGAACACCAGACAGAAAAAAGAGCCGCACATTGCCAGCAGACGCACGGCGGCGTCCCTGTTTTGCTGGAAAAGTTCGGGGATTCTGCCCGCGACGATCAATTCTTCGTCCTGCGTTGTCGCCAGCAGGAACGCCATGAGTTTTTCTTTGATGTTCGACATATTTTTTGTCCGTAATGCTGATACCGTGTTAAGCAAAGCACAATCGCGCTTGAAAATCAAGGGGATATGCTCATCCGCCCTTTAATAAACGGTGTTTTTCCCTGTCCCAATCGCGTTTTTTGATGTCTTCGCGCTTGTCGACGGCGTTTTTGCCCGTCGCCAGAGCCAATTCGATTTTCGCCAAGCCTTTTTCGTTGAAAAACAAAGACAGCGGAACCAGCGTGAAGCCTTTGCGGTTGACCATGCCCGCCAGTTTGTTGATTTCACGGCGGCGGAACAGCAATTTGCGCGGGCGGTTGGACACCTGCTTGACGTATCCGGCGGATTCATATTCCGTAATGGTCGCGTTCAGCAGATAGATTTCGTTGTTTTCGGGCATGGCGTACGCTTCGTTGATGCTGACTTTCCCCTGCCGCAGAGCCTTGACTTCCGCGCCGGTCAGCACAATGCCGCCGGTCAGCGTTTCGTGTACGGCGTAATTGAAGTGCGCTTTGCGGTTTTTCGCGATCGTTCCCGTGGAAATCAGCGTCGTTTTTTTCGCCATTACAGCACTCCCGCCGAACGCATGGCGCTGCGGACGACTTCTTTCGACGCGTCGGAAATCTCCCACAAGGGCTGACGCAAAGACCCGTCGCCGTAGCCCAGAAGCGAAGCGGCGTATTTGACGGGCGAGGGGTTGCTTTCAACGAACATCGCGTCGTGCAGGGGGGCGAGTTTGTCGCGCAGGGAGTTGAACGCGGCGCGGTTTTGCGTGCGCCAAGCGGCGTGCAGTTGCGCGCATTGAGCGGGGGCGACGTTCGCCGTGACGGAAATGCATCCGTGTCCGCCCTGCGCCAGAAAAGCGGCGACGGTCGCGTCTTCGCCCGACAGCAAAGCGAAAGATTCGGGGACTTTGCGGCGGATTTTCAGCACTTTCGACAAATCGGCGGACGCTTCCTTAATGCCGGCGATGCGCGGCAGTTTCGCCAAAAGGGAAATCGTGTCGACGGACATATCGACGCCCGTGCGTCCGGGGACGTTGTACAGGATGATCGGCAGGGCGGTCGCGTCGTGAACGGCTTTGTAATGCTCGAACAAGCCCTTTTGCGACGGTTTGTTGTAGTACGGCGTGACGATCAGCAAGCCGTCGGCGCCCAGATTCTGCATCGTCTGCGCGGTGTAGATCGTTTTCATCGTGTCGTTGCTTCCCGCGCCCGCGATGACGGGGACGCGCTTGGCGGCGGTTTTGACGCACACGTCGACGACGTGCATATGTTCTTCCGCGGTCATGGTCGCGCATTCGCCGGTCGTGCCGCAAACGACAAGCCCCTCCGTCCCGCTGTCAATCTGCCAGTTGATGAAACGTTTGAAACTGTCCTCGTCAAAATTTTTGTCAATGAACGGCGTGATGAGCGCGACATAGGAGCCTTTGAACATTTTTTTTCTCCGAATGAAAAAGTTTATGCAAAATAAATAACATAAAATTAAGTTAAGACCTATAATAATCTACGTTTGAAACGGAGAACGGATGAAAATTTTTCGCCAAGCGGTCTTAATCCTCGTCTTTTGTCTGTGCGCGGGCGCGGCGCGCGCGGACGGGGAGTCGTCCGCCGTGCCCGATTATCTGACGAAAAACGCTTTGGGCGCGGTGCGGCTGGCGGTGTCGGAACGCTTTGAAGCGGCGGACAACATGGCGCGGGCGTCCGGTTCGCCGCTGATTCGGGATATCGCGGACTGGTTGCGCCTGACGGACGAAAAGGCGGATTTCGACGAGCCGCGCGCCAAGGCGTTTGTGGAATCGCACCGCGACTGGCCCCGTTTGTATCTGATTCGGCGCAACACGGAAAAGAATCTTTTGAAAAAGGCGGACGAGGACACGCTCGCCGACTGGTTCGGCTCTTATCCGCCCGTTTCGACGCAGGCGGTTTTGAAGTACGTCGCGATTTTGCTGAAAGACAAAAATTGGGAAAAAGCCGTGCCGATGATTCACAATTTGTGGATCAAGGCGGATTTAAGCGATTCGGAACGCGCGGAAATTCAGGAAAAATACGGCGTTTTGCTGGACGAGCGCGATTACGCGTCCCGTTTGCACCGCTTGCTGTGGGCGAAAAAGACGAAAGAGGCGGACGCTTTGCTGAAAGGCGTCGACGGCGAACTGAAAAACATTTTGCAGGCGCGCGTCGCGCTGATTAAAAACGACGACAACCCCGCGCGATACATTAAAAAAATCAAAAATCAAAACGATGCGGGGCTGGTGTACGACACGGTGCGCTGGCTGCGGCTGAATAAAAAATACGACGAGGCGGCGGCCTTGCTGCAACACGCGGCGGCGAACAAGGTCGAACCGTCGCTGTGGTGGACGGAGCGGGCGGCGTTGGCGCGCACCTATCTGCCGATGAAGCGTTACCGCGACGCCTACCGGCTGGTCAGGGAACACGGCTTGACAAGCGGGTCGGAATACGCGGACGCGGAATGGTTCGCGGGGTGGATCGCCGTGCGCTTTTTAAAGGACAAAAAGAAAGCCGTCGCGCATTTTGAAAATATGCTGGCGCAAGTGTCTTCGCCCGTGTCGGTGGCAAGAGGCGAATACTGGCTGGGGCGCACGCACGAGGAACTGGGCAGACGCTCCGAAGCGATTGTCTGGTACGAAAAGGCGGCGCAGAAAATCACGACTCTCTACGGTCAGCTGGCGGCGCGCAAAATCAAGCGCAAACATTTTCCCGATTTGCCCGATCAGGTCGAAATTTCACCGCAGACGGTCGATAAAATCAAAGACGACGATTTGTACAAAGCCGTGCTTGTCTTCAACGCGGTGAAAGAGCCGTCTTTGGCGGAGCCGTTCGCTTTGCGCCTGTACGGAAAAATGAATTCGCCCGAAGAAATCACCGCGCTGGCGTATGTGCTGAAAACGCAGGCAAACCGTCCGGATTTGGCGGTGGACATCGCCCGCCGCGCCCGTCAGAGCGGCGTGTATTTCATAGATTTGAGTTATCCCGTCATCAGCGTGCCGGATTCGCCCGTCGAACAGGCGATCGCGCTGTCGATCATCCGGCAGGAAAGCGGCTTCGCCCCGCACGTCGTCAGTCCGGCGGGCGCGCGCGGTTTGATGCAAATCATGCCTTCGACCGCGAAGCACATCATGCGCTTAAAACGGCTCGACCCGAAAAAACTGAACAGCGATCCCGACTGGAACGTGACCGTCGGCACAAAATACTTCAATTATCTTTTAAAGCGTTTCGACGGGTCGTATGTGCTGGCGATCGCCGCCTACAACGCGGGACCGGGGAACGTGTCGAAGTGGGTCAAACTGTACGGAAAACCGGACGGGCAGTTCAACACAATCGACTGGATTGAAATGATTCCGTTCGCCGAAACGCGCAATTACGTTTTGCGCGTGCTGGAAAATCTGCACGTTTACCGCCGGCGCATGAATTACGATCCCGAACTGCTGTCCGTTTGGGAAAAGGTCGATTCGCCCGAAAATTAAGTGTCCGCCGTTTTGCGTCCCGATTTGGCGCGCTCCTCCCACGCGCCGCGGTCGTTTTGCGCCCAATAGTGCGCTTCGCCGTCTTCCGCCGCCGCGACGGATTTCCAAAAGGCGCGCGCGTTTGCCAGCACGTTTTCGTCGTTGCCGTCAAAAACGAACAGGACGCGCTCGAACGCGTTTATATCGGCGGCGTCCGTCGTGTTTATCAGCATTAAAACGCTTGCCTTGTTCGGATTTTCGTATCCCGCCGTCAGATACACGGGCTGACGGTCGGCGAAATCGTTTTTCACCGACCCGTGCGGCAGCCACGAATCCGGCGCCAAAGTCCAAAGTTGTTCGTTCAGGGAATCCGCGCGCTCCGGCACGTCCGTGCGAATCAGCAGATTCTTTTTAATGCCGTACACTTTGGAAGCCAGCATGAAAACCGCGTTTTCGACGGGCGAGGATTGCAGATGATAAAAATCGACGCGCATCACGGTTCTCCGGCAATCAGGTCGATGACGACGAAAAACTGTTCGTTGTCGCGCTCAATCCGCAGTAAAGCCGACGATTCTCCGCGTTCCAGCGAAATGACGCGCCATTTGTCGAAATCCGCCGTGCTTTTGACGGGCAGGCGGTCGATTTCCAAAATGACGTCGCCCAGTTTCACGCCTTTTTTCGCCGCGTCGCCGTTCTTTTCCGTGCCGGCGACCAACACGCCCTTGACCGATTTGCCCAGCCGGTGCTTTTGGCGCACGGCGGGGGACAAATCCGCGACCGAAAGCCCCAGCGCGCCGATTTTCAGCACGGTGGTTTTATCCTGTTCGGCGGACACGGGAAGCGGCGTTTTTTCTTCGTCTTTCAATTCGTCGACAATCAGCGGCACGTCCAGCGTTTTGCCGTCGCGAAAAACGTTCAAAAGAACGCGCGCGCCGACGGGCGTTTGCGCCGCCAGTTTCGGCAAATCGTGCATTTTCGCGATGTTCACGCCGTTGTACGATAAAATGACGTCGCCCGTTTGCAGTCCCGATTGCGCGGCGGGGGCGTCCGGATTGATTTGCGCGACCAGCGCGCCGCGCGCTTCCGGCAGACCGAGCGCTTTCGCCGTTTCGGGCGTGACGCTTTGAATTTTCGCGCCCAGCCGTCCGCGTTTGACGTAGCCGTATTTCAAGATGCTGTCGACGACCCAAGCCGCCGTTTTGCTCGGCAGGGCGAACGCGATGCCGACCGACCCCCCCGACGGAGAGAAAATGGCGGTGTTCACGCCGATCAGTTCGCCGTGCGCGTTAAAAAGGGGACCTCCCGAATTGCCGCGGTTGATGGCGGCGTCCGTCTGAATGAAATCGTCGTAGGGTCCGACCTGAATGTTGCGCGACAACGCCGACACGATGCCGGACGTGACCGTCGTGCCCAGTCCGAACGGATTGCCCAGCGCGAAAACCACGTCGCCGGTGCGCGCTTTGTCGGAATCGCCCGTTTTCACCGCTTGAAGCGGCATATCCCCGCCGATTTTCAGCAAAGCGACGTCCGTTTTGGAATCTTTGCCCAAAACGTCGGCGGAAACGGTGCGCGTATTGTTCAGCGTCACGGTCACTTTTGAAAAACCGTCGACGACGTGCGCGCTTGTTACCGCAAGCCGCCGGTTCGCGTCCAAAATAAAGCCCGAACCCAAAAGGATTTCGCCGTTTTGCTTTTCGGGATGCGCTTCGTCGTAAAACTGTTCAAGAAAATCGTCGAACATCGAATTCGTGCGTTCGGACACCGCTTTCATGGTCGAATCCTTGACGGCGGAAACGGAAATCGCCGTCGCCAGAAGCGGCTCCACCGTGTCGGCGTAGGAAGCCGGCGCGGGCTGTGCCGAAACGTTTGACGCGGCGCAGAACAGCAGGAAAAAGACAAGCGCAATCATTTAAAAGCCTTCGGTTACGGTTTCAAAACGCGGCTTTTGCCTTTCGCCCCCGCGAACACGTCGAAGAACGGCGAGTCGGGCGTGACAATCATGGTCGTCGAGTCCGCTTTCATCGCGCGGCGGTAGGCTTGAAGCGAGCGGTAGAACGCATAGAAATCCTTGTCCGCGGACGACGCTTTCGCCCAGATTTCCGCCGCTTCCCGATCGCCTTCGCCCATCAGGATTTGCGCTTCTTTCTGCGCCTGCGCCAGAATTTTCACTTTGTCGCGGTCGGCTTCTGCTTTGATTTTCTGGTTCGTCTGCTGACCCTGCGCGCGAAATTCCTTGGCTTCGCGTTCGCGTTCGGAGCGCATACGGGCGAATACCGCCTGCGACGTTTCGTCCGGCAGATCGGCGCGGCGGATCCGCACGTCAATCACTTCGACGCCGAAGTTTTCTTTGGCTTTCGCGTCCACTTCGTCGCGGATTTGCGCCATGATGTCCGTTCTTTTTTCCGACAGCATCGTTTTCATGTCGTGCTTGCCCAAAACGTCGCGCAGGGACGACACGATCGCGTCGCTTAAACGCGAGCGGGCGAACTCTTCGGTCAAAACGGATTGATAAAACAGCAGGGGGTTGACGATGCGGAAACGCGAAAACGTGTCGACGACAATGCGCTTTTTATCCGCCAGAAGCACCTGTTCGGCGGGGGGATCCAGTCCGAGCAGGCGGTTGTCGTAAAACACGACGCGCTGAACGAACGGGATTTTCGCTTTCAGTCCCGGCGTTTGAATGACGCGCTTGGGTTCGCCGAACTGGATGACGATCGCCTGTTCCGTCTGATGCACGATGAACAGCGAATCGAACAGCGTGACAACGGCGAAAATCGCGACGCCGCCGAGAATTGTTTTAATGCGGTTGTTCATGGCTTACGGCTCCTTTTTCGCTTTTTGTGTTTTCTGCGCCGTCAATTCGTTCAGCGGCAGGTACGGCACGACGGATTGCGCCGACGGCGACACGACGACTTTCTGCGCGTTGGCGTAAACGTCCTCCATCGTTTCCAGATACAAGCGGGCGGCGACCACGTCTTTGGCGCGGCGGTATTCGCCGGCAACCGCCTTGAAGCGCGCGGAATCGCCCTTTGCCACGTCGATGACGCGGGATTTGTACGCCTGCGCCGCGCTGATGATGCGCGCCGCTTCGCCGTGCGCTTTGGGCAAAACGTCGTTGCGGTACGCTTCCGCTTCGTTGGCAAGGCGTTCCTTGTCGGCTTTGGCGCGCTGAACGTCGTTGAACGCGTCGATGACCTGCGCCGGCGCGTCCGCTTTCGTCAGCTGAACCGACGTGACGGCGATGCCCGTTTTGTATTCGTCCAACAGGCGTTGAAGCGTTTTTTGCGCCGCTTCCTGCACGCCTTTGCGGTCGTCGGCGATAATCTGCATAATCGGCGTGAAACCGATGGCTTCGCGCATCGCGCTTTCCGCCGCGACGCGCACCGTCGCTTCGGGATTGCGCACGTTGAACAGAAAATCGCCCGCGTTTTTGACTTTCCACGTTACCGTGAAATTGATTTCGACGATGTTTTCGTCTCCCGTCAGCGCGATGTTTTCGTCGCCGACATCGCGCGTTTTCACGCCGTAGCGTCTTTCCGGCACGGAACGGAAGCCGATTTCAATGCGGTTTTCGCGCGCCACGTTCGGCGTCAAAGCCGTTTCAATCGGGTAGGGCAGATGATAGTGCAGTCCCGACGCCGTCGTGTACGCGTATTTGCCGAAGCGCAGGACGACGCCCTGTTCTTCGGGCTGAACCTGATAGAATCCCGTCAGTCCCCACGCAATCAGCGCCAGAAGAAAAATCCACAAGGCGCTTGACGCGGGCGACGATTTTCCCTTGCGCACCAGACGGCGCACTTTCGCCTGACTTTTTTTCAGCAAATCGTCCATGTCGGCGTTCGCGCCGCCGCGGTTTTGCCACGGATTTTCGTTGTTGTCGTTGTCGCTTCCCCACGGGTCGCCGGTCATTGCCATGATTTTCTTCCTTATTTGTTAGCGGAACTTTCCGTGTCGATTCCCAAAGAATCCATCAGTTCGATCCATTCGCGTTTGGAAATGTCCGTTTCCTCGCGGTCGACTTTTTCGCCTTTCAGCAAGCGGCGCACGACTTCCATGCCTTTTTTGGAAATGTGCGTGCCGCCGCGCTGGTATTCCTCGAACGCCGCCGCGCTCATCGGCACCCACAGGCGCACGATGTCGAGGATTTTGTCGGCGTAAACGCGGATTTCCTTTTGCGCGTGGCGGTCTGCGCGCAGATTCAGGAAGTGGAACAGATTGTGCAGATCGATCTTCCAGTACCATTGCGTGTAGATGTTCAGCGGCAGGTTCATGCGCGCCAGTTCGCGCGCCAAGCCCAAGCGGTTCGGATCTACCTTGTTGCCGAAATTGTCTTCGTTCAGCATATATTCGTAATCGTCGTAGCAGCGTTCTGCGTCCGTTTTGAGCAGTTCAAAGACTTTCGCCGCTTCTTCGCCGGACAGGACGGCGCCGCGTCCCTGCCGGTTGTCCGTTGATTGCGCCGCCAGATCGCACGCTTCGGGGAAATAGAATTCCTTGTCCAGAATGGAATAGCGCGCGGAGTATTCGTTGACGCTCGCCATGCGGTGACGAATCCATTGACGCGCGACGAACACGGGCAGTTTGACGTGGAATTTGATTTCGCACATTTCAAACGGAGTCGTGTGGCGGTGGCGCATCAGGTAATTGATCAACCCCTTGTCTTCGCTGACTTTTTTCGTGCCGCGCCCGTAGGACACGCGCGCCGCCTGCACGATGGCGGAATCGTCGCCCATGTAGTCGATAACGCGGATGAAGCCGTGGTTCAGCATGGGAAACGGCGTGTACAGGATGTCTTCCAAAGCGGTGACCGTGGCGCGTTTCGTGGTGTGCGGATCTTGGCGCAAGCGTTCGATTTCCGCAAGTTGTTCGGGCAAAAGGTTCATAATTGACACTCTCCATAATGAAAATTTTTTTCAGATTAGCGCAGTTGCGTTTTCAAGTCCAATCTTCTTTTTTATGCGCTTGATTTTAAATGCGGATTGCTTTTATAATAATTGCGCTCCGCTTGTGCGGGGCTATGATGCTAAACACCCCGCAGAATAGGTGTTGCGGACCCGGGGGCGGTACCCGGCGCCTCCACCATTTCTTTCATGGGGGCGACACAGGATTGACGTGCACAATAAAGACGGGATTTGCATCCGGCATAGTACCACCGTATCGGGCTGTTTTTATGAATGCGAACGATAATCGCACTCAGGTTGCTCTCGCCGCGTAATGCGGTCGGAAAGACCACTTTAATCCCTTGACCTTGAGCGGTTAAGGTGGGGCGGGGGACTGCCTAGCAACAGAAGTGTCCCCGTTATTTTTATTTGCGACGGATGAAATTCATGTCTGACACCTTTTTCAAAGACGATGAAATCTTTTACGAAAATCTTGTGGAAAACGCCATTTTGAACGTCGTCAAAGACGTTTTGAAAGACACCGAGCAAAACGGTCTGCGCGGCAATCATTTTTTCTACATCACGTTTAAAACGACGTTTCGCGGCATTGAACTGTCGCCGCGCTTGAAACAGGCGTATCCCGACGAAATGACCGTCGTTTTGCAGCACGAATTTTCCGATTTGACCGTCGAGGACGACGCTTTTTATGTGCGGTTGAGTTTCGGCAACATTCCCGAACGCATCCGCGTGCCGTTCAACGCTCTGGTGTCGTTTTCCGATCCGCACGCGCAGTTCGGCGCGGGATTTCATCCGAAGGACGACGCGCCCGAACCGATTGAAGAAGAAAACGCGGCTGATGCCGAAACGGTCGGAAACGTCGTGTCCTTGGGCGCTTTTCGCAAGAAAAAATAATGCTCCGTCCCGCTTTCCCGAATTTCGAGTCTTACGACGGCTTCGAGCGTCTTGACGATTTGTCCGTCTTGTTCAAAGACGGCTTCCTGCACGTTTCCGACGACGTTTTCACCGCGCTGGCGAACCGCGCGATGTCCCGCGTGTCGTTTTATCTGCGCGCGCGTCACTTGCAGGCTTTGCGCGCCGTTTTCGACGATTCCGCCGCGTCGGAAAACGACAAATTTTCCGCTTGGTGCTTTTTGAAAAACGCGTGCGTGGCGGCGAAAGGCGAACTGCCCTTGTGTCAGGACACCGGCACGGCGGTCGTTTTCGGCGAAAAAGGACACCGCGTTTTGACAAGCGGCGACGACGCGGCGGCTTTGAGCGCCGGAATCGGTCAAGCCTACGCGCAAAACAATCTGCGCTATTCGCAAAACGCCGCGCAAACGTTCTTCACCGAAAAAAACACGCGCACGAATCTGCCCGCCGCCATTGAATTGAGCGCGGTCAAAGGCGACGAATACCGCTTTTTGTTCATGGCGAAAGGCGGCGGTTCGGCGAATAAGACGTTTTTGTTCCAGCAAACGCGCGCGCTGTTGGACAAGGACGCTTTGTGCGCGTTTTTAAAGGAAAAAATCGCGGCGATCGGCACGTCCGCCTGCCCGCCGTATCATCTGTGCGTCGTCGTCGGCGGCTTGACGGCGGAAGATTGCCTGAAAACCGTCAAACTGGCGAGCGCGGGGGCTTTGGACAGTCTGCCCGCGTCAAGCGACGGGTCGGGAAGCCCTTTCCGCGATTTGCAGATGGAAGAACTGATTTGCAAAATCGCCAACGACACGGGGCTGGGGGCGCAGTTCGGCGGCAGGCACTTCTGTCTGGACGCCCGATGCGTGCGTCTGGCGCGGCATGGCGCGTCCTTGCCGATCGGAATCGGCGTGGCGTGCGTCGCCGACCGGAACATTCTGGCGCGCGTGACGAAAGACGGCGTTTTCCTTGAAAAACTGGAAGAACATCCCGAACGGTTTTTGCCCGACGTGAAAGCCGGCGCATCGTTCGACGGCGCGGAAGAAATCGACTTGGACATCTCGATGGCGCACACGCGTCAAACGCTGTCGCGCAAGAAAATCGGCGAAAAAGTGCTGTTGACCGGCACGCTGATCGTCGCGCGGGATCAGGCGCACGCGCGCTTTAAAAGGATGTTTGCGGAGGGGACGCCGCTTCCCGATTATTTGAAAAAATATCCCGTTTATTACGCGGGACCCGCGAAAACGCCCGCCGGATTGCCGTGCGGATCATTGGGGCCCACGACGTCGGGACGCATGGATTCGTATGCGGACTTTTTACAGTCAAAAGGCGCGTCCTTGGTGTCTTTGGGCAAGGGCGTGCGTGCGCGCGTCGTCGTCGAAGCGTGTCAAAAATACGGCGGTTTTTATTTGGGGACGCTGGGCGGCGCGGCGGCTCTCACGACTTCGGAATACATCAAATCGTGCGAATGTGTCGATTTCGACGATTTGGGCATGGAGGCGGTCTACCGCTTGCGCGTTGAGAAATTCCCCGCCGTCGTGCTGATTGACGACAAGGGCGGCGATTTTTATTTTTCCCTTTTACGTTGAGAGGACGGGTTGAGTATTTGCAAATATTCCGTTATGATAGCGGGACATCGCACCAGCATTTCGCTGGAACCGGAATTTTGGGACGAATTGAAGCGGCTCGCCCGTGAAAACGGGGAAACGCTCCGGTCGCTGATCGCGCGGGTCGACGCGGCGCGGCAGGGGAATTTGTCTTCGGCGTTAAGGGTTTTTGTTTTGCGGGAGTTGAAGAAATGAAAAAGTTTTGGGTGGCGGCTTTGGCGGTATTTTCGGCGGCTGTTCCCGCGCGTGCGCAAACGGCGGAAACGCCCGACGTCGCGGAACGGGATTTGCCCGCCGTCGTCAGCGCGGTCAGTCTGGATGAAGCGATGACCATGGGATTGCTGGACGACGAGGACGGCGCGCCGTCCGCGCAAACCGCCGCTCCCGCCGTGACGACTCCCGCGCAAAACGCGGCTTCTGTGACCGAAACGGCTTCCGCTTCCGCCGCGCCCGCTTCGCCCGATGCGGAAAAACCGCGCGATGAAACGGATTTGGACGTTTTGCAGGCGCAGTTCAAAGAGCAGGTCGACAAATTCATGGCGCTGTTTCAAGACGCGGTCGCCAAAAAGGAAAGCGGGGAACAGGCGCGCAAGGAAACGCCTCAAAAGGCTTTGAAAGAGGGGGAAACGCCCCAAGTCGCCTACTACGACGAAAACGGCGTGCGCATCACGCGCAACATGGCGTACGTCGCGCTGTCCGCCGGAGCGAACAAGAAACTGCCCGAACTGACGGGCGGCGATTTGCAGGCGGCGATCGCGGCAATCAAGACAAAGCCCGTGCAGGAAAAACTGGCGTTGTCGACGGACGGGCGGCTGAACGCTCTGGTCGTGTCCGGCGAGGCGGCGGATTTGTCCGGCAATACAATGAAAGTCAGCATCGACCGCAATCTTGCCATTCCGGTCATTTCGTACGACATTTTGCACGGCACGGTGCGCGACGGCAAGGGCGACGAAGCGTTCATCCTGTCGCTGACGGGCGAAAAAATCGCTTCCGAGCAATTCACGCAGGTCGAAATTCACGGCTTCAAGGCTTTTACCGCCGACACGGGCAAATCGTTCTACATTTCCCTGTTCATGTCGCCGTATCTGACGATTCGTCTGGAAACGACGGGCGAAAACGCCAAAGAGCGCGCCGTCGCCTTTTTTGACAACGTCGATTACGCGCAACTGGCGCGCGCGATGAAAACGCTGAACGTCAAGGAAACGACGCAGGAAGTCCGCGCGCACATGGACAAAACGCTGACAACGCCCGACGGCAGACGGCGCGTCGCCGATTTTTACGGCTTGAAGCCGGCGGTCAAGGAACCTTGATTTCTCATGTGCATCCGTCTTTTCATCAGTTTTTTCAAAATCGGACTGTTCACGTTCGGCGGCGGCTTCGCGATGCTGCCGCTGATGCGCGACGAGTTGATTAAAAAGCACGGCTGGATTACGGACGAGGAGTTGCTGGATTATTTTTCGTTAAGCCAATGCACCCCCGGCGTCATCGCCGTCAACGTGTCCACGTTCGTCGGATACAAAGTCAACGGCTGGCTGGGAGCGTTCGCGGCGACAAGCGCGGTCATTCTGCCGTCTTTGGTCGTCATTCTGTCCATCGCGTCGATTTTAAAGCAGTTCATGGAAAATCCGTATGTGAACGCGGCGTTCAACGGCGTGCGGGTTGTCGTCGTCGCGCTGATGACGGACATTTTGCTGATGCTGCGCAAGAAAAATCTCGGCTCCGTACGCGCCGCCGTTTATTTCTGCGTCATGCTCCCGTTGGTGCTTTGGGGCGGTTTTTCGCCCGTCGCGGTCGTCGTGTGCACGTTCGCGTACAGTTTGATTTCCTCTAAAATCCGGCGGCGCGCGGCATGATTTACTGGCTGTTGTTTTACGAATTTTTCAAAATCGGGCTGTTCGCCATCGGCGGCGGGCTGGTCACGATTTCGTTTTTGTTTGAACTGACGGAAAAATACGACTGGTTCACCGTCGAGGAACTGGCGAACATGGTCGCGGTCGGCGAATCGACCCCCGGTCCCATCGGTGTGAACGTCGCGACGTTCGCGGGCTTTTCGTCCGCGGGGATTATCGGCGGCGTGATTGCGACGTTCGGGCTTGTCCTGCCGTCGTTTCTGACAATCATTCTGGTGTCGAAAGCGCTGAACAGATACCGCAACAATTTCTATGTCGACAATCTGCTCGCCGATTTGCGCCCCGCCGTCACCGCGCTGATTGTCGCGGCGTGCGTCGGCATCGGCAAACTGGCGGTTTACGACTGGAAAACCGCGCTGGCGGGCGTTGTATTTTTCCTGTTGATACATTATGTCAAAATCAGTCCGGTGTTTTACATCATGGCGGGCGCGCTGGCGGGCGTCGTGTTTCAAATGTGACGCGGCGCGAAAGGGGGAAAAATGACAAAAAAGAAAATCAGCGTCACGACAAGTTGCTTGAACGAGGCGCAAAATCTGCCCGAATTGTACGCGCGCGTCAAAGCCGTTTTTGCCAAGCGTCCGCAATACGATTGGGAATTGATTGTCGCGGACAACAAATCGACGGACGGCTCGCGCGACGTTCTGCGCGATTTGGCGGCGGCGGACAAGCGCGTCAAAGTCATTTTCAACGCCCGCAACTTCGGGCATATCCGCTCGCCTATGAACGCTTTCTGTCAGGCGACGGGCGACGCCGTCGTCAATATGTGTTCCGATTTGCAAGAGCCGCCCGAACTGATAGACGAATTCATCAATCAATGGGAAGCGGGCTTCAAGGTCGTGTGCGGGGTCAAGCCGAAAAGCCGCGAAAATCCGCTGATGTTCGCTTTGCGCCGGCTGTATTACAAGGCGATCGCGCTTTTTTCCGACACGAAGCAGATTCAAAATTTCACGGGCTTCGGACTGTTCGACCGCTGTTTCGTCGACGCGTTCAAGGCGATGGACGACCCGTATCCGTACTTTCGCGGGCTGATCGGCGAAATCGGCTATGATTGGGCGGAAGTCCCGTTCGTGCAGGAAAAACGCAGGCACGGCAAAACAAAAAACAATTTCCTGACACTGTACGACATGGCGATGACGGGCTTTGTCAACCATACGAAAATGCCGCTGCGTCTGGCGTCGTTTACGGGATTTTTCGTCGCGTTCGCCAGCCTGCTGGTCGCGTTCGTCTATCTGGTGATGAAACTGACGCATTGGGACACGTTCAATCTGGGCTTGGCGCCGCTTGTCGTCGGGCTGTTCTTTTTTTCAGCCGTTCAACTGATTTTCATCGGCATCATCGGCGAATATCTGGGCGCGGTGTGGACGCAGGTGCGTCATCGTCCTCTGGTCGTCGAGGAGGAGCGTTTGAATTTTGACGATTGACCGGCGTTTCATCAATTACATCTTTGTCGGCGCGGTCAACACGGCTTTCGGGTACGGACTTTTCGCCCTGCTGGTGTACGCGACGCGCGGGCGGTACATGGTCGCGTCCGTCGTTTCGCAAATCGCGGGCGTGACGTTTTCCTACCTGACGTACAAATTCTTTGTTTTCAAAACAAAAGGGGATTATCTGCGCGAATATGTCAAATGTTGGAGCGTTTACGGCGCCGCCGCCGCGCTGAACGTCGCCGCTTTGCCCGCGTGCGTGTGGATTCTGGATAAAATTTCGCCCGAAAGCCTGCGCGCGCTTGTGCCTTACGTCAGCGGTCTGATTGTGACCGGAATTACGGTTTTATTCAGTTGGTTCGGACATAAAAAAGTCACGTTCGGCGCGAAAAATCAGTAATAGGCGCGCTCGAAATACAAGCCTGCCGCGACCGCCGTCGGTCCGCCGAATTTGCGGTCTTTCGCCTCCATCGCGTCAATGACCCGCTGTTTGTCCCACAGCCCCTCGCCGACCAGTTTCAGCGTTCCCGTCAGGTTGCGCACCTGGTGGTGCAAAAACGATTGCGCTTTGAAATGTAACAATATGACATCTTGTATTTTTTCGATTTCCAGAACGTCCAAAGTCTTGACGGGGGATTTCGCCTGACAGTGCGTCGCGCGGAACGTCGTGAAGTCGTGTTTGCCCAGAAAAACGCTTGCCGCGTCGCGCATTTTGTCCACGTCCAGTTCGGGCGCGACCCACCACACCCTGCCGTCTTCCAACGCGGGACGCGACCTCCGGTTCAGGATTTTGTAAACATAGGAGCGGGCTTTCGCGTCAAAGCGCGCGTGAAAATCGTCGGCGGCGATTTGCGCGCTCAACACGCTGATCGGCTGGGGGCGCAGATACGCGTTCAACGCCTGACACATATGAAAATCGTCCAGCGTTTTGGAGCAGTCGAAATGCGCCGTCATCGCCAGAGCGTGCACGCCCGCGTCCGTGCGTCCCGCGCCCGTGACGGTCGTTTTTTCGCCGCAAAAGCCGAAAACCGCCTTTTCGATTTCCTCTTGAATCGACGGTTCGTCGTTTTGCCGTTGCCAGCCCGCGTAATTCGTCCCGTCGTATTCGATTGTAATTTTATAACGCGGCATTTTGCAGCACCGTTCCGACGGGGGCTTTAAATCCGTTTAAAAACACGGCGGCTTCCATCGCCGCTTTGCCCGCGCGCTTTAAAATCAGCGGGCGCAGGGCGTCCCGTCCGCACGCGATTGTGAATCTGTCGTCCAAAACCGTGCCGGCGGGCGCGTTCGCCGGATTTTCGACGATTTGCGCTTTTAAGACGGTGATGCGTTCGTCGCCGCACATGAACCACGCGGCAGGATACGGCGCCAATCCGCGCAGGCGGCAGTCGATTTTGCGCGCGGGCATCGTCCAGTCGATCGCCCCCTCCTCCTTGCTGATTTTGGGCGCGTGCGTCGCTTGGGACTCGTCCTGCCTGACGGGCGAGATTGTTCCTTTTTCAAGCGCGTCCAGCGTGTCGAGCATCCCCTGCGCGCCGATTTGCGCCAAGCGTTCGTACAGCGTTTCGGACGTGTCCTGTTCGGTAATCGGCGTTTTTAACCGCATCAGCATATCGCCCGTGTCCATGCCTTCGTCCATTTGCATGATTGTCACGCCGGTTTCAAAATCGCCCTCCATGACGGCGCGCTGAATGGGCGCCGCGCCGCGCCAGCGGGGAAGCAAAGAGCCGTGAATGTTCAAGCATCCGTACTTGAACGCGGACAGGAAAGCGGCGGGCAGAATCATGCCGTAGGCGGCGACGACCGCGACGTCGGCTTTTAAACCGGCGAATTCTTGCGCGGCTTGCGGCGTGCGCAGGGTTTTCGGCGTGCGGACTTCGTAGCCTTTTTCCAAAGCGTAGGCGTGGACGGGCGAGGGGGTCAGTTTGTGACCGCGCCCCGCGGGTTTGGGTTCGCGCGTGTAAACGCAGAGAATGTCGTGCTTTTCGCCCAACGCTTTAAGCGCCGTCAAAGCGAATTCGGGCGTGCCCATAAAAACGATTTTCATTTTCAGCCTTTTGATTTTTCGCCGCCGGATTCTTGACAGCGGTGCATTTTTTCGACTTTGCGGCGAATCATGTCGCGTTTGAGTTTTGACAAGCGGTCGATGAACAGTTTGCCGTCCAAATGGTCGAGTTCGTGCTGGACGCAAACGGCGAGCAGTCCGTCGGCGTAGAGCGTTTGCGGATTGCCGTTTTCGTCCGTGTATTCGACGGTGACGGCTTCGTGCCGCTTGACTTCGGCGAACTGGTCGGGGACGGACAGGCATCCCTCCTCGTGCATGACGAACGAGTCCGACGCGTCCGTGATTTTCGGATTGATCATGCAGTACGGATGCGGATCTTCGCCCTTGCCCGCCACGTCGATGACGACCATGCGTTTGAGCACGCCGACCTGCACCGCCGCCAAGCCCACGCCGGGCGCGTCGTACATTGTTTCCAGCATATCTTGCAGAAGCGTTTTGATTTCGGGCGTGACCTCTTTGACGGGGGCGCTTTTGCGCTTCAACAAAGGATCGGGGATTTCAACAATTTTCAACAAAGCCATTTCGCACCTCTTTCCCTTTTTAGATATGGCATTGAACGCTTTGCGTCAATAAAGATTCTTTTTTTTAAAAAAAAAGTGTTTCCCGCGCGATTTTAATGTATAACCACACTAAAATGCATTTTTTATCTTCAAAGAGGCTCTGTTGATGATTACCACGAATCAAATCCGTTCGACGTTTTTGGATTATTTCAAGAAAAACGACCATACCATTGTGCCGTCCAGCCCGCTGGTGCCGCACAACGACCCGACGCTGATGTTTACGAATTCGGGCATGGTGCAGTTTAAAAACATTTTCACGGGCAAGGAAAAGCGCGATTACGTCCGCGCCGCCGACGTGCAGAAATGCGTCCGCGCGGGCGGCAAGCACAACGATTTGGACAACGTGGGCTACACCGTGCGCCACCACACGTTCTTTGAAATGCTGGGGAATTGGAGTTTCGGCGATTATTTCAAGGAACGCGCCATTGAACTGGCGTGGAATCTGATTACAAAGGAATTCGGTCTGCCGAAAGAAAAACTGCTGGCGACCGTGTACGCGACCGACGACGAAGCCTACGGATTGTGGAAGAAAATCGCGGGATTCTCCGACGACAACATCATTCGCATCCCGACGAAAGACAATTTCTGGATGATGGGCGACACCGGACCTTGCGGACCGTGTTCCGAAATCTTTTACGACCACGGCGAGCACATTTGGGGCGGGCGTCCCGGAACGCCGGAGGAAGACGGCGACCGCTTCGTCGAAATCTGGAATTTGGTGTTCATGCAAAACGAAATGCTGCAAGACGGTACGCTGGTCGATTTGCCGCACAAGTGCATCGACACGGGCATGGGCTTGGAACGCATCGCCGCCGTTCTGAACGGCACGAACGACAACTATGAAACCGACATTTTGAAGGGCCTGATCAACACGGCGGCGGGCTTTACGAACGCCGACCCGAACGGTCCGCACAAAATGTCCCTGCGCGTCATTGCGGATCATCTGCGTTCGGGCGGATTCCTGATCGCCGACGGCGTGCTGCCCTCGAACGACGGACGCGGCTACGTTCTGCGCCGCATCATGCGCCGCGCGATGCGCCACGCCCACATGATCGGATGCAAAGAACCGCTGATGTGGCGTCTGGTGCCCGCTTTGGTGCGCGCGATGGGCGACGCGTATCCCGAACTGGTGCGCGCGCAGGCGCTGATTACCGAAACGTTCCGCCTGGAAGAAACGCGTTTCAGACAGACTCTTGACAGAGGCTTGAAACTTCTGGACGCGGAAAGCGCGAAACTGGGCGAAGACGGCGTTTTGAGCGGCGACGTCGCGTTCAAACTGTACGACACTTACGGCTTCCCTCTGGATTTGACGCAGGACGTGCTGCGTTCCGACAAGAAAACGGTGGATGTGGACGGTTTTGAAGCCGCGATGAAAAAACAAAAGCAGGAAGCCCGCAAAGCGTGGGCGGGGTCGGGCGAAACGGCGGACGAAGCCGTCTGGTTCGACGTGAAAGACAAAGTCGGCGCGACCGAATTTCTGGGCTATGAGTCGACCGACGTGCAGGGGTGCGTCGCCGCTTTGGTCAAAGACGGCAAAATCGTCGATGAAATCAAGGCGGGCGACGAAGCGTACGTCGTTGTCAACCAGACGTCGTTCTACGGCGAAATGGGCGGACAAATCGGCGATACGGGCGCAATGGCGCACGGCGACTGCAAAATGAAAGTCATTGACGCGCAAAAGAAACTGGGCGTGATTACGGCGCACCGCGTCAAAGTCGAAAGCGGCGTTCTGAAAACGGGCGACGACGTGACGTTGAGCGTGGACGCGAAACGCCGCGCGGCGACGGCGCGCCACCACTCCGCGACGCATCTGCTGCAAGCGGCTTTGCGCAAAGTGCTGGGCGACCATGTGACGCAGAAAGGCTCGGCGGTTTCCCCCGATTCTTTGCGTTTCGACTTTTCACAACCGCGCCAAATTACGTTCGAGGAACTGCGCCGCGTCGAAGACATCGTGAACGAAGCGATTTTGAAGAATCTGCCCGTCGTGACGAAAATCATGCCTCCGCAGGAAGCGGTCAAGCAGGGCGCAATGGCTTTGTTCGGCGAAAAATACGGCGACGAAGTCCGCGTCGTGTTCATGGGCGAGGGCGATGCGAACGTATCGACCGAATTGTGCGGCGGCACGCACGTTTCCCGCACGGGCGACATCGGTTCTTTGCGCATCATGTCCGAAAGCGCGCTGGCGGCGGGTGTTCGCCGCATTGAAGCGGTGACCGGCATGGCGGCGCTGGCTTACACCCGTTCGCGCGAAGATTTGCTGACCGCGGCGGCGGAAGCGGTGAAATCGCCGGTCAAGGAATTTCCCGCGCGCGCCAAAGCGTTGGTCGAAGAACGCAAAAAACTGGAAAAGGAACTGGTTGAAGCGCGTCAGAAAGCCGCGTCGGGCGACACGCAAAACGAAACGATCAACGGCGTGGGCTTTGTCGGCCGGACGCTGACGGACATTCCCGCCAAGGAATTGAAAGGCATTGCCGACGGGCTGAAAAAGCAAATCGGTTCGGGCGTGGTCGCGCTGGCGTGCGCCGCGAACGGCAAAGTGTCCGTCATTGTCGGCGTGACCGACGATTTGACAAGCCGCTTCAACGCCGTCGATTTGGTGCGCGAAGCCGCGATTGCCGTCGGAGGCAAGGGCGGCGGCGGGCGTCCGGACATGGCGCAGGCGGGCGGCGCGGACGCCTCGAAAATCGCTGATGCTTTGGCGGCGGTGAGAAAATGTTTGGAGGCTTGACGATGAAACCGCAGGAAGCGGGCGCGTTTCTGACGATTCATTTAAAGGCTCTTGCCGACAACTACCGCGCTTTGCAAACCCGCTTGGGCGAAACGGAATGCGGCGCGGTGCTGAAAGCCGACGCGTACGGTTTGGGCGCGGCGCAAATCGGCAAGACTTTGTATGACGCGGGATGCCGCCGCTTTTTCGTCGCTTACGGGTTCGAAGGCGCGAAATTGCGCGAAACCGTTCCGGCGGACGCGGACATTTTCGTGCTTCACGGCGTGTTCGCGCAGACCGAACAGGATTTTCGCGACGCGTCCCTGACTCCCGTTCTCAACACGCCGGAGCAACTGAAACGCTGGTCGGATTTCGCGGCGCGGCGGGGTGAAAAACTGCCCTGCGCCCTGCACGTCGACACGGGCATGACGCGTCTGGCGTTCACCGGGGAGCAGGTGTTCGCGATGACGGCGGCGGATTTCACGCATCTGGACGTCAAAGTCGTGATAAGTCATCTGGCTTGCGGCGAAAGGGGCGACGCGATGAACGAAACGCAGTTGCGCCAATTCGACAAATTGAGCGCGCGCCTGAAAACCGTTCTGCCGCCGTTCAAGGAAAGCCTGTCCGCGTCGTCGGGCATTTTCCTCGACGCGCCGTATCACAAGGATATCGCCCGCGCGGGCATCGTTTTGTACGGCTTTATGGAAAATCTGACGCCGGCGGTCGAATTGAAAGCGCGCATTTTGGAAATTCAAGACGTGCCGGCGGGCAAGACGATCGGGTACGGCGCGACGGCGGTCATGAAAAACGGCGGCAGGGTCGCGACCGTGTCCTTGGGCTACGGCGACGGCTATCCGCGTTTGATGAGCAACGCCGGACACGCTTTCATCAACGGCAAAAAAGTCAACGTCATCGGGCGCATTTCCATGGATTTGACGATTCTTGACGTGTCGGATTTGTCCGAAGACGAACTGGCGGGCGCGGAATTTGCGGAATTCATCGGCAAATACGGCTCGCTGGCGGAACTGGCACAGGTCGCCAAGACGATCGACTATGAATTTTTAACAAATCTGGGCAACCGTCTGTATCGCGTTTATACGGACTGAACGGAGGCTTTATGAACGTTTTTGCGCGTATCGGACACGTTTTCATCAATTTCCTGCAAGCGTCGGGGCGGCTGGCTTTGTTCACGATGCACGCCGTGTCGTTTTGCGTGCGCCCGCCGTTTTATGTGCGGGCGACCGTTTCGCAGATGATAGAAATCGGGTTTTACTCGCTGCCCGTCGTCGCGCTGACGACACTGTTTTCGGGCATGGTCATCGCGCTTCAATGCTATTCCGGCTTTTCGCAGTTAAACGCGGAAAGCGCGATCGCGTTCGTCGTCGTCATCACAATCGTGCGCGAACTGGGACCCGTCATGGCGGGGCTGATGGTCGCGGGACGCGTCGGGGCGGCGATGGCGGCGGAATTGGGCACGATGCGCGTGACCGAACAAATCGACGCGCTGACGACGCTGTCGACGAATCCGTATCGCTATCTGGTCGTGCCGCGTCTGCTGGGCGGCGTTTTGATGATGCCCGTTCTGGTGCTGATCGGCGACGTCATCGGCATTATGGGCGGCTATCTGGTCAGCGTTTACAAACTGGGCTTCAACATGACGAACTACCTGTCGAACACTTGGAGTTACCTGACGCTGTCCGACATGGCGTCCAGCCTGACGAAAGCGGCGGTGTTCGGCTTTATCGTGACTTTGCTGGGCTGTTACAACGGATTTTATTCCAAAGGCGGCGCGGAGGGCGTCGGCAAGGCGACGACGAACGCGGTGGTCGCTTCCTCCGTTTTAATCATGATCGGCGACTATCTGCTGACGGAAATGTTTTTCACGAATTAAGGGGCGGGCATGGAAACGCAATACAAAATCCGCATGAAAGACGTGTGCAAATCGTTCGGACGCAAAAAAGTGCTGGACGGCGTGACGCTGGACGTCAAAAAGGGCGAATCGCTGGTCATCATCGGCGGGTCTGGGACGGGCAAATCCGTCACGATCAAGTGTATTCAGGGACTGCTGACGCCCGAATCGGGCTCCATTGAAATCGACGGGCGCGAAATTGTCGGGCTGGGCGAAAAGGAAATGGAGAAAATCAACGCGCAGACGGGGATGCTGTTTCAGGGCGCGGCGCTGTTCGACAGCCTGAATATCTGGGAAAACGTCGCTTTCGGACTGATTCAGGGCAAAAAAATGTCCCGCCGCGAAGCCAAAGTCATCGCGATTGAAAAATTGCGTCAGGTCGGTTTGGGCGAGGACGTGGCGGAACTGTATCCCGACGAGTTGTCCGGCGGCATGAAAAAGCGCGTCGGTCTGGCGCGCGCGATTGCGGCGGCTCCCGAACTGATTTTCTTCGACGAGCCGACGACGGGGCTTGACCCGATTATGAGCGACGTCATCAACGATTTAATCCGCGACTGCGTCAAACGGCTGGGCGCGACGTCCGTCACGATTACCCACGACATGAGTTCCGTGCGCAAAATCGCCGACAAGGTCGCCATGCTGTACAAAGGCAAAATCATCTGGTACGGCGATGTCGCGGACATTGATTCGTGCGGCAATCCGTACGTCGAACAGTTCATCAACGGCCGTGCCGACGGTCCTATTCAAATGGAAGTTCATGGTTAAAAAAAGCGCAAGGTTCGTTTGCTCCGAGTGCGGCGCGGTTTTTCCGAAATGGGCGGGAAAATGCGATTCGTGCGGCGCGTGGAACACGATTGTCGAAGACGAGTCCGTTGAAATGACCGCTTTGCCGCAGGCGACGGGAGGCAAGGGCGGACGCAAAATCGAATTTGTCGGATTGAGCGGCGCGCCGGAAGTGCTGTGGCGCATGAAATCCGGCATTGCGGAATTCGACCGCGTGTGCGGCGGCGGACTTGTCGCCGGCTCCGTTTTGCTGATCGGCGGCGACCCCGGCATCGGCAAATCGACGCTTTTGCTGCAAGCGACGGGCGCGCTGTCCCGCGTGTGCAACATCAAGGGCGAACCCGTGCGGTGTATCTACATTTCGGGCGAAGAATCCGTCGGGCAGGTACGTCTGCGCGCCATGCGCATGGGATTGGCGGACGCGAAAGTCGATTTGGCGAGCGTGTCGAACGTGCGCGACATTGTGGCGACTTTGGATTCGGAAAACGCCGACGTCGTCGTCATCGACTCCATTCAGACAATGTTTTCCGACGCGCTGGATTCTGCTCCCGGCACCGTCGGACAGGTACGCGCCTGCGCCAACGAACTGATACGTCTGGCAAAGAAAAAGGGATTCGTGCTGTTTTTGGTCGGACACGTCACGAAAGAGGGATCTTTGGCGGGACCGCGCGTGCTGGAACACATGGTCGATACGGTTTTGTATTTCGAGGGCGACCGCGGGCATCATTTCCGCATTTTGCGCAGCGTGAAAAACCGTTTCGGCGCGACGGACGAAATCGGCGTGTTTGAAATGGTCGAAAAGGGCTTGGAGGAAGTGCCGAACCCGTCCGCCTTGTTCTTGGCGGAGCGTCGGGGCAACATTTTCGGCTCGTGCGTGTTCGCGGGGGTCGAGGGCACGCGTCCGATGCTGGTCGAAATTCAGGCGCTGGCGTCCGCAATGGCGGGGACAAGCCCGCGCCGCGCGGTCGTCGGGTGGGATTCGTCGCGCCTGTCGATGCTTTTGGCGGTTTTGGAAGCGCGGTGCGGCATCGCGTTTTCGACAAAGGACGTGTATTTGAACGTGGCGGGCGGCTTGCGCATTACCGAACCCGCGTGCGATTTGGCGGTCGCGTGCGCTTTATTGTCCGCCGTGTCGCAAATTCCCGTGCCCGCGGACATGGCGGTTTTCGGCGAGGTCGGCTTGGCGGCGGAGGTGCGCGCCGCGCCCCAGAGGGATTTGAGATTGAAGGAAGCCGCCAAACTGGGATTTTCCCGCGTTTTGCTTCCGCCGCAGAATGTTAATAAAAAATCAGTAAAAAAGGCGGATACTGGCTTGAAATTGATAGAAATCGGACATTTGAAATCGCTTTTGGAGATGTTTTCGCTGTCCGACAGCAAAAAATAGGACGCCATGGAAAATATCAACGGATTGGATCTGGTCATCGTCTGCGTGGTCGCGATATCGGGCTTGTTCGCGTTCTGCCGCGGTTTTTTAAGCGAAATGCTGGGCATCGGGTCGTGGATTGTCGCGGGGACGGGCGGCGTTTATTTGTTGCCGTATGTGTCGCCGCTGACCGAAAAATTCATTCGCAACGGCACGCTGGCGAACATTGCGGCGGGCGTGCTGTCCTCGCTGATTCTGCTGGTCGTTCTGACGCTTGTCTGCTCTTTTCTGACGGGCAAAATCCGCCAGAGCGCGCTGAACCGGCTCGACCGCTTTTTAGGGCTGATTTTCGGCTTTTTGCGCGGCTTCATCATTCTGATGCTGATGTATTTCATCCTGTTCGTCCTGTCGCCCAAAACGCTGGAAGATCTGGGCAGGGACAGCAAACTGTATCCGTTCTTGGACGACGTGTGCCTGCGCGTCAAAGAGCATATGCCCGAATCGCTGTTCGACAATCCGTCGGACAAGGGCGGCAAATCAAAGGATTCCGAAGAATTGGAGGGCTTGCTGAAAGCGATCGGCAAGAACGAGATCGAAATCGCGGCGCAGGAAGTCAAGGATTTGCCTGAAAACGACCCTCTGCGGCAAATGGTCGAGGAACACGTCAAGGAAAACGGCTCGTCGGGCTTTTTCTCGTTCTTTGAAAAGTTCACGGGCGGGGACAAGGACGCGAAAAACAAAAAATCCGCCCGCAAGAAAAAGGCTGAAAAAACGGAAAAACGGGACGCGGTGAAGAAAAAGGGCGGCGATGACGATTTGTTTGACAAACTGAACGGCGTGCAGGTCGAATCCAAAAACAAAAAGGGCGGCGACGTCGTTTACGGCGAAAAGGACAAGGAAGACCTGAACCGCTTGATTTTGGAAAACATCGAGGAGGCGCCGCAATGAAAATTCTGGCTTTGGACAGCGCGAACGACAACTGTTCCGCCGCTTACGCCGTCGACGGCGATGTGCGCGCGTTCGATTTTCGGGAAATGGCGCGCGGTCAGGCGGAAGCGCTGATGCCGATGGTGCAGAGCGTGATGGCGCGGGCGAAAGCCTCTTATTTCGATTTGGACGCGGTCGCCGTGACGGTGGGACCGGGGTCTTTCACGGGCGTGCGCATCGGTTTGGCGGCGGCGCGCGGCATTGCGATGGCGGCACGCGTCGGCATGATCGGCGTGTCGGCTCTGCGCGTGGCGGGCTTCAAGGCGGCGAAACAATTTCCGAATCAAAAAGTGTGCGTGTTTTTCGACACCAAGCGCGGCGATTATTACGCGCAGGCGTTTGAAAACGGCGCGCCCGTCTGCGAGGCGTTCGCGGGCGACGAAACGGCTTTGCTGAATTTGAAAGCCGGCGTGTACGCGGGCAACTGTCCCGATATGTTTTTGGAGCAAACGGGCGTTTCCCCCGCCGGATTTGAAATGCCGGACGCGCGCGACGTCGCCGCTTTCGCCGAAAACGAAACGCCGTCTTTCGATTACCCGTCCGCAATGTATTTGCGCGAAGCGGAGATTTCGACGTGTGCGAAATAATTTTGGCGGACAGCGCGTCCGCCGCGTCTTTCGCCGCCGTTCACGCGCAGAGTTTTGAAAAAAAATGGGACGAAGCGACTTTCCGGCAGATTCTGCTGATGACGGGGGCTTTCGGCTTTCTGGCTTTTGAAAACGGCGCGCCCGCCGGCATGATTGTCTGCACACAGGTTTTGGACGAAGCGGAAATCGTGACAATCGGCGTGATTCCCGACGCGCGCAGAAAAGGCTTGGCAAAAAGGCTGATGAACGCGGCGGCGGCTTACGTCAAAACGCGTTCGGGCGCGTCCTTGTTTTTGGAAGTCGCGACGGACAACGCTCCCGCCTACGCCCTGTACGTCAAGTGCGGCTTTGAAAAAATCGGTCTGCGCAAGGGATATTATCAAACAAGGGACGGCGCGAAAGACGCGGTCGTCATGCGTTTGTCATTGTAATGAATCGAGTTTGCCGCGCACGCAGAGCAAATCGTGCCACGCGTTTTTCTTTTGCGCCGGACTGCGCAACAGATAAGCGGGGTGGAACGACGCCATGACGGGAATGAACAGCCCGTCCTGCTCGTAAGTGTGCCACACGCCGCGCGCCCGCGTGATGCCGGTCGTCACGTTCAGCACGGCGGACAGCGAGATGCCGCCCAGCAATAAAAGGATTTTCGGCGCGACCAGCGCGATGTGGCGGCGCAAAAACGGCAGACAGGCGGCGATTTCGTCTTCCGACGGCTTGCGGTTGACGGGCGGACGCCACGGCACGACGTTCGCGATGTAAACGGACTGCTCGCGCGACAAGCCGATTGACGCCAGCATTTGATCCAGCAGTCTGCCGCTTGCGCCCACGAAAGGCAGTCCCTGCAAATCCTCCTGTTCGCCGGGGGCTTCGCCGATGATCATCACGTCGGGACGAGTCGCGTTGCCCGTGCCGAACACAAGATTGCGCGCCGTTTTTTTCAGGGCGCATCCCTCGAAATTCTGCAAAGCCGCTTTCAATTCGTCCAAAGTCGCCGCCGTGACGGGCGCGAACGCCGTTTGCGGCGCGGGCGACGCTTGCGCGGCGTAAACAGGCGCGGCGGGAGCGTGCTGCGGCGGCAAAGCGGCGCTGAACGGCATGGTTTCCGCGCTTTTTTGCGCTTGCGCGAAACGGTCGGCGGGCGCGTCCGCAATCACTTCGGTCACGCCTGACAAACGGTACAAATCCAGCAGTTCAAGGTCTGATATTTCAGTCATACGCGTACCGTATCATATTTTTAGGGCATAATGAAAAGAAAATCCGTCGAATATCTTGATTTACAAACAAAAAAAGGTCAAACTGAAACAAATTTCAGTCCGTCGGGGTGGTGTTATGACAGTCAAATCGCGTGTTTTCGCCGTTTTTTTCAGCCTGATCGCCGCATGCGCGCCGCAAGGGGCGGTGTCGGAATCCGGCGTTGCGGCGAAACCCGAAAAGACGGAACAGGCGAACGCCCCGCAAACCGACTCGCCCGCCGTCGTCGGCGATTATCTGCGCTATTTGCAGGCGCGGCGCGAACAGAATTTGTCCGACGCGGCGAAGTATCTGCAAAAAGTGCTGGACAAGGACGCGGACAACGAAATCGTCGAAGCGGAAATGCTGTCCACGCTGACGCTTCAAGGACGCTTGCACGACGCTTTTCCGCTGGCGCAAAAAGAACTTAAACGCGACGGCAAACTGCTTCTCGCCATGCTGGTCGTCGTGGCGAACCAGACCGAAAACAAGGATTACGACGGCGCGCTGAAAACGCTGGACGCGTTTCCCGATCAGGATGTGCGCGCGTTTTTAATTCCGCTTTTGAAATCGTGGCAGTACGTCGGACTGAACGAGCGGGAAAAGGCGCAAAACGCTCTTGAACCGCTGGATTCCGAAGGTACGGCGGCGCTGTACCATTTCCATTTGGCGCTGATGAACGACATTTGGAACAACGAGGACGAAACCGAAAAGCACTACAAGTTGCTGATGGAAAAAAACAAGGGATTGTCCTTGCGCGCGGCGCAGACTTACGGCAATTTCCTGTTGCGGCACGAAAAATACGAACGCTTTAACGAATTGCTGGCGGCGTACCGCACGGTCAACCGCTCCTTTCCGCTGATTGACGAAACGTTCTTTCTGGCGGGCGGCAAGGAAGTCGGCAAAAACATCCCCGTCATCGTTCCGAGCGCGAAAGAGGGCATGGCGGAGGCTTTGTTCGACGTGGCGGGCAGTCTGCACGAAAAAGGCAACGAGGACAGCGCGTTTTTCTTTACGCAAATCGCGCTTTCGCTGGACGTAAAACTGGCTTTGGCGCGCGAATTGAAAGGCACGCTTTTGGAAACGACCGGCAGGCTGGACGACGCGCGCGCGTTTTACGAATCCGAAAAAACGACTTCCGAAACGTACTTTTCGTCCCAAAGCAAATTGGCGCGTTTGTTGGCGCGGCAGGAAAAATACGACGAAGCCGCCGCCGTTTTGCAAAATCTGATTAAGAAAAAATCGGAATCGCATCTGCCGTATTTGGATTTGGGCGACACATATATGCTTGCCAAACGCTATCCGCAGGCGATCGAAGCGTACACGCAGGCTTTGGACAAGATTTCCGGCACGCAGCGGCGCGGCGGCTGGATGATTTATTACAGTCGCGGCACGGCGTACGAACGCAACAACCAATGGGACAAGGCGGAAGACGATTTCCTGCACGCCCTTTTGCTGAATCCCGACCAGCCGCTGACGCTGAATTATCTGGGCTATTCGTGGCTGGAACGCGGCAAAAACGTCGAACAGGCGAAAGAAATGCTGGAACGCGCCCTGCTGAAAGCGTCGCAAAGCGGCTCTATCGCGGACAGTCTGGGCTGGGCGTACTATCTGACGAAAGAATACGACAAGGCGGTGACGATTTTGGAAATCGCCGTCGCGCTGGACGCCGGAAGCGGCGTCATCAACGACCATTTGGGCGACGCCTACTGGCGTTCGGGACGCAAGCGCGAAGCCCGCTTTCAATGGCGGAAAGCGTTGGATTTGAACGACGATTTCGCCGCCGGCGACCGCGACCGCGTGCGCTTGAAACTGGACAAGGGGCTGGACGAGGTCGGCGATAAAATATCCCTGACGCAAGAAAAGAAAGACGACGCCCCCGCCGATGCGACAGCGGCGAAAAAAACGGTGAAAAAGAATGATTCAAAGAAGCGCGCCCGCAAAAATTAACCTGTATCTGCACGTCGTCGGCAAGCGCGCGGACGGCTATCACCTTTTGGACAGCCTGTTTGCGTTCGCCAAATCGGGCGACATCGTCACGGTCGGGGAATCGGACGGACTGAGTCTGACTCTCGGCGGTTTATACGGCGCGAAACTGGCGGCGGACGCGGATAATTCCGTGCTGAAAGCCGCGCGTTTGCTGGCGCATTATCTGGGCGTTCCCGCCAAAGCGCAGATTTATCTGGAAAAAAATCTGCCCGTCGCGTCGGGAATCGGCGGCGGTTCGGCGGACGCGGCGGCGACTTTGCTCGCTTTGAACGATTTGTGGGGCAAGCGCGCGCCCATGCCGGCTTTACGCGAAATCGCGCTGAAAATCGGGGCGGACGTGCCCGCCTGTCTGTCCGACAAAGCCGTTTTTGTGTCGGGAATCGGCGAAAACGTTGAAGAAGCCCCCGCCGTCCCCTTAACGCCCGTCGTGCTGGTCAATCCGAACATCGCGCTGTCAACGCCCGCCGTTTTTAAAAATCGCAAGGGGGATTTCGACAAGCCGATGCGTATGGAAGCGGCGGATTTCGCGCCCGAAAATTTTGTCAAAGCCCTGTCTTTGCGCGCGAACGGGCTTCAAAACGCGGCAATCGCGCTTGTGCCGGAAATCAAAGCGGTGCTGAACGCGCTGGAAAACCGCCCCGCGTGCCGCTTGGCGCGTATGTCCGGAAGCGGCGCGACGTGCTTCGGCGTTTTCAAAAACGCGCGCGAGGCGGACGCGTGTGCGTCGGTTTTGCGCGAAAAACACCCTGAATGGTGGATTTTCCCGACGTTTTTAACATAAAAGACCTTGTATCATCCCTTGTATTTCGATATAAAACATAATGCCGCCATTATCGCTTGAAGGCAGCACGCCTTTTCATACTCTGAACGGAGAGAAAAATGATCAGAAATCATCGTATCGCTATGACAGCCGCCGCCGTGGTGTGTTCTTTGGTCGCTTTGTCCGCTTGCAAAAAGGAACGGCAGGTCGTCGCCGTGCAAAAGCCGCGCGTGACGGTCGTTTCGGCGACGGAACAAAAATATGTCGAACGGTTCGATTTCCCCGCCAGAATCGACGCGGTCAACAACGTGACCCTGAAAACGCGCGTCGCGGGCTTTTTAAAGGAACGCCTGTTTGAAGAAGGCGACGTCGTCAAAAAGAACCAGTTGCTTTTCACAATCGAAAAAGAACCGTTTGAAGCCAAAGTCGCGCAGGCTTCCGCCGATTTGAAACGCGCCGAAGCGGATGCGAAAAACGCCCGTTTGAGCTTGGATCGCGCTCTGGAACTGGTGAAAAGCGGCAACATTTCGCAGGCGACGGTCGACGCCAGAGAGGCGGACAACGCCATGGCGCAAGCCGCCGTTTTGCAGGCGAAAGCCGCGCTGAATCTGGCGAAAATAGATTTGAGCTACACGAACGTCCGCGCGCCCTTTACGGGCAAAATCGGCTTGGCGGATTTTTCGGACGGCGAATTTCTGCCCGCGAACACGACGCTGGCAAGCATGGTCAGCACCGACCCGATGTACGTCGTTTTTTCCGTCAGCGAACGCGAACTGCTGTCCATGCAGAGCGCGGGCGTTTTCAAGCACAACGGCGACAACCTTGCCGTCACGATGCAAATGGCGGACGATTCCGTCTATCGCTTCGGCGGGCAAATCAATTTCTTTGACGTGACGGTCGACAACGGCACGGACACCGTGAAATTGCGCGCGGCGTTCCCGAATCCCAAGCAGGAACTGATTGCCGGACAGTACGTCACGATTGTTCTGGAATACGAATCGCCGTCGGAAAAGGTTGTCATTCCCTTGTCCGCCGTCATGTCCTCCGCCGCGATGAAATACGTTTACGTCGTCGACAATTCAAACAAAATCGTCAACCGTCCCGTCGTTTTGGGCGCGCAGCAAGGCACGGAAATCGTCGTTTTGGACGGCTTGACCAAAGGCGACCGCATTGTTGTCGAGGGTTTGCAGAAAGTCCGCGCCGGCATTGAAGTCGTCGCCGAAACGAAACAGGCTTTTGCGCCCGCGACACCCGCGCCTGCGGCATCTGCGCCCGTTGCGAAAAAAATACCCGAAAAGGTCGCCGCGCCTGTCGCGAAAAAGACTCCTGAAAAGGTCGTTGCGCCCGCGGCACCCGCGCCCGCGGCGCCCGCAAAGAAAAGCAAGTAATCGCGACGTTTGAAAAGTCGAAAGGTTTTCCGAGATGTTTTCAAAGATTTTCATTTACCGTCCACGTTTCGCCGTCGTCATCTCGCTGGTCATCATGATAGCGGGGCTGATTACGATGAAAAGCATCCCCGTCGCACAGTTGCCGGAAGTCGTGCCGCCGTCTGTTTCCGTGTCGACCAGTTATCCGGGGGCTTCCGCGGAAGTGATCGAGCAGACCGTCGCGCAGGTGATCGAATCGCAGGTCAACGGCGTTGACAACATGATTTACATGGAATCGTCCAGCGCGGACGACGGGTCGTATTCTTTGCGCGTGACGTTCCTGCTGGGCACGGACCCCGACATGAACACGGTCAACGTGCAGAACCGCATCAACCAGATTTCGACCAAACTGCCCGAAGAAGTGCAGCGTCAGGGCGTGACCGTCAAAAAGAATACGACTTCCATGCTTTTGGGCTTCGCGCTGTATTCGCCCGACCAGTCCCGCGACATGAGTTATCTGGCGAACTATATGACGATTACCGTCAAAGACGCCTTGTCGCGCGTGACGGGCGTCGGCGAAGTCAACACGTTCGGCGACACCGATTACAGTATGCGCGTGTGGCTGGACATGAAGCGTCTGGCTTCTTTGGGGCTGACGAACAAAGACGTCATCAACGCCATTTCCGCGCAGAACGTCCAGCCCGCTTTGGGCTCGATCGGTTCCGCGCCCGCTCCGAAAGACCAGCAGATTCAACTGACTCTGAAATCGAAAGGGCGTTTGAAATCCGCCGAGGAAATCGGCAACATCGTTTTGCGCTCGAACGCGGACGGCGGCTTGCTCCGCCTGAAAGACGTTTCCCGCGTCGAACTGGGGCGCACGACGTACGCGCAGCAGAGTATGTTCAACGGCAAAATCGCGTCGGGCGGCATGATCAACTTGGCGCCGGGGGCGAACGCCGTCGAAGTCGCGCAAAAGGTGCACGCCGAATTGAAGCGTTTGGCGCAATTCTTCCCCGAAGGCGTGGCGTACAGCATCATTTTCGACACGTCGACGTTCGTGAACGCGACAATCGAGGAAGTCGTCAGCACGCTGTTCGAGGCGTTCGTGCTGGTGTTGCTGACCGTGTATCTGTCTTTGGGCACGTTCCGCGCGACGCTGATTCCGATGTGCGCGATTCCCGTTTCTCTGGTCGGCACGTTCATTTTCATGGCGGCGTTCGGAATGTCCGCGAACACGGTTTCTTTGCTGTCTTTGGTGCTGGTCATCGGCATTGTCGTCGACGACGCGATTTGCGTGACCGAAAACGCCATGCGCATTATCGAGGAAGAACCGGATTTGCCCGTGCCGCAATGCGTCGAAAAGGCGATGAAGCAGATTACGGGCGCGGTCATCGCGACGACTTTGGTGCTGTTGTCCGTGTTCGTCCCCGTCGCGTTCGTCCCCGGCATTTCGGGTCAGTTGTATATGCAGTTCGCGATTACGGTGTGCTTCTCGATGTCGCTGTCGACGCTGAACGCGCTGACGCTGTCGCCCGCTTTGTGCGCGGTGCTTTTGCGCCATGAAAAGAAAAAGGAAAAAGGCTTTGTCGCGTGGGTGCTGAACGGCATTGACGTCGGGCGCGACAAGTACACGGGCGTCGTCAGACACTTGGTGAAACGCTACCGCCTGTCGATTTTGTTCATTATGATCGCTTTTGCGGGCGCGTGGTTCATGAACGACATTACGCCCGCGGGCTTTTTGCCCGACGAAGATCAGGGCGTCGTCATGGCGGACGTGCAGTTGCCCGCCGGCGCGTCGCTGAACAGAACGCAGGAAGTGCTGGAACAGACGTATCAAATCGCCGCCAAGCATCCCGCCGTCGATCAGGTGATGACCGTGGGCGGCTTCGGGCTTTTGTCGGGCAACGGTCCCAATTCGGGCTTGATGATGATCGGGTTGAAGCCGTATCACGAACGTCAGGACAAATCTTTGCAGGCGCAGGCGGTCATCGAGAATTTGCAGGCGAAATTTTCCAAAATCCAAGCCGCGCAAATCCGCATCTTCAACCTGCCCGCCATTCCCGGCATCGGCATGGCGAACGGCTTTGACTACCGCTTGCAGAACGTTGCGGGCGAGCCGCTGGCGGATATGGAATCGGTGATGCGCAAACTGCTGATGACGGCGAATCAAAGCGACAAAATCGGCATGGCGTACAGCACGTTTACGTCCGACACGCCGCAAATGCTGGTCGACGTCGACCGCGTCAAAGCCGAAGTCATGGGCGTTTCCGTCGCCGACGTGTTTTCGCAAATGCAATCCACGTTCGGTTACTATTACGTCAACGACTTCACGCTGAACGGGCGCATTTACAAAGTGAACGTGCAGGCGGACGCGAAAGACAGAAACATTGAACGCGACATTTACCGCGTGTACGTCAAAAACAACAAAGGTCAAAACGTGCCGTTGCGTTCGCTGATTACGCTGAAACCCGTTTTAGGTCCGCAGGTGCTGACCCGCTACAACAACACGATGACGATTAAAATCAACGGCGTTGCGGCGCACGGCATCAGTTCAGGGCAGGCGATGGACGCGATGGAAAAAGTGTCCGCCGACGTTCTGCCGAAAGGCTACGCTTACGAATGGACGGGCGTTTCCTTGCAGGAAAAGGAAGCGGCGGGGCAGACGGCGACGATTTTGGCGCTGGCGTTCCTGTTCACTTATTTCTTCCTTGTCGCCTTGTACGAAAGTTGGATGCTGCCGCTGCCGATTTTGCTGTCCGTTCCCGTCGGGCTGTGCGGCGCGCTGATGTTCCTGTATTTCGGCGGGCTGACGAACAACATTTACGCGCAGATCGGTCTGGTGATTTTGATCGGTCAATGCAGTAAGAACGCGATTTTGATTGTCGAATTCGCGAAAGTGCGCGTCGAGGAGGGGCTTGATCCCGAAGCGGCGGCGATTGAAGCGTCGTATTTGCGTTTCCGCGCGGTGATGATGACGGCGGTGTCGTTCCTTTTGGGCTTGATTCCGCTGGTCATAGCGACGGGCGCGGGCGCGGTGGCGCGGCGTTCGGTCGGCACGGCGGTGTTCGGCGGCATGACGGTGGCGACGTTCATCGGCATTTTGGTTGTGCCGATGCTGTTCGTCGTGTTCGTCAGACGGCGTCAGAAATTCCACACCAGACGCAACCGGCGCATTGAAAAGCGCGAACGCAAGTTCAGGGAAAGTCTGCAACAGCAGTAAATCGAACGGCGGGGGAAACTCCGCCGTTTTCGCCGATTGAGTCAATCCGCGCTTTTTATTGTCTTGCGCCGGCAGAATCAGGCAAGTTTTTGAGAGCATCGGATATTCCCGTTTGCCAAGCGGCGCATTACATTATACGCAACGTTTGAACCTTTATAAAATTCTGCAAGTGAATGAAAGGAAGCAATCATGTTGGAAAAAGTGAACTCCCCTGCGGATTTGAAATCTTTGAACTTGGACGAACTGAACGTTCTGGCAAACGACATTCGCGCCGTTCTGATTAAAAAAGTCAATGAAACGGGCGGACACATGGGACCCAATTTGTGCTTTTTGGAAGCCACGATCGCCCTGCACTACGTTTTTGATTCGCCGCGCGACAAAATCGTGTTCGACGTGTCGCATCAATGCTACACGCACAAAATTTTGACGGGACGCAAGGAATACTTTCTCGACCCCGCGCGCTACGAAGACATTTCCGGCTTCACCAATCCGCACGAAAGCGCGCACGACCAGTTCCAAATCGGACACACGTCGACGGGCGTCAGTTTGGCGTACGGTCTGGCGAAAGCCCGCGACGTGAAAGGCGAAAAATACAACGTCGTCGCGGTCGTCGGCGACGGTTCGCTGACGGGCGGCGAAGCGTTCGAGGGCTTGGACAATGCGGCGGATTTGGGGTCGAACATGATTGTCGTCGTCAACGACAACGATATGTCAATTGCCGAAAATCACGGCGGGCTGTACCGCCATTTGAAAGAACTGCGCGACACGAACGGCGAATCCGCGAACAACTTTTTCAAAAATCTGGGCTTTGAATACGTCTTTGTCAAAGACGGCAACGATTTGTCCGAACTGATTAAAGCGTTTGAAGCCGTCAAGGATTCGGCTCGCCCCGTTGTCGTGCATCTGGCGACGCAAAAAGGTCACGGATTGCAGGTCGCCGTCGACAACAAAGAGGCTTTCCATTGGATTCTGCCGCACACGCTGGACGCGAAGCCCGTGCGGGAAGCGGCGGAAATTCCCGAAAATTACACGTCCGTCACGGTGGATTATCTGGCGGAGAAAATCAAAAGCGACAAGCGCGTCGTCGCCGTGACCGCCGGCACGCCGGGGGCGACCGGATTTTCCCCCGATTTCAGAGCGCGGGCGGGCGCGCAGTATCTGGACGTCGGCATTTGCGAACAGCACGCCGTCGCCGCGATTTCCGGCATGGCGAAAGCGGGCGTCAAACCCGTCTGGGCGGTGTTGAGTTCGTTCATTCAGCGCACTTACGACCAACTGTCGCAGGATTTGGCGCTGAACAACAATCCGGCGACGATTCTGGTTTTCTGGGCGGGCATTTCTCCGGCGGACGCGACGCACACCGGCGGTTTCGACATTCCGCTCATCAGCAACATTCCGAACATCGTGTATCTGGCTCCCTCGACCAAAGAGGAATACGTCCGTATGCTCGACTGGGCGACAAGCCAGAACAATCACCCCGTCGCGATCCGCGTGCCGTTCGCCGAATTTGTGTCGACGGGCGTCGCCGACACGACCGATTACGGCGATTTGAACAAATTTCAGGTTGTCGAACAGGGAGGCGAGGTTGCGCTGATCGGCGTCGGCGACTGCATGGGGCTGATGCGCTCCGTCAAGGAAAAATTGAAAGCGCGCGGGGTGAACGCCACGCTGATCAATCCGAAATTCGTCAGCGGATTGGACGCGCAAACGCTTGATTCGCTGAAAGGAACGCACCGCTTGGTCGTGACGGCGGAGAACGGCGTGCTGGACGGCGGCTTCGGCGAAAAAATCGCGCGGTATTACGGCGCGGACGCGATGAAAACGCTGTGCTTCGGCGCGAAAAAGGAATTCACCGACCGCGTGCCGATGGACGAACTGCTCGCCCGCTACCGCCTGACCCCCGAATTGATGACGGCGGACATTTTGAACAGCCTGTAATCAAAGCCTGCTTCATTGATGCGAAAGCCCCGTTTGCGCGGGGCTTTTTCGTGCGTGTTTTAAGACGCCGCCGAATTGCGCGGCGGAACACGGGACAAGAGAGAACGGAGGCACGCTCGAAACGGGAAATTTTCGGCTGGCGAGGCGTGCGGCGTAAAAGGCGAAAGGCGCGGCTTTGCGTTCGGGCGGACGGGTCGCGGGATTGATTTTTTTTGTCAAAATTTTCGTTAACAAAGACGTTTTGCCGTGCTAGGATGCTTTCTGTCACAATTTTACGGGAAAACGCTCATGCCTTTACATCTTTCCTATCCCGCGCGTCAAAACAACGCCGCGCCCGCTTTCACCCTTGATATGAACAAACGCGTCCAGTTGTTGCAAAAACTGGCTTTTTCGCAGTCGAATCCGGCGGCTGACGCGGTTATGGCGCAGGAGTTGCTCAAAGATATCGGCGCGGTGTACGGGCTGGATTTTTTAAGCGAGGAGGCACGCGCGAACCGTCGGGATTTGCCCAGTCTGCCCGAACGCGAAAAAGACGAAATCCGTATGGAAATGCAGATTTTGGCGTCGCGCGAAATCGAACCGACGCACGAGGAAATCTGGCGGGCGTTCGAGAACGCTTTCAACAGGCATGAGTCGCATCGTTTGGAAAGCGGCAAATTTCATTCCAAAGCGTTGCGCATTTTCGGCGAAAACGCGGGCGCGTTCACCGACGGGGCTTTGCAGTCCGTGCCGCTGTATCAGAAATTGAAAGAGGCTTTGGATATCGACGAAGACAAGGATTTGACCGACGAAAACGTCAATATGCTGATGGAAAAGGCGGATCAGTTGATCGGCGTCGTGACGGACGCGGCAAGCGGCGATTTTTCCGCCGACGATATCAAAGAACTGTTGGGCGTCAGTGTCATGTCGACGGACGTTTTTCACGAAATGAGTTTGCAGTTGACGCAAATTAAAGGCGCGCTGATTTCCCTGCGCGCGCCCGTCAAACAGGCGGGGCGGCACGGCGACCAATGGAAGCGCGACGAAGCCAAGAAAATTTTTCACGCGTTCGGCGCGGCGACGGCGATTGCCGCGAAAACCGCGCTGAACACCGCTTTGCCCGAAACGAACGCCGCCAAGGTGATTTCTTTCGCGGCGGACGCTTTGACGGCGGACAGCGACGACAAGGAATGGATGGAAAAGCGCGTGGAAGCGGCTTCGGCTTCGGGGAAAAAAGCCGATGCGATTATCGAAAACTGGGAAACGGACACGCGGCTGTCCGCTTTAAGCGCGGTCACGCACAAAGAGCGCGAACAACGCCGCCGCGCCAAACACGAACAAGCGACCGCCGTGCTGGAACGCTTGAAAAACGGGGAAAATGACTTTTCGATTGCCGAACGCGGTCTGCTTCACGCTTTGAGCGTTCACGGCATACGCGACGTCGCGGAATTGGGAACGGCGGACAGCATCAGCGCGGCTTTGCGCGGCGTGCCGTATTTTTCGTTCGTGCGCGATGCGGACGGCAATTTGGCGCGCATGATTAAGAATCCGGACGGCGAGGGATACGTTTTCCGCGACCCGCTGATGACGCAAGAGCAGTGCGCCGAATCCGTTTCGCAGATGTATCCGCAGGAAGCCGCGCAATCCGCCGGAAATGCGGAAAACAAGGACATTCTTGCCGATCACGCGAAAGGCGTCGCCGAAGAAGTGAAAGGCAATCTTTTGGAAAAGGCGTACGAAAGTATGTTGACCGAAACGGCGGCGAAAGCGGCGGGATCGTTTTTGACGACGGAATCACTGTCGAACATTCACGGGCGTTTCGACCACAAGCGCGCGTTGCGCCGCCTGACGCTGAAAGAAAAGGATTATCTGGAAAAGCGCAAGACGTTTTCCAAAATCGCCAAAGAAGCGCAAGTCCGCGTTTTGCTGGATAAAATCGCCGCGAACGAAACGCTTTCCGACCGTGAACGCGCGCTGGCGGCGGATTTGGACACGCTGGGCGTTCGCTCGGCGCAGGATTTGAAACAGCACGACGCTTTGCTTGCCGTGCAGGTGATGGAATCGCCGCATTTTGCCGTCAGAGCCAAAGACAATTCCGTGTTGAGCGGTCTGCCCGACGCGGTGATGAGCGCGAAAGAAACGCAAATCCGCAACGTTTTGGCGAAATCGCCGCGCGAGATGACCGAGCGCGAACGTGCGCTTTACGATTCTTTGAAAAAAATCGGCGTGCGCAAACTCGACGATCTGGCGGACAACAAATTCGGCACGAAAATTAAAAAACTGTCTTTGGCGTGCGAATTGGACGACGCGCATTTCGAGTGCCGGAACGGAAAAGTCGTCATGCAGAGCGTGTCCGATTTCAATTCGGCGGAAGAATGCCGCGCCGTCTTTTTGGGCAAATACATTGCTCCGGCGCACATTCTGCTGACGCACGAGGACAAGCGCGAATCCGTCAAAGCGTACGAGGAGGAACGCCTGCTGATTACGCTGGAACGCGTCGGCGAACGGCAGTTGGCGGTCGCGAAAGCGCGCGAAATCGAAATGCAGCAGGAAAAAATGCAGACGCGCGACAAACGCGAGGCGCAGGCTCTCGCTGTTTTGGAAAAGGCGGCGTACGCGCCCGACAAACTGCAAAATTGGGAAAAGGTGCTTCTGATTAAATTAAATCAGGCGGATGTTCGTTCCGCGAACGATATGTCGGTCAAAGGCGGCGCGGTCGGGACGGTCAACCGCGACTTCATCCGGCGCGGTCTGCCGTCGTTCAACGCCGAACCTTTGGTTAAGGGCGGCTTTGAAACGCTGAACGAAACGCAACTGTCCCCGTGTGAAAAAAAGGCGTTCGCGCAACGCTTCGACGGCAAGGCTTTCGTGCGCGCGGCGCGGGCGAGAAAGGCGGAAATCAAAGCCGTCAAACCCGTTGAAAACGTCAAAACGCCCGAACCCGTAAAGACTCCTGAACCCGTAAAAGAACCGGAAAAGGTTGCGCCTGCGTCGCCGACGCCGCCCGCGAAAGAGCCGAAAAAAGTAATGCCCGTGCCGCCGGCACTTGCGTATGCCCAGTCCGTTTTTGCCAAAGCGGAGGCGAATCAGGCGATGAGCGAGCCGGAACAGGTGTTTTTGGGCGCGGCTTTGGCGTACGGCGTTCGCTCGGCGGAGGACTTGAAAAATCCCGATGCCCTGCAAATTTTAAACAGCGGCATGGGCGGCGCGCTGAACGGGGTGAAATTCATGCCGGAAAATGCGCAATCGTTGACATTCGCCGATATGAAGCCGATGACGGCGCACGGGTTGATGGTGTATATGTCCAACCGCGCGAATTTGCCCGCTTTGCGCGAGGCGCAGGCGAAAGGCGTGCTGAAAAAGGCGGCGCGAAACGAACCGATGTGCGAATGGGAATACGCGCTGTGTCAGGCGTTGAACGCCAACGACATCCGCACTCCCGCCGATTTGGAAATCGAGGATTGCAAACAAATCGCGCGCGACGGCATGGGGCTGACGTGCGGCGGATACGACCGTTTGTCCGTCGACAGACTGCCGCAGGATTTGAAGCAATCGGCGAAAGACGGGCTGACGGCAGTGCGGGACGGGCGCGAACAACAGGCGCGGGCGGTTTTGCAAAAAATGCAAAATCACGAAAAACTGGCGGGCGCGGAAATCGTGTTGAGCGCGATGCTGGCGTCGTCGGGCATTGACGGCGTTGACAAACTGGCGGACGGCAAAAACCTTGAAGCCGTGCGGAACGGTTTGCCGGATTCTTTCGTGCGCATCGGCTATTCCGAAGATTTTTCGCGGCTTGACGCAAGCAAAATGCCGCCCGAAGCGGCGCGCGCGACCATGATGTACATGGAGGCGGCGAACGCGCAAAAACCGCAAGAAAGCAAGGCGGACATTCTGAAAAAATACGCCGACGCGATGGCGCGGGTCGACATTTACGAGCGTACGGTGGAACTGCCGCGCGAACTGGCGCGCAAAAAACAGACCCCCGTCCGTATGCCGCCGCTTGCGCAAAAGACTCAAAACGCGCGCTGACGCATTGAGAGGCGATATGACGGACATCGAGCAAAAAGCGTACATGATGCAAAAAGTGGTGCAAACGGCGCGCCCGTTTTCCTACTTTGCGTTGAGCGCGCGCGCGGCGGCGGAACATTACGCCGCGCAATGCCCGAATCTTGTCAAAAAGGATCTGGCGGACGTGCCGGAACTGCCCAGTCGCGCGCTGGCGCGTCTGCACACGATGTGGGACGATGAAAAAAATCCCGACGAACAGCGGCTGATCGCCAGTTACGAAGACGCTTTCCGCGCGTTTGAAAAAAGCAGGGCTTTGGCGGACGATATGAAAAAAAAGGACTGGATGCCGGCTTTGCGCGCGTTTTATGCAAAAATGTCCGACGCGCAGTTCGACAATCATTTGGTCAAGTACGCGCAGGACCGCGAAATGCCGCACGATTCGTTCATCTCTTTGGGCGACAGGCGGGATTATTATTACAATCCGTCTTTCCCGCACGCCGATTTCGCCGCCGCCGTGCCGCCCGACCATCCGTTTTGGCTGCAACGCGGACAGTGGGATATGTTTTTGCCAAAAGAATTTTTAGACGCCAGAATCAAACGCGGCAAACGCGAAATTCAAGAGGGAATCCGCGCGCCCGAAGCCGCGAACGAGTCCGCTTCCGCCCGCACCGCCCGCCGCGCCGTCATCGAGGAGGAATACGCGTCAGCCATGACGAAAGTCGGCATTTTTGAAAAGACCGTCGAGCCTGAAATGGCGAAAAGCGCGCGCAAAGCCGTCCGTCCGGCGAGTACGAAATCCGCCCTTGAAAACCGCGGCGGCGGACGCGATTGATTTTTTAAAAAATCTTTGATTACGCCGCCGTTTCGGATATAGTGTCAGGCAAGTTCTGTCATACGGGGAAAGTGCGTCCTGATGTTTTCCAACATTCTCAGCCGGTATATCATCCGCCAGTTTTTAATGGCTTTCACAGCCGTTTTGATGACGCTGTGCTTTGTCGTTTTCATTTTTGATTCCATCGAATTGATTAAAAAAAGCGCGAAGTATTCCTACGGTTTTGACAAAGTGCTGCTGATGGCGTCGCTGAAACTGCCGTACATGATTGAAATTTTACTGCCGTTCGCCGTTTTGCTGGGCGCGGTCGTCATTTTCTTCAAATTGACGAAAAGTCAGGAACTGGTCATCATCCGCGCGGTCGGGCAGTCCGTGTGGCAGTTCGTCACGCCGCTGATGATCGCCGCTTTTTTGACGGGCGTGTTCAACATGACCGTCTTCAATCCGATATCCAGCAAAATGTACTCCAAATATCAGCAGTTGGAGGAAATGTACAACACGAACTCGAAAACGGACGAAGTGCCGTTCTTTTCGCAATCGTCGGGGTTGTGGCTGCGCGAACACCGCGACGGCAAAATGTACGTCATTCACGCCGATTACATCCGGCAGGACAAGTACGATTTGATTATGCGTGGCTTTTCCATTTTGGAATTCAACGACGACGACACGTTCGTCCGGCGCGTCGACGCGGGCGAAGCCGTGCTGGAAGGGCATACGTTCCACTTGAAAAACGTGCGCGTGTTTCAGGCGGGCAAAAACATCGAACAGATCGACCGCGTCGATTTTCAAACCAAGATGACGCTGGGGAAAATTCAGGAAAATCTCGCGTCGCCCGAAACCGTGTCGTTTTGGGATTTGCCCGCGCTGATTTCGTTCTTTGAAAGCACGGGATTTTCCGCGCACACGCACCGCTTGCGCCTGCAATCGCTGATGTCTTCGCCGTTTATGCTGATGACGATGGTCATGATCGCCGCCGTGTTCGGCATCCCGCCGAATCAGCGTCAGGGCGGCACGCTGTTGAAAATCTTTTTCGGCGTGTGCTTGGGCTTCATCCTGTATTTCGTGTCCCGCGTGACCTACGCGCTCGGCGTGTCGGGGAATCTGCCCGTGTTCATTGCCGTTTGGACGCCGCCTTTGGTGTTTTTGCTGATTACGACGTCGTTTCTACTGCATCAGGAAGACGGGTAAAGCGCGCTTTCCGCTTCTTTGAACGAAGCGAACACCTTGTCCGCGCCCGCCTGCTTTAAAATGCCGGTGTGACGCGCGGAGCAATGCGACCCGCCCGTAAAGCCGAAAACCGTCATGCCTGCCGCTTTGCCCGCCGTGACGCCCGCGACGCTGTCTTCAATGACAAGGCATTTTTCGGGCGGAACGTTCGATTCTTTCGCCGCCAGCAAAAACACGTCGGGCGCGGGCTTGCCGTGCGGGACTTTCCACGCGCTGAACACGTTTCTGCCCGTGTCGAAAAATTCGTCCAGTTTCGTGTAGCGCAGACATTTCGCAATGCTTTCAAGCGTGCTGCCCGACGCGATGCACACGGGGCAGGGCAGGCGGCGGATGAATTCGTGCGCGCCCGTCACCGCCTGCAATTTCTGCGCAAACAGGGATTCGACGTACGGATTGACCTCGTCCAGAAAATTGTCGGGGATTTTTGCGCCGTATTCCGCTTCGATGCGCTCTTTGATGCGCGCCACCGTCTGCCCCGTGTATTTTTGCACCATGTCCTGCAAGGAAACGGGAATGTTCATCGCCGTCAGCCTGTCCGACCAAGCCTGACACGCCAGAATTTCGCTGTCCACCAGCACGCCGTCGAAATCGAATATGACCAAATCAAAAGCAAACATCTTCATAATCCTCGTCTTGTGCGGACAAATTAAGCGCTTTTACGGCAATGTCAAATGAAAATCCCGCGCGCGCCAGCACCGCAAGGTCTTTTTTGAAGAAATCCTTGCGTTCGGCGGCGGGGCGCATATAGCCCAGTTTGCGCTTTTTCACCAATTTTTTCGCCGCTTCCTCCTCGTCGTTCGCGCCGTCTTCGTCCCGCTTGTCCGGCGCGGTCAGCGACTGAATCAAATCGTCGGCGATTCCCGCCTGCTTCAATTTCATGCGGATGTATTTGCCCGATTTTCCGGCGCGGCGGCACCGTTCCGCCAGATTGCGCGCGAAACGTTCGTCCGACAGGAAGTTCTGCGCTTTCATCGACGCGACGGCTTCGTCAATCCATTTTTGCGCGTCCGCCGGCACGTCGCCGCCTTTCATGCGCGTTTTGGCAAGCCGGCGGTTCAGCATTTCGCGCAGTTTGCCCTCGCTGGATTCATAGCGCGCCAGATAATACAGGCAGATGTTTTCCAAACGCTTTTTCGTAATCGGTTTGACGGGGACGCTCATTTTCAAAGTTCCGTAAGGATAGGTTGACATCGGCTTATCATCGCATTAAACAAATGAAAAGAGAAGTTTTTTCATTTCACGAACGGGGGCGGCGATGGCTGACAAGTCATATTCCTTTTTAATCGATTCCGGATTGTCGAAAGGTCAGGCGGTTCGCACAAGCGAAGTGCTGAACGACATTTTCGCTCTGCACCGCTATCCCGACCGCATCAACGCTTTCTTGGCGGAAACCGTGACGCTGGGCGTGATTTTGTCCGCGTCCCTGAAATACGACGGCACTTTTACGCTTCAAGTGCAGGGCGACGGCGCGATTTCCGCTTTGGTCGTCAGCGTGACGGGCGAAAACAAAATCCGCGCGTACGCCCGCTTTAACGAAGAGGCGCTGGCGCAAAAGGAAAAGAAATTTCAGGAAAAGCCGACGGGTCTTGTGCCAGCGTTCATCGGGCAGGGGCATCTGGCGTTCACCGTCGTGCAGAACGACTCCAACGAGCAGTATCAGGGAATCGTCGCTTTGGAGCAGGCGACGCTGACCGAGTGCGTGCATCAGTATTTCCGCCAGTCCGAACAGATTGAAACCGCGATTCGTTTAAGCGCGGGCAAAAAAAACGCCGATGAAAACGAGTGGGTCTGCGGCGCGGTCATGCTGCAAAGAATGCCCGCGATTCCAAGCCTTGCCAAAGCGTTGGGCGAGGACGAAGCCGAAGAATTGTGGCGCACCGCCGTCATTTTGCTGAACAGCACGACGGACGAAGAATTGCAAAATGTAAAACTTCCTATTGAAAAATTGCTCTATCGGTTGTATCACTCTAATAATATAAATGTTTTTATGCCCAAAGAGTTCGTTTTCGGTTGTCGCTGTTCACGGGAAAAGGTCATAGAAATGTTGAAAAGTTTTCCCGCTGCGGAACTGGAATCCATGCAGAAAGACGGCAAAATCGACGTGGATTGTCAGTTTTGCGGGAAAAAATACACGGTGCAAACGGAAGAACTGAAATCGGGGGATTGACTCAAATGTCTTTTAAAGGATTGCGTATTTTGACCGCCTGCCTGTTTATGTCGGTTTTGGCGGCGTGTTCGACGTCTTCAAGGTATGAAGAATATCCGGCATACGAAAGCGCGTCCTTTTCCGAAAATCCCAACGCCTGCTCTTTGTCCCGCAACGCGCGCATCCGTTTAAGAGCGCCCCGCATCCGCTTCATTTCCACCTACAACCCGCTCGGTCACGCGCCGAATGTCGAACACGAACTGCTTGTCGTCCCCGAACAACTGATTCACAAATGGGCGGAAAACCGTTTCGGCGTCAACAAATCCGCGACGGAAGCCGCCGAAGTGCGCTTTACCATCCGCGACGCCAGCATTACCAGCCGTTCCAGAGTCGTCGGGTCGTGCTTCAAGGAAATCAAAGAAGAATACATCGGACGCTTTGAAGTCGAAATCCAGTTCGTCAGCGCCGACGGCAACGCGCTTGTCACGGCGCGAAAAGCGGTGCAGATCGTCGATTTGACCGACCCGAATATGTCCGCCGAAGACCGCGAAAGCGAATTGATGCTTTTGTCGTACCGTTTGGTAAAAAAATTGTCGCAGGAACTCGATACGGACTTGTGTTCCCCGTCGTTTAATGATTATATAGACAGGTAAAATTTCTTGCGGGTGTAGCTCAATGGCAGAGCAGCAGCTTCCCAAGCTGAATACGAGGGTTCGATTCCCTTCACCCGCTCCAAAGACCGCCTCTTTTTTAAGGGGCGTTTTTTATCAGCATATTGTCAGGTAAAGGTGCCTTATGTCGAAAATTTACAAATCCGTGTCCGAACTGGTCGGGCGCACGCCGCTGTTGGAACTGTCGAATTACGAAAAGGCGGAAAATCTGGAAGCGACCGTGCTTGCCAAACTGGAACGCTTCAACCCCGCCGGAAGCGTTAAAGACCGCATCGCGAAAGCCATGATTGAAGACGCCGAAGCCAAAGGGATTTTAAAACAAGGCTCCGTCATTGTCGAACCCACAAGCGGCAACACGGGCATCGGACTGGCGGTCATGGGCGCGGCGCGCGGATACAAGGTCGTTTTGACCATGCCCGAAACAATGAGCGTCGAACGCCGCAATCTGCTGAAAGCCTACGGTGCGGAACTTGTTTTGACCGAGGGTGCGAAAGGCATGAAAGGCGCGATTGAAAAAGCCGAAGAACTGGCGAAATCCCTGCCGGACGCGTTTTTGGCGGGACAGTTCGTCAATCCCGCGAACCCCGCCGCGCACAAAGCGACGACCGGTCCTGAAATTTGGGAAGACACGGACGGCAAAGTCGACATTTTCGTCGCGGGCGTCGGTACGGGCGGCACGCTGTCGGGCGTCGGCGCGTACTTGAAAGAAAAAAATCCGGCGGTGAAGATTGTCGCCGTCGAACCGGCGGATTCCCCCGTTTTGTCGCAGGGCAAATCCGGTCCTCACAAAATTCAGGGAATCGGCGCGGGCTTTGTTCCCGACACGCTGGACACGCGCATCTACGACGAAATCATCACCGTGACGACGCAGGAAGCGTTCGCCGCCGGCAAAGCGGTGGCGCAAAAAGAGGGGATGCTGGTCGGCATTTCTTCGGGCGCCGCGGTGCACGCCGCCGCTGTTTTGGCGAAACGCCCCGAAAACAAGGGCAAAACGATTGTCGCGCTGTTGCCCGACACGGGCGAGCGTTACCTGTCGACGCCGATGTTTGACTGACAGACCGACAAAAAAAGCCCCGAAATTTCGGGGCTTTTTCATAAAAGGGATTTTTATTTCACGAACGGGATGATGCTGTCCGTGATGTCTTCGCCGCCGTACAGCAGGGAAGATTTCGGCATTACCTGCGTGTAACCCTGCGCCTGCGCCTGTTTGATGATGACGCGCATGATTTCGTCGTCCATTTCCGCCAGTTTCTGCTGCGTTTTCGCGGCGAATTCGGCTTTTTTGCTTTCAAATTCGGCACGGTACTGCGCCGTCAGTTCCTGTTTTTTCTTGTCGGATTTTTCGTTGGAAACTTTGGCTTCCGCCGCGCTCAACCACGTTTGCAGTTCCTGCGCCGCCTGCGCGTTTTCGGCGCGCAAAGCCGCGATTTGTTCGGATTTTTCGACAATGGCGGGCACTCTGACAACGGCGACTTTGCTTTTGCCGCCCGCCACCATGCCGCCCGCGTATCCCGCCGCGCCGCACACGACGACCAAAGCGATCGCCGACAGCGCTTTTTTCAAAGAATCAGACATTTCATACCTCTTAAAGTTAAACTATACGCGCAGTATAAACGCTTAATGGTTAATAACAAGTTTTTCCTTTTAAAGCGCGCGCGGTTTTGTTAGAAAAAAATAAGGAACAGCCGAAAGGAGCCGCCGATGTCTTTGATTTTCACGCAAGCGACGCTGGGAAAAAACGAGGAGATTTTGTACGCCGCAAAGCCGCATTGGGCGCGGTTTTTAAAGCCCGTGTGCACGATGCTTCTGTCTTTTGCGTTTCTGGCGGCGGGATTTTACATTCAGGATTTGTACACCGTCAGCGTCGGCGTCATTTTTTTCATCCCGTCTTTTTTCTGCTGGGTCGGGCAGATGCAGGTGGAAATCGTCTGCACGAACCGCCGCGTGATTTACAAGCGCGGGGCGTATTGGTACCGCACGCAAGAACTGCGCCTGCCGAAAATCGAATCCGTCGCGGTGTGGCAGCCTTTGGCGGCGGGGCTGGTCGGGTGCGGCACACTGTATTTCACGGGGACGGGCGGCACGCAACTGGCTTTTAAATATGTGTCCGATCCGTTCGCCGCGAAAGCCGCCTTTGAAGACGCGATCGAACAGGCGGCGGAGTAATTTCACACGGCGGACTCTTTGGGGAATTTGCGCCGCACGGGAAGATAAACCGCGTACAAAACGACGGTCGTCAGCGCCCAGGACAGCGGATACGCCGCGTACAGCGTTTTCAGCGTGTGGTTTTCGGGAATTTGGAAATACGTCGCAATCCACAGCAAGCGCAGACCGCACGCGCCGAACAGCGTAATCAGGCTGGGTTCAAGCGTTTTGCCCAAGCCGCGCAGGCTGCCGCCCGCGACGTCCATTAAGCCGCCGATGAAGTAGAAACTGCCGCAAATCGACAGGCAGACGAAGCCCGCGTCGACGGCGGCGCCGCTGCTTGTGTAAAAATGAAGAAGCGTTTTGCCGCACAGCACCATCGGCCAGCCAATGCCGATACCCGTCAGGCACACGCAGGCAAGCGCGCGGCGGCGGATCGGATCGATCAGTCCGTACTGTTTCGCGCCGACGCCGCGGCTGATGAATGTGGTCGCGGTTTGGCCGAACGCGGCCATGCACACCCAAATGAATTCTTCCAAATTCGCGCTGGCGGCCGCGCCCGCGATGACGGTCGGCCCGAACGAATTGATTGCCGACTGAATGATGATGTTGGACAATGAAAAGGCGATGCCTTGCAGCGCGGCGGGCAGGCCCAGACGCAAAATCCGCCCCGCGATCGCGCCGTCGATTCTGATTGCGCCGACGTACAGCCGCGTCGCGTCTTTTTGCCGCGACAGGCAAAGGACGATCAGCGCCGCCGCCAGCGTTTGGGAAATCAGCGTCGCACAGGCCACGCCCGCGACGTCCAGTTTAAAAACGACGACGAAGACAATGTTTAAAACGACGTTCAATGCGCCGCTTGCCGTTAAAAACATCAGCGGGCGTTTGGTGTCGCCTTTCGCGTACAAAAGCGTCGCGCCGAAATTGTAAACGGCGATCGGAATCATACCGATAAAGTAAATGCGCGTGTATTGCAGGGTCAGCGGCAAAACGACTTCGGGCGTCTGCATGCGGATCAGCGCGGTTTTAATGAAGATCTGCCCGAAAAGCGCGGTAACGGCGCCCGCAATCAGCGCGACGGCCAAAGACGTGTGCACGATGCGCCGAGTTTGTTTGAAATCGCGCGCGCCGATCGCCATGGAAGCCAGCACGTTCGCGCCGACGGTCAGCCCCGCGAACAGGCAGAGCAGAAAAGCGACGATGTACGGCGTGACGCCGATGGCCGCCAGCGAATGCTCCGATCCGAAATGCCCGATAATCGCGATGTCGGCGGCGTTGAACATCAGTTGAAGCGCGTTCGTCGCCATCAGCGGCAAAGCGAACACCAGCATTTTTTTTAAAAGAGAACCGCTTTGCAGATCAACGGATTCTTGCGCCATTTAATTGTCTTCCTCGACGGATTCTTTGGGGAAGCGTTTGCGCACGAAGCGGTAATTGACGTACAGCACCGTCGCCGTCACGACCCACGACATCGGGTAGGAGTAAAACAGCATCGGCACGGTGTGGTTTTCGGGAATTTGGAAATACGTCGCAATCCACAGCAGGCGCAGACCGCACGCGCCGATCAGGGAAATGACGGCTGGGGACAGCGATTCGCCCAAGCCGCGCAAAGAGCCGGACAGCACGTCCATGACGCCGCAGGTGAAATATGTGCCGCAAATGATGCTTAAACGCAAATAGCCGGCTTCAATGGCGGGAACGTTGCTTGTGTACAATCCCAGCAGCGACCGCCCGAACACGACGACGAATCCGCCCAGAATAATCCCCGTCAGGCACGCGCAGGAAATCGCGCGGCGGCGAATCGGGTCGATTCTGCCGTACTGACGCGCGCCGATGTTGCGGCTGAGGAACGTTGTCGCCGTTTGCTGAAACGCGTTCATGCACACCCATACGAAGCCTTCCAGATTCGCGCTTGCCGCCGACCCCGCCATGACGACGGGTCCGAACGAGTTGACGGCGGACTGAATGACAAGGTTGGACAGCGAAAACACGACGCCCTGCAACCCCGCCGGCAAGCCCAGACGCAGAATCTGTCCGGCGATGGCTCGGTTGATTTTAATCGCGCCGATGTACAGCCGCATGGCGTCGCGCTGGCGGGCAAGGCAGTTCAAAACCAGCAGAGCCGCCGCAATTTGCGAAATCAGCGTCGCCCACGCCACGCCCGCGACGTCCATGTTGAACGCCAGCACGAAAACAAGGTTCAAAATGACGTTGATGACGCCCGCGACCGCCAAAAACATCAGCGGACGCTTGGTGTCGCCTTTCGCGTACAAAAGCGCCGCGCCGAAGTTGTAAACGGCGGTCGGCACCATGCACATAAAGTAAATGCGCGTGTATTGAAGCGTCAGCGACAGGACGACTTCCGGCGTCTGCATCCAAATCAGCACGGTTTCGGCGAACGTCAGCCCCAAAAACGCCGTGATGCCGCCCGCGACGAAACTCAACGCGACGGCGGTATGCACGACTCGGCGGACTTTTTTAACGTCCCGCGCGCCGAGAGCCATGGAAGCCAGCACGTTCGCGCCGATTGTCAGTCCCGTGAAGAAATTGACCAGCAGGTTGACCAGATGCGGCGTCGCGCCGATTGCCGCCAGCGAATGTTCCGACCCGAAATTGCCGATGACGGCGATGTCCGCCGCGTTAAACAGCAACTGCATGACGCTGGATGCCATGAGCGGCAGCGCGAACACAAGCATTTTCGGTAAAATCGTGCCGTGGCACATATCAATATCGGTCGATTTCGCCATGTTGTTTTTTCCTTAAATCAACATGCGGGAAATATGCTTTCACTCGGCGCGCGAGTCAATAGAAAAAAGCGGTTTGTCAGGATTTTTTCGCCTGCGCCTGCGCCAACTGCCAAATCGCCAGCATAATCAGCAAAGGCAGGAACATTTCGCCCGCTTCCTCAACCAGAGAATAAAAGTCGATCGTGTCCTGCGCGAACGACACGCCCGTGCGTTTGGCGTACAGCGACGGAATACGGTCGGCGGCTTTGCACACGATGCCCCAGCAGCCGAACGTCGCCATTGTCCAGCACAGCGGGGACAGTTTGAAAAATCCTTTGACCATTTTGACAAAGTATTTGCCCAGCAGATACAGCGCCGCCGCCAAAATCAGCACGATGATCGTCGCCGAGATAATCTTTTCGTGCAGAGGATTGTTCGGATTCGTAAAGAAGTGAATTTTAAACGGCGTGGAGTCCGTTTTCGTCATCATGTGATGCACGCCCAGTTCGCGCATGAACATGATGAACGACAAAAAGGCGGTGCAAATCATGTCCGCTTTGCACGGGAAGACTTTGCGGTAATAAAAAATGACGCCGAACAGGACGACCCAGAAGATGTCGCTCATCTGCTCGATTGGGAACACGCCCCAATGCTCGAAATGCAGATACGGTCTTAAAAACGTTCTGCCCGCCGCGATGATCGCGCTCATGCCGATGGCGACGAATAAGGGCGCGAAAAACGCCGTGTTGAAAGATTTTTTCATTTTCTCACCTGTTAAAATTTGCGGTTGCTCTCCCATTGCCAAGCGGTTTTGACAATGTTTTCAAGGGAACTGTGAACGGGTTCCCAGTTTAAAATTTCTTTCGCTTTGCGCGCGTTCGCGGTTAAAACGGGCGGATCTCCCGCGCGCCGCCGTCCGATGACGAGGGGGCAGGGCAGTCCCGTTTGCGCTTCGCACGCGCGGACGATTTGCATGACGCTCGCCCCGCTTCCCGTGCCGAGATTCAGCGCGCCGGCGAACGAGTCCGTTTTTTCAAGCGCGAGAACGTGTGCTTGCGCCAAATCGCCGACGTGGACGTAATCGCGCACGCAAGTGCCGTCGGGCGTCGGATAATCCGCGCCGAAAACGCTCAACGCGCCGCGCTTTTTCAAAATTGTTTGCAGCACAAGCGGAATCAGATGCGTTTCGGGCGCGTGGCTTTCCCCGATGTCGCCGTTTTCGTCCGCGCCCGCCGCGTTGAAATAGCGCAGAGCGATGTACGACAGTCCGTAAGCCGCGCGGTAATCGGCGAGAATCTGCTCGATGACGCGCTTTGTCTGTCCGTACGGGCTGACGGGGGCGAGAGGGCGGGTTTCGTCAATCGGCGTTTTGTCGGGAACGCCGTACACCGCGCACGACGACGAAAAAACAATCTTGCATACGCCGTTTTCCAGCATGACGCTTAACAAATTCAGCGCGCCGCCGACGTTGTTTTCATAATAAAGGCGCGGATTTTCCACGCTTTCACCGACGCGGGACGAAGCCGCGAAATGCAGGACGGCGTCGATTCCGTATTGTTTGAAAACGGCGTCAAGCGTGTTTTTGTCGCGCAAATCGACCTGCGCGAACGCCGCGTTTCCAACGGCTTCGCGGTGTCCGTACGACAAATTGTCGGCGACGACGCATTTATATCCTTTCCGCGTCAGCGCGCGCACCGTGTGCGACCCGATGTATCCCGCGCCGCCCGTGACAAGCAAAGTGTCCATAGCCGTTCCTTTCAGGCGGATATTTGAAGCCTTTTTTTGTGATTTGTCAAAGACTTTCACACTCCCAAGCGTTTTCCAGATGCACGGGCAATTTTCCCGCCGCGATTAAAACGGCGTCGAAGCGCGGCTGTAAATCCGCCGCTTCTCCGTTGACCGACAAATAATACTGCGCCCCCGCGATTCTGCGGGCTTTCGTTCTTTCGTCAATGCAGTACGCCGCGTCGTCGAACGTTTTGCGCCGCTTGACTTCGACAAAGGCGATGACGTTCCTCTTGCGCGCGATGATGTCGATTTCGCCCGCGCCCGACAGTCTGGGCGGTTTGAAGTTGCGCTCCAAAATGCGATACCCTTTCAGGCGCAAATACCACGCCGCGACCGTTTCCGCCGCGTATCCGTCGTTTCTGGCTTTCAAGCCGCGCTGTTTCTTATCCATTTTTCAACTTCAAGGCAAGCGTGTAGACTTCTTTTTTGTTCGCGTTCAGCGCCTGCGCCACGAACGCCGCCGCGTCCTTGACCGACATGGTTTCAAGCGCCTGTTTCAGCGCGGCTTCCACGTCTTGTTCGCCCGCTTTTTCCTCCAAGGGCGGCGCGACGACGACGACGAATTCGCCTTTCGGCACGCCGTCTTGCGCGTACAGGTCGAGAATGTCGGAAATTTTGCCGCGCACGGTCTGCTCGAATTTCTTTGTCAGTTCGCGGCTGACGGAGCAGTCGCGGTCGCCCAGCACCTCTTTCATGTCCGTCAGCGTTTCAATCATGCGTTGCGGGGCTTCGTAGAAAATCAGCGTCGAAGGCACGTTTTTCAATTCCGAAAGCGTCGTTTTGCGCGCGCTTGATTTCGGCGGCAGAAAGCCCTGAAACAAAAATCGGCGCGTCGGCAGTCCTGACAGTTGCAGGGCGGTCAGCAGGGCGGAAGCCCCCGGCACAGCGGTGACGTAAATCCCCTCTTTGATGCAGTCGGCGACCAGTTTGTGACCGGGGTCGGACACCAGCGGCGTGCCCGCGTCGGACACCAGCGCGACCGTTTCGCCTTTTTTCAGCCTTGCCGTCAGCACGGGGCGCATTTTGTCCGCGTTGTGTTCGTGGTAGTTCGCCATCGGCGTCGAAATCGCGTTCAGGCTCAACAATTTGCCCGTGATTCGCGTGTCTTCGCACGCCACGACGTCCGCGTTTTTCAGAACGGCGACGGCTCTGGGGGACAAATCGCCCAAATTCCCGATGGGCGTGGCGACCAGATACAGCCCTTTTTCAAAAAAAATACTTTCAGACATTTGCACTCCGATATATAAACGGGTAAAATAATAACTCTTTTAAAACGATTCGATGTCGGGAGCAATCTTTTGCGTATTTTTAAACTGATTTCTTTGTGCGCCGTGTGTCTGGCGCTGAACGCGTGCAAAACTTTTGAAACGGACAAAAACGTCCTGTTGACGCAGGAGGGAATGGCGTTCGACCAAAAGGGACAGGAAATTCCGCAGGAACAGCAGACGGTCAAACCCGTCGAAATGATGCGCGTCGGCATGCTGCTTCCCCTGACGGGCAACGCCGCGAAAGTCGGATCGGATTTGAAAAACGCCGCGCTGACCGCGCTGTTTGACGCGCCCGACAACCGTTTGGTGCTGCAATTTTACGATACGCTCGGCACGCCGCAGGGCGCGCGCGACGCCGCCGATTTGGCGGTCAGACAGGGCTCCGAACTGATCATCGGTCCCGTGTTCGCCAAGGAACTGCGCGCGATGCGTTCCAAAGCGTACAGCGAGGGAATCGGCATCATCACGTTTTCGTCCGACCCCACGAACGTGGGAAAGGGCGTGTACACGATCAGCACGCTGACGTCGCAACAGGTCGCGCACATCGTTTCCTACGCCTGTTCCAAAGGCTATAAGCGGTTCGCGATTTTCGGACCCGACAATTCGGCGGGCGACATGATCGCTCTGGCGGCGAAAGGCGCGGCGGACAAGTGCGGCGGCATGATTACGAAAGCGTCGTTCTACAATCCGAAAACGGACAATCTTCTGCCCGTCGTCAGCGCAATCATGCCGAAAATGATTGAAGAACTGGAAAAAGAGCGCGATGAGTACGTTCAATCCTTGCAGACGGTTCTGGACGACGATTCGTCCGAAATGAAAACGGTCAAAGTCAAAACGAAAGTCGACGTCGACGGCAAAGAGGAAATCCAGATGACCGAAAAAACGATGACGGCGGAGGAACTGACCGCGTACATCGAGGAGGTCAAAGCCGAAGAATTGGTGCGCGACCCGTTCGAGTTCGACGCGATTCTCGTGCCGGAGGAAAGCAGCCGTTTGCGTTCGTTCGGCGCGCTGTTTTCGTATTTCGACGTGCCGCCCGAAGTCAAAATTCTGGGAACGTCGCAATGGGCGACCTCGCATCCCGAACGCGAAGCGGGGCTTGTCGGCGGGTGGTTTTCCAGTATGCCGGCAAAGCAATTCAAGGAATTTTCCGACCGTTTTCAAAAACTGTACGACGAAAAGCCCGCGCGCATCGCCACGCAGGCTTACGACGCGGTGTCTTTGGCGGCGGTTTTGGCGAAAACGGGCGATTTGTCCTATGATCAGCTGACGGACGCGGTCGGCTTTCAGGGCAAGGACGGACTGTTCCGCCTGCTTGAAAACGGTTTGTCCGAACGCGGTTTGGCGGTCATGGGCGTTGAAAAGAAAGGCTTTGTCCTGATTGAGCCCGCGCCCGATTATTTCGACGTCGCGCCCGACATCACGCGCGAAGTGTACATTGAAGATTACCGCCATTCGCCCGATTTGATTACAATTCCCGAACCCGAACCGGAAACCGCGCCGGCGGGGGACGAAAACGCGGCGCAGGACGCGGCTCAAACGGCGCAGACGGCGCAACCGTCCGAAGCCGCCGCGTCGACCGTCACGCCGACAGCGCCGTAATCAGACTGTTCAAAACCAGCACGCCCGAACGCGTCGCGCGGATGCTTTCCCCGTCGTCGCACATCAGGTTTTCCGCGCACAATCTTTCAAGCGCGGTCAAATCCAGAAAATCGTTCAAATCGCGCCCGACGACGCTTTTAAACGCCGCGCGCGACACGCCTTTTTTCAGGCGCAAGCCCGTCAAAAGCAATTCTTCCGCGCGTTCGGCGGCTGTCAGCGTTTCAATTTCCGTTTGCCGTGTTTGAAGCCATAACCGCGCGTCCGGCACGTCTTTCGTCGCGTAAAAAACGCCGTCCTTTTCGTATCTGCCGCTCGCGCCCGCGCCGATTCCCGCGTATTCGCCGCCCGTCCAATACAAAAGATTGTGGCGGCACTCAAAGCCGTCTTTCGCCAAATTCGACACTTCGTAGCGCGTATAGCCCTTTTGCGCCGCCGCGTTTGTAGTCATTTCAAACAGCGCCGCCGCCGTATCGTCGTCGGGCAGGACGACGTTGCGCTTTTTATAAAAGAAACTGTTTTCTTCCAACGCCAGTTGGTACAAGGACAGATGCGGCAAATCCAGCGATAAAATTTCTTTCAGCGCGCTTTCCCAGTCTTTGAGCGATTGCTCCGGCAGGGCGTAGATGAAGTCCGCGGACAGATTGTCGAACACGCCGCGCGCGGCTTGAATCGTGTCAAGCGCTTTTCGCGCGTCGTGCAGCCGTCCCAAAAAACGCAATTCCCTGTCGTTCAGCGATTGCACGCCGACGGACAGGCGGTTGACGCCCGCGTCCCTGTATCCGCGCATTTTATCGGCGGTCAGGCTGTCCGGATTGCCTTCTAGCGATATTTCGGCGTCATTCGCCGTTTGCCACAAATTCCGCACGGTTTGAATGATCGCGCCGATGAATTCGGGCGAGGCGAGCGACGGCGTGCCGCCGCCGAAAAAGATGCTGGACACCGTTTTGCCGGACGTCGCCGCCGCGTGCTTTTTCAAGGATTTCCGGTACGCGTCCAGCCATTGCGCCTCGTCGATTTCGCGCATCGGGCGGCTGTAAAAATCGCAGTACGGGCATTTCGCGCGGCAAAACGGAAAGTGGACGTAAACGCCGAATTTGCTCACGAAAGGCACTCTTTGACAAACAGAGCGATGGCGCGCGCGCGGTGGCTGATGCCGTTTTTCAGTTCGTCGGGCAGTTGCGCGAACGAGCGGTCATAGCCGTCCGGCACGAACATCGGGTCGTAGCCGAAGCCGTGCGTCCCCTCTTGCACGGGATAAACCAGCGTGCCGTCGATGCGCCCCTCGAACACTTCCTCCTGTCCGTCCGGTTTGACCAAAGCCAAAGCGCAGGCATAGTGCGCCGTGCGGTCTTTCGCATCGCTCAATTCGTCGTTCAGGCATTTCATCGCGTAGGCGAAGCCGTTTTTCTTCGGGTCGTTGTAGCGCGCGGAGTAAATCCCCGGACGGTCGTTCAGCGCGTGGACGCACAAGCCCGAATCGTCCGCCAGAGCGGGCAGTCCCGACGCTTTCGCCAACGCCCGCGCCTTAATCAGCGCGTTTTGCGCGAACGTGCCGCCGTCCTCAACGGGTTCGGGATAGCCCCGCGCCGACGCGATTTCAATGCCGTACGGGGCGAGCAGGGCTTCAAATTCCCTGATTTTTCCCTGATTGTGCGTCGCCAGAATCAGTTTTTTTTCGGTCAGTTTCATCTTATGCCAATCCCAGCACTTTTTTCTGCATGTCGCGCAGGGCGGCGTTGCCCTTGACCGCCAAAGCGTACAAAACGTTGAATTCGTCGTAAGAGAACGGCTTTCCTTCCGCCGTGCCCTGAATTTCGACAATGCCGCCTTTGCCCGTGATGACGAAGTTAGAATCCGTTTCGGCGATCGAATCTTCGTCGTATTCCAAATCCAGCACCGCTTCGCCGTCGACAATGCCGCACGAAATGGCGGACACCGTGTCTTTGACCGGCATGGTGAACAGCCCGTTCGCTTTGACCAGATTGTGCAAAGCCTGATACATCGCGACGAATCCGCCCGTCACCGACGCGGTGCGCGTGCCGCCGTCCGCCTGAATGACGTCGCAGTCGACCTTGACGATGATGTCGGGCATGGCTTTCAAATCGACGACCGCGCGGAGCGACCGCCCGATCAGACGCTGGATTTCCTGCGACCGTCCGCTTTGTCCCTTTTTGGATTCGCGTTCCATACGCGTGCCCGTCGAACGCGGGAGCATCCCGTATTCCGCCGTAATCCAGCCCCTGTTCTGCCCGCGCATCCACGCCGGCATATGCGTGTCGATCGTCGCGGTGCACATGACGTGCGTGTCGCCCATTTTAATCAGGCACGACCCCTCCGCGTATTTGTTCACGCCGGTTTCCATCGACACGGGGCGCATTTCGTCGAATTTTCTCAAAGTCCGCATGGCTTGTCCTTTCAAATTAACTTCTTTCGGGTTATTGACGTTTGAAACAAGTATTACTACATTTATCGACTATGAGTAAGAAAAATACGACATTATCCGCATTAAACGAACGATCGCGCGAAGTTTTCCGCCTGATTGTCGAATCGTATCTGGAAACGGGCGCGCCCGTGGGGTCGAAAACGCTGTCGAAATTGATGGTGTCGCCGCTGTCCCCCGCGTCCGTGCGCTCCGTCATGGCGGATTTGGAAGACGCGGGACTGCTCGAATCGCCGCACGTTTCGGCGGGCCGCCTGCCCAGCGAAAAGGGGATGCGGCTGTTCGTCGACGGCTTGCTGGAAATCGGCGCGCTGAACGAAAGCGAAAAAAACGCCATTGAAGCAAAATGCGTCGAAACCGGCGGCTCTCTCGACGCTTTGCTGAACCGCGCGTCCGAAATGCTGTCCGGATTGTCGCAATACGCGGGCGTCATCTCCACGCCGAAAAAAGAGGAAGTCTTAAAGCACATCGAATTCGTGCGCTTGAATCCGGCGCGCGCGCTGGTCGTCATGGTCGGCGCGGACGGCGGCGTCGAAAACAGGCTTGTGGATCTGCCCGCCGGCACCATGCCGTCTTCGCTGGTCGAAGCGTCGAATTATCTGAACGACAATTTGTGCGGTCTGACGCTGTCGCAGGCGAAAGGAAAAATCGAATCGCAAACGCAAACGTACCGCCGCGAACTGAACGAAGCCGCCGCGAAACTGGTCGAACGGGGCGTCGCGTCGTGGACGGGCGGCGCGGACGGCGGTTCGCTGATTGTCAAAGGGCGCGCGAATTTGCTCGACGACATTCAGGCGATCGGCGACGTGGCGAAAATCAAAAAACTCTTTCAAGCGTTGGAAATGCGCGAAAACGCGTCGAAACTTTTGTCTTTGGCGCAATCCGGCACGGGTATGCAGATTTTCATCGGCGCGCAAAACGAATTGTTTTCTTTGGCGGGAATGACTATGATAACCGCGCCGTACAAGAACAGCCGCGAAGAAATCGTCGGCGCGCTGGGAGTCATCGGTCCCGTGCGTATGAATTACGCCCGAATCATTCCGTTGGTGGATTACACCGCCGACGTGGTCAGCAAACTTATCGGTTAGTTTTTTAAGGACATAATCTTATGAGCAGACATCATCACAAACAAAACGGCTTCAACGATCAGACGCGGGAAATCGCGCCGGAGGAGGAAGAACGCGTCGTCGACGGGGAAATCGAAGCGGAACCCGAACGGGAGGAGGCACTGCCCGCGCCGGTCGAAGCCGCGCAGAAAGCCGATGAAGACGCGGAAAAAATCGCCGCTTTGACCGAAGAAGTCGCCAAATTGAAAGATTCCTACCTGCGCTCGCAGGCGGAAATGGAAAATTTGCGCCGCCGCACCCAGACGGAACTGGAAAAACGCACGAAATACGCGGTGTCCGCTTTCGCGGGCGATTTGTTGAGCGTCGCCGACAATCTGAAACGCGCGTTGAGCGCCATTCCCGCCGAAGCGATGAACGACGCCGCCGTGAAAAACATTGTCGTCGGTCTGGAAATGACTCAAAAGGACTTGTCGCGCGCGCTTGAAAAGAACGGCGTGACGCCGGTCGACAGTCTGGGCAAAGTGTTCGACCCGAACATTCACAAGGTCGTGCAGGAAGTCGAAGATCCGTCCAAACCCGCCGGCACGATCGTGCAGGAATGGCAGACGGGCTACATGATCGGCGACCGCGTTTTGCGCGAGGCGGTCGTTGTCGTGTCCAAAGGCGGCGCGCGGGCGCACGAAGTCGATACGACGGCGTGACAATTTAATAAAAATGTCAAAAAAAGCGTTTTTCGGTTCGACAAACGCTTTTTTTGTTTTATGCTCTGATGAGTGTTTTGGGAGTCGTCATGAAACAGCTTATCAGAAGAATCCTTTTTTTGCTTGCGGTGACGGGGCTGTTTTTTTTAAGCCTGTTTATCAAATCGCCCGAAAAAAATCCCGCCGCTCCGAACGCCGTCAATGCGGCGTATGACGACGCTCCCCTGAAAAAAATATCCGTGAGCAACGAATGGGGGGCTTTGTCCGCCGCCGTGCTGGGCTCCGCCGATATGCTGACTCACGTCGCTTGCGAGGAATTGGAGGACGGCGAGGCGTGTTCGTTGAAGCGTCTGTCCGAAACCGACGAACTGATGTTCGACCAACTGAAAGCCGAACTGAAAAACCTTGAAGACGTGATGATGCAAAACGGCGTGACCGTGTTTCAGCACACGCCCGAAAACATCTCGACGGACGAACTTTTCTACCGCCACGACGCGACGTTCGGCGTGAATTTCCTGTGCGCCCGCTCGCCGCTGCTGATTGCCGGAAACAAACTGATTGAAACCGCGCCGACGTTCCCCGAAGCCCTGTCCGCGAAATTTTCGATTCGCAAGGTTTTGCGCTTTTTCCTGCAAACCGATTTGGACACATATCTGCTTTCCATGCCCGAACCGTCGCCGGATTTCGCCGCCGATTCGCCTTATTTGAACACGGCGAACGCGCTTGTCGACGGCAAAACCGTGTACGTCGGCGTGCCGGCGGATTCGCCCTATAACGCGGGCGTCGCTTGGTTGCGCCGCGCCTTGAACGGTGTGTTCGACGTGCGCGAAATCGCCCTGAAAGACGGCGACAGGCAACTCGATGACGTGCTGGCGTTCATCTCCTCCGACACTCTTTTATATGAAAAGGACGCGTTCGCGAAAGAACTGCCCGCGCCTTTGCGCCGCCGCAAACAAATCGCCGTCGCGCCCGAAGACAACGTTTACGGCTTGGGCGACATGGTCGTTTTAAGCCCGAAAAAAATCGTGCTGAACGAAAAAAACGTCAAACTGAAAGAAATTTTGGAAAAACTGGGCGTGCAGGTCGTCCCCCTGCCGTTCGACGTCATCGGAGCAGCGCAAATCGACCTGCGGTGTCTGTATCTGCCGCTGATGCGCGCGGCGAAGTGACCCGCAACGTCCGCGTCCGCCGCTGATGCGCGCGCCGGAACGACGTTTGGACAAAAAATGCCTTTTATACAAAAAATCTCCCGCCGCCGCCCCGCGCCCCGCGCCGCAAAAGTGTCAAAAATGTGACGTAACGGGCGATTTTTCCGCATAACCCGCTGAAAACAAACAAAAGAATCCTTTTTGTGAAAAATTGCATTTTTTCGCAAAAAAATAGTGAAAATTTCTTTAAAAGGCGTTATAGTATCTTTAACGTTTAGGTATTCAAACTCTTTTTTTAAGGTGTTGTCATGGCTGTACTGAATGAAAAAGAACTTCACGAATTGGCGGTTTTGTGCGGTATAGACGCGGGGGCGAGCATTGAAAACAAGGCTTCCCTGCTGGTCGCTTTGGACGTTTTGCCCGCGCAGAACAATATGTCCGATCAGGACTACGCCGCTTTGGTCAATCAAACGCTGAACAAAACGCTGGACAATCAGTTCAACAAGGCGCTGGCGCCCGTGACCGTCCTGCGTCAGAACCGTCAGAAATCCGTTGAATTCGTCGTTCCCGTCGGCAAGGAAAACGAAACGCTGTCGTGGAACGTGACCGAAGAAAACGGCGCGAAGCACGACGGACGAATTCGCATCGGCGACACCCAGCCCGTCATGAAGGACGGACAGCCCGCGCGCCGTGAAATCAACGGCGTTTTGTACGAAAAACGCACGTTTGAAATGCCCGCCGAAATGGATATCGGCTACCACACGCTGACCGTCAACGTTCCGGGTGAAAAGCCCGCTTCCGCCATGATGATTTACGCGCCGACGAAATGCTATGACCCGATCGACATTAAAAACGGCGGCAAAACGTGGGGCGTTCCCGTTCAGTTGTACGAACAGCGCTCTCCCGAAAACCAAGGCGTCGGAGACTTGTCCGACTTGGCGGAAATCGCGGACACGCTGGGCAAAAACGGCGCGGGCATCATCGGCGTCAACCCCTTGCACGCCATGTTCCACAATATGCCCGAGGAAGCCAGCCCGTATTCGCCCGCTTCCCGCACCTACTTCAACCATTTGTACATTGACGTGACCGCCGTGCCCGACTTCAAGGACAGCAAAAAGGTGCAGGCGATTTACGACGACCCCGCGTACACGGCGAAACGCCGCGCGGCGCAGGCGGCGAACAACGTCGACTACACAACCGCTTTTGAATTGAAAACGCCCGTTTTGGAAGCGTGCTACGACCAGTTTGTGAAAAACGGCTCCAAAGAACGCAAGGCGGCTTTCGAGCAGTTCGCCAAAGAGGGCGGCGAACGCTTGAAAAACTTCGCCGTGTTCCAAGCGCTGACCGACGCGTTTTCCAACTTGGATCCGTCCATGCCCGACTGGCGCGACTGGCCCGCGGAATATCAGGATCCGAACACGCCGGAAGTCAAGGCTTTCGCGGCGGAAAACAAGGATAAAGTCGGCTTCTACACCTATTTGCAGTGGGAAACCCAGCGCCAGATGGAAGGCGTGCAGGAAGTCTGCCACAACAACGGCATGAAAGTCGGTCTGTACACCGATATCGCCGTCGGTTCCGCGCCTTACGGCTATGAAGCGTGGGGCTGCAAGGACTTGTACATGAAAGCGTCCGCCGGCGCGCCCGCCGACGTGTTGAGCCCGAACGGTCAGAATTGGGACGTTTTGGGATTCAAACCGCAGGCTTTGAAAGAAACGGGTTACGCGCCGTTCGTCGAAATGTTGCGCAACAACATGAAAACGGCGGGATGCACGCGTTTGGACCACGTTTTGCAGTTGTGCCGCCTGTACATGATTCCGGAAGGCAAAACCGCGAAAGAGGGCGCGTTCGTCTACTATCCGGTCGACGACTTGATGGCGATCGCCGCTTTGGAATCCAACCGCAACAAATGTATGCTGATCGGCGAAGACTTGGGTCAGTTGCCCGACGGCTTCCAAGACAAATTGATGGATCACGGCATTTTGTCGTACCGCGTGCTGCCGTTTGAACGTTCTTGGGGCTATCAGCACGGGGACGACGCGGACAACGCGTTCAAACATCCGGAACAGTATCCGCTGTATTCGACCGCCGCGCCGTCGACGCACGACACGCCGTCGCTGTTCTCGCAATGGACCGCGCGCGACGTGCATTTGAAAGACCACATCGGTTATTACACGGACAGCCACCAGCGCGACATGGAATTCAAACAGTACGAAACCGAACGTTGCGCGCTGAACTGGGCTTTGAACGAAAAGGGATGCTGGGATCGCGTCGGCGCGAAACCGTGCAGCGACCCCGCGCACGACACGCGTTGCGTTCCCGAGGGATTTGAAAAGGCTGTCGCCGATTATTTGGGACAGTCGCAATCCGCCATGCTGTTGTTCCCGTTCTCCGATATGTTCCGCACCAGCTACATGGGCAACATTCCGGGAACTCGCCAGTGCCACACGTCCGCTTCCGAAAACGCGGTCAAAGTGTTTGAACCGGGCGGAGCGAGCGCGGTGCCGTATCCGAACTGGCGTCCGAAAATGAATTTGCAGGTCAGCGAAATCAAAGAAATGGATATGTTCACGGATATCGCGCAAATTCTGAAAGGCTACCGCAAAGCCGGCAACGACAACGCGTATCAGGAAGGCAAAGTGAAAGTCGGCGATTTCGTGCGTCCCGGCAGAACCGAAGACAAATCGACGGACGCCGCCTACTTGAAGAACTTGGCTGAAAAACTGTCGCAGGAAGGCGCGGCGAAAACGTTCGCTTATGAAAAAATCGCCGAAATGTGCTCGCCCCAGCGCGCGCAGGAAGCGAAAGCGAAAACCGAAGAATTCAAAAAGGATTACGAGGAACGCCGCAAACGCATTGAGGAAGTCAAGGCGCAGTATAAAGACGGCTGGAAGCCCGATTTCGCGCAGAAATCCACGCATCAGACGCATCAGACGCCGACTCCCGCCGCCGCCGTTCGCGCCAGAAAAGCGGTTCAGCGCTGATAAACGCCAATCCCAAAAGCCCCCGCATCGTCGGGGGCTTTTTCGTGTTTAAAGGGGATTTTTTATGCATTTTCCCCGTTTGTCCGGTTTTTTTGCTTGACAAGTACGGGGGGGGGGGGGGGGG
>CAKQWA010000013.1 GCA_934277945.1 uncultured Alphaproteobacteria bacterium
GCAAGCCGGCAGGCGCGGGTGAGTTTAGGCGGAATTGGGGAATGTATGCCTGCCTTGAATGGCAGGTTTTTTGTTTTTAATCAATGAGCCTTAACAAACCAAGCCGGCAGGCGCGGGTGAGTTTAGGCGGAATTGGTGAATGTATGCCTGCCTTGAATGGCAGGTTTTTTGTTTTTAATCAATGAGCCTTAACGAAGCAAGCCGGCAGGCGCGGGTGAGTTTAGGCGGAATTGGGGAATGTATGCCTGCCTTGAATGGCAGGTTTTTTGTTTTGGAATGGCGCAGAGCGGCATTTTCTTGTTCTGACGGCATTTTGCGGATTCATTTTCCCCTCGAAAGCGGTTTCAAGGGGATTTTTTTCTTTTTTAAGCGCGATTTTTCCCGTTAATAGTCTTGTGCGGGGGGATTTTCAGGCTTTTTTTCCACGTTTGACCAATTTTTTACTTGACAAGTGCGGGGGGGGGGGGGGATGCTATAACAGGAGAATTGATTCTGTCAGGCGGGGTGCCCCATGCGAAAAAGTGTTTTGACGCTTATCTTTACCTTATGGACAATCGGCGGCGCGATTGCCGCGACGGTGACGCCCGCTTACAAATTGGGTAATTCTTACACGTCGGAATCGTCGTCTTCAAAATGTTTGGAGGGGTACGCCGGTTCGACGCTGAACAATCCGAATTGTCATAAAACATACGAATGTAAAACGGATGCGGACTGCGTCAAGCAAAACGGCAAAAATTATGTCTGCGCGCGCGGCAGGCAAACGCCGAAATCAGAAACGGGCGTGTGCAGATATCAGGAATGTTCCGGCACCAGCGACAAAGTTTGCGCCGAACGGTACAGCCATTTGCGCTCCTGCGTTTTGAACGAAAGCGGATATTACGAGTGCCGCATCACTTGCAACTGGCAGAAAATCAAAGAAGCGGGCAAGGCGTACATCGGTTCCGTAAACATTGCCGACCGCATGAAACTGGAATACGACATTTGGACGAATCCCAGCGGCGTCAACTGGAACATCTATTCGGAAAACGGCAGCGTTGTCGGATCGCGCGCCAAGTATCTGTCAAGCTCGACGGTCGTTCCCGACTATTTTTACACCTGCAAATACGGCAAGATCGAACGATGCTCCACGCTTGATTTATCGGAAACAAACTGGGACGAGGGATACGCCGAAGACACCGCGACCGGCGGGAAATTAAAGAGCGGCTTGAAATTCCAACCGTGTATTCCGTGCGTCCTGATGGGCGGCGGCACATGGGGCGTCGGCGCGAACGAGTACATTCCGGGGCTGGAAACCGCAACCAGAGAGGGGTATGACGAATACGAGAAAATCTTGGGCAAATACCCTTATTCCGTCAAAGTCAAAACCGCTTCCATCGACACGGACGATTCGCAAATTTGGACGTCCGGCTGGGGATGCACATACACCTACGGCATCCGTTCCGCGCGGTGCGCCCATTGGTACGCGTGGCGGGACAAAAACGAGCCCATGGCGACGCGCTTGAACTATACCATGCCGTTTAACGAGAAAATCGGCACCGGCAGCAGCGGCATTGCAAGCGTTGCGGGATTGAGAGGCGTCGTCGAACTGGGCGCGTCGGACGTGTGTATGTTTTGGGGCAATTCCCCGCGCTACATCAACAGCACGGACAGAGCCAAATGCAACACGTCCACTTGTTTCCGCTCGACATGGATGCACAACATGGTTTGGGTGCCGAAGCAAAACAAAACGGTGACAATGTATTCCGCAAGGACGAAAGGCAGAGCCATTTCATACAATTTCATTTACGCCAACCCCGGAACGCTTCTGTGCTGCACGCTGAACGAAGGATGCTCCGGCAGTCCGGCGAATTCGGGACATTTGGAATGTATGCCGATCAATCCTTTGTATTGACAGGATGCGCTTGACAAAAGCACGCGGCGGCGAACCAATTCACAGTCGCATGGGAACCTCCGGTTCGCCGCTTTCTTTAAAAAAAACAACCCCCGCGTAGATACGGGGGTTACTTTTCTTTTCGCCGATTGCTCCCTATATCTTAATCAAGGGGGGAAATCATGCGGGTGGTCGTCAACGACAAAATGCAGAAAGGATACGTCTACGAGCGCGCCGCGCCGTGCGGCGAAGCGTTTGACGACGGTTTCGCACCGGAGTTGTCGCCCGAACAAATGCTGACGCTGGGCGTGTTCGAGGGGCGTTATTTGACGGACTGCTTGGCGGAATTTCCGTCCGGCTGGTTTGAAAACGCGCGCCTGTCGCCGCTTGCGCCGGACGTTTCATGCAACTGCTTTAAAGTGAAATCGCGTCTGCCGCTTTCGGCTTGGCGGCAAAAGGGGTGGATTTTGGAACCCGACCCGCGCGGCTGGTTTCAATGGTATTGCCGGTATTACAGCGGGCGGCGCATTGCGGAATTGGACGCCGTTCAAATCAAACGTTGGCGGGCGTTCAGGCGGCATTTGGCGCAAATCGAACGCAACTGCGCGCCGATGGATTTGGATTGCCGCCGCCGTCAGCGTCAGGCGCTTTTGCAATGGGCGTACAATCCGTTTGTTTAAAACAGGGGCGTGTCGCCGCTTAAATCGCGCAACTGCCCGCACAGAGAGCCGATAATCGCTTTTTCAAGGGATTTGTGTTCGCTCATCAGTTGATACAGCGTTTCACTGGGCACGCGGAACAGCGTCGTGTCTTCCAAAACGGAAACGGCGACGCCGCTGACGGAGGGATCAAGCGCGTACAAAACGCCCAAAACGGACGTGTTGCCCAATTCTTTAAGCGTCTTGCCGTCTTTGTGAACGCGCAAACGTCCCTGCAAGACAACGTACATATCCGACCATTCGTCGTTGACGTTCAACAAATCCGACCCCTCGACAGCCGCCAGTTCCTCCGCGCTGGAAATGAAATCCGCCAAAGCGGGTTCCGGAATGTCCTTGAACAAAGGAACAGTTTTTAAAATAAGAATTTTTTCCAAAGTCAACAGCATCAGAACACTCCTTAAATTTCAAATTTCCGCGTCTTGTCCAGCATAAAGCGCGCGATGTGCGCCGCCGGAGCGAACGGGTCGTAAACGCATCCGGACAGCATGGCGACGACTTCGTCGTTCGTCAAAATGTTGCCCAAAGCCCAAATCACCGTTTCCCTGATGACCGGTTCGGGATCGCGCAACAGGGGAAGCAACGCGTCGACGGCGCGCCTGTCCTTTAATTTGCCCAAAACGTAAACCGTGCAGGTTTTCAGCCATTCCGACCCGTCGCCCGACGGCATATGCAAAAACGACATCAGCCGGTCGAAAAACGACATGACGGGCGGCAGAAACTGCGGGCGCAAAACCGCCAGACGCTGCGAAACGGTCAAATCTTCAAACAGCGGCAGGCACAGCGTTTTCAATTCGCCCGTCAGCAATTCTTGAATCAGGCTCAACCTGTCCGCCTGTTCCTGCTCTTTCGACAGGTGCAGGGCGTTCGTCAGTTTCAACACCTTTTTCGAGGGGTGAAGCAGTCCCAACAGCAGAATAATGCGCTCTTTGGCGTATTCGATTTCGACGTTGACCGCGTTGATCAAGATGTCGGACACATCCGTTTTGTCCGCGCGTTTTTGTTCTTCCAGCACTTCCAGTCCCGCCAGAAGCGACGTGCTCCATTCGATTTCGTCGTACAGGTACAGGCGGATTTTGTTTTGATTTTTACCCGCCGCCCTGTACGATTTCAGGCATAAAAAGCGCAGAATCGTAAAGCGCACGCGCCTGTCGCCGACACACAGCGTGTCGAACAGAAAATCGTTCGCGACGGGCGAATCAATCTGATTCACCGTCTTAATCAGCAGATTGCGGTACTGAATCGGATTACGCAGATTTTTAATTTCCCGTTCGATTTCGGGGAAAGCCGTTTCGGAAAATTCCATCAGCGCGGAGATTGCCGTTTCGCGCAGATACGGCGTGTAAAAAGCCGCCAGAACGTTGGATATCAACGCGGGATGAAGCAGTTTGCCCGCCGCGGTCAGCGCTTCTTTGCGCACGTCGGCGGAAATGTCGTTCAACAGCGGCAGAAGCGGGCGGTAAAAATCCGGATTGCGCACCTCGCCGATGACGCGCGCGACCAACATTCTGTCTTCGGGCAGGGCGGATTGCGACAAATCGTTCATCAGGGCGATCGCCGCGAACATCCCTTCCGCTTTTTCGCTCAACAGCCCGATTAAAGCCCCCTCGCGCAAGTCGGGATTGTGGAGCATGGTCAGCGCATCGCCCGCTTCCAAGGACGAGCCAAGATGACACATGACGCGCACGGCGCGGCACCGCACGCGGCGGCTGGGGTCTTGCAGGGCGCACAATTTCACGGCGGGCAGGGCGGGGACGAAATTCAGATATTCCAGCCGCTCCAAAGCGAACTCGCGCACTTTCTTGCGTTCGTGCGACAACGCTTGAACCAGTTTTTTCATCAGGCTGAAATACTGGGCGTTTTCCAGCACGCGCAACGCGTAAATCGCGTCGTCGGCGACGGGCGAATTCAAGTCTTTCTGCAACTGTTTTTTCAGGCGGTGTCCCGAAATCATCACCGTGCCGCCGTGCCACAAGCGGCGTTTCAGCGTCAGGCACGCGTTTTGAATGTACGATTTTTTCAAATACAAAAGCAGGGCGGCGCACAGCAGGGCGAGCGTTTCCAATCCGACGGGCAAAGCCGCCGTTTGCTTTGCTTTTTCAAGAACGAGCAAAACGACCGCCGCCGCCGCCAAAGCCGCCGGCTCGACGGCAAATCTGCGCACGATGCTGATTTTAAAAGCGATGCGGCGCGAAATGATGTGCGGGAAAATTTGCAAAACGGGTTCTTTAAAGCGGAAAAAGGCGGTGTCGTACAAGACTTTCGCCGCCATGACGAACGCGAATCCGCCGCAGAATCCCGCCGTTCCCGCCATGACGAAAGACAGCGGGATGATGAACAGAAACGACAGTTTCAACAGCGAATTTTTACGCAAAAGCGCGAAAACGATTAAAAGCGCCCATGTCAGCGACGACAAAAAGGCGATGTTCGCGAACAAAAGCAACAGCGGCTCGTACTGCGAATCAAAACGCCGCGCGCTTGCCGTCCAGAACGTGTAATTGAAAATCCCGCCGCCGCACGCAATCAGGAAAGCCGTTAAAAAAAGCAGTCTTTTCAAGCGGATGTTGCGGCGTTCCGCTCCCGAGTGCCCCGTTTGACGATTGGCGAACAGATGTTCTTCGGAGAACGGAATCGAGCCGTTTTCGGCAAGCGCGGACACGCACGCCGCCGCGCAGAAAATCAGCAGCGCCGACGCCGGAACGATGATGTAAGTGCCGTTTAAAATCAACAGCAGGCGGATGAACCACGCCGCGCACGCCGCTCCCGCGATTTGAAAGGACGTGACGAAAACAATCATCGTCGTTTTTTGCGCGAACATACCGAAGCGCACCAGCGTAATCCAAAAACACACTTCGACAATCAGGCGGAAGCCCTCCTGCCACGTCATCATCAGGAAAGGAACCGCGCCGCCGGCAAAGCGCAGGGATAAGAAATGCAGAATCAGCGGCACAAAGCCCGCGAACGCCAAAGCGTAAGCCGGCATTTTGTTATTTTTTTCTTTTAAAAACAGCAAAAGCGCGCCCAACGCGCCCGCCAGCACGCTTTGGGACAGTAAAACGCACGGGATGTCCGCGCCGCCGAACGTCGCCAGAAACGAAGCGGGGGCTTTCGCGTCGAAAAGCGTGACCGCCGCCGTTTTGAAAAAAGCCAGCAGGCATATCAGCGCCAGCGGAATGACTTTTTCTACATTGATATACTTGTCCGTTCCGAATTTTTCGGCTTTCATTTTTCTTCCAGTCCCATTAAAGAATAGGCGTAGCGCGTTGCGTTGAACGCCGTCAAATCGTCGATTTTCTCGCCCGTGCCGACGTAATGGACGGGCAGTTTGAATTCTTGCGCCAAAGCGACCGTCACGCCGCCTTTCGCCGTGCCGTCCAGTTTCGTCAGAATCAAGCCCGTGACGTGCGTCAATTCCGAAAATATCTTCACTTGCGATTTCGCGTTCTGTCCGACCGTCGCGTCGATGACTTGCAGACACGCGTGCGGCGCGTCGGGGATTTTCTTTTTAATGATGCGTTCGATTTTTTGCAGTTCCGCCATCAGTTCCGACTTGTTCTGCAAGCGTCCCGCCGTGTCGATGAACAAAACGTCGTCTTTCGCGGCGATGGATTCTTCCAGCGCGTCGAACACCAAGCCCGCCGCGTCCGCTCCCGCCGGTTTCGCGACAATCGGGCAATCCGCGCGCTCCGCCCACACTTTCAACTGCTCGACGGCGGCGGCGCGGAACGTGTCGGCGGCGGCAAAGCGCACTTTCAAACCCTTTTGACGCATTTGCGACGCCAGTTTGCCTATGGTCGTCGTTTTGCCCGCGCCGTTGACGCCGACCATTAAAATCACGAACGGCTTTTTGCTTTCGTCAATAATCAGCGGCTTTTCGCACGGCGTCAGAATGTCCGTCAATCTGCCGGCGAAAAAGCGGCGGATGTCTTCGGGCGAAGCGTCTTTGGACACTTTTTCGTTTTTAAATCCGTCCACCAGTTCGGCGGCGGTTTTCGCGCCCACGTCCGCCATAATCAGCAGATCTTCCAAATCCTGCAAAAATTCCTTTTCGGGCTTTTTTTGGAAAAACAGCGATTCAATGCCCTGAACGACGGGTGCGGACGTTCTTTGCAGTCCGTGTTTCAGTTTTTCAAACCAAGATGTCATGACTCGCAGACGCTCCCTTCAAACAAAGCGGGCTTTGCAATGCCGGTCAGGCGGACTTTCACAAAATCACCCGTATGACACTTTTTGGCGATTTTGACATTTATATATTGTTCGCACAAGCCTTTTTCGTCCGTTTCGCACAAAACGACCGCCGTCGACCCCAAGCGCGATTTCATGTAAGCCAGCATCATTTCATCGCCTTTTTCGCGCAAGATTTTCGCGCGCTCCTTGCGCACGGGAACGGGGATTTGCGGCATTTTCGCGGCGGGCGTGCCGGAACGTTCGGAATACGGAAAAACGTGCAGATGCGTCATGCCGCATTGTTCGACCAAATCGAGTGTGTCGTTGAACTGCGCCTGCGTTTCCGTCGGAAAGCCCGTAATGAAGTCCGCGCCGAAAACGATGTCGGGACGCACTGCGCGCAGTTTTTCGCACAATTTAATGACGTCGCCGCGCAGATGCCGCCGCGCCATGCGTCTTAAAATCATGTCGCCGCCCGCCTGAACGGACAGATGCAGATGCGGCATTAAAATGTCGGATTGACCGAACAGGGAGATGAAATCGTCGTTGACAAGCGCGGGGTCGACCGAGCCGAGCCGCAGACGCTTCAAGCCGCGCGTGTTGTCCAAAATCTGCCGCAAAAGCCCCGCAAAATCGGGATACGACGAAATGTCCACGCCCGTCAGGCAGATTTCCGCATAGCCCGCGTCCGTCAGTTTTTGCGCGCGTTTTAAAACTTCGTCTTTCGGCAGGACGACGCTTTTGCCGCGCGCGTGCGGGACGATGCAGAATGTGCAGGCGTGGTCGCATCCCTGCTGAATTTGCATGAAAGCGCGGTTTCTGCCCTCGAACAAATCGGGAAGCGGAATGTCCGGATCGGCGCGGGAAACGGGCGAAACGACGACTTTTTGCGCGCTTTTGACGAACAGGTCGGGATTCAGTTTTTCCTTGTTGCCCAGCACTTTGTCGACTTCTTCCATGGCGGCGAATTTTTCGGGAAACAACTGCGCCGCGCATCCCGTCGCAATGATGAACGCGTCGGGATTCTCGCGCTTCAAACGGCGGATTTCCTGCCGGCATTGCCGCTCCGCCTCGCTTGTGACGGCGCAGGTGTTGACGATGATGAAATCGTCGGAAAGTTTAGAAAATTCGCGCATTGCCGCCGATTCATAAGTGTTCAGGCGGCATCCGAAAGTAACGATTTTGACGCTCATGACAACCGTATCCAAAATTAAGACTTCATTAACATACAGAAATTAAATAAAAAAACAACTTTAAAGCATATATTTCCTTGACTTTTTTTCAGAACGCCTGTACAAATGCCGTCAAGGTTTTCATTAAGACCGTGTTTTTTTAAGTCTCTGCGGAGATACGCCAGTCAGCGAAGTTACGCCCACTGGCGATTTCTTGGTTATGAGATGTCAGATAAGGAAAAAAGATGTTTGACGCCCTGTCCGAAAAACTGAGCGACGTATTCAAAAAGCTTTCACGCAGCGGCGTGTTGACGCAATCCGCCGTCGACGAAGCCATGCGCGAAATCCGAATCGCTCTGTTGGAAGCGGACGTCGCGCTGCCCGTCGTCAAGGACTTCATCGCGCAAGTGTCCGAAAAAGCCGTCGGTCAGCAGGTGATTAAATCCGTCAAACCCGCGCAAATGGTCGTGAAGATCGTTCACGACGAACTCGTGCGCGTGCTGGGCGAGGAAAACGCCTCTTTGGATTTGGCGGCGGTTCCGCCCGTCGTGGTCATGGCGGTCGGTCTGCAAGGTTCGGGCAAAACGACGACGACCGCGAAATTGGCGAAGCGTCTGACAAACGAGAAAAAACGCGTTCTGGCGGCTTCTTTGGACGTTTACCGTCCCGCCGCGCGCGAACAGTTGGCGCAGTTGGGGCAGCAGGGCGGATTCGACGTTCTGCCGATCGTCATGGCAGAAAAGCCCGCCGACATTACGAACCGCGCGCTGAAAGAAGCGAAAAAGGGCGGTTACGACGTTTTGCTGCTGGATACGGCGGGGCGCCTGCACATCGACTTGGATATGATGGGCGAAGTGGCGGAAATCCGCCGCATCGCGAACCCCAAGGAAGTGCTGCTGGTCGTGGACGCGTTAAGCGGTCAGGACGCCGTCAACGTCGCCAAGGAATTTAACGAAAAAATCGGGCTGACGGGTATCATTCTGACCCGTATCGACGGCGATTCCCGCGGCGGCGCGGCTTTGTCCATGCGCGCGGTGACCGGCTGTCCCGTCAAGTTCTTGGGCGCGGGCGAAAAAATCGACGCGCTGGAACCGTTTCATCCCGATCGTTTGGCGGGACGCATTTTGGACATGGGCGACGTTGTGTCGCTGGTCGAAAACGCCGCCGAAAAAATGGATAAGGACGAAGCGGAACGCGTTGCAAAGCGTATGATGGACGGGCGTTTCGACTTGAACGATTTGCTTTCCCAGTTTCGTCAAATGGAACGCATGGGCGATTTGAAAGGCATGATCGGTATGTTGCCGGGGATGGCGAAATTCAAATCGCAAATCGACGCGGCGCAAATCGACGGCAAAATGTTCAAGCGGCAGGAGGCGATCATCCTGTCCATGACGCCGAAAGAACGCCGCAATCCCGATTTGATTAAAGCGTCGCGCAAACGCCGCATCGCCAACGGGTGCGGGTTGAGCGTGCAGGATGTCAACAAGTTGCTCAAACAGTACGAGCAAATTGCCGACATGATGAAAAAGTTTAAAAAGAAAGGCTTGTTCGGCGGTCTGCCCGCAGGTCTGGGTATGCCGGGCGGGGCAAATCCGTTCGGCAGGATGCCTTTTTAATGCAGACGTTGTTTAAATTTAATGTGAGGTAAACAAACTATGTCAGTTCGTATCAGATTAGCCAGAGGCGGTTCCAAAAGCGCTCCGTTCCACAAGATTGTCGTCGCTGATCAGCGCGCGCCCCGTGACGGTCGTTTCATTGAACGCGTCGGCTCCTACAACCCCTTGCTGCCGCAAGACAACGCCGACCGCGTCGTTCTGAAAGCCGACCGCGTGAAACATTGGCTGAGCGTCGGCGCTCTGCCGACCGAACGCGTTGCGCGTCTGCTGGCGTCGCAGGGGTTGATGGAAATGCCGGCTCAGCCCGTGCGTCCGAACAAATCCGCTCCGAAAGCGAAAGCGCAGGAACGCGCGAAAGAAAAAGCGGAAGCCGCTGCCGCCAAAGCAGCCGCTGCCGCCGAAGCGTCCGCGGAAGCGTAATTTTTAGGGGATAATCCGAAATGACGTCGGCTTTGAACGAAAACGCGAATACGCAAGTGTGTGTCGGGGAAATTACCTGCGCGCACGGCGTGCACGGTTGCGTCAAAGTCAAAAGTTATACGCGGCAAGCACGGGATTTTGCGAACTTTGAAGCGTTGTACGACGCTTCGGGGTGCAAAAAATTCCGTTTGTCGATTGTCGGCGAAATAAAAGACAAAGACCGTTTCGTCGTCAAAATCGACGGTGTGTCCGACAGAGATCAGGCGGAAGCGCTGCGCGGAACAAAATTGTTCGTGCCGCGCGCAAATCTGCCCGAAACGGCGGAAGATGAATTCTATCACGCCGATTTGATCGGGTTGGACGTCAGAACGCAATCGGGCAAGACGGTCGGCAAAATCAAGGCGATCTTCAATTTCGGTGCGGGCGACGTGTTGGAAATTGAAAAAACGGACGGTTCCGAAACGGAATATCTGGCTTTTTCAAAGCAAAACGTTCCCGAAATCGATTTGAAAAACCGCTATGCCGTCGCTTGTTTTCCCAAATCCGTCACGGTCAAGCGCCACGCGGGAGAAGACGAATGAGCAAGACGTTTTTTCACGCCGACGTGCTGACCCTGTTTCCGCAGATGTTTCCGGGCTCTCTCGGAATGTCGCTGGCGGGCAGGGCGCTGGACGAGGGGGTTTGGTCGCTGAACGTCTACGACATTCGCGACTACGCGTTCGACAAATACCGCACGGTTGACGACACGCCTTTCGGCGGCGGCGCGGGAATGGTTATGCGTCCCGATGTCTTGGGCGCCGCGATTGACGCCGTGCACACGCAGGGGGGAAGACTTGTTTATTTCTCTCCGCGCGGCAAGGTGTTTAATCAGCGTATGGCGCAGGAATTTGCCGACGAAGGCAAGGCGACGTTCATTTGCGGACGGTTCGAGGGGATAGACGAGCGCATTTTACAGGCCTACGACGTGGAAGAGGTCAGCATCGGCGACTTTGTCCTGTCGGGCGGCGAAATGGCGGCTTTGACGGTTTTGGATGCCGTCATCCGCTTGTTGCCGGGGGTGCTGGGATGCAAAGAATCCTTGGACGAAGAAAGTTTTTCGCAAGGATTGCTGGAATATCCGCAATACACCAGACCGCAAGAATGGAAAGGATTATCCGTTCCCGAAGTTTTGGTTTCCGGTCATCACGGGCGTGTCGCTCAATGGCGGAAACTGCAAATGGAAGAGTTAACAAAAACCAGACGTCCGGACTTGTGGGATGTCTACTTGAAACAAAAGGATTAAGACTATGAATTTGATTAAAACGCTTGAAAAAGAGCAGATGGAAAAATTGAGCGCCAAAGGCGCGCTGCCCGATTTTAAAGCCGGCGACACCGTTCGCGTCCACGCGAAAGTCGTTGAAGGCGACCGCGAACGTATTCAGGTTTACGAAGGCGTTTGCATCGCGCGCGACAACGACGGTTTGAACTCCACGTTTACGGTGCGCAAAATGTCCTTCGGCGAAGGCGTGGAACGCGTTTTCCCCGTCTATTCCCCGAACGTTGCGAAAGTTGAAGTGACCCGCCGCGGTAAAGTCGCCCGTTCCAAACTGTACTATCTGCGCGAACGCAGCGGCAAATCCGCTCGTATTGCGGAAATCACGGAAAACAAATAATCGTTTGTTTTTCGCGGCGTCAGGAAACGTTCCTTTGTCATTGACGGCAAAGGAACCGCTCTTGATGTATGCAAAATTTCTAACGGTTTGAATCAAGGAGAACCCGAATGGTAAAAGTCGCTGTCGTCGGCGCGACGGGCAACGTCGGTCGCGAAATGCTGTCGATTCTGGCGGAACGCGAATTTCCGGCGGATGAAGTCGTCGCTTTGGCGTCCGCCCGCTCCGAAGGAAAGGAAGTTTCTTTCGGCGAGGACGAAATTTTAAAAGTCAAAAATCTGGATACGTTCGATTTCCACGGCATTGACATTGCGCTGATGTCCGCGGGAGCCTCCGTTTCCGCGAAATACGCGCCGAAAATCGCGGCGGCGGGATGCGTCGTCATTGACAATTCGTCGCAATGGCGCACCGATCCGGACGTGCCGCTGGTCGTTCCCGAAGTCAATCCGCAGGCGATTGCCGATTACAAAAAGAAGAACATCATCGCCAACCCGAACTGCTCGACCATTCAAATGGTTGTCGCGTTGAAGCCTCTGCACGACGCTTTCCAAATCAAGCGCGTCGTCGTTTCGACCTATCAGTCGGTTTCCGGCGCGGGCAAGGCGGCGATGGACGAACTGTTCGACCAGACGCGCGGCATTTACATGAATCAGCCGATTTCCGAAACGCAGAACAAATTCACGAAACAGATTGCGTTTAACGTCATTCCTCACATTGACGTGTTTATGGAAGACGGCGCGACAAAAGAAGAATGGAAGATGATGGCGGAAACCAAAAAGATTTTGGATCCGAAAATCAAGTTGCACGCCAACTGCGCGCGCGTTCCCGTGTTCGTCAGCCATGCCGAATACGTCAACATCGAAACGGTCAAAGACATCTCCGATGTCGCCGCGACCGAAGTTTTGCGCAAGGCGCAGGGCGTGAAAGTCATTGATATGCGCGCGCCCGAAGGCTATCCGACGCAAGCGGAAGTCGCCGGTGAAGACGACGTTTATGTGTCGCGCATCCGTCAGGATTTGTCCGTCGAAAACGGCATCAGCTTCTGGTGCGTCGCCGACAACCTGCGCAAAGGCGCGGCTTTGAACGCCGTTCAAATCGCGGAAGTTTTGCTGAAAGATTATTTGAAAAAATAATCGGACGGTATGACGAAAAACGGGTTTCCATGCGAAGCCCGTTTTTTTTACGGGGAATTTTCAATGCTGAAATCAAGGGACGACTGCAAACGCTTGCTTGAACGGTTTGTCAAAGAGCGGCTGAACGGCGATTTGAACGCCCTGAAAACGTTTTGCACAAACGATTTGGCGGGCGACAGGCAATTCGGCGCGCGTCCGGACGGCGACGACAAGGAAATTTCCCGCGCGGTTTATTTTCTGGTCTGGGGCGGCGTTCTGCCGTGCTACGAACGCCCCGATCAAATCGGAATCGGGCGGGGAATGTATCGCGGCGACACGCTGAACACGTTTAATTCGCTGTTCGGAAAGGATTTACGGCGCGCAAAAGAGCGTATCTCCGAGCCGCGTCTTATAAAGAAAATCGAGGCGTTCAAAAGAGAGTATCGCACCGTCGGCAACTATATGCTTTTGCCGAACAGCCGCGCCGGAAAAACGCTGAACACTTATCGGGGCGGATATTTCGGCTGGCGGGACTATTTCGACAGATTTTTAAGCGCGTTAAAGCAATCGCTGGCTTGCGGCGAATCCGGATATCCGCGCTTTGACGAAATTATGCGCGCAAATGATTGGTATTTTCAGGACGTCGATTTTAAACGCTTTTGCGAAATCAATTTTTTGGACGGCTATCTGAACGGCGCGGGCGACGTCGTCATGTATTCGGGCAATCAGGCGGATTACGCGGCTTTTGCGGAGGCGTACATCGCGAAATCACGCAAAATTATAGCCGATCGTGCGGAAAAAATCGTTTCCGCGCTCGATCGGCAGGCATAAAAGAGTTTTCAGTCGCATGAGAGCTCCGGTTTGCCAATTTTTATCATACATCATTTTTCGCCGCCGGAAAAGCCTGTTATGCGACAAACTTTTTCGCCACTTTTTTCATCAGCGTCGAAAACGGATGCTCGTCAAAGCGGGAAACGGGCAGGAAAAAGCCGTCGAAGCCGTCGGGGACGGTGTTTGACGACACGAAAACGGGCGTCAGATACAACTCAAAGTGCGTGAAAACGTGCTTGACCGTTTCGTCGCCGATGCGCGCGTCGTCAAACGGCTGTACGCCGTCCGTATTCCACGGAAATTCCGTCAATCCGGACAGCAGTCCCTTTTCCGTGCGTCTGCGCACCAGATACGCGCCGTCGTCGTTGCGGATGAGAAACACCAAGCCTTTGCGGACGGCTTTTGCCGGCTTGACAATGTTCGGAATGAGCGCGACCGTGTTTTCCTTAAAAGCGGCGCACGCGTCTTTCCAAGGGCAGAGCGGACAGGCGGGCGCGCTCGGCGTGCAGACCGTCGCCCCTAAATCCATAATGGCGGACGAGTAGTCGGCGGCTTCATCCAAACTGGTAAGATTTTGCGCCAACTCGTTGATTTTAAACAAAATAGATGTAACAGGCTCTTGCCAGCCCTTTAATCTGGTCAGCACGCGCACGACGTTGCCGTCCACGACCGCTTCGGGCAAATTGAAGCCGAAAGACATAATCGCGGCGGACGTGTACGCGCCGATGCCGCTTAATTTCATCAGGGCTTTTCTGTCTTTCGGGAATGCGCCGCCGTATTGTTCGACGAGTTCCTTGGCGCATTTGTGCAGTTGGCGCGCGCGGGTGTAGTATCCCAATCCCTGCCAATGCATCAAAACGTCCTGCAAATCGGCGGCGGCAAGCGTGAAAACGTCCGGAAAACGCTTCATAAAGCGTTCGTAATACGGAATGACCGTCTTAACCGTCGTTTGTTGAAGCATGATTTCCGAAATCCACACGGCGTAAGCGTCGTCGTGCGCGCGCCCTTTGACCCGCCACGGCAGGTCGCGCCCGTTTTTTGCGTACCATTCAAGCAATTTTTCTGTTAAATTCTTTGTCATGCTTTTCCATTTTGCAAAGGGGATATGATGAAAGGTATCGTTTTAGACGCGGATGTCAAGTCCGGCACGGGAATTATTTGCGCCGAAAACGGCGAACGGTTCGATTTCAAATATGAAAATTGCGCGCACAAGGCGGCTGTTCTGCCGTCCTGCGAAGTCGAATTCATCGCCAAAAGCGGCGAAGCGGTCGAAATTTACGTCCTGCGATCGCCGGCGCGCGCGAAAATCGACAGGTTGACGTGGTTTTTGTTTTCGACAAGGGGCAGGGCGTCGCGCGATCAGTTTTTCTGGTTTTTGGCGACGATTTCCGTTGCCGTCGCCGTTTTGCCCGTTTTCGCCCTTTTTGTCGCCGCTTACGCCGCCGTGTGCGTGCTTGCCAAACGGTTTCACGATACGGGGCGTTCAATGGCTTGGCTGTTCGTTTTCGCGCTTTTTTCGGGCGCCGCCGCCGCGCAGGACAAACTGCCCGCTTTTCCCGCTTTCGTCGAAGTCCGCTACGTTTTGTACGGCTTGTGCGCTTTGTCCGGACTGTTCTGCCTGTACCTGACTTTTGCGCAGGGGAACGTCGGCAAAAACGCTTACGGCGACGAACCGTGCAAAAGTTTCACAAAACGCTTGAAATAATGCATTTTTTTCTTGAATTGGACAAAAAATGTGCGTAATATGTCAACATTATTTAAAGTGTCAACCTGTCTGAAAAGGAAGATTTTATGTTGGAAAATCAAGCGGAAAACGCGCCTCAGGTTAAATATATGAAAGACTACAAACGGCCCGATTACAAAATCGAATCCGTGAATTTGGATTTCGATTTGGACGAAGAAAACACGCAAGTCCAGTCGGTCATGAAAGTCAAAAGCGATTACGACACGACGACGGGGGAAGTCCGCCCGTTGCATTTGGACGGCGACGAACTGACGCTGACGGGCATTGCCATTGACGGCAGACCGCTGAAACCCGAAGAATACGTCGTCGACGACAAAGGTTTGACGATTTTGAATCCGCCGAAAGAATTTGAATTGTCGATCGGCACGGAAATTCATCCGAAAGCCAACACGAAACTTGAAGGGCTGTACGTTTCCAACGGTATGTTCTGCACACAATGCGAACCTGAAGGCTTCCGCCGCATCACATACTACCCCGACCACCCCGACGTGATGAGCGTCTTCACGACGACGATTCGCGGCGACAAGGACAAAATGCCCGTCATGCTGTCGAACGGCAACCCCATTAAAGAGGAAACAATGGCGGACGGCAGAACGGCGGTCACATGGAACGACCCGTTCCCCAAACCGTCCTATCTGTTTGCTCTGGTCGGCGGCGATCTGGCGTACATTCAGGACAAATACGTCACGATGTCGGGACGCGAAGTCCAGCTGGCAGTCTACGCCGAACACGGACAGGAAAAACAACTCGACTACGCGATGGAATCCATCAAGCAGTCTATGGCGTGGGACGAACGCAAATTCGGACGCGAATACGACTTGGATCGCTTTAACTTGGTCGCGGTTTCCGACTTCAACCAAGGGGCTATGGAAAACAAAGGGCTGAACATTTTTAACAGCTCGTACGTTCTGGCGGATCCGCGCACGGCGACGGACAGCGACTACGAGGGCATTGAAAGCGTCGTCGGCCACGAATACTTCCACAACTGGTCGGGCGACCGCGTCACTGTCGCCAACTGGTTCAACCTGAGCCTGAAAGAAGGCTTGACGGTGTATCGCGATCAGGAATTTTCGCGCGACCAGCGTTCCCGCGTCGTCAACCGCATCGACGACGTCGCGTCTTTGCGCGCGGGGCAGTTCTCGGAAGACGCCGGTCCTCTGGCTCATTCCGTGCGTCCCGAATCGTACGTCGAAATCAACAACTTCTACACCTCGACGATTTACAACAAAGGCGCGGAAGTCATCCGTATGTACGAAAAACTGCTGGGATACGACAAATTCCACGAGGGTTGCGATTTGTACTTTGAACGCAACGACGGCAAAGCCGTGACCATTGACGACTATGCAAAAAGCATGGAAGACGTGTCCGGTATGGATTTGACGCAGTTCAAGCGCTGGTATTCGCAGGCGGGTACGCCGTCTGTCTATGCCGAGGGAGAATATGACGAAAAAACAAAGACTTACACGTTGAAGTTAAAGCAGAATACGAAGGCGACTCCGGGTCAGCCCGAAAAACTGCCGTTCGTCATTCCGATGGAAATGGGCTTGCTGGACAAGAACGGCAACGATATGCCGTTGCAGTTGGCGGGCGAAAAGGACGCGCAGGGAACTTCTCGCGTCATGGTGCTGGACAAGGACGAAATGACGTTCACGTTCGTCAACGTGCCGGAAAAACCCGTTCTGTCCGCCAACCGCGACTTCACCGCGCCGATTAACTTCCACATGGAATACTCGGACGCCGAACGCGCTCACCTGATGGCGCACGATTCCGACCTGTTCAACCGCTGGGACGCCGCACAGCAGTATGGTGTTCAGCAGATGCTGACAATGGTCAAGGACATTCAGGCGGGCAAAGAACCCGAAGTCGACACGGCGTATCTGGACGCTTTGGGCGCGTCGCTGAAAGACACGTCCTTGGACAAGGCGTTCGTCGCCAAAGTCCTGACGTTGCCGAGCGAAAGTTATGTCGCGGACAAAATGGACGTCGTGGATGTCGATGCGATTCATCAGGCGCGCACCATGATCGGCAAAGAATTCGCCAAACGCTTTGAAAAAGATCTGGTTCAGACGTACGACGCGAACAACGTCAAGCGCGAATACGAACCGACGGCGGAGCAGGGCGGCGAACGTGCGCTGAAAAACGTCGCGATGTCGTATCTGGCGAAATTGGAAACGCCGGAAGCGGAAAGCCGCGTCGTCGACCAGTATTACGGTTGCGACAACATGACGGATCGCATGGCGGCGTTCAGCATTGTGTGCGACGGCAAAACGGGCAAGACGGACGAAATCGTTTCCGACTTCTACAACCGGTTCAAAGATCAGGATCTGGTCGTCAACAAATGGCTGTCCACGCAAGCGCGCGCGGGCGGACTGGAAGCGGTCAAGGGATTGGTCGAACATCCGGCTTTCGTCATTACGAACCCGAACAAAGTGCGCGCGGTCATGCGCGGCTTTACAAGCGACGCGACGTCGTTCCACGCGAAAGACGGTTCCGGCTACAAATTCGTCGCCGACATGGTCAAGAAACTGGACGGTCTGAATCCGCTGGTCGCCGCGGACACGGTCAAGCCGCTGACCCGTTGGCAGCGTTTCGACCCCGAACGTCAGGAATTGATGAAAGGGGCTTTGAAGCAGGTTCTGGAAAAAGAAGGCTTGTCGAAGAACGTTTACGAAATCGTTTCCAAATCTTTGGGCGATAAAGAAACCAAAAAGGAAAAGATTTTGGAAAACAAAGCCAAAATGCAGCGCCGCGCGAAAACGGACGCCTTTATGAAAAAGGAACCCGTCAAAGCGTACAAATCCGGCAGCAAAAACGCGAACACGGCGGTGAACGCCGCTGTAATGGCGAAAAAGTCAATGGGACGCTGATTTAAACAGGCACGAAAAACCGCCGTTGTTCTTATGACGGCGGTTTTTTTGTTGAAAGTTTCCCGAACGGATTGAAAGAAACGTCGGGCGTTTTGTTTTTGCGGCGGTTTTTTTGTTGAGAGTTCCTTGCCGTTTCTGCTAAACTCTTGTCGATAAATGACTTTGCAAAGATATTGCGATGACTGATTCCGAAAAAATCGCCGTTCCGAACGTGACAAGGCGGTCGAAATACACATCTTCCGGCAAGAAGTCGCGTCGTCCGTCGGCGCGTCACGGCGGGCAGTATTCCGATATTTTTGACGATTTGAAAATGCCGGATTCCCCGCTGAACGACGTTTTGACAAACGCGCCGTCCGTTCCGCCCGTTCCGCCGCCTCCGCCGAAAGTTTCGAGCGCGCTGGACAAGCGTCCCGCCGCGAAAAAGGCGGATGACGGTTCCGTGCCGACGTATGTGGCGGGCGTGCAAATCCGCGACGAACTGGCGGAGCGCAAAGCGAATTTTTGCGGTTGGAAAGACGATCCGGAAGCGGTTGAAGTCGTTGAAAAACTGGGGCGCGGCGAGCGTTTCGACGGCACGGATTTTTCCGGCGTTGATTTTTCCGGCGCGAATTTGAACGGCGTCAGTTTCGCGGGCGCGGTGTTGTGCGACGCGAACTTTGCGGGCGCGGATTTGCGCGGCGCGGATTTGTCGGGCGCGGATTTGCGCGGCGTCAATCTGGAAAGCGCGAATTTGGAAGGCGCGAACTTGGAAGGCGCGCTTTTGGACGGCGCGTATTTGAAAAACGCCGTTATCGCGAACGTCAAACTGGCGAAAAAATCGCTGAACGAACTTGAAAAAATGCAGCAACTGCAACTGCTGGCGGAAAACGGTCAGTTGGATTTGCGCAAGGTCGATTTGAAATATCTGGATTTGCGCCGGCTGGATTTGCGCGGCGTGGATTTGACGGGCATAGATTTGTCCGGCGTGTGTCTTGTCGGCGTGAATTTGTCGGGATGCAAGGTCGACCCGATGTATTTGGACGCTTCCTACGCGTTTCGCGCCGCGCCGAACCGCAAATTAAGCATCCGCAAAGGCAGTCTGGCGGGAGCGGACTACACGACGGCGACGTTTATCCGCGCGAAAGAAAACGAGCGCGAGGTTTTGCGCCAAAAACGGCGGGAATACGAGCGTTTGCAGGAAGAAGCCGAAAGAAGCGCGAAAGAAAACGAGGAAGCGTTGCAAGCCGCGCGGCAACAAGAGGAGGAAAAACAGAAATTCCGCGAGGAAACGCTGAATTTTCTGGGCGAACGCCGTCTGAACGCGCCCGACGTGCAGGCTCAAATAGAGCAGATTAAGCAGGAGGACAAGCAGGAGCGTCAAATTCCCGTCATGAAGCACCGTCCGCGTCGCAAAGAGGAATTGCCGCCGAGCAAATACGATTTCCCCGTGCTGTATCCCGTCAACGAGGACGACAAGCCGGCGAAAACGTCGGAAGTCGCCGCCGTGACGCAAAAAGTGACGTATCACGTCAAACAAACCATTCGTAAAATCATGCCGCGCCGTTCGCGCGTGTGCAAACAAAGGCAGAGGTCGTAAATGATCGTACCCGTACCTTCGCGAAAAGACGGCGTTTATACCGAATACTATTGGGGCGTGGACTGGATTTTAAAGCGCGCGACCATTTCGTTCATCATCGCGTTTTTCTTTTCGCTGATCGCCTTGCCGCTGACGTACATGGTTTCCAACGGCTTCACATACGATTCTTGGCAGAAATGCAAGGAATTCATGGCGTATCTGCCGGCGCACCCGTTCTTTTTCGTGCGCAGTTATTTCGGCTGGATGCTCGCGTTCGCCAAAAATCCGGCAAGCCTCGCGCTGTGGATTCCCGTCATGCCGCTGTTCATTTTCATCGGCGGCACGCTTTACGCGTTTTACTCCAACCCGCACCAGTTCGCCATGTGGTCGATGGGGGCGGGGCGTCCGGCGAACGATTGGGACATTAAAAACATGGGATTGTTCAAAGGAACGATGATTCTTTTGGGCAAATGGAAAAACAAACTGGTGCGCATGACGGATTCCCTGTCCGTTTTGTGCGTCGGCGGCATCGGCACGGGCAAAACCGCCGGCATTATCATCCCGAACATTCTGACGCTGGACGACTGCTGTTTGATGATTCACGATTTGTGGGGCACGATTTACGATAAAACGGCGGGCTACCGCGCGAAATTGGGACCCGTCATCCGCGTTTGCTTCGAGGGGATCGACAAGCCCGAAAAGAACGTGTTTTTCCCGACGTGGAATCCGCTGGGAGAGGGCGAATTGCCCCCGCCGTCACCTGGGCGGCAGAACTATATCGGCGGCTTGGCGTTTTTCTTGGTGCCCGACGGACCGGAGGGGACCGACCCGTACTGGACGAAAGCCGGACGCTCCACGCTGGAAGGCTTGATCAACTATCTGTGCGACAAGGTGGAGCAGGCGCGCGCCAACGACTATTTTTTACAGCGGTTCTACGAAGACGCGATTGACGACGACGATTTGGACGTTTTGGAAACGTACTACAACTCGATGCAGAAAACAAAGGAAGTCCGGCAAGCACTGAACGATTTGCGTTCGGGCAAACTGACGCTGAACAAGTATCTGCCGATCGGTTCGTGGGCGGGGATTCCGGACGAATGGGTCGGTCGTCAGCAAAGTTTCCCGATGCTTCTCGACTTTATTGCCAAAATGCAGTTGGACATGAACGGCGAATTGCGCGCCCGTCGCGATATCGGCGATCCGGTCGCTTTCAAGACGGACGTGTGGGCGAAAATCATCGGCGATTTTGTGGCGGAAGCGAATTATTACGGCTACACGCGCCGCGCCCTGCTGGAATTGAACCAGTTGCTCGCTTTGCCGAAAAACCAGCGCGGGACGGTGCTTTCCGTCGCCATGTCCGGCTTGTCGCCGTTCAAACTGTCGTCGGTGCGCTGCCGCACGGCTTCAACCGATTTCGTCAGCGTGAATTACCGCGGCATTAAAAATCCGTTCACGGACAAGTGGGAACCCGTGACTTTCTACATCGACAGCCCGTCCAAAGCGCCGATTGCGTCCATTCTGGGCTTGTTCCTGAACATGACAATGGGGACGCTGACGGTGTTCGGACCTTCGGAAGGTCCTTGCGGTCCGTTCAAAGTGGTTTATCTGATGGACGATTTCAACTATGTGCCCGCGTTCGGCAGCGTGTTCGACGGCGTATCCATCGGGCGCGCGAAAGAATACGCCTTTTTGTTCACTTGCAGCGATTTGTCCCAACTGTCAGCCGTTTACGGCGGCGGCTTTGAAGTGCTGGTGCATCAAACGGGCGCGAAGATTCTCATGCGCTTGGACAATAATGAAACAATCGAGCAATTCATGGGGCTGGTCGACAATCAGACGTTCGTTTACAAATCGTACAGCCGCACGGAAGGACCCAACATCATCAACAACCCGTTTGAACGCAACGTCGGGTATCAGGTTTTGGGCAAGAACATCATCCGCGTCACCGAGATGAGCAATCTGCCGATCGGCGCGGAATACATCCTGTCGCACAAGAACATCAACCGTCCGATTAAGGCGAAAGTGCCGTTCTATTTCAAAGATTCGTCCATGATGAAGAAAGTGAATCTGCCCGCGCCGCCGTTCCTGCCGGCTTATATGTACGAAATGCGCGCGCCGGAGGACAAACTGCCGCCGGCGGAAATGCAGTTGGAGAACGTGTACGAAAAAACGGTGCGCATTGCCGAACGCGAGGCGCAGGAGGATCTGGTCGCCTTGCGCAAAGCCGAAGCGGAATACGCGGCGCAGGCGCGCGCCGTGCGCAAGCAGACGCAGGGCGAAGAAGAATGGGTGCCGGACGATTGGGAAGATTCCGTGTACGAGGATTCCGACGAATCCGAAGAATATGAAGACGGCGAAGAATACGAAGAATATGAGGACGGAGAGGAAGAACAGGGCGAAGACGGCGGAAATCCGCAATAAATCAATCTTGCGTCGGCGTGTTTCTCAAATCTTCAATCGCCCCGCGCGCCAAAGCGTCGACGCGTTCGTTTTCTTCGTGTCCGGCGTGTCCTTTGACCCAATGCCACTTGACCGCGTGATATTTCGCCAGACGGACGATTTCCTGCCACAAGTCGCTGTTCTGCACGGGCTTTTTGTCCGCCGTCCGCCAGCCGTTTTTCTGCCAGCCGAACACCCATTTCGTCACGCCGTTGATAACGTATTGACTGTCCGAAAACAGATTGACGGCGCACGGCTGTTTCAACGCCGTCAGCGCGGCGATGACGGCGGTCATTTCCATGCGGTTGTTCGTCGTCAGGCGTTCCGCGCCGCTTAATTCCTTTTCAGCCCCGTTGTAGCGCAACAGCGCGCCCCAGCCGCCGATTCCGGGATTGCCGCTGCACGCGCCGTCCGTGAAAATGTCGACCGTTTTCAAATTCTTTTCCATAAGATTGCCTTGCCGGTAGGATATGTCTTGTCTTTTTTTGCCACCTGTCATATTTATAGTAAAGGATTTTTTTCATCGGGGCGGGCTAATGGCACCATTTTTCACATTCGGCGGATTGTTTTACTGGCAGGACAGATACGCGTATGCCGATTGGAAAATTCAGGAAAACATCTGGTCGAAACGCTGTCGCATTTTGGACGCGTACAACGTTTGCCGGTATCTCGGCACATACGCCGAATGTCGCGAACGGCTGAATTTGTTTGTTAAAAATTGGGAATTGACCGTGCCGTCAAGCCAAGCGGTCGTCATTTTGCCGGGGATTTATCGGGGCAAAAGAAAATTCACGCGCATGATTGACGAATTCAAATCGGCGAATTTCGAGGTGATTTTCGTTTCCATGCCCATGTTGCGCTATTCGGTCAAGGAAAAGGCGGAGGCCTTGGACAAGCTGTTGAGCGAACGCCCCGATTTGACGACAATCCATTTCATCGCGACGGGCGCGGACGGGCTTGTTTTGCGTCAGGCGGCGGCTCTGCCGTCGGTCTGGCACGACAAAATCGGCAGATCCATGCTGATCAGTGTGCCGAACAACGGGCTGTCGTGGGCGACGAAAAAGCGGACAAAACGCTGGTATCGTCTGCTGTTCGGCAACATGGGCGAAAGCCTGCTTCCGTCCAAAGCCAAAAAAATCCCGCTGATGACGGGTGAATTCGCCACAATGAGCGGCGGCAAGGGCGAGGGAAGCCGCGGCTTCATTCCTTTTATCAAGGGTGACGACGACGGGCTTTTAACGCCGAAAGACATGAAGCATCCGAACGCAAAAGCGGATTTTTTAATCACCGGCGGGATTCATTTCACGCTGACGCGCGACAAGCGGGCGATTGAAATCTGCAAACAGTTCATCATTTTCGGCTATTCCAACAAAAAGCGCGGGCGCAAAGACAGCAAACTGATGAACTTCCTGATTGACAACGACGATTAAAGCCCGTTGCGCTTGGCTTGCCCCCACAAATCTTCCATTTCGTCGAGCGACGCGTCCGAAAGCGCACGGTTTTGCGCTTTTAAGGAATCTTCAATATAGGAAAACCGCCGCTCGAATTTTTCGTTCGTGCGCCGCAAAGCCTTGTCCGGATTGATTCCCAACTTGCGCGCCAGATTGACGCACGCGAACAGTAAATCGCCCGTTTCCGCCTCTTGTCCGTCCTTTGAGTGCGTTTCGTTCATTTCCGCGCGCAGTTCCGCGATTTCCTCCTCGATTTTATCCAGAACGAAAGACGCGTCCGACCAGTCGAACCCGACTTTCGCCGCGCGCGCCTGCAATTTGAACGCGCGCGTGGAGGCGGGCAGGGCGCGGGCGATGCCGTCCAGTTGGCGCGATTGATGATTTTCAAGGCGTTCGGCTTTTTTCATCGCCTCCCAATCGGGCATTTCGTCCGCTTTGCCGAAAATGTGCGGATGACGGCGAATCATTTTGTCGCAGATGCACTTTACAACGTCGTCGAAATCGAACGCGCCGCGCTCCTGCGCGATTTTCGCGTGAAAGACGACGTGCAGCAGCAAATCGCCCAATTCTTCGCACAAAGCCTTGTCGTCCTTGCGTTCGACGGCGTCGCAAACTTCGTACGCTTCTTCCAGCGTGTTGTCGATGATGCTGTCGTGCGTTTGGGCGCAATCCCACTTGCACCCCGTTTCTTTGTCGCGCAATCGGTTCATAATGTCGGCAAGCGGGCGGATAGAGTTGTCTGTCATGGCGATTTCATCCTTGTCAAAACCGTATTTTGTTGTAAACTTTCTGACGGAAAAATCAACCCGAATCAGAATCCGCCGGCTTTTGTCCATTTCAGAAATATCAGCGGTTTTTTTGATAAAAACGGATAAAAAATTCGCAAATCGGGACGGAATTGAATTTTGAAAACCCTTGTTTTGCAACGATTTTCAAAAAAAATGAAAAAATGGACAAAAAAGTGTTGAAAAGACGAAACAAGTTCGGTATAACTGAATTTAAGAACAAATCTTTTTAAAGAGGTCTACCATGACAGAAAAAACTCCCGTAAAATTGGTTGTCAGCGACATCGACAATACGATTTCCGACTACTTCAACATTTGGGCTCAGGAAACGGGCAAGGGCATTGAAGCCGTCGCCGCCAGCCGCGGAATCGACGTCAAAGACCCCGCCGAAATGAAAAAGGTTTACGACAGCATTAAAACCATTCCCACGACGGGCGCGATTTTCCACGACTTCGCCCGCATGGTGCGCGAAACCCCGATTTTCAGTCTGGAAGGCAAAAGCGCCGAAGAACGCAAACGCTTGGAAAAAAGCGACGCGAAAATCGCGCATGATTTTCAGGTGAACTACGCCAAAGGCAAATCCATGTACGAAGGCGTGCTGGAAACGGTCAAAGAAGCCCGCAAAAACGGCGCGCAGTTCGTCCTGTACACCGATTCGCCCGAAGACGGCGCTATCAGAAGTTTGGTTCACATGGGCTTCCCCATCGACCAGCTGGACGGCTTGGTCTGCCGCGCGAACGACGCCGACGAAATTCTGCCGAACGGCAAAAAAGCCCCGATGCAGATCGACGGCGGCGCAATCGGCGAATACAAAAAAGCGCTGAAAGCGAAACTGGGCGACAAATACGTCATTAACGAAGGCAACGTCTGGAAACCCGATCAGAGCGTCATGCAGGGCATTTTGGACCGTCACGGCGCCAAAGCGCAGGAAACCGTCATGGTCGGCGACAACATCAAATCCGACGGCGGATTCGTTGTCATGGGCGTGAACTACGCTTGGCAGAAAGAAGGTTCCAAGGTGACGGACTACTCCTTGAAAGTCAACAAGGCGCTGTCCAACCAGCCGGACTACAAACTGGGACCCGAAGCGCACTTGCAGTTGCTGGCGGAAAGAGGGGCGAAAGATCCCGCTCTGGCGCAGGCGTACAAAGATCACATGGTGACGCTGGAAACCGGCTTCGGCGATTTGGGCAAATACTTCGCTTTCACCGACAACACCAAAGCGTACAAAATTGAACAGTACAAAGAAAGCGTCCGCGCCGAACAGAAAGCGCAAAAAGCGCAGAAAACCGCGCAGATCGCTTCCAAAGTTCTGGCTTCGAAACGTTCGCGTTAAGACGGCGGAACACACAAAAAGGGCGGGGGTGAAAATCCCCGTCTTTTTTTTAAACTGTTGCTTGACAGACGGCTTTTAACACAGTTAAGCTATAACCAATTAAAAAATATGCTTTTTATTCTGTCGAAAGGAATACACCTTGTCATCTTCCGAAGAAATGAAACTGATTCGCGCGGCGGACTATCTGCCGTCCCCCGAAGAATTGCAAAAACAGCAGGAAATTATGGCATCGTCCGCCGACCCGTTCGCCGCGTTGCTTTTTTCCGATGAACGCGACACGATTCTGTACGGCATTTTCGGCGACGTTCCCGATTACACGAATCCCGAAATGGAAATGATTTGGGACGAAGTGCTGGACGCCGAACCCGAAGACGTGTACGAATACTGCTTTAAAAAAGGAATCGATTTGTTTCAGGACGACGGTCGCCCCGTTTCGCCGTGGCGCGACATCGCCGTTATGCTGAAAGCGATTGATAAAGGCATTTTACGGTTGGTTAAATGACGAAAGAAAGCGATCCGAAATCCGCCGAAACAAAAAAAACGGCCCTGTTCGGCAGGCTGCGGACGTATTTCTTTACGGGTTTGCTTGTCACGGCGCCTCCCGCGCTGACGATTTATCTGGCGGTCTTGTTTGTCGGCTTTGTCGACAATCACGTCCGCCGTTTGATTCCCGAAGAATACAATCCGGAACAATATCTGCCGTTCGCAATCCCCGGCGCAGGCGTGCTTGCCGTCATTCTGGCGATGATCGGCATCGGCGTTTTCACAACGGGCTTTGTCGGACGCTTTTTTATGCGCAAATGGGAAAAAATGTGGGAAAAAATCCCGTTCGTGTCGGGCGTTTATTCCACGTTCAAACAACTTTTTGAAACGATTTTTTCCAAAAAGTCCAACGCGTTCCGTCAGGTCGTTCTGGTCGAATTTCCGCGCAAGGACGCTTGGACGCTGGCGTTTGTCACGGCTGACGTGCCGGCGGACGTTCAAAATCCGCTCCAACGCGACGATTTGATTACCGTGTATGTGCCGACGACGCCGAACCCCACGTCCGGCTATCTGATGATTTACAAGAAAGAGGACGTCATTCCCGTCGACATGAGCGTGGAAGACGGCTTGAAATACATTATTTCGCTGGGCATCGTGTCCAAGAAATAATCATTCCTTTTCGGTTCCCTGAACGACGGTGCGATTCAACGATTTGGACGCGCCGTCTTTTTCTATGACGATGTAGCCGGCTTTGCCCATTTTGTTGTGTCCGTTCGTGTAAAACGTCTTGCCGTCCTCGTTCGGATTGACGATGACGTAGCCCAGTTTTTCGGCGATGAACTTGCCGACTTCGTAAGCGGTCGGAATGTACGCATTCTTGATTTTGCTTGCGAACGCGTCGTCTTGTCCGTTGAGCAGGGCGTAAATGAACGGGATTTCCGTGACGGCGGGCGCAATGAAACTGTGACCGAATTTGCCGTCTTCGCCCATCGCTTCGCCGTGGTCGCTGACGTAAAACACATACGTCGGGCGGTTCGTCTTTTCTTGCAGATACGTCAGCAGGTTGTCAATCAGGAAATCTTCGTACAGCAGCGCGTTGTCATAGGTGTTGATGCGGGCTTGCGTCACGTCGTCCCCGTTTGTGTTGAAAACGGCGTATTCCTGCGGATAATGCTCCTCATACGGCGCGTGCGGATTGCGTTTTTGAATCATGACGAACGCGGGCTTGTCAAACGAAAAATCGTTTAAAGCGTCGGCGATGCAAACGTTCTCGGCACATTTTTCCTTGGACAGTTTGAACACATAAGATTTGTCGAAAAACGACAGGGCTTCCTTTGTGTACACGGCTTTGCCCTGCAAGCCGACGTAAGCGGTTTTAAAGCCGTTTTCTTTGGCGAGTTTCGGCAGATAAGTGTCCGATTTGAGTTGTTTTTTGTAATTTTGCGGCTCGCGCTGGACGTGCAGGAAATTCGGCACGGCAATCAGCGTATTAACGCCGCCGGACAGAGATTCTTTAAAGATAATTTCGCCTTTCGCGGCGCGGTTTTCCAGTTTCGGCGTCGTTTTGCGGGCGTATCCGTACAGTGAAAAATGATTGCGGTTCAGGCTCTCTCCCATGATCAGCACGACGTTAATGTCCGGATTTTCAACCTTTTTCGTCACGACGTACGGCTTGAAAGAGGTGGCGGAATCGTCTTTTTGCATGATCTGTTTGGGCAGAATGTTGCCGAAATACGCGGTGAAAGCGGTCAATGTGTTGAACGCGGGATAGCAGTACGAGCGCATCAGCAAATCGGGCTTGACGTGGGACTGCACGCCGAACGCGACGAACACGGCAAGGACGGGCGTCCACGCGTACGAAAACGTGAAGCGGTTTTTGCAGGCGCAAATCAGTTTGGCGCAGGCGAAATAGGGCAGGGCGACAATCAGCGGCACATACCACAAATAGCCCGTCATGTGAACGGTTTCGGAAAACACGTCTTCGATTTCTTCAAACAGCAGGGAAACGGTGAACGGATTGAGCGACGTGCCGAAATACGCCAGACAGCACAACTGCACGGCGTGCATCAAGCCGAAAACGGCGAAAAAGCAATAAACCGCGCGGTTGGAGCGCATGAACGACGCCAAAAGCATCAATCCGGCGAGAACCAGCATTTTTTCGTGAAAGAAGCACAGCGGCAAATGGCGGTGCAGAGTGAAAAAAAGCGCGTCGGGCAGTAAAAACAGAACGATTGCCGTCAGATAAAAAGCGGAAATGCCGAGAATTGCTTTGGTGCGGTTGTTCATTTTGCGCGGTCCTTTGGTTGAAGATGCGCTTTAATATATAGGATGTGCGCGAAACCGCAAGGATTTTAAAAGATATTGCATTTTTTTCGTGCGTTTTTGCGCCTTTCGTGTATGAATGGTAAAAAATTCAAACAAAGAGAAAATCCATGACCGAAAATGAAATGACTTTGGCGATTTGGGCGGACGACACGGCGACCGTCAAAAAATTTTTGGACGACGGCGCGGATGTCAACGCGCGCGGACGCGACGGCACGCCGCTGCAACTGGCTTTGTCGGCGAAAGGAAATTCGCAGGTCGCCGAATTGCTGATTGAGCGCGGCGCGAACGTGAACGCGTCGGGCGTGTCGCCGCTGGCTCTGGCGGCGTCGAACGCGGGTTACGGCTACATCATCAGCCTGCTGATTTCAAAAGGCGCGGCGGACGTTGACGGTGCGGTGATTTCCGCGGTTGAAAACGGATTTGTGCATTATATTGATATGTTGATGCCGCACATCAAGGATTTGAACGCGATCAAGGACGAAAACGGCAAATCGCTTTTAACGCTGGCAATCGACCAGTCGGATGCGGACATGGTGTCGTATCTGCTGGCGCGCGGAGCGGACGCGTCTTTGAAAAACGGCGATGAAACTTTGGCGCAGTACGCCGCGCGGCGCGGTCAGCACATCATTGAAAAAGTCTTGACGCGAGCGGCGTAACGCATTTGCGCCGTCAAAATTGATTAAAAAGTAAAGGCGGAACGTTGCGGCTCCGCCTTTTGATCATTTTGAGAAATCGTACAGGTTCAAGCCCGTTTTTTCGTCGAAAGAGCGTTCCAGTTTGCCGCATCGAATCGCCGATACGACGATTTCCGCCGCGCCGTTGATGCGCGCGCTTAACAAATGTCCCGCCAGCGCCTGATAATTCCCGCCGCCCAGCGTGATGTGGTAATGCGTGTAAAGCGCGCCGTTCTTTTGCGAAATGTTGCCCGTCAGATTGGCGATTTCCATTTGCTCGGCGAACGTTTTATCGACGTACTTTTTTGTTTCGGGATTGAAAAAGCGCAACGTCGCTTCGTTTGCCGCGCCGATGCCCGACACGCTTCCCAGCGTCAATTTTTCGGCTTTGGCAAAATCGTCAAGCGCGGAGACCAGTTCCGCGCCGCTTTGCACACTGACGATGTAGGACGATCCGTATTTTTTCGCCGTCCAGTCCGCGCCGCGCAACACTTTCGCGCAACATCTGCAAAAACAGCAGGCGGCAAGGGCGGAACAGGCGAGAACGGCGGCGACCGTGCCGATGAAATAAAGCGTTTGAATCATGCGTTTCTCCTTTGCGTGAATTGATAAATCAAGGATACTGCTGGATGACGGCGGTTTCAAAGGGATTTTAAAAATGCCGCGTTCCCGTTATAAAGCGTCAAGCCGCCGGTCTGAAAATAAAACACGCAACGCAAATATCGGGCGGCGAGGGGGCAAACAAAAACCGTTGAACAAAAAAATCCCGCAAACAAAAAACCCGCCTTTTTCAGACGGGTTCTTTACTGGCTCCGCGAGTAGGATTCGAACCTACGACCAATCGGTTAACAGCCGATTGCTCTACCGCTGAGCTATCGCGGAATATAATCTTGGAGGCCGAAACCGGAATCGAACCGATATACAAGGATTTGCAATCCTCTGCATAACCACTCTGCCATTCGGCCCTCAAACCGATCTTGCGGTCGTCATCAAGATGAGTTCCTTATATACGCCTTTTTTTTCGTCGTCAACAAAAAAATGAAACTTTTTTTTGACCTTTTTTCATTTGGGTTTAAAATAGGAAAAATCAAGGCTTTCGGACAGGCGGAAAACAACCGATGAATGAAGATTTTTACGATACGGCGCGAAAAAACATGATTTTGGGACAACTTGTCCCTCAACAAATTACGAATCAGCGCGTGCTGGACGCCATGGCGGACGTGCCGCGCGAACGCTTTTTGTCCGAACGCAAACGCACGCTGGCTTACGCGGACGAGGCGATTTGCCTGAAAGGGCGGCGTTTCATGTGCGAACCGCTGATTTTGGCGCGCCTGCTGCAAGCCGCGGACGTGCAATCGACCGATTTCGTCCTGAATCTGCAATGCGCGACGGGCTACACAAGCCTGATTCTGTCCCGTCTGGCGCAAGCCGTCGTCGCCGTCGAGGACGATTCGGAAATGAACGCCATTGCGCAGGACATCCTGATAGAAATGAAAACGGACAACGTCGGGCTGTTTTCCGCGCCCGCAAAAGACGGCTTTTCCGCCCAAGCGCCCTACGATTTGATATTCATTGACGGAATCGTGCCGTTCGTGCCGGAAAACCTATTTTCGCAAATGGCGGACAACGCGCGCATGATTTGCGTCGTCGCCGAACCGCCGTCTTTAATAGGCAGAGCGCTCAAAATTTGCAAAACGGACGGAAAAATCCGCCGCGAATGGCTGTTCAATTTCCTTTTAAACCCGTTTTGCCAGACTCAAAACGATAAAAAATTCGTTTTTGACGCCGTTTCGTGAAGTTAGGTGTTGATATTTATATCAATTTAACGCTACAAAAGAGAGTTTACAGCACTTTGGTTTGTTTTTGGAGAACGATTGAATGTCTACGCGCCGCAATTTAAAAAATTTGTTGCAATCGACAGTTTGCGTTTTATCTCTGGCGACGGCTTTGCCCGCATCGGCGGACACGTTGGAGGAGGCTTTGGCTTTCACATACGTCGCCAACCCGTCTTTGACGGCTCAACGCGCTTATGTCAAATCCGTTTATGAGAAGATCGTTCAGAACAAGTCGGGCTACCGTCCCGTCGTGTCCGCCAACGGCGCCGCGGGCTATTCCCACGACGACGTGGACACCGATTTGCCCGCGACGACCTACGAAACCGACTCCAAACCGTACAGCGTCAACGTTTCCGCCGTACAGCCCATTTTCTCCGGCTTTTCGACCGTTTCGTCCGTCAAGGCGGCTGAAAAGAAATACAATTCCGAACTGATGAATTTGCGCGCGACGACACAGAACATCCTTTTGGACGCGGTCGCCGCCTACACCGACGTCATTCGCGACAAAGCGGTGCTGGAACTGAACGAAAACAACGAAAAAGTCTTGGAACGCCAGCTGACCTACACGCAGGACAAATTCAGAGTCGGCGAACTGACGAAAACCGACGTGGCGCAGGCGCAAGCACGTCATGCGGGCGCGGTCGCCTCCGTCATTGACGCAAGGGGCGCGCTGAAAGTGTCCGAAGCGGCGTATAAGAAAGTCATCGGCGCGGTGCCTGCCGAAATCTACGAACCCGAAATTCCGACTTCCGTGCTGCCGAAATCTCTGGAACACGCTTTGGAACTGGCTTTGCGCGACAACCCGTCGCTTTTGGCGGCGAAACAGTCGGAAGAAAGCGCCGCCGCTTCCATTGACACGGCGAAAGCGGGACATTATCCGACGTTGGATTTGGTCGCCGCTTACGAAAACGACCACACGGACGACGTGAAGCAGAATTCCACATCCGTCATGTTGGTGATGAACGTGCCTTTGTATAAGGGCGGCAACGTCGTTTCCCGCGTGCGTGAAAGCAAATTGCTGGCGCAACAGGCGCGCATGAACAAAAACGCCGTCGAGAAAAACGTCGTCAGCCAGACGACGCAGGCTTGGCAGAATTACGAATCCGCCACCGCGTCGCTCGCGTCCCTGCAAGAACGCGTCAAGGCGGCGGCTTTGGCTTACGAAGGCGTCAAATACGAAGAAGAAGCCGGCGAACGCACCATTTTGGACGTTTTGAACGCACAGCAGGAATTGCTTGAATCCCGCGTCAGCGTCGTTTCCGCCAAAAAGGAACAGATTGAAGCGTCCTACCGTCTGCTTGCCGCAACGGGCAAAATGACGAAAAAGGACTTGGGCTTGGACGTTTCCAAATATGAAAAGTCCAACCGCAAGAAAGCAAAGGCGGAAAACGCCGGCGATCCGGCTTCCGACGCCGCCGAAAACATTTGAACGGACGAGTGACCATGACAGATAACGAACCGTCGATGGACGAGATTCTGAATTCAATCCACAACATTCTGGCGGAAGGCGAGGCGGAGGCTTCCGACGCGGATGTGGCGCAGGATCAGATGCGCAAGGCGCAAGCCGCCGCTCAGCCGGAAGAACCGGCTTCCGCGGTATCCGCTCCCGTTGAAGACGTCCGTCCGCGCTTTTCCGTCAAAGATGACGCTCCCGCGGTTGAGGACACGCCGCAAACGTCCGCCGCGCCGTCCGAACCGGCAGATCAGTCCGCCGATGTGCTGGATTTGACGCAGGACATGATCGTGTCGCGCCCGCAGGACGTGATGACGCCGCGTCAGGAAAGCGCCGGTTTGCACGAAGAAGCCGATTTTACGTCCCACATTTCCGAAAGAGAATATCCGATGAGTCAGGAAGAAAACGCTCAAACCGTTGACGACGATTTGATTTCCGCCAATACCGCCGCGTCCGCCGTCGCGTCTTTGTCCCAACTGACGCAGGCGTTTTCGTCGCAGAAAAAGCAGACGCCCGCTTCGCAAAACGGCGGCGTCACGCTGGACGCGCTGGTTTCGGAATTGATCAAACCCTATTTGAAAGCGTGGCTGGATCAAAATCTGCCCGCCATTGTCGACGAAGCGGTGCAAAAGGAAATCGCCCGTCTGGTCGAACGCTCGATTCGCTGAAATTTGAATTTTTAAGTCGTTAAAGGAGATTAAAACGTATGCTGGACAAGCATTTCAGTCCTGCCGCCGTTGAAGCGCAGCATTATCAGGAATGGGAACAATCGGGCGCTTTCGCGTGCGATCCGACATCCGACAAAGAACCGTACTGCATTATGATTCCGCCGCCGAACGTGACGGGTAATCTGCACATGGGGCACGCGCTGACCTTTACGATTCAGGATATCTTAATCCGCTATCAGCGTATGCAGGGCAAAGACGTTTTGTGGCAGCCGGGGACGGACCACGCCGGCATCGCGACGCAAATGGTCGTTGAGCGTATGCTGGGCAAAGAGGGGATTTCCCGCCACGATCTCGGACGTGAAAAATTCATTGAAAAAGTGTGGGAATGGAAAGCGAAATCCGGCGGACAAATCGTCGGTCAGTTGCGCCGTCTGGGCGCGTCTTTGGACTGGAAGCGCGAACGTTTCACCATGGACGAGGGCTTGTGCAAAGCCGTGACGAAAGAATTTGTCCAGTTGTACCGCGACGGCTTGATTTACAAAGCCAAACGCCTTGTCAACTGGGATCCGCATTTGCAGACCGCCATTTCCGATTTGGAAGTCGAACAGCGCGAAACCGTCGGCAAGATGTGGTATTTCAAATATCCCATTGAAAACGAGGAAAACCGCTATATCACGATTGCGACGACGCGCCCCGAAACGCTGTTGGGCGACACCGCCGTCGCCGTCAGCGCGCAGGACGACCGCTATAAAGATTTAATCGGCAAAAATTGCGTTCTGCCGATTGCCAACCGCCCGATTCCCATTATCGACGACGAACACGCCGATCCCGAAAAAGGCACGGGCGCGGTGAAAATCACGCCGGCGCACGACTTCAACGACTTTGAAGTCGGCAAGCGTCACAATCTGCCGATGATTAACATTCTGGATTCTCACGCGCGGCTGAACGAAAACACGCCGGAACGCTATCAGGGCTTGACTTGTGCCGAAGCGCGTGAAAAGATTTTGAATGAAATCAAAGAGTTAGGGTTGTTTGTTAAAGTTGAAGACAATCCGATGACCATTCCGTACGGCGACCGTTCGGGCGTGGTGATCGAGCCGTGGCTGACGGATCAATGGTTCGTTGACGCGCCGAAACTGGCGGTCAAGGCGATTGAAGTCGTCGAAAACGGCACTATCAAATTCGTGCCGAAAAACTGGGAAAAGACGTATTTTGAATGGATGCGCAACATTCAGCCGTGGTGTATTTCCCGCCAGTTGTGGTGGGGGCATCAGGTGCCCGTGTGGTACGGACCCGACGGCGAACAGTTTGTCGAAGAAAGCGAAGCGGCGGCTTTGGCGTCGGCTGAAAAGCATTACGGCAAAGCGGTCGAACTGAAACGCGACGAAGACGTGTTCGACACTTGGTTTTCGTCGGCTTTGTGGCCTTTCTCGACGCTGGGCTGGCCCGACAAAACGCCGGAATTGGCGCGCTATTACCCGACGAACGTGCTGGTGACGGGCTTTGACATCATTTTCTTCTGGGTCGCCAGAATGATTATGATGGGCTTGTACTTCATGAAAGAAGTCCCGTTCAAAACCGTGTACATTCACGCGTTGGTGCGCGACGAGCAGGGACGCAAAATGTCCAAATCGAAGGGCAACGTCGTCGACCCGATGATCATCGCCGACAAATACGGCGCGGACGCTTTGCGCTTCACGCTGGCGGCAATGGCGGCGCAAGGGCGCGACGTGTGCATGAGCGAAAGCCGCGTCGAAGGCTACCGCAACTTCGCCACGAAATTGTGGAACGCCGCGCGTTTTTGCGAAATGAACGACTGCCGTCCGGACGCTTCTTTCAATCCTGCGGCGGTGAAGGCTCCCGTCAACAAATGGGCGGTGTCGAAACTGGCGCAGACGGCGAAAGACGTGACCGACGCTTTGGACGCGTACAAATTCAACGAAGCCGCTTCAAGCATCTATCAGTTCGCTTGGGGAACGTATTGCGACTGGTATCTGGAATTCGCCAAACCGCTTTTGAACGGGCAGGACGAAGCGTTGAAAGCGGAAACGCGCGCGACGGCGGCTTGGGTGCTGGATCAGATTTTGATTCTGTTGCATCCGTTCATGCCGTACATTACGGAGGAATTGTGGGGCAAAACGTCCGACAGCCGTCCGCAGTTGCTGATTAAAACGCCGTGGGCGCACCATGAAAAACTGATTGACAAATCCGCCGAAGAAGACTTCGACTGGGTTGTCGGACTGGTGTCCGCCGTGCGTTCCCTGCGCGTTGAAATGAACGTCGCTCCGGCAATGAAGATTGCGTTGCTTTTGCACGACGCCGATGCAAAAGATGTTAAAAGATTCAATGACTTCAAAGACGTTATTAAAGTTCTTGCACGTTTGGAAACGGCTGAAATTTCCAACAGCGCGGACGATTTGAAAGGGTGCGCGCAGGCGGTTTACGGCTCTGCGACAATCCTGCTTCCTTTGGCGAACATCATTGACGTCGCCAAAGAAACGGAACGTCTGACGAAAGAAACGGACAAGCTGACGAAAGAACAGGCGGGCTTGCAGGCGCGCTTGAACAACGCCGATTTCGTCGCCAAGGCTCCCGCCGCGGTTGTCGAGGGGCAGAAAAAACGCTTGGACGAAATCAAGACGGCGCTGGAAAAGAACGCGGCGGCGTTGGAACGTTTGAAATCTTTGTAAGGGAAAAACGGCATGAAACGGGCTTTTTGCGTACTGGGTGTTTTGACGGCTTTGACGTCGCAAACGGCTTTGGCGCAGGAAGCCGTTTCACCCGCCGAACCCGCTTTGGAAGAACTTTTGACGGCGAAACCGGCGCAAATCGCGCCGCAGACGGCGAAAGACGCTTTGGCTGACGCTTTGACGCAGACGGAAAGTTTCGCGTGTTCGGAAATGATGACGTTTTTGCAGGACACGGTTTTGAAAGATTCCGCCGTCATGCGCGCCGCCGAAACCCGCAACGCCGCCGACGTCGCCGCCGTCACGGCAAAGTACGCAATCGGCGCGGCGAAGGATTTGAACGCGGATTATCTGTTTTATATGCCGAATCCGCGCTTTTTTGTGCGTGTGAACGACAAAAACTATCGCGGTCGGATGCGTCTGCCGAAAGATTTTTCCGGCTCGTTTTCCGCGTGCTATTGGGAAAATTTGCCGTCCGGCGACGTTGTTTACAGCGTTCTGGTGCGCGCAAGCGACCAATTCGCCGGCTATTTCAAACTGTCGAAAACGTTGCCGAACATGACGGCGAACATTCCGGACATGATGCGTCCGTTTGGCGAAGTGCGTTTGTACACCGCGCTGAACAAAGACAATTTCCGCAAGCGCGACTGGATGAAAATGCGCCGCAAAGAACCGAACAAGCCCGAAGAATTCTGCTGGTGTTCCAAAGAGAATTTCGCGTTTTTAAGCACAATCGGCGCCGGTCCCGCCATTCCGAAAAAACATTTGCGCAAGGCTTTGGCGGCAATCGAAAACGGTCAGCCGTTCGCCGTTGCGGAGCAGGGGACGGCGGGCGATTCCGTCATGCTTAAATCTCCGGACGGCATTGCGCTCGGCGCGGTTGCATATCTTGTCAAAACGCCGTAAAATGTTTCCCGACACGTTTTAAAAGTCGGAGGAAGCATGATAAGACGCGTTTTCTGGTTCATTTTGACAAATCTGCTGGTTCTGCTGACAATCGGCTTTTTATTAAAAATTTTCGGCATTGACGCGTACTTGACGCAAAACGGCGTCGATTACGGCGTGTTGTTGGCGTTTTCCGCCGTTTTCGGCCTTACCGGCTCGCTGATTTCCCTTTTCCTGTCAAAGAGCATGGCGAAGATGACGACGGGGGCGAAAGTCATTCGCGCGCCGCAAACGCAAGAGGAAGCGTGGCTGTTGAACACGGTTGACATTTTGGCGCAAAAGGCGGGAATCACCACGCCCGAAGTCGCGATATACAAAGGTTCAGCCAACGCTTTCGCAACGGGGGCGACGCGGAATAACGCGCTTGTCGCCGTATCGACCGGATTGATCCAATCCATGACAAAGCCGCAGATCGAGGCGGTTTTGGCGCACGAAATGTCGCACGTCGTCAACGGCGACATGGTGACGATGACGCTGTTGCAGGGCGTTTTAAACACGTTTGTGTTCTTTTTCGCCCGCGTGTGCGCGCTGTTGTTGCAGAATCGAAACAATGACGGAAAATCAAGGCGCGTCGGGATTTCGTACTACATGACGACGCAGTTGTTTGAATTGATTTTCGGCATTTTGGCGTCGCTGGCGGCGTGCGCTTTTTCCCGAAAACGCGAATTTCGCGCGGATGCGGGGGCGGCGTCGCTTCTCGGTTCACCCGACAAAATGATTGAAGCGCTGAAAGTGCTGGGCGGGACGGATGTCGCGCCTTTGCCCGCCGAATTCAAATCGTTCGGCATTGTCGATGCGCCGAGTTTCGCGGAATTGTTCGCCACGCATCCGAGCATTTCCCGCCGCATCAAAGCGTTGGGGGCGGCAAACGGCAAACGCCGGAAAGCCTCCGGCGGCGGATTGTTTAAGAACGTGTAGGAGCGCGCGATGGACAAAGCACCGGAATCGTCTTTCTTTTCAAAACTCGGACTGTTTGCGCTGGGCGCGTTCGCTTTGTGCATTTTCTTGGGGAAATTCGCGCTGTACGGCGCAAACGGACTGCCCAAACCGTCCGTGAACAAAGCCGTTTACGACGTGCATATCGTCGGGGAATCCGTCGGCGCGGATTACGCCGCGTTGCAGTTGCTGTACGGCGGGCAGGGGGCTTATGAGCCGGAAAATCAGACGGTTTTCACGCAAAACGACATGAAAGCGCAAATGCCGTATCTGTCGTCTTTGTCGCCCGTCGCCGCGTTTTTGCTGAAACCGTTTAAAGTTTTGCCGTATGCGAATTTTTCGGCGCAATGGCTGATTGCGGGGATTTTCGCCTACGCTTTGGCGATGTACGCGCTTGCGCCGCTGAAAAAAAGCGTGTTTTTCCTGTTCGTCACGCCGTCGCTGACGTTAAGCGCGGTTTCGGGCGGCTGGGGATTGTTTCTGACGTGCGCCGTCGTTCTGACGCTGTTTTTAAATCCGGGAAAAAAGCGCACAATCGGCTTTTTCGCGGGGCTGACGGCTTGTTCTTTTCCCGCTTTTTGCGCCGTGACAGCCGTTTTAATCGCCCGCAAGCAGTTGAAAAGCGCGATTTTGGGGCTTTTGTTCGCCCTGTTGCTGACGGCGGGGGCTTTGTCCGCCTTTCCCGTCGACGCGTTTGCGCAATCCGTCGCCGCGTCTTTTGAAGCCTGCGCCCGCGCTCCCGCCTTGTACGCTTCCGTTTTTTCCGTGCTTTTGCTGAACGGCGCGCCCGTCTGGGCTGCTGCTGCGGCTCAAACCGCCGTGATTGCCGCGGTCGTTTATTTTGCCGTGCGGTTATGGCGAAAGCGCGCGCCCGATTCAATTTTCGGCGCGTACGTCTGCCTTGTTCTGCCGCTGATTTATTGGAACGCCCTGCCGTCCGATTACGCGCTTACAATGGCGGGATGCGTCGTTTTGTGGCGGGAACTGGCGCGCACGATGCCGTCGGACGAAATCAAAACGCTGTTGATTTTCGCTTTGATTCTGCCGTTTTTCGACGCCTTGTTCGTGCAAAACGCGGGCGTGTCCGTCCTGCCCGTCATCGCCGGAGCGACAGGATGCGCGTGCGTGCAAAAAAGTCTGCCCGTATAACCGTAAATTTTGATTGTTTACGGCTTGATTTGCGCTAAAATACACTTAAATCGTAAGAAGTTTGCTTAAAGGGAGGAATCTATGCCTGCGGTTGAACAACAATCGGGAAACGTCCTGTCGCCCGTCAGACAAAGTTTTATGCAGTTGAAAGAATACATGAACGGCTGCATCGTCGGTCAATCCGCGCTGGTTGACAAATTGCTGATCGCGCTGTTGGCGAACGGGCATTTGCTGGTCGAGGGCGCTCCCGGTCTGGCGAAGACGAAAGCCATTAAAAAATTGTCCGAAGCGTTGGAAGGCGACGATCAGCGCATCCAGTTCACACCGGATTTACTGCCGTCGGATATTACGGGAAGCGACATCTACCGTCCGGAAACGGGGCAGTTCGTCTTTCAAAAAGGTCCCGTGTTCCACAATATGATCTTGGCGGACGAAATCAACCGCGCGCCCGCGAAAGTGCAATCCGCCCTGTTGGAAGCCATGGCGGAGCGGCAGGTGACTGTCGGCGGCAAGACGTACGCTTTGCCCGAACTGTTCATGGTGATGGCGACGCAAAACCCGATTGAGCAGGAGGGGACGTATCCGCTTCCCGAAGCGCAACTCGACCGCTTTTTGATGTATGTGCGCATCGGTCAGCCGAACGCCGAGGCGGAACGCAAAATTCTGCGGCTGGTGCGCGACGAGGAATTGAAGCAGGACGCCGTCAAACTCGAAGTCATCGCGCAATCGAGCGTGTTCGCCGCGCGCCGTGAAGTGCTGAACGTGCATTTGTCGCCCGCTTTGGAAGAATACATCGTCCAGTTGATTATGGCGACGCGCCACCCCGAAGCGTACGGCGACAAGTTCGCGCGCTGGTCGGCGTACGGCGCAAGTCCGCGCGGCACGATCGCTTTGGACAGATGCGCGCGAGCGAGGACGTGGCTGGCGGGCAGGGATTATGTGCTTCCCGAAGACATTCACGCCGTCGTGCACGACGTTCTGCGCCACCGCATCATTTTGACTTTTGAAGCCGAAGCCGAGGGCGTGACCCCCGACAGTTTCTTGGATGTTTTGTTAAGCAGGGTGCCGTTGCCGTAATGTTCAATCCGTTCAAGCCGACAAAGAAAAAACAGGAAATCGCTCCCGTCTGGCAGGACGGGGACGGCGTTCATGTTTCGTTGGAAGAACTGATGGCGCAACGTCGCTACACGCCGCTTTTGTCGTTCGATTCCGTCGGCAAGTCGCGCAACGAGGGCGCGGGCGTACACAAATCGCCTTTTCGGGGGCGCGGCATGGAATTCGACGAAGTGCGCGCGTATTACCCCGGCGACGACATCCGCATGATCGACTGGCGCGTGACGGCGCGCACGGGCAAGACGCACACGAAATTGTACCGCGAAGAACGCGACCGCCCCGTTTTGTTTTTGGGCGATTTCCGTCCCGAAATGAAATTCGCGACGCGCAACGCCTTTAAATCGGTCGTCGCGGGCAGATTGCTGGCGGCTCTGGCGTGGGCTTCGCGCGAACACGGCGATAAAATAGGCGCGATTGTTTTGTCCGGACAGCACTATTTCAAAATCGCCCCGCACAGACAAATGCGGCGGCTGATGGAGATTTTCAACGCGGTGGTCGCGGCGGCGAACGACAAATTTCAAGGGCAGATCAAGTCTTTGTCCGACGCTTTGGCGGAGTTGCGCCGCGTGTCGAAAAACGGCGGGCGCGTTTACATTATCAGCGATTTTCACGACTTTGACGACGAAGCGAAAAAGCATCTGACGTACATTGCCGCGCATTGCGACGTCGTGTGCGTGCAGATTTACGACGTGTTGGAAGAAACGCCGCCGCCGCCGGGAGCGTACCGCATCAGCGACGGCAAAAAATCCGTCATGATGCACACGGAAGACCCCGTCTGGCGCAAAAATTACGAAAAATTGTTCCGCGAGCCGCGCGAAGAATTGAAGAAATTTTGCAAAAGCCGCCGCATTATTTACATTGCGCTGCGCACCGACGAGGATATGGCGCAGACCGTGCGCGCGGGCGTGCTGAAAGCGCGGTGACGCATGGAAAGCATTGATTTGTCGGGCTTGAAAGACATTCATCTGCCGCAAGAACCGAATTTTTTTCCGCCGTCTTGGACGGGATTGACGCTGATTGCCGCGCTTGTCTGTCTGATTTTCGCAAGTCGGGCGGCGTACCGCTTTTTCAAGCGCATGACGGCGAGAAGATACGCGCTGAAAGAATTGGACGCTTTGGAAAAATCCAAGAAATCCGCCTGCGCGCGCGTGTCCGGCGCGTTGATTTTGCTGAAACGTCTGGCAATGCTGAAATTCAAGGACGAAAAAATCGCGACGATGCACGGCGACGACTGGACGCGGTTTTTGGCGGGCGATGCAAAAACGCCTTTGTTTCAGGGCGCGCTCGGTGATATGATAAAAAACATACAGTACGCGCCGCCGCGTTCTTTGAATCCGAACGACGTGCGCGCGTTTTTCCTTGACGCTCGGACTTGGATTAACCGGAATATATGATAGAATTCGCTTGGTCGCCCGTCTTTTTAACGCTTGTCGCGCCGTTTGTCCTGAAACGGATTTTGCGCACCGTTAAAAATATGTCCGGCGCGGCGGTCAAAGTGCCTTTTTTCTTGCAAGTCAAGGCGTTGCGCGCGGGGAAATTGTCTTCGTTCAGTCAATCGACGCCGTTTCAGACTGCGTGGCTGTACGCCGCTTGGTTTTTTCTTGTCTGCGCCGCCGCCCGCCCGCAACTGCCGCTCGGTATGCAGGAATACCGTTTTCCCGTGCGCGATATCGTGCTGGCGATCGACATTTCGGCGTCCATGAAATCGGAAGACTTCAAAGTCACGAAAAATTTGAACATTCAGCGGCTTGACGGTGTGCAGAACGTGGCGGACGGCTTCATTTCAAAACGCAAAGGCGACCGCATCGGGCTGGTCGTGTTCGGCGGACAGGCGAATTTGTATGTGCCGCTGACGCTGGATTATCCCGCCGTGCGCACCATGCTTCACACGCTGTCGGCGGGACTTTTGGGCGGCATGACGGCGATCGGCGACGCGATCGGGCTGTCCGTCAAATACTTGAAAGAAAGTCAGGCGCAGCACAAAGTCGTCGTCTTGCTGACGGACGGGCTGAACAACGCGGGCAACGTGATGCCTTTGGACGCCCTGAAAAGCGCGATTGCCGAAAAAGTGCGCGTTTACGTCATCGGCGTGGGCAATCCGGACGACGCCAAAGACGGCTTGGACGAACGGCTTTTGAAAACGATTGCCGCGAAATCCGGCGGCGCGTATTATTTCGCCGGTTCGCAGGCGGATTTGAAAAAAGCGTATGACGAAATCGCCGACGCCGAACCTTTGTCGAAAGCGGACGCTTTTTTCGTGCCGAAAAAGGAATTGTATCCGTATCCCTTGTTTGTTTTTTTGACGATGATGAGCCTGTCCGGACTGGCGCGTCTGCGTTCGCATCTGGCATACGAAAGGCGCAAGCATGACGAATTTTGAAATCCTGCGCCCGTACGCCTTTTTGTTTTTAATTCCCCTGTTTTTTTTGTGCGTGTTTCAAAGCCGGATACTGCACAAATGGAAAGACGTCATCGACCCGCGCCTGACGGATGCTTTACTGGTCAGGCGCACGGATAGAAAACGTCGGATTCAGGCGGGAATTTTAATGTTTGCCGCTTTTGCGTGCGCCGTTTTCGCCATGGCGGGAATCAAGGTGCGAGAGATTGACGGCTCTTTGTACAGACCGACAACGCCCGCGATTTTAATGCTTGATTTGTCGCAGTCCATGCGCGCCAAAGACGTGCCGCCCAGCCGTTTCAGCGCGGCGATTTTCAAAACTTACGATTTGCTGAAAGAACTGAACGGCTTGCCCGTCGGCTTGATTGTGTTTTCCGCCGAACCGTACGTCATTACGCCCGCGACGACGGATTCTTCGGTCATTGAAAAGCATTTGCCGCTGATGAACTTCAATCTGATGCCGTCGCAAGGGACGGTGTATCACCGCGCGATTGACGAGGCGCTGAAACTTTTGAAATCGACGGGAGCGTCTTCGGGCGACGTTTTTTTGCTGACGGACGGCGGCGAAGACAATGAAGATTTGGAAAAAATGGCACTTCAATCGGCGAAAGCCTTGTCCAAAAACGGCGGCAGGCTGTTTGTTTTGGGCTTCGGCACGCAGGACGGCGCGTTTCTGACGGACAAAAACGACCGTCTGATGAAAGACGTGATGTCGCGTCCTGTCAAGCACGCCATTCGCGAGGATTTTTTGAAAAAACTGGCGTCCGCCGGCAAGGGCGCGTACGCGTCGGTCAGCCCTCATTCAAACGAGGACGTTTTGTTTTTGATTCAAGCGCAAAAAAGAACGTATCTGCAAACGCAAAAGACGGATTTTACGGGAAAAACCGCCGTGGACGAGGGATATTGGTTTTTGTTGCCGCTTTTGATTCTGTTTCCGTTTTTTCTTGTTCGGGGACGCTTGGGCGTCATTGCGTTTTTGCTGTGTTTTCCGGCTTTTTCAGCCAGAGCGGACGGCGGCGCGCTTCGCCGGCTTTTTACTTTTCCCTATGATGAAATTCAGGCGAAAATCGAACGCATGGATTTTGACGGCGCGCAGGCGGCAAGCCTGAAAACAAACGATTTCGACATCATCTACAACACCGGCACGACCTTTATTTACAAAGGAAAATATCAAAACGCGGCGGACACGTTGAGCGTCGCCGTGCGTTTGAAGCCCGATGACGAAAACGCCGCCGTGAATTATGAAATCGCGTTGCGTCTTTTGAAACAGAAAAATCAGGGCGACGGCGGCGACAACGGTTCGGGCGGAGAGCGCGGGCAAAACGACGACGAAAAGGGAAAGCAGGGCGATGCGGACAACGGCGAACGTCCCGAACAGCAGGGCGGCTCGGACGATCAGGCGGATAACGACAACACCAAAAACGGCGGCAACATCGCCAAGGGAGCGGGGGACACGCACGGAAAATCCGGTCAACCCGATGCCGCCAAAGCCCGCAAGGACGCGGAATCGCAAGACGGCGGGATTGGGGACGACAACGCACGCGAAAACAAAGAAAATAATGAAAATCAACAAGATAAAGGCAATTCTTCAAGTAATTCGGGCGCCGATGAATTGCAAGACAACGCCGTTTCCGCCAATTCCGAACAAGCCGGCGGAGACAAGCCGTCCGACCGCACGTTAAAGCGCGTGCGCGAAGACCCCGCCGCTTTGCTGAAATACAAAATCAACGCCGTTTACAGTTCCGGACGCTATCAGGATGAATACATCGGGGAGGTTGAACCTTGGTAATCCGCCGTTTTTTCCTGCCGGCAATGCTTTGCGCGCTGTTTTTCAAACCGGCGGCGGCGCAAGAGAACAATTTTCTTTTGGAAACGTTTTCTTTGCCCGAAAAAGTGTATTTGGGGCAGGCGTTCGAGGTCAAAGTCCGTCTTTTGAACAATCTGCCCGTTTATTCGCTCTACGCCCTGCCTGTCAACTGGGACAACGTGGACGTTTATCCGCAGGAAAGCCCGCGCGTGTACACGATGCGCCGCAACGGACGGGATTACGCCGTCAGCGAAATTTTAATGAAAATGGTCATTAAATCCGTCGGCAAGCAGGAATTCGCCCAGTTGTGTTTTGAAGCCGTCGTGCCGGATCACATCATTTCGGGACGCCCCGACTTTGGCGCGGAATTTATGCCGACGCCGCAGGAAGCCTTTAAAAACGTCATTTTTTCGCCCGAAACGAATACGGTCGTCGCGTGTTCCGCGTCTTTCAACGTGGAATCCCTGCCTTTGCCGGTCGTCAAAGGAAAGCACATCTTTCCCGCGACGCAGGTCGAATTGAGCGAGGGGATTCAGCCGCAATCCGACACGGTGCAGGTCGGCAAGCCCGTCAAACGCTCGATTGTTTTAAAGGCGAAAGGCACGTCGACGGCTTTTCTGCCCGATTTGGAACAGCCGCAACTGCCCGACGTCAAGCAATACGCGGGAAAGTTGGAGCATCAGATGCTGACGAAAGGCGACGGATTGACCGCCATTGTGCGCAAAACGGTCGTTTTCATTCCGCAAAAAGAGGGCGAATTGACTTTGCCCGCCGTTTATGCCGATTGGTTCAATCCCGCGTCGAACAGACTGGAACGCGCTTATTTGCCCGAACATAAAATCCGCGTTTTAAAGCAGACAAAGCCCGTGCGCATTGAAACGCTGGACGCTTCCGCGCAAACGCCGCCCGACAGCGACAACGCTTTGAAAGACGGACTGGACGCTTTCAACGCGTTCGTCGACAGGCTTGCCGCAAGCGTTTTCGCAAAAGTTCTGTCGCTTGTTTTCTTGAAATTCCTGCTGTGTTGCGCGGCGATTATCGGGGGCGCGTTCGTTTTGTATCCCGTGCTGAAACGGCGGTGCGCCGAACGCCGCCTTGTCTCGCAAATTCATCAGGCTTGCCAGTCCGAACAGCCCGATTTGATTGAAAAATCGCTGATAAACTGGGCGCGGCACAAGTTTCCGGACAAGCGGATTTTAACGCTGTTCAACGTCATTTCCCTGTTTGATCCGCACGATGCGGAATTGCGCGGCGCGCTCGACGAACTGAAATGGCGCATTTACGGAATCGGGCGGGCGTCGCCGAGAAAGAAAACAGGCGCGGCGATTTGGAAAGCCTTTCAAAAGTCGGCTTTTGCCAGCGAGGGAAAGCGCAAAAAAGACCCTCTGCTTGAAAATCTGTATCCCGATTTATAAAATCCGAAAAATCTTGTGAAATGGGTTGAATTCGGGCGCAAAAGGCTGTAATAAGTTCAAGAACCTGATTTTTTACGTTCAGCGAGGACAAAACATGACAAAATACCTGATTACAAGCGCGCTTCCTTACATTAACGGCATTAAGCATTTGGGGAACTTGGTCGGGTCGATGCTTCCCGCAGACGTCTACGCGCGTTATCTGCGGCAGACGGGCAGGGACGTTTTGTTTATCTGCGCGACCGACGAACACGGCACGCCCGCGGAACTCGCCGCCATGGAAAAAAATCAGGACGTCGAAACGTTCTGCACGGAACAGCACGAAATTCAGCACGACATTTATTCGCGCTTCCGTCTGTCTTTCGACCATTTCGGACGCTCCTCCTCTGAACAAAACCGCGAACTGACCCAGCATATGTATAAAAAACTGGCGGAAAACGGCTTGATTGAAGAACGTCTGATCAAGCAGGTCTACTCCAAAGACGACGGACGCTTTCTGCCCGACCGATACATTACCGGCACTTGCCCCCATTGCGGCTATCAGGCGGCGCGCGGCGACCAATGCGAAAACTGCACGCGCGTGCTCGACCCGACGGATTTGATCAATCCGCGCTCGTCCGTTTCCGGCAGCACGAATTTGGAAATCGTCGAAACGAAGCATCTGTTCCTGAAACTGCCGATGATGGAAAAGGAATTGGAAAAATTCATCGACGAACACGAAGCCGAATGGCCCGTCGTCGTGACTTCCATTGCGCGCAAATGGCTCAAAGAGGGCTTGCGCGAACGCTGCATCACCCGCGATTTGAAGTGGGGCATCCCCGTTCCCGAAGCCGATTTCGACGGCAAAGTGTTTTATGTGTGGTTCGACGCGCCGATCGAATACATCGCCGCGACGCGCGAATGGGCGGATAAAGACCCCGCCAACCGCGACTGGAAATCTTGGTGGTACGACGCGAAAGACGTGCGCTATGTCGAATTCATGGCAAAAGACAACATTCCGTTCCACACGATTATGTTCCCCGCGACCCTGCTGGGCGTGAAAGAACCGTGGAAGAAAGTCGATTACATCAAAGGCTTCAACTGGCTGACGTTCTACGGCGGCAAGTTCTCGACAAGCCAGAAGCGCGGCATTTTCACCAATCAGGCTTTGGACGAATTCGAGCCGGATTACTGGCGTTACTGGTTGATGGCGAACGCGCCCGAAAACGCGGATTCCAGTTTTACCTTCACGTCGTTCGCCTCCATGGTCAACAAGGATTTGAACGACGTTCTGGGAAATTTCGTCAACCGCGTTTTGAAAATGACGGCTTCCAAATTCTCGCCCGCCGTTCCCGACGGAAGCGATTGGGGCGAACTGGAAAACGCTTTCGTCGCGACGTTGCAGCAGCGCGTGACCGACTATGCGTCGTATTTGGAAAAAATGGAATTCCGCAAAGCCGTCAACGAACTGCGCGCCATTTGGGTTGAAGGCAACAACTATTTGACGCAGGCGGCTCCTTGGACGGTCATTAAGGAAGACCGCGACCTCGCGGCGATGATTCTGCGCCTGTCGCTGAACGTCATTCGCCTGTATGCGATGCTGTCCATGCCGGTTATTCCCGATGCGTGCAAGAAAATGGCGGATTTGCTGGAAATTGACGCGGATTCTCTGACGTGGGTGAAAACGGACGTCAAAGATGAATTGCGCGCTTTGCCTGCGGGCAAGGCCTTCAAAGTGCCGGAAGAACCGATTTTCAAGAAAATCACGCCCGAACAGGTCGCCGATTTGTCCGAACGCTACGGCGCGCCGAAAGACGCGGAATAAGAAAAATCAAGCGTTTCCGCTGAAAAACGATAAATTGCAGTCGTCGATGCCCAGCCGCCGCATCGACGATTTCCATTTGTTTTCCGGTGCTGTGCCGAACAAAAATTCCTCGTCGGGCGTCATGGTCAGCCACGCATTTTTCTTGATTTCGTCGTCCAGTTGCCCCGCGCCCCAACCCGCGTAGCCCAGCGCGACCAGATAGTGATGCGGACCTTTGCCGTTCGCGATGTCTTTAATGACTTCGGTCGTGACGGTCAACGCCGAACAATCGCCGACGGGCAGGGTCGCGCCGCCGTGATATTCCGCCGAATGTAAGACGAAACCGCGCACCATGTCCAGCGGTCCGCCCGCCAAAATCGGCGGATTGTCAATCATTGTCGACGGAATGATTTTCAACTGCGACAACAAATCGGGAAACGACAGTTCGCGAATGGGGCGGTTGATCGTCAATCCCATTGCGCCGTCTTTGGTGTGCGCGCAAACGAAAATGACGGCGTTCGCAAAGCGTTCGTCCGCGATATTCGGAGTGGCAATCAAACATTTTCCCGCCAAAAATGACATTTTCGTTGCGTCCTTGTCAGTCTGTAAAACCTTGTTTATAATAACAGAAATTGTTTTAAATTTTAATTGAAAAATAAGGATATGACCGATGAAAAGAATTGCGTGTTTTCTGGCGGCGTTGTCGTTTCTTTGCTTCCTTTCATCGAACGTTTGCGCCGGCGTCGAAAAATACATCACGCGCCCGTCGTCTTTCCGCCCGCTGACCGACGAGGAGATTTTGACGTTCAAAGACAAGTCTTTTAAGGAAAAAATGCAGTTTTTGACGGTCTATTATCTGGAAAACAAGGCGACTTACAACGCGACGGACGAAGCCGTTTTAAACGAGATGATCAAACTGGATCCGCAGTTGGCGCTGACGATTATCAAAGCGTCGGAAAACATCTCAAAAGGAAGCGCGACTTTTAAGGAGTATTACAGGCAGGCGGTCGCAGAAATCAACGTCGCCATGCAGGAACGCTATCCGGACAATCCGGAATATCTGCTGGATCCGGACGATTATTCTTCTGTCACAAAAGTGGCGCATTTGGTCGAAGTCAGCGGCTTTTCGCTTGATTTTACGGAAGCGTGGTCGCAGGCGCGCTCTTTTTCCGAAACACAGAAATTCGATTTCGGCGAGGCGATGCTCTATTCCTGCGCCCGTTTGGAAAATCCCGACGTGCTGATGGGACTCAGCGTCTTTTTAAAACCGGATTTTATTTTACTGAATCAAAAAGAGGGCGCGGCGCCGGATTTGGTTGCCGCCGATTATTCGCTTTCCGAAAACATGACGGCTTTGCCGGCGGCATATCCGCGCGCGGACAGGTTCAACATCAACGGCGAAAAGTATGCGGGCTATGCCGGAAACGTCGTTTTTCCGTTTTACGCGCACATCGTCGATAACGAAAAGCCGGCGAAAATGAACGCCGTTTTTTCGTTCACGGTCTGCCGGCTGAACGGCGAATGTCACCTTGTGCGCACGCCGGTTTTATCGCAGGTGTTTTCCAGAAAATCCGTTTTGCAAACGCCCGTTTGCTATGATTTGCAAAGCGTCGAGCGGACTTTGCCCGAAAAAGACGACATCGGCGTGCGCTTTAAAAAAACGGTCTTGCAGCAAAAGGGCGGCGAAACGTTCCTGTTCGTTTTGTTGCAGGACGCGGTCTTGAATTTCCGTATTCCCGTGCTGACGGTCGACAATGCGGCGGGGCTGAAATTCGACGAACCGCTGTTCAGCCAAAAAGACGGGCAATTCTTGTTTTCCGTGCGCTTGCTGAACCCTGAAAAACTTTCGTTTCCTCTCGATTTGAAATTGACGGTCAGCCTTGAAAACAGGGCGACGGCGACGACGGTGACAATCGAAAAACCGCAAATGAAAGGCAATTTGTTCAGCCAGACATTCTTTTCTTACGTCAAGACGTTCGGCTTCGGCATTGAATTTTTGTTCCTGACGCCGCTGTTGACGCTCTTTTTGTTTCTGTTTTATCAAGCGGGATTGACCGATACGGCTTCCAAACGCCAAACACGCGATTTTGTCGTCGGAGCAGGGGGCGCGCTTTTGGTTTTCGCTGCCGCGATGTACGCTTTTTTGCAAGATTCCGGCAATCTTTCGTTTTTTGACAGGCTGTTCGCTTCGCCGTATTTGAATTGCGTTTTTATGGCGCTGTTTTTCGCTTCGCCCGTCGCATATTTCTTCATCGCCGACAAACTCCCGCGCTTTATGGCGGAAAAAATAAAACGTCCGGCGGCGGTGCAGGGGGCTTTGATCGCCCTGTTGTCCTGCGCCGCGTTGTTGCTGACGCCGCAAGCCGAAAATTTCGCAAAAATCTTTGATTTGGTTGAAAAACAACATCTTTCGGGATACGCGCTGTTTATCGCAGGCATAATCGCGCCCTTTGCCGCGCTGACGGCGTTTGAAAGCAAAATCCAGCCGAAAAGATTGATTCTGCCGACGTATGCCAAAGTGCTGTTTTGCATCGGCACCGTCGCACAAGGAGTGATTTTCATTCCGCTGATCGCTTTTGACGCCGGATTTGTCAAAGCGGCGTTTTTGACAATCTGCGTTGTCGCGGGCGCGTTTACGCTGATGAACAAGCGTTTGAGCGAAAAGGCGAAATGCTTTATTCCCGCAGGAATCGCTTTAATCGGCTTGCTGTTTTTGCCGTTCAAAGCCGATTATGCCGCGCCCGCCGAATTTTCGGAACGGCTGTTGACCGAAACGCTTGAAAACAGCGGCACGCTGTTCGTTTCTGGGTACGCGTCCGGATGCGCGACCTGTCAATATAATTTATTGACCGCCAATCGCACCAAAAATAAAATCGGGCAATCGGGCGAGAGCATGACGGTCGCGGGCGCGCGCCTTGACAATGCGGAATTCGCCACGCGCGTCAAGGAAGCGGAATTAACGTCCTTGCCGGTCAACATTCTTTTTTCTCGAAAGCATCCGAACGGATATTTCATGCCGTCGACAATATCCGTTGAAAAATTGACAGGCGCGTTGCGTCAGGCGGACGAGTTGAAATAACACCAATCCGGTTTATAAGAGGTCGAGAATTTTCCCGACCTCTTTTTTTGTGTCAGCGATGCGAGAGTCAAAGCGGTATCGACGGCATCTTTTTAACATCGCGCGCGGTTGTGACGCGCAAAGACGGTTGAACGAAATCCTGTTAAAGAATTTTCTTTATATGTGATAAGCGGGCAGAGGGCAAACCGCCGCCGCTTGAAACCGACGCATCGACGCTTGCGAATTACGGCGACGGCACGCTTTCCATTTGCGCCGTGTCGGACTGCTCGCCAAAGCGGCTTGCGGACGACAGTAAACTAAGCGTCGACATTCGCTTCTCATCGACCGCGCGTTTTCAGCGTCTTCATCGTCCGGATATACGTTTTTGTGTCATGAACGCGCCCGTAGCGTTCTTTAAAGTCTGAAATCATTAAAAATCAATGAGTTACAGAAAACGGGCACATAAAAACATTTTGTGATAAAGGTGTGTTTTCGCATTGTGATATTGTCCGATAATGGTTGTTGAAAAGGCTGTGGACAGAAAAGAGCAAACTTTTTTAACATATTGATTTTATTGAATTTTATCTGTTTTGATTATGCACATTTGTCGCATAATGTATATTATGTAAGTTGGTGGACGGAGCGGCAAGAGGAAAGACATTGAAAAACAAAGACTTTTTTTGAAGTGTTCGACACTTGGAAATCAATCCGGACAAGTCGTCCGAACGGCAAAGGAGATCAAATTATGCTGATTTATTCCAAAGAAAAAGCGGAAATCTGCCAAAAATTGAGCGTTATCGCTGATGATTTAAAATCGCTGGGCGTTCGAGTCCAAGAACTGAACGCATTATCGTCGCCCTACGACGTCGTACAGCGCTCGTTCTTCCTGCGCGTCAATCATGCCATCATTCGCGCCATGTCAGCCGGATACAGCGAAAAAGACGCCCGCGACCTTGTCCGGCAGGACTTGGAAGTGTCCGCCGAACTGATGAACTGGTCGGATACTTATACCGAACGCATCAAAAAAGGATATGTGACCTACGCGCAGATTTACGTTTCCAAGCGCCTGAAAGCCAAAGGCTTCTCGACGCGGCAAATCGCCGACATTTTGGAAATATCCCCGTCAACCGTTCTCGACCGTTTAAAACAGGAGCAAAAATAATGATGTTTTCTTTGTGTTTGTTCATTTATCTGCACAACTGGTTTGCCGCTTACATAGCCGGACAACTGTGCATAACAAAGAGGATTTTTTGGTTCGTAGTATGAGCCGGCGGATAGCAATCATATTGCTGTTGACTGCCGTTCTTATATTGAGCCTGATTAAACCGGCTTGGTAAAGAAAACGGGCGTTGGTGTGGAAGACCTTCGCCCGTTGCTTTTTGACTTTTTGGTTCAAAGTATGATTTATCATCTCACACTTATTCGTTTTTTGCAAGCCCTTTTCCGCATTTGTCTCTGCGTAAGCAATGCCGTCCTTTTGCTCTGGCGACAACGCCAAGCGCGTAAATAATCAATTCGGCATTTTCGCTTTTCAGCATTTCATTTAAGTAGGCTTCGCAAGCCTCGTCCGATTTCAGATATTCCGCCATATCAAGTTCTTCAACGCCGAGTTTTTGCATTTGTTCATCTGTCAACATTTCAGCCCCTGCTTGCAGTCAGCGTGCAACTCAAAGCCCCCTAGCCTGCCTTTAATTGTATCCCGTAGGATGCAAACTTTGTCAATATCAAAAATCCGCAACGCCGTGCTATTAAACTGGCAGCGGCTCGTGCATAAAAGAAAACGGGTGTTGATGTGGAAGCCCCCGCCCGTTGCTTTTTGTCTTATCGGCATTTGACTTTTGCAAGCCCTTTTCAATCTTTCACATTCACGATTTTCATGGAGATGATATGGTCGGGATTTTCAACCATGCCGTTGCTTCCCGTGCCTTTTTTGATTTTATCGACAATTTCCATGCCCTTGACCACGCGTCCCCAAATCGTGTAGTCGCCGTCAAGCCAAGGCGCGTCTTCAAAGCAGATGAAAAACTGGCTGTCCGCGCTGTCCGGATCGGCGGCTCTCGCCATGGAAACAATGCCGCGTTCGTGGTGCATTTTGGAAAATTCGGCTTTCAGTTTGACGCCCGTTCCCCCTGTTCCGTCGCCTTTCGGGTCGCCGGTTTGCGCCATGAAGCCTTCAATAACGCGGTGAAATTTCAGCCCGTTGTAAAAGCCGCGCTGAACCAACTCTTTGATTCTTTTGATGTGATTGGGCGCCAAATGCTCGAACAGTTCGATTTCGACGGTTCCGTCTTTCAGTTTCATCAGCAATTTATCGGTCATAAGCTTTGCTCCTTGCAACGCGTTATCAGTTTTTCGGCGACATACGGCGACACAAAAGTCGAAATATCGCCTCCCAGACGGCAGATTTCCTTAACGAAGACGGAAGACACGAACTGATGTTTTTCGCACGCCATAAGGAAAACCGTTTCAATTTTCGGTTCCAGCCGGCGATTCATGACGCACATTTTGAATTCGTATTCAAAATCGGACACGGCGCGCAATCCGCGAAAAATCATCTGCGCGTCGTTTTCCTTGGCGAAATTGACAAGCAATGTGTCAACCAGCGGCTTGATTTCAATTTTTTTGCCCTTCGCCGCCGGCAAATTCGCCACTTCCTCTTGCACCATGTCGATGCGTTCTTTCAAGGAAAACAGCGAATTTTTATGCTCGTTGATAGCAACGCCGACAATCAGATGATCGACAACGTTCAGCGCGCGTTCCAACAAATCCAGATGACCGTAGGTGATCGGATCGAACGTACCGGGGTAAACGCCCGTGCGACTGTTCATCATTCCCGCTCCGTTTCGGTTTCAAAAGAAACGCTTTCTTCAACAGATTGCGCTTCGGCGGAATCAGCCGCTTCGTCAAGCATTTCGTCTTCTTCGTCGTAATCTTCGATGCACGCGACGGAAACAACGCGTTCGGCGTCGCTCAACCGGAACATGATTACGCCCATCGTGTTGCGTCCCGCAATGCGCACGTCTTTAACCGGCATACGAATCAACTTGCCCGCGTCGGTGACCAGCATCACTTGCGCTTTGTCGGTGACGGGGAAAGAAGCGACAACGCTGTCATGACGTTTCGTGTTGTCGATGTTTGTCACGCCCTGCCCGCCGCGTCCGGTAATGCGGTATTCGTAGGCGGAAGAACGCTTGCCGTAGCCTTTGTCCGTAATCGTCAGGATGAATTCTTCATTTAACTTCATCGCTTCAAATTCTTCATCCGACAAAGTGACGGAAACGGGCGTTTCGTCGGCGTCGGACGGAGAATCGTCGTGCCGCAGAGTCTTCGCTTTTTTCAGATAGGCGTTTCTTTGCTCGACGGAAGCGTCCGTGTGCGTCAAAACCGACATGGAGATGACTTCGTCGCCGTCGGCAAGGCGGATGCCTCGCACGCCCGTTGATGTGCGACCGGAGAACACGCGCACCTCGTCGACGGGGAAGCGGATGCATTTGCCGCCCTTGACCGCCAGCAAGATGTCCTGATTGTCCGAGCAGATTTTCACGTCGATCAGAGAATCCCCCTCGTCCAGTTTCATGGCGATTTTGCCGTTGGCTTTCACGTCGATGAAATCGGCGAGTTTGTTGCGGCGCACTCCGCCCGAACGCGTGGCGAACATCACGTCCAGATTGGCGGCTTCGTCGTTGTTTTCGGGCAACTGCATAATTGTCGTGATGCGTTCGTCCTGTTCCAGCGGCAACAGGTTGATCAGCGCCCTGCCCTTTGATTGCGGCGTGCCGAGCGGCAGGCGGTAGACTTTCATCTTGTACACCTTGCCCGTCGACGAGAAGAACAAAACGGGCGTGTGCGTGCACGCGACGAACAGGTTCGTGACGAAATCCTCCTCGTGCGTGTTCATGCCGGAGCGTCCTTTGCCGCCGCGTTTTTGCGCGCGATAGGTCGACAGCGGCACGCGCTTGATGTAGCCCGTGTTCGTCACGGTGACGACCATGTCTTCGCGCTGAATCAAATCTTCAATGTCGTGTTCGTATTCGACGTCTTCGATTGTCGTGCGGCGCGGCGTGGAAAATTCCTCTTTCACGGCGACCATGTCTTCGCGGATCAGCGCGTACAACTTTTCGCGGGAAGACAAAATCGACAGATATTCTTCGATTTCGGCGCCCAAGCCGCGCAAATCGTCGTGCAACTGTTCGCGCGCCAAGCCTGTCAAGCGGTGCAGACGCAAATCCAAAATGGAATCCGCCTGCTTGTCGGACAGTTTGTAAACACCGTTTTCGACCTTGTGTTCGGGATCGGCGATCAGTTCAATCAGCGGTTCGACGTCGCCGGGCGTCCAATCTTCCGCCATCAGTTTCGTTTTGGCGTCCTGACGGTTGGCGGCGTTGGAGATCATTTCGACGATGCGGTTGCGGCGGTCTTTCGTTTCGATTGCAATCGCCAGACCGACCAAGATGTGCGCTTTGTCGCGCGCGCGGTTCAAACGGAAAATCGTGCGGCGGCGGATAACCTCCTCGCGGAATTCGATAAACGCTTTAATAACGGTTTTCAGGCTCATCAGTTCGGGACGGCCGCCGTTCAAAGCGATGACGTTCGAACTGAAATTGCATTGCAGTTCGGTCAGTTTAAACAACTGATTCAAAACGACTTCGGGGTGGAAGTCCTTTTTGATTTCGATGACGACGCGCACGCCTTCCTTGTCGGATTCGTCGCGCAAATCGCCGATGCCTTCAATCGTTTTATCGCGCACCAAATCGGCGATGCGGGAAATCAAAGCCGCCTTGTTGACCTGATACGGGATTTCGGAAACGATGATCGCCCAGCGGTCCTTGCGGATTTCCTCAATGCGCGTTCTGGCGCGCACGACGATCGAGCCGCGCCCCGTCAAAGCGGCGGAGCGGCATCCCGAATGTCCCATGATGATTCCGCCCGTGGGGAAATCGGGACCCGGAACGATTTCAAACAGTTCCTCGTCCGAAATGGCGGGGTTGTCGACGTATGCCAAAGCCGCGTCGACGACTTCGCCCAAATTGTGCGGCGGAATGTTCGTCGCCATGCCGACGGCGATGCCGCCCGACCCGTTGACAAGCAGATTTGGAAAACGCGCGGGCAAGACGGTCGGTTCTTGCAGGGTTTCGTCGTAGTTGGGCATGAAATCGACGGTGTCTTCGTCGATGTTGTCCAGCAAAACGTGCGCCGCCAGAGCCAGACGCGCTTCGGTGTAACGCATGGCGGCGGCTTTATCGCCGTCCATGGAGCCGAAGTTGCCTTGCGAACTGATCAGCGGCAAACGCATGGAAAACGGTTGCGCCATACGCACCATGGCGTCGTAAATGGCGGAATCGCCGTGAGGGTGGTATTTACCCATGACGTCGCCGACGATGCGGGCGGATTTCCTTGTCGGTTTGTTGTAGTCGTAGCCGCTTTCGTGCATGGCGTACAGAATACGGCGGTGCACGGGCTTCAAGCCGTCGCGCACGTCGGGCAAGGCGCGGGAAACGATGACGCTCATGGCATAATCCAAATAAGAGCGCCGCATTTCCTCTTCAATGCCGACGGGGGTGACGGAGGAATCTTTGATTAAATTTTCTTCAGACACAGAACTTATCCGTTTTCAAGTGTGACACAATTTTTAAGGGACGATGCCGGATCAGAACGGAATTTCATCGTCGAACGCGCCGCCGGCTGTGGAAGCCGCAGGTTTCGCGTCCCAGCCGGAAGCGTCGGAGGACGCGTAAGACGGCGCGGAATCGTCAAAAGAGGACGCGGGCGCGCCGTTGCGGGAATCCAGCAAAACCAGTTCGCCGCGGTAGTTGCCCAGAACGACTTCGGTGACTGTTTTTTCAACGCCGCTGCCGTCCGTCCATTTGCGCGACTGCAACGCGCCTTCGATATAGACTTTGGAGCCTTTTTTCACATAGCGTTCGGCGACGTCCGCCAGCATCTGATTGAAAATGACGACGCGGTGCCATTCGGTTTTTTCCTGCCGTTCGCCGTTTTTGCCTTTCCACACGTCAGAGGTGGCAACGGAAAAAGACACGATTTTCTGCCCGCTTCCCGATTGGCGCACTTCGGGATCGCGTCCCAGATTTCCGACCAAAATGACCTTGTTAATGCTTCCTGCCATGATTTCACCTAAAAAAGTAGTTTATCGTTTGCATATATCTATAATACGGCGGCGCGAAAAAACAAAGTCTTTTTTGAAAAATACGCAAAAAAAGACGCGCTTTTTGTTCAAAATCAATATGATATAAGATTTTATTAAAGTTGTCTTTCCGCGCGTGCAGGCAAAAGGGCGCACGCCCGTCCCCATGTGTTGAAAATTAGTAAATTTGCCTTGACTTTCGGACGGCAAAACGTTCATATTACAACGCAGTTATACACTTCATAACTAACAAAATTAACGAAAGGGAGAGTTTATGTCGTTAAACACGTTCTTTAACCCGCGTTCCGTCGCGGTCGTCGGTGTTTCCGCCGATGAATCCAAACTGGGCGCCGTTGTGTTCAAAAACCTTATCGAAGCCGGATTTACGGGCAATCTGTACGGGGTCAATCCGAAATTGGCGGGACAGGAATTGAAAGGCAAAAAGTGCTTTGCCTCCGTCCGCGACATTCCCGAACCCGTTGATCTGGTCGTTTTGCTGGTTCCCGCGCGTTTCTGCGAAGCCGCGGTTGACGACGCGGTCGCGAACGGCACGAAAAACATCAGCATCATCACGGCGGGCTTCGGCGAAGCGGGCAACAAGGAATTGGAACTGAAAATCGCCAAAAAGTGCATGGACGCGGGCATCAACCTGCTTGGACCGAACTGCTTGGGACACATTTCCACTTTCGACAAACTGAACGCCAGTTTCGCCCCATGCTTCCCCTTGCAAGGCAACGTCGCGTTCATTTCGCAATCGGGCGCTTACTGCTCGGCGATTTTGGACTGGGCGGAAGAAAAAGGTATCGGCTTCTCCCACTTTATCTCCATCGGCAACAAAGCCGATTTGAACGAAGCGTCCCTGCTGGAATTCATCCAGCACGACGAAAACACCAAAGCGTTCGTGTTCTATCTGGAAGGCTTGAAAAAAGGTCAGGAATTCCTGCGCGTTTTGAAAGAAGTCAGCAAAACGAAACCTTGCGTCATCATGGAACCGGGGAAATCGTCCAAAGCGCAGGCGGCGAGCCTGTCGCACACGGGGTCGCTGGCTCCGAACTATCGCGTTTTGGAAATCGCTTTGCAGCGCAGCGGCGCGATTCAGGTTTACACGACGCGCGAACTGTTCGGCGCTCTGGAAATGTTGCAGCACGTCAATCACACCGATTTTTCGGGCTCCGTCGGCATTTTGACGAACGCGGGCGGCGTCGGCGTTCTGTCTTCCGATTTGTGCGAAGACGCGCATTTGGATTTGGCGCGTCCGAGCGAAAAGACGATTGCGGAACTGCGCGCCGTTTTGACGCCCGAAGCCTCCGTCGGCAACCCGATCGACGTTGTGGGCGACGCGAAAGCGGATCGTTATGAAAAGGCTCTGCGCGTTCTGTGCGAATCAGGCGAATACAAGAACATTATCGTTTTGCTGACGCCGCAGATGTCCACCGAACCGAAAGAAACCGCCGAAGCGATCATCAAATTGGCGAAAGAATACAAGAACGTGAATATTTTCTGCTCGTTCATCGGCGGCGCGCGCGTGCGCGAGGCGGTCGATATGCTGAAAGCGGCGAACGTTTTGGCGTACGACTATCCGACGGACTGCATCAAACTGCTGGGCTTGATGAAAGCGCAGATGGCGTTCAAAGGCATGAAAGACGTCAAAATCGAAACGTCCGAAGTCCCCGCCGACATCCGCAAGGACGTTGAAGCGGCGGTTGCGGAAGGCTTGGCTTCCCTGCCCCAGTCGACCATGAACAAAATCATGGATCACTACGGCATTGATTATCCGAAATGCGACAACTTCACGGACAAAGCGGCGGCGCTGGCTTTCTGCAAAAAGATCTTCCCCGCCCCCGTCGTGCTGAAATTGTCCGCTCCGGACGCTTTGCACAAAACGGAAATGAAAGGCATTTACCTGAACATTGACGACGAAGCGAAGTTCAATCAGGCGTTTGACGAATTGACGGCGACGATTGCGAAATTCCAGCTGAAAAACGCCAGCGTGCTGATTCAGGAAATGATTGTCAAAGCCACCGAAACGATTATCGGCGTGAACTCGGACAAGAACTTCGGGCGCGTGATGATTTTCGGCACGGGCGGTATTTACACGGAAGTAATGCGCGACACGACGATGCGCATCCTGCCCGCCGACGACTTTGACGCGATGATCAAAGAAACCAAAGTCGGCACGATTTTGAACGGCGTCCGCGGCGAAGAACCCAAAGCGGTCGGACCTTTGGCGGAAACGTTGAAGAAAGTGCAGAAGTTGGTTCTGGAAATCCCCGAAATCAAATCCATCGACGGCAATCCCGTGCTTGTCACGAAAGACCGCGCCGTTGTCGTGGACTTCAAGATGCTGCTGAAATAATCGTCGGCAACACGACGTTGAAAGAGCCGTCCGTTCGGGCGGCTCTTTTCGTATGCGCGCTTTTTATTTTGTCCTTATTTTAAAAAGCGTAATGCCGAAAAAATAAAATGTCCGCGAGCCTTCTTTTTTGCGGAAAAAAAGCGGTCTTTTGTGTTTTTTGCGGTAAAGACGCAATGCTGTGACAACGTGACTTTCACCGAAGACGGACATTAACACGCAAGAACGGTGCTGACCGTCCAAAATGCGCCCTCTTTCAGTAATGATGACAACGGAATTGGGTGTATAACCGTTTTTTTCGATATTGTTTTTAAGACTATCGGTGTGCTCGCGTTCTTCTTTTGAAAAACATAGGTATTGGTAAACGGGGGAAGCGGTAATTTTTTTGCTGTCGAACGGTTGCGGCAATCGCAATTCCTTTAAAGGAATTTTTATCAGTTCAAAATAATAAAAATATTCATTTTTTAAAAAAATGTCGAAAAATTCGCGATCAATATAAAAACGTTTATCTTTTAAAAGAAGTTCGTTTTTCTTTGCGCGAAAAACAATCGGGCATAATATCCTTTTGATAAAGACAGGCAATCGTGAAAATAAAGATAAAAACATAAAAACTCTCCTGTTTTAATAGATTAGACCGCCTTTTCAGGCGGTCGGAGAGTTGAGAAATCATACATCAGAATGACTGTTTGACCTTTAAAGCGAACCGATAAAAATCGGGGCTTCTGAACATACGTCAAAACCTCCCCGACCATATAATTGAAATCGGGGATATAATTCCGCATTGCCGTAAGCAAAACGGATTATACGGCGTTTATATCAAACACCGCTGATGTAAGAACTTCTCACAGTTCCGCGCCTTATAAGGCACTGGCACGCAAAACAAAATTCCGCGCGCTGAAATCAGGATATAATTAACCCCGATTCAAATGCAAGAAGTTTTTGAATCGGGGTTGTCGAGATTGACTTTAAGGAAAAATCAGAACTCGTATCTGATGCTGATTAAGCCCGTGTGGTCGGCGTAATCATTCTTAAAGTTGCCGTCGTAGGACGCTTCAAATTGCGTTTGCGCGCCCAGTTTGACTTTGACGCCCGCGCCCGCTTTCACGCCGAAGCGGTGGAGCGGATCGCCGCTGACGACGTAACTTGTGCCGTCGGGCAGAGCGACAAATCTGTTTTCGCCGGAGCGGGAAATGTCGTAAGCCGCCGCCGCGTTGACTTGCGGAATGACCGTAAACGCGCCGAGAGCCATTTCCTTTTCAATTTTGACGCCGAGTTCCGCCGTCGCCGTGTTCATGTTTTTCGACGAAACGCGCGCGCCCAAAGCGTCCGTGTAGGCGTTCAAATGCACTCTGGTCAAATCCAGCGCGGCTTGCGGCGTGACGACGCCCATCTTGTATCCCGCGGCGATGCGCGCCGAATAAGTGTCGGCTTTGTAAGAACTGTCCATGCCGGAAAGACGCGTTTTGTCGTCGTAGTCGGAACGTCCGAAAGCCAGCGTCGCGTTGGCGTAAAAAGCGTTCGGACGGTACTCGCCGTACACGAATCCCGTGTGCGTGTCCGCGTCGGTTTTGGAACGGTCGGATTTAACGTCCGTCGAAGCGTAAGCGTAGCCGAAGCCCGCCATGAAACTGTCGGACAGTTCGGCTTCGATGCCGGCGGCGAACCCCGCCGTGTCGGATTTAAAGCCGTCGCTTCCCGACAATTTCGCGTGGTTGAACATTCCCTGCGCCCACGCGGTCGCCCGTCCCGACGTCAAATCGCCGCCGGAGCGTCCCGACGCGGCGGGAGTGTTTTGCGCGCCGCCGCCCAAGCGTCCGGATACGGTCGACAAAACGGAGGATGCGACGTTTTTCGCGGTTTTGTAAGAAGATTGCGCCGCGTCCGTCGGGACGATTTCGCGCAAAGCCTGCTTTTGCACCGCCAAGTCGCCGCTGTCCAGCAAATCGTTCATAACGTCGGCATAGGGCGAAGACGTGATGTCCAGAATTTTGGACGCGCTTTCTTCGGCGTCGGAAACGGACACGCCCGCGTTGCGCAAATCGTCGATCGCGCCCTGTGCGCCGTCCTTTCCCGTGATTTTCAAAATCCACAAAGAACCGTCGACGGAAGCGTTCCACGCATTAACCAGCGAAAAAGCCCCCTCCTCCTCGTTTTTCAAATAATCCTCTTTGGTGAATTCGGAAGCGGAAAAAGCGTAATCGGGGTAATCCGCGGAAATTGTAAAAATTTCTTTTCGGTTCGTCAGCACATACCGCGTCGCCGTTTTGCCGCCGGACACGTTTTTCAGATTCAAATCCAAAAAACAATCTACGGAGTGAGAACCGTCGGGCGATAGAAAAACGATGGGGGCGGACGACGCTGTTTTCGGCAATGTAAGTTTCAACGTGCCTCCACCGGCATCTGTTTCGAGCAAGTTGGCATACAAATTGCCGCTTATCGTCAGCGTGTTAATAACTGTCAATATCTGCGAAACGGTGATTTTGGAAGCGGTCAGCGACGTCTCTCCGGTAAAGGTAATATTATCGGCGTAAAAATCATTGACGACGGAAATATGACCGTCTTTTAAGGTTGTATGCCCCTCGATTGTCAAGTCGTTTTCGGAAGACTTCATTGTGATGTTTGTGAAGTAAAGTCGTCCGGCGTTACTGGCATAGCGCAAATTGCCGCCTGCAACAAAAAGAGTGCTTTCGTCCTTGCCTATTATATTGCTAAAACCGCTGATGCCCGTTGTGTCAAACGTGACGTTGCCCGATATGTAAATTTTGTTGTAACCACCCGTGATTTTGTCCGCTTTCAGCGTAATGTCTTTCAACGTGCCGTCGCCCGCAAGTTGCATATCCTGCCGTCCCGTTTCCGAACAGGAACCGCTGCACGCGGCGTATTGCCCGTTGCCGTCAAGAACCGCATCGGCACTCGCAAAGCCGATTGACATATATTCGTCCTCAACATCCGCGTTCAAAATCAACCCGCCGGCTTCGACATCAAGCGCCGCCGACGCCGCGCGGGGCGACATCATCGCGCCCGCCGATAACATCAAACTTGCCAAAAAGCATTTGATTAAAACGGATCTGTATCTTTTGGTTAAAATCGCCAAGGCGTGTTTAGTGCACAAATGCATACCCCCCCCCTATGTTTTTTGTGCACAACCATATAGCCCTTTTTTCAAAAAGTACATAAAAAATTTGCGAAGCCCCGCTTTATTCTCACCCTCGCATAAAGCGGGGCTTTATTTTTGTGTTGCGGCGGCGTAAAATACCCAAAAAACAAGGGAGGATTTAATGAAAAAATGCTTTAAGATTCTTTCGTATGTAATTGTAATTATTATAATTTTGTGCGCAGCGCTTTATTTCGCAAGAAACACCCTGATTGCCCGCTCGGTTGAAAAAATCGCGCCGTCGTTCACGGGTACGCCCGTTGCTTTGGAAAGCGTCGATTTGCAAATTTTCAAAGGCACGTTAAGCCTGCGCAATTTAAAAGTCGGCAATCCGCAGGGCTTTTCCCAAAAAGACATTTTTGCCGTCGACAAGGTGGACGTCGCCCTGAAACCGCTGTCTTTGCTCGGCAATAAAATCGTCATTAAAAACATTACCGTCGACGGCGTGACGCTGAATTACGAAATCGTCGGTAACAAATCGAATCTGTCCGTCATTCAGGACAATCTGACGGGCGGCGCGAAAAAAACCGCTCAACAAAGCAAGGTAAAGCCGAAAGCCGCGCCGAAAGACGAAAAAGCGGCAAAATCCGTTGTCATCGACTCGCTGTTGATTGAAAACGTCAGGGCGGGCGCGTACGTTTCGGGCGTCGGCATGACGCTCGCCCTGCCCTCCGTGCGCCTGACGGACATCGGCAAATCCAAACCGTCGACCATGCGCGACGTCATCGAAAAAGTGCTGACCGTGTTTTCCAAAGAAACCGTTTCCGCCATTTCCAAAGAAACGGTCAAGGCGGTCAAGGACGGTCAAAAATCGCTGGGACGGTTTATCGAAAAACTTTTCTGACTTGCGCAATAATCCGCAAAAAGCCCTCTGTTTCGGGGGCTTTTTTCTTGACAAAAATGTTGACAAAAGCGTGCATGACGTGTAATCTTTTAAATAAATCGCATTTGTAGGGACGTTTAAAATGAGCACGCCGCAATCTTTGATTGATATTTTCCAGCCGTCAAGCAAAAAAGACAAACCCGCACAGGAACAACTGCTGAAAGACACGGTCGCCTTGATGCAAAAAGTCCCCGCCGGACGCGAAGCGTTGAAAAACATTGAAGATTTGGGCTACAACGTCGTTTTTGAATCCGGCATCGACGCGGGCGGTTTTTGCGACAGCGACAACAAAGTCGTTATATTAAGCGCCGATTACTACAATTCCGCCGAAGAATTAAGCCCCATTCTTGTCCACGAAATGCAGCACGCCGTGCAAGCGACGACTTTTGAAGAAGATTTTTTCGGCACAAGCATCGCCTCCACCATGAAATACCGTTTCGCGCAGGAAGCCGACGCGTGCGCTCACGAAACCGCTTTTATGTATCAGGCGCGTCAACTCGGCATTGATGTCGCCGTGTTCAACGAATACGAAAACGCCTACAAAATTTATCAGGAAAACTACGAAAAAGGCGATCCCGAAAAAGCGATGAACAACACGTTCAAAGCGTGGTACGACGAAGCGGGACGCTACGAATGGTATTCAAAATACTATGCGGACGCGTTTGTCGAAATGGGGAAATCGGGTGAAAAACACTCCTTGAAAAAAGTCCTTTCCAACAAGGAAATCACGGATTCCCTGCTGTTTGAGGGCAAGCCCTACGTCGAACCGTCTTTCCTGTCGACGCCCGAAGCGTTTTCCATGACGAACGAAAACAAAAAGCGCATCATCAAGGCGACGCATCAAATGGCACCGAAAGGCGAAAAGCCCGACGCTTCCGTGTTCGCCATGTACACGCGCACTAAAGACGGCAAAATCACCGACAAACGCTGTGCCGGCAAACAACAACAGTTGTCCGCCGCCGAAATCAAAAAACGTCGGGAAATGGGGCGTTAATCCGCTTTTTGAATTAAAAACACGCCTTTTTTAATCAGGTAAATGCCGCTGTCTTTCGGCGGTTGAAAGCCCGTCGGCGCGCCGTTTTCCCGCACAACAACGGGCTTGTGCGGCGCGTAGCGGATTTTGTCGACGGGAAGCGAATCAAAGCCGTAACTGTCCGCCAGATTGATTTTTGTTCTGCCGACGCTTTGCGCCGCCGTCCAATGATCGCCGATAGCGCGGCTGTGAATACGCAAAACGCACGAAGTTTCGGGGTGTTGCAAATGCGCGCGCACTTTGTTCAGCAAATCGGGCAAAGCGGCGTCCGTATGCGCGAACGGACGTTCCCACGTCAGAAAAACGGCGTGCTTTTCGCCCATATACGCAACGGCTTGATTCAAAATCCGCTCGAACGTTTCGTAATCCGTCCCGTAATGAAGCATTTTGCGAAACAAATCGTTGTCCAGCAAAAAATCAATCAAATGCTGATAAAACGCGCATCCCTCGTCGT
>CAKQWA010000014.1 GCA_934277945.1 uncultured Alphaproteobacteria bacterium
GAGTGAAAGGATTTGAACCTTCGACCCCTACGTCCCGAACGTAGTGCTCTACCAGGCTGAGCTACACTCCGTTGACCTTTAAGTGAAGGTGTTATAACCTATAACTTTGAGTTTCGCAACTCCCAATTTCAACTTTTTTGAGTTTTGTCGTGAAAAAAATACTTTTTGTCTGTCTGTTTCTGGTTTTTGCCGCCGCCGGCGCGTTCTTCCTGATGCGAAAAGACTCGCCCGTTCAAGAGCCGCGCCCCGTCGCGTCGCTTGATTTGTCCGATTCGGACGACGACGCCTTTGCAAACGCCGATGCGCCGGAAAACGAGGAAATCAAGCCCGTTTTCGACATCGTGCGCATTGAAAACGACGGTTCCGCCGTTATCGCGGGGCGCGCCAAACCGTTCGAGTCGCCCGTTTTAATGGACGGGGACGATCCCGTCGCCGCGCTTTCGGCGGACGAAAACGGCGAATGGGTCTATCTGCCCGCCGCGCCGTTCGCCGCCGGAGATCACGAATTTTGGCTGAAATCCGACGCCGTGACGCAAAAGCAGGACGCCGCCGTCGTCTTTGTCAACATTCCGGAAGTCAAACAGGACGCTCTGATTGTCATGGTCGCCGCCGACGAGGAGGCGCAAGTATTCCAAAAACCGCGCGATTCCGACGAAATTTCGGGAAAATTGGAAATTTCTCTGGCGCGCTACAAAAACGGCACGCTTGTCGTCAAAGGCAAAACGCAGGCGGCGGGGCGCGTGCTGGTTTATTTGGGCAACGAATTGATCGACTCGGCGGAAAACAAGGAAAACAACGAATTTGAGTTGCGGTGCGAAATCGGCTTGGACGCGGATCGCGCCTATCTGTTGCGCGCGGATGAAACCGACGAGGACAATCGCGTGTACGCCCGCGCCGAAGTGCCGTTCACCGTCAAAAAAGGCGCGGATCCGTCCGTGCGCATCGTCCGCGGGGACAATTTGTGGACGATCGCCCGCCACGTTTACGGGTCGGGCTTCGATTACACGATTATCTACAAAGCGAACAAAAAACAGATTAAAAACCCCGATTTAATCTATCCCGAACAGGTGTTCGTCCTGCCCAAAAAAGCGAAATCCGGCTCAAATTAAGGGGGGAATTGAAAAAACTCTTTAATTTTGCCCGTATTTCGCTTAAAACTAATAAACTTTATTTTGGAGGTTTATGGTATGTCAAAAGTCGACTTGTCGTGGAAACGCTACATTATGCCCCCCATTCATCCGGAGGGTTGGCGCTTTGTCGCCATTGCGGCCGCAGCCACGTTGCTTCTGTGGGTCATTTCCGCGCCGCTGGGAACAATCGGCACGGTGCTGACAATCTACTGTTATTTCTTTTTCCGCGACCCCGTGCGCGTCACCCCCGCCGGTGAAAATTTCGTCATTTCGCCCGCGGACGGCATCGTCAGCTCGATTCGCGAAGTCGTGCCTCCCGAAGAAATGGAATTGGGCGACAAGCCGATGACCCGCATTTGCGTGTTCATGAGCGTTTTCAACGTGCACGTCAACCGCGCGCCCGTTTCGGGAACGGTCATTAAAAAGCACTATCGCCCCGGCGCGTTCGTCAATGTGTCTTTGGACAAGGAAAGCGAAAACAACGAACGCATGGAAATGGTCGTTGAAACCGACAAAGGCGTGAAAATCGGCGTCATTCAGGTCGCCGGTCTGGTCGCCCGCCGCATTTTGAGCTTTGCGCAGGAAGGTCAGCGTCTGACCGCCGGTCAGCGTTTCGGGCTGATTCGCTTCGGCAGCCGTCTGGACATTTATCTGCCGACGGATGTCGCCCCCGCCGTCGTCGAGGGGCAGATCGCCGTCGCCGGAGAAACGATTTTGGCGGATTTGTCCGTTAAGGGCGCCGCTCGCACAGGGGAGATGCAGTAATCATGTTTAAAGTACCGCGTAAACGCATAAAAGATTTGCCGTTCAACCGCATGGCGCCGAATTTGGTGACTTTGGCGGCTTTGGCTTCGGGCGTGACGTCAATTCGTTTCAGCATGGAGCACCGCTGGGAACACGCCGTCATCGCCATTTTAATGGCTTCCGTTTTTGACGCTTTGGACGGCCGCGTCGCCCGTATGCTTCACGGCGCGTCGAATTTCGGCGCGGAACTCGATTCGCTGTCCGATTGCGTGTGCTTTGGCGTCGCCCCCGGCTTGCTGATGTATTTCTGGACGTTGGAAAGCCAAGCGCCTGCCGGCTGGATTCTGGCTCTTTTGGTGCCTTTGTGCTGCGCGTTGCGTCTGGCGCGATTCAACATCATGCTGGACGGACCCCAGCCGCCGTATTGGAAGCACTTTTTCGTCGGCTTGCCCGCTCCGGGCGGCGCGTACGTCGCTTTAACGCCGATTATGCTGTACTTCTATTTCAAGAACGAGTTTTTCCGCACGCCGTACGTCGTTGAAACGTTCCTGTTTTTAAGCGCGTTTTTAATGGCGTCGCGTCTGCCGACGATTTCGTTGAAGAAAATTCGCATTTCGGCGACGGTTCTGCCGCTGTTTTTGCTGGCGGCGGCGCTGTTCTTCGGCGCGCTGTTCTACGAACCGTGGCTGACGGTCGGCATCATGGGACTGATTTACATTGTGACCGTGCCGTTCTGCTCGGTGGTTTTCCTGCGTCTGAAACGCAAAATGACGCAAGAGCAAAAACCGCAGGAATAAGCGGAAATCAATGACTTGATAAAAAAACGGACGCTCGCGGGGGCGTCCGTTTTTGCGTTCATTCCTTTTGCGTTCATTCCTTGACGAATTCGCTTTTCGGCACGCCGCAAACGGGACAGACGTAATCGTCGGGCAGGTCTTCAAACGGAATGTCGCCGTCGTAAACGTATCCGCACACCGCGCAAACCCATTTTTCTTCGTTTTCCTCTTTTTTATCGTTCATGATGTCGTCCTTTTCTGTTTTCGTTGTTTCGCTTAAATCGCAATACCGGATGCCGTCCTTGTAGGCGCACAGGGAGGCGGAGCGCAGGTTTTGCTGATAATCGGAATAGGAAAGCGGGGCTTTGTCGCCGTCCTGCGCCGATTCGACTTCGGCGAAGAACAGGAAATGCGTTCCCAAATCCTCGATTTTCGTCACGCGCGCGGTTAAGCGGGCGGCGACGTTCGGCAAGACGGGCAGGGCGTCGAGAAATTCGTGCGCCGTCATCGCCCATTTGTCCGTTTTTAAAGACGATTGAAAGCCGAAAGCGGCTATCAAATCGGGCGGCGTGTGTGCCGGCAGGACGGACAGCGAAAATCTCTTTTCGCGTGCCATGCATTTCGCCGTATGGTTTCTTTTCTGACACGACACGACCAAAGCGGGCGGATTGCACGTTGTCTGCATGACCGCGTCGGCGACGCATCCCGCGAACCGTTTGTTCGCCTCGTCGTACGCGCCGATGACGTACAAGCCGTAAGTTAATTTCGTCAAAGCCTTTTCATCCATGTTCCTGCTCCTTTCGTCCTTATGGTAGCATACATTAACGCGCGTCAAAAGAAAGATGTCCGAACGTTGCTGTTTTTGACAAAAAACGCTTGATAAAAGGGCGCGATGGGGCTATAAAGTAAGCGCCTTTTGAAAAAGGCGCGGGCGTTCGCGGGCTGTAAATTGGGTTGCCTTGCGCACGCTTTGACCGTTAATACAGTATAAGGAGACGGAAATGCCCAAATTGAAAACAAAAAGCGCGGTGAAAAAACGCTTTTCCCGCACGGGTTCCGGAGCGATTAAGCACGGTTGCGCCTACAAGCGTCACCGCTTGATTTCCAAAGGGACGAAAATGAAGCGTCATGCTCGCGGCACGGCTTTGTTGAGAAGCTGTGATTTCGACATTATCGACCGTTTTATGCCGTATAACTGAGATAGGGAGATAAGATAATGGCTCGTGTAAAACGCGGCGTAACCGCTCATGTGAAACACAAAAAAGTTTTGAAACTGGCAAAAGGATATCGCGAAAGCAATTCCAAATTGTACAGAATCGCGTTGGAAAAAGTTGAAAAAGGCTTGCAGTACGCCTACCGCGACCGCCGCAAGAAAAAATCCAACTTCCGTTCCTTGTGGATTCAGCGTATCAATGCCGGTGTGCGCGAACACGGTTTGACCTATTCCCGCTTCATCAACGGGTTGGAAAAAGCCGGTATCGAACTCGACCGCAAGATTCTTGCCGATTTGGCGATGAATCAGCCTGCGGCGTTTGCCGAAGTCGTTGCCAAAGTCAAGACGGCTCTGAAATAAGGCAAAGCAAAACAAATCGAAAAGAGTCGCAAACAGCGACTCTTTTTTTTGAAAACAATAAGGAATCTTTTTATGAGCAGTGAATTGGAATCGTTGCAAACCGAATTGTTGGAACGCGTCGCTTCGGCAAACGACATTGCCGCTTTGGAAGCCGTGCGCGTGTCCGTTTTGGGCAAAAAGGGCGTCATTACCGAAAAGATGAAAATGCTGGGCGGCATGGCTCCCGAAGAAAGAAAAGCCGCCGGTCAACTGTTTAACACGTTGAAAAACGCCGTCGCCGCCGCCATTGACGCCAAAAAGGAAACGTTGGAGGAACAGGCGATCAACGCCCGTTTGCAAAACGAAGCGGTTGACATCACGCTGCCCTGCCGTCCCGAAACGCAAGGGCGCATCCACCCGCTTTATCAGACCTACGACGAAGTCGTCGCCATTTTCGGTCAGATGGGCTTCGAGGTCGCCGACGGTCCTGACATTGAGGACGATTTCCACAACTTCACCGCTTTGAACACGCCGGAAAACCACCCCGCGCGTCAAATGCAGGACACGTTCTATTTGCAGGGCGATGAAAAATACATTGTCCGCACGCAGACTTCCGCCGTGCAGATCCGCACGATGGAAAAGCAGAAGCCGCCCGTGCGCGTTGTCGTCCCCGGCAGAACCTACCGTTGCGACTACGACGCGACGCACGCCCCGATGTTCCACCAGATTGAAGGGCTGATCGTCGACAAACAGACGAACATGGCGCACCTGAAAGGCTGTCTGATCGAGTTCGTCAAAACGTTCTTTGAACTGGACGACGTGCCCGTGCGCTTCCGTCCGTCGTTCTTCCCGTTCACCGAACCGTCCGCCGAAATGGACATCGGCTGTTCGCGCGCGAACGGCGAATTGAAAATCGGCGCGGGCAAGGACTGGCTGGAAATTCTGGGGTGCGGCATGGTGCATCCGAACGTGCTGAAAGCCTGCGGCATCGACCCCGACGAATATCAGGGGTTTGCGTTCGGCATCGGGCTTGACCGTCTGGCGATGCTGAAATACGCGATTCCCGATTTGCGCACGTTCTTCGAGTCGGATTTGCGCTGGATTCGGCATTACGGATTTGTCCCGCTGGACATTCCCTCGACGGCGGCGGGTTTGAGCATGACGGGAGGTAACAAAAGATGAAATTCACGTTAAGTTGGCTGAAAGATTATTTGGATACAAACGCGGGCGTTGACGAAATCGCCGAAAAACTGACGGCGATCGGTTTGGAAGTCGAAGAAGTCGTCAATCCGATGGCGGCGATTGAAAGCCTGATCGTCGCGCGTATCGACGAATGTGTCGCGCATCCCGACTCCGACCATTTGCACGTTTTGAAAGTCAACACGGGCAAGGACGTCGTGCAGGTCGTGTGCGGCGCGCCGAACGCCAGAGCGGGACTGAAAAGCGTTTTGGCACGCCCCGGCGACTTCATCCCCGCTTTTAACGAAAAACTGAAAGCGGGCAAAATCCGCGGCGTCGAGTCGTGCGGCATGATGTGCGCCGAGGACGAATTGGGCGTCGGTTCCGATCATGCGGGCATTATCGAACTGCCCGAATCCGCCGTTGTCGGCGCGTCAATTGCGACCGTGTACCCGTCCGACCCCGTTATCGAAGTGTCGATTACGCCCAACAGGGGCGACTGCATGAGCGTTTACGGCATCGCGCGCGATTTGGCGGCGGCTGGCTTGGGAACGCTGAAACCGCTGCCCGAAGCGAAAGTGACGGAATCTTTCGTTTCCAAAATCGAACTGGTCAACGAAGTCGAAAACGCGGGCTGCCCGATTTTCACGCTGCGCGAAATCCGCAACGTCAAGAACAAGCCGTCGCCCGAATACATCCAAAACCGTTTGAAAGCCGTCGGCTTGCGTCCGATTTCCGCTTTGGTGGACGTGACGAACTATTTTAACATTACGTTCGGCCGTCCCCTGCACGTTTTCGACGCGGACAGAGTGACGAACAAAATCACCGTGCGTTCGGCGAAAAACGGCGAAAAACTGCTGGCTTTGGACGGCAGGGAATACACTTTGAGCGAAGGCATGATCGTCATTGCCGACGAAAACGGCGTCGAGTCGATCGGCGGCGTGATGGGCGGCGAAGTGTCCGGCTGTCAGGACGACACGACGCGCGTGCTGTTGGAATCGGCGTATTTCACGCCCGAAAGCATTGCGAAAACGGGGCAGAAACTGCTTTTGACGTCCGATTCGCGCCAGCGTTTCGAGCGCGGCATCGACCCCGCGGCGACTATCGGCAAATACGGCTCCGCAATGGCGGCGCAGATGATCGTCGATTTGTGCGGCGGCGAAGTGTCCGAAATCATGATTCGCGGCAAAGAACCCGTCGACGTCGCGCCGATCGCTTTTGACTCCAAGCGCGTCAAGCAGTTGTGCGGCGTGGACGTCGATGCGGCGGAATGTCAGGAAATCTTGGAAAAACTGGGATGCGCCGTCAAACGCGACGGCGATGAAATGACTGTCGTCCGTCCGACGTGGCGTTCCGACATTTCGGGCGCGCATGATTTGGTCGAAGAAGTGTTGCGTATTCACGGCTACGACAAACTGCCCGCCGAAACGCTGCCGCGTCCGAACGGCGTGCACGGCATCTTGCAGCCCAAGCAGAAACGCGAATTCGCCGTGCGCCGCGCGCTTGCGGCAAGGGGCGGGTATCAGACGATCACATGGTCGTTCATGTCGTCCGCTTACGCCGAAACGTTCCGCAAAGCGCCCGCCGTTTTGATTGCGAACCCGATCAGCGCGGATTTGAACGAAATGCGTCCGTCCTTGGTGCCGAATCTGGTTTCCGCCGTGCGCTCGAACATGACAAAAGGCGGCTTTGACGGCGCTTTGTTCGAGGTCGGACCGCAGTTCTTCGGCAAAAAACCCATGGAGCAGGAAACCGTCGCGTGCATGGTGCGCTTCGGCAAAAACGCGCCGCGTCATTGGGCTGAAAAGCCGCGCGCCGTCGACGTTTTCGACGCGAAAGCCGACGCTTTGGCTGCCTTGGATTCTTTGGAAGCCCCCGTCAACGTGCAGATTACGCGCGAAGCGCCCGCTTGGTATCACCCGGGGCGTTCGGGCGCGGTGAAAATCGGCAAGACGGTGCTGGCGTATTTCGGCGAATTGCATCCGAAGGTGCTGAAAGAGTTTGACGTGAAAACGACGGTTGTCGCGTGTGAAGTGTTTTTGGACAATCTGCCGCCCGTGAAAAGAAAAGCGGGCAAGGCGCAAAAAACGCTGAAATTGTCCGCGTTCACGCCGATTCTGCGCGACTTGGCGTTCATTGCGCCGAAATCCGTCGATGCGGAAAAAATCGTCGTCGCGGCGAAAAACACGGACAAAACGCTGATTACCGACGTTTCCGTGTTCGACCTGTACGAAGGCGAAGCCTTGGGCGATAAAAAATCCGTCGCCATTCAACTGACGATTCAGCCGGTGGAAAAGACGATGACGGACGACGAAATCGAAAGCGTGTGCCGCCGCGTCGTCGGGGCGGTCGCCGCGAACACGGGCGCGCAGTTGAGGGTGTGATATGTACGAACAGTTGAAATTGCCCGCGGGAAAACAATGGGTTTTTCCGACTCTGTCGGGGGTGTTGCGTCCGCCTTTGTCGCAAAAAGAACCCAAGCAGTTGGTCGTGTATTTTCACGGCATGGGCGGCACGGGTGAATCGAACGCGTGGTTTGCGGAGGCTTTGCGCCACGCGATGCCAGACGCCGTTATTTACGTTCCCGACGGTCTGGAAGCGATTGACGGCAACGAGGAAACGCGTCAATGGTTCGGCGTGCCCAAGCATTTCAAGGACGAATGGTTCGGCATCCACCCGTCGAAACTGAAAGCGAAAACGCGCCGTAAATTCCGCCGTATGTACGATATGTACGACGAAGCGGTGCCCAAAATTGTGGAATTTGTGCGCGAGCGTATGCGGTTTCACGGCATCGGCGCGCAGGACACCTACCTGTTCGGCGTGTCGCAGGGCGCGATGATGCTGATGCAGTTAATGGCGGAAAGCGACGTTTTCGCGGATCGCGCGCCCGACGGTTCTTATATTTCCGTCGGCGGCGTGATGATTATCGCGGGGTGTCTGCTGGACGTGTGCGAAGTCGAGGCGCATCCGGCGCAGTCGAAGCCCGAATTTATTTTGGTGCACGGCGCGAAAGACACGACCGTGCCGTATTCGGGACACATTCTGTCGGAAAAAACGCTGTACGCCTGCGGGATTCCGTGCGTGTCGAAAATCGCGTGGGACAAAGACCACACGTTCTTCGAGCGCGAAGTGCTGGACGACATTCTGCGTCTGGCGTCGCACTGGGGCGAACGCGCGCCGAAGTGATTTTCCCTTAACGCAACGTAAAGACCGCCGTTTGAACAAAGCGGCGGTTTACTTTTGTCTTGAAGCGGGCGGCGGCGTTTTCGGGCAATTTGCGAAACCGTTCTTTAAACCGTATAAACGCTTTTCACAAAAAAACGCCGCGATTGCGTCACGGCGTTTTTCGTGCGGAAAGGGATTTTTATCTGCCCATGGAAGCCATGCGCTTCATCATCGCCGCTTTGGACGCCGTGTTGTCGCGCTGGTCGACCGTGCGGAACGAATTGGCGCTGACGATCAGCAGTTCGGCTTTGACGGAAGCGGGATTTTCCTTGTACTTTTCGTATTCTTCCGCGCTCAACGGCATGGCGATGTAGTATTTCATCTTTTTGCCGGCTTTTTCGGGCAGAGGTCCGTTGCGGTCTTCCATTGCCTGATGCACTTTGCAATGGATGTCCTTGCCCGCCGCGTTCGGCAGAGGCATCAGCGCGCGCCAGTCGTGGATGCCGGTCAGCGTGTCGTTGCCAAATTTGACCGCGCCGTCTTTGAACGCGCCGCTCAACGCGCGCGGGAACAGGTGGTGATAGTTGAAGCCGTTCGGGGTTTTGCCTTTGCCGACGACTTCGTAGATGTCCTTGTCTTTCAGTCCAGCCTGTCTTAAACGGGAGATGCCTTCCTTGTTTTCCGTGCCGTCGGGATTGTACACCGTGTCGCGCAGGAGTTGCGCGCGCACGTCGTTGTATTCCTTGTAAACGTGCTTGTTTTCCTGCGGAGAAATGCGCACGCCGTCCACGGCGACCCATTTGAAAGCGATTTCAAAATCCGGAGCCAGTCCCGCCGCGCCCCTGCCGCTGTCCTGCGGTCTTTGCTGTTGCGCGTAATTGTTCTGCTGCGGGCGGTTGCCTTTATGACCTTTGCCTTTGCGTTTTGCGTGAATCAATTCTTCCGTTTTCATATCGGGTCAATCCTTTACATCAGAGGGAAAAGCGCACTTGCGCCGGTTTTTTGCATGACGGGCAGACGTTTTGCCAATCGGAAAACACCGCGCCGCACGAATCGCACACAAAAGGCTTTTCGTCGGGCGCGCTTAACGCTTTGTCGCGATATTTGCTTGCCGCTTCCTCGTCCTTGTCCTGTTCGGCAAGGCGCGCCAAAAGCGCGTAAGCCTGCTTCGATTCGGGAACGACCTGCATATAGGAATCCAAGCGCGTTTTCGCCTGTCCCCACAGCCCCGCCGCGACGTAAACGTCCGCCATGACCAAATCGTTCAGCGGCGTTTCCTTGTTTTCCTCGACCAGTTTTTCTGTCAGTTTGACCTGTTCCAAAGCCGGTTCGTCCGCGTTCAGCGCCGCATACGCGCGGTACACTTCCATGCACGGCGTTTTGCGCCACAGTTTCTTTAAAGTCGCGCGCGCTTTTTTCACGTCGCCCTTTTTCGCGTCGTATCCGGCGACGCGCACCGCCGCCTCGACCGAATTTTCATCCGTGTCGTAAGCGTTGCGCACGATGATTTCTTTCAGCGATTCGTCTTTTTCGCCGTTCGCCTGTTCAAGCAGAAGACACGCTTTGATTTCCTTGTAATCCTCTTTGGAAACCGATTCGTGCTTGTACGCCTTTTCCAGCGTGATGACCGCGTCCGCCCAGCGCTGTAATTCGACCTGCATATCGAAAGCCTGCATCATCAGCCCTTGCGGGACGATTTTTTCATCCAGAAGCGGCAGGCACAAATTCAACGCCAGTTCCGGCTGGTTGTTCAGGCGGTGCAGACGAATCTGCCCCAATCTGCCCAACTGCGACGTTTCGGGATTTTCAGCCATTTGCGCGTACAATAAAAGCGCGTGCGGAATGTTGCCGGACGCTTCGTCGAAAGACGCTTCAAACGGCAGAATTTTATGTCTGTCGGACGCGAAAGCGCGTTCCAGACGGCGTTTCAGTTTCTTCGCCGCGTCCATGTCGCCCGACGCCAGCGCGTTCGAGGCTTTTTCAAGCAAGGCGTACTTTTCGGTTTCCTTGCGCACCCGCGCCGCCGCGATTTTCTCCGCCAGAGCCTTGCCCTGCGTCAAATGGCGGACGATTCCCGCCGCCCAGTAAACAGGCTTCGACAGGAAATAATGATAAATCAGTCCGAGCAGAATCAACAGCGTGAAAGCCGTCGCCGCGGACGTTTCGACGCGCCAGCCCATCCAGTCGACGCGCACCGCCCCCGGATTGTTCGCCAGCCACGTCGCCGCAATCGCGATAATGCCCAACAAAAAGGCGTTCCAAATAATTTTAATCATTTGCGTCGTCCTTTCCCGCCGTCAGTTCGCGTAAGCGCCCGATAAGATGAACGCGACCGTTTCATCGACCGTTTTTTGAACAATCAGCGTTTTTTCCGCCGCCGCAATCCACGGCATCATGACCGCGATGTCGTCGTTGTTCAGGTTTTTCAGTACGGAAACGGCGGCTTTCAAATCTCCCGCGTCAACGGATTTTTCCGCGCGCGCCAGAATACCGTCAACGTCCGTCGCGTTTTCGGAAACGTCCGTGCGGCGAATGACGATCAGCGATTTCAGGGACGCGACGCTTTTGGCGAACCAGCCGTCCTCCTGCGTCGTTTTGTCGCGCGTGACGACTTTGCGGGCGAACGCGTCGAAAGATTCCTGCAACGCCGCGCGCGTGTCGACTCCCGTTTCGGCGAACGGCGTCAAAAGCGCGATTTTTTCAGCCAAAACGGGCGATCCCTGCACCAAACGCGTCAGAGCGCGCTGTTCGACGGCGAAAGGCTTGCCCGCCAGAGCCGCCTGCTGCAACTGCGCCAGAGCCATCAGCGTTACGGCGTCCTTTTCCTTTTTCACGGCGGAGGCGTTCGCCGTTTTTTCCGTTTCAGCCAAGCGCGCCGCCAAAGTCATGACTTCGGAAGCGTCCGCCTTTTGCGCTTCCAGCCGCGCCAGTTTCATTTCCAGAACGGCGTTCTTTTCCAAAGCCTGTTCCAGCAAAGCCTGTGTTTTTTGCGCTTTTTTCAGATTTTCCGCCAAAGACGCGATCATCTCCCGCGTTTCGCCGCTGTCCGAAGTCTGTCCGGCGGCGTATTCCGGCGCGGGCACGGGTTCGTCGACGGGCGCGGGCGCCGGTTCTTCAATGATTTCGACGGGACGCGGCTCCTCGTCGGATTCGGGCATGACGACGGGCACCGCTTCGACGATGATTTCTTCAACAACGGCTTCGGGAGCCGGCGCGTTTTTGTCGCCGTTGAAGATTTTGGCGCGCCAAGAAGCGATTTCGGGCGCGATTTTTTCTTCGTACAGCGCGAACGCCTTGCCGCGCAGGGTCGGAACGCAATAAACCGCCGTGCCGGCGCAAACCGCCAGCGCAATCAGCGCGCCGACAAAGCAGGCGGCGGATTTTTTCTTCTTTTTCTGCGGTTTTTCAGGCTGATTTTTCTCCGGTTCAACTTTTTTTGCTTCTTCTTTTTTTACCGAATCGGCTTCCTGTGCGGGATTTTTTTGCGTTTTTTCGACCATAATCCGAATCCTTGTTGTTAAATATGCTGGATTTTAACACCATTTGGAAGTAAGGGTAAATAAGTTTATTCAAAAGAGGCAAAATGCTTGTTTTAGGAATTGAGTCCAGTTGCGACGAAACCGCCGCCGCCGTTGTGACCGATAAAAAGGAATTGCTGTCGAGCGTCGTGTATTCCCAGCAGGAACACAAGGCTTTCGGCGGAGTCGTCCCCGAAGTCGCCGCCCGCGCGCATCTCGATAAAGTCGATTTCATCGTCGACAAGGCGTTGCGCGACGCGAACGTGTCGTTTGAAGATTTGGACGCGATCGCCGCTTCCGCGGGACCGGGGCTGATCGGCGGGGTTATTGTCGGCGTGATGACCGCCAAGGCGATTTGCGCCGTGCACGGCAAGCCGTTCGTCGCCGTCAATCATTTGGAAGCGCACGCTTTGACCGCGCGGCTGAACAACGACGTCGATTTTCCGTATCTGCTGCTGCTGACGTCGGGCGGGCATTGTCAGATTCTGGCGGTCGAGGGCGTCGGCAAATATCACCGCTTGGGCGCGACGATCGACGACGCGGCGGGCGAAGCCTTCGACAAGGTTGCCAAAATGCTCGGATTGGGATACCCCGGCGGACCTTTGGTTGAAAAATACGCGCGTTCGGGCGACGACGGCAGGTTCGATCTGCCGCGCCCGATGATCGACAAGGCGGGGTGCGATATGTCCTTTTCCGGCTTAAAAACGGCGGTGCGCCGCGTTGTCGAGAATTTTGAAGCGCCGCTTTCCGAACAGGACAAGGCGGACGTGTGCGCGTGTTTTCAGCGCGCCGTTCTGGAAAGTCTGACTGCGCGTTTGAAAAACGGCATCCGCTTGTTTAAAAAGGATTTTCCGCAGGCGAAAAGCCTTGTCGTCGGGGGCGGCGTCGCCGCGAACGGCGCGTTGCGGGAGGCTTTGCAGGCTTTGGCGGCAAGGCGCAAACTGGATTTTTACGCGCCGCCGATGAATTTATGCACGGACAACGGCGCGATGGTCGCTTGGGCGGGCATGGAGCGGTTTAAGGCGGGGCTGACGGATTCGCTGGATTTCAGTCCGCGTCCGCGCTGGCCCTTGGATCCGTCGACGAAACGATAAAGGGGGGATTTATGAGAAACAACGTTGCCGTTATCGGCGCGGGGGCTTGGGGAACCGCTTTGGCGGCGGTCGCCGCGAGAGCCGGCAGGAACGTCGTCTTGCAGGCGCGGGAGGAAGAAGTCGTCGCAAGCATTTCCGAACGTCATGAAAACACGCTGTTTTTGCCGGACGTTCCTTTGCCCGAAACGATTACGGCGACGCAAGACGCGGCGCAGGCTTTGGAGAGCGCCGACGCCGTGCTGATGGTCGTGCCGGCGCAGTTTTTGCGCGCGACGTGCCGCCAAATCCGCCCGCATTTCAAAAAAGGTCTGCCCGCCGTCATCTGCTGCAAGGGAATCGAGCAGAACACGGGCGCGCTTTTGGGCGAAATTCTGGCGCAGGAACTGCCCGAAGCCGTGTGCGCCGTTTTGTCCGGTCCGACGTTCGCGCACGAAGTCGCGGCGGGAAAGCCGACGGCGCTGACGCTGGCGTGCAAGGACGAAAAAACGGGCTGGGAATTGATTGAAGCGCTCGGATCGCTGACGTTCCGCCCGTATTACACGGACGACGTTCTCGGCGTGCAGATCGGCGGCGCGGTGAAGAACGTGCTGGCGATTGCGGCGGGGATTGTCGCGGGCAAGCGGCTGGGCGACAACGCCCGCGCTTTGCTGATTACGCGCGGTCTGTCCGAACTGACCCGCTTCTGCATGGCTTTGGGCGGGCGGTTTGAAACCATGGGCGGTCTGTCCGGACTGGGCGATTTGCTTTTGACTGCGAACAGTATGCAGTCGCGCAATTTTTCGCTGGGCGTCGCTTTGGGCGAGGGCAGGGCTCTCAACGATGTTTTAAGCGAACGCAACAACGTGACCGAAGGCGTGTACACCGCTTCCGCCGTTTTGGAGCGCGCGCGCAAAGCCGGCGTCGAAATGCCGCTGTGCGAAGCCCTGTACAAAATCTTGTATCGGGACAAAAGCATCGACGATGCGCTGACGGAACTGCTGTCGCGCCCGTTCCGCGCCGAATCTTTTGAATCGTACCACTGAAAATTATTCTTCTTGCGCTTTTTTCAAGGTTTTCGCAATCCATTCCGGATTTTTGACGAACGCCGCCTTTTTCGCCGCGTTCACCGCTTGCAGTCCTTCGGCGACGGGCGGCACGGTCAAAAGCCGGTCGCGCATTTCCTGCACCGTGTCCGTTTGCTCGGCTTCGCTTTGCTCCGTTTCCGGCGGCTCGACGCGGTAATGCTCGCTTAAAAGATGCGCCGGCGTGCAGGCTTCCCACAGTTGCCTGTCGTCGCAAATCGCCTCGTATGACAGGACAAGGGTGAACACCGCGCGCAAAGCCGGAGAAAAAGCCACGCCCTTTTTGCTTAACGTGTCGATCGCCGCGCCCAAGCGTTCGCCGGCGGAAAGTTTTTCGCCGCTTTGATACAGATTTTTACACGTTTGTGCCAGTGCGAAAACGGGAAACGTCCCGTTCGTCATCCCCGCCCTGATGAACGCCGTGGCGACGGCGTCGAAATTCTTGTCCGCCAAGCCTTGCAGAACGTCGTACAGAAAAACGCGCTCCTTGCCTTTCAGCCGGAACGAGAACAGCGAGCCGTTCAAAATCAGTTTTTCGCGGTACGTCATTTCCAACGGCGTTTCGGACGGCAGGCTGAAAAAGCCGTGCCGCAAAACCATTTCGGGAATGGCGCGCACAATCGAATCCTTCGAGGTCAAAGTCGGCAGAAATTCGCTTTTTTCATACGGTTTGCACACAAGCAGGTTTTTGGACGTGCGCATCCAGTCGACCTCCGGCACGAAAACGTAATCCGCATCGGCGAACGCTTTACGGTGTTCTTCCAAATCCGCCGCCGCCAGCCGCATATCCGCCCGCGAAACGTGCTTGCAAAAATCTTCAAAACGGTTCAACGCGTTCTGATCCCACGCCAGTTTGACCGATTTTTTGACAATGCGCCGGATGATTTCCGTCTGATGCGCGAATTGCGCCGCGCGCTCCGGCGACAATATCATTTGCGGAACGACGCCGTCGAAGAACTCTTTTTTGACGGACGGAAAATCCTGCGCGACGGTGCGGGCGATTTCCTGCTTCGACGCGGAAAGCGGCAAACGCGGCGCCTGCGCGTAAAACGGGACGTTTTCCAAGCCCGCCGTTTCCGGAAAGGCGGCGGCGAAACGCATATAGGAAAAATAAACCGCGTCCGTTTCCTTTGCCGCGCAAAGCAGGCGTTCCGCGCTGTTTTTCGGAAGGTCGCGCAACGGCTGGACGTACAGGGCAAGCAGATTCAGCGGCGTTTTCAGCGCGGGGATGTGGTCGAATTGCGCCGTCAGCCCGTGCCTGACAATCCGCCGGCACAACTTGAACGTTTCGAAAAATAAGATGAAAGGCGCCGTCATCCGTTTTTTCCGCTTGCTTTAAAATGAAACCGTTTTTACAATTTTATAGTGTGAAGTTTAAAAAAACATTGTATGATTCGCAACATGAAGAAATTTTTGTGCGCTTTGATGTTTGTTTTCATGTCTTTTCCGGCGTTCGCTCAAAAAACGGCGTCGGGGGACGATTTCGTTTCCGGTTTTGAAGATTTGCCTTTGCCCGCGGGACTGGTGCAGTTGGAGGACGGCGCCGTGTCGTTCGATTCTCCGGCGGGGCGCATTGTCGAAGCCTATGCCGAAAGCCCGACGCTGACGGTGGATAAAATCAGGAAATACTACGCCGACACGCTTGTCCAGCTGGGCTGGAAACAGGATAAGTCGGCGAAAAATGACGCTCTCGCCTTTACGCGCGACGGCGAAACTCTGCGCATTTCCTTTGAAAAAAACAAACCCGTCGCCGTGCGCTTTGAATTGACGACCCAGCCATAAGGTTAATGAAATGACTTTCAACACCATTCTTGTCGAAAACAACGATGCCGTCGCTTTGATCACCTTGAAGCGCGAAGACGCGATGAACGCCGTTTGCGCGGCGATGGCGGCGGAATTGACCCGTGCGCTGAAAACGCTGGATGACGACGACGCCATCCGGTGCGTCGTTCTGACGGGCTCGCCCTCGTTTTTCGCGGCGGGCGCGGACATGACCGAATTCGACGGGGAGCACAAGGCGGAAATCAGGAAAATCTATGCGGAACTGGCGCGCGCGTTCGCCGAAATGCGCAAGCCCGTCGTCGCCGGAGTCGCGGGATACGCGTTCGGCATCGGGTTTGAACTGGCGCTGTTGTCCGATATCGTCATCGCGGCGGAAAACGCCCGATTCGGTTTTCCGGAAATTTCCTTGGGCGTGCTGACGCAAATGGGCGGCGCGGCGATTCTGGCGGCGCGAATCGGCAAACCGCGCGCCATGGAAATGGTGCTGACGGGGCGGCATTTGTCCGCGAAAGAGGCTCTGGATGCGGGAATCGTGTCGCGCATGGTCGATTCGTCTTTGATTAAAGAGGAAACTTTGCAAACGGCGGCGCGCATCGCGTCCATGTCGGCGGCGGGCGTGCGCTTGGCGAAACAGGCGGTTTTGGCGGGCGCGAAAGAGGCGGATTGCTTGAAAAATCAAGAATCTCTGGCGGCTTTGTCGCTGTTGAGCGACGACGCGGCGGAAGCGATGAACGCCTTGAAAGAACAGCGCGCGCCGAACTTTTCACATAAAGACGTTTAATCCTTGACGAACGGATTATTTCCGACTATAAGAATTATCCGAGTTTTTTAATTTGTTACAGGGTTTTTAAAAATGGCTAATCATCTTTCGTCCAAAAAACGCATTCGCCGCAACGGTCGCGCCGAAGAAAGAAACGCCGCCAGAATCAGCCGCGTTCACTCTTTCTTCAAAAAAGCGGAATCCGCTATCGAAAGCGGTGACAAACAGCAGGCGACCGACGCTTTCCGCGTTGCCGAATCCGAAATGATGCGCGCCGTGTCGAAAGGCGTTCTGCACGCTAATACGGCGTCCCGCAAAATTTCCCGTTTGAGCGCTCGCGTCAAGGCTGTCGCGAAGTAATTTTTGCGGAATTACGGTTAAAAACGGATGCTTTGTTTAAAGCGTCCGTTTTTGCGTATCCGGAATCTGCGTTCGCAACGGCGGGCGTTGAGCCTGCCCCGTCTGTACGGTCGGTGTTCATGGTTTCGGACAATCCAAACGCCCGCTCCCAAACGATACGATTGCATTTGTTCCGCCGCACATCCTGCAATTTATACCCAAGCGGTACAACCGCGCCCGTTTCGCCTCACGCCCTACAATTTACACCCATTGCAATCGCGCTCGGTACGCCGCGCGTTTGCGGCGACGGGCGACAAATCATTATCGCCGTGTGTTCCGTCCGAGTCGTTTCGGGCGGATTTTTTTATTTTTCGGGCTGAAAACGGAGAATCGCGCACGGGCGGGCAATGGTGCGGCGAGCGACGGTGCGGCAAATCGGGCTGACAGGCGGCGGGCGCGGCGTTCCGGACATTGCGGATTTATGCGCGCGAAAAATTTTGCGCCGCAAGATGTGAAGTGCCGCCGGAAATTTATGCGCAAATTATCGCGGATAAGCAAAAAGCCCTCTTTCGAGGGCTTTTAAATGGTGCCGCAGGGGTGACTCGAACACCCGACCCACGCATTACGAATGCGTTGCTCTACCAACTGAGCTACTGCGGCGCAACAAAGCCCTTTTATCTCAAATCGAATCAAACTGCAAGCATTTTTTATTGTTTTCATCATCTTTTTTCGATATAAGAAAACAGCGTTGCATTGCATATACTCTACAATACAAACTGAACAGCCGGATTTCCTTTCCGGCGGGCCTTTCGGGGCAGCGGCTTTCTTTTAGGTTGCGGGACAGTTGTCGGTTCCGCATTTTTCCAAAAATCGACGGAACACGGGCATTGCCTGTTGCAACTTGACGGAAATTACGAAAGGTTTTGCCATGTCCGACACGGGTTTTCAGGGACTTACTTCCAAACAAGCGCGCGATTTGCAGAAAATCCACGGCAAAAACGAAGTCGCTTCGGCGCAAAGGGAATCGCTGATTCGCAAAATTTGCGGCGTTCTTGCCGAACCGATGTTTTTATTGCTTCTCGGCGCCGCCGCCGTTTATTTCATCTTGGGCGAATTCAAGGACGCGTGCGTCATGCTGGTTTTCGTCGTCGCCGTCATCGGCATTGAAATCGTTCAGGAATGGAAAACGGACAAGACTCTGCGCGCGCTGAAAGATTTGTCCGCCCCGCGCGCGACGGTTGTGCGCGACGGCGTGCAACAACGGATTTTAAGCGCGGATCTGGTGCCCGACGACATTATGATTGTCAGCGAGGGCGAAAAACTTGCCGCCGACGGATTCGTTTTGAAATCAAGCGATTTGTACGCGGACGAATCGTCCCTGACGGGCGAGGCGGAACCCGTGTTCAAGGTCGAAAAGGGAAAGGACGCGTCCGCTGACCATTGGCGCAAAGATTACTGTTACGCCGGCACGCTGATTGTGCGCGGCACGGGATTCGTTCAAGTCGACAAAATCGGTTCGCAGACCGAATACGGCAAAATCGGCAAGCATATCGCCGACGCGCCCGACCGTCCGACTCCGCTGGAAAAGCAGACGGCGCATCTGGTCAAATGGTGCAGTGTCGTCGCCGCCGTTTTCTTTTTACTGGTTGTCGCTTTCACGTTTTTCAGCGTCGATCATCCGGCTCTGAAAGCCCGCGTCATTGCCAGCGTTTTGTCGGGCATTACGCTTGCAATGGCGATGATTCCCGAAGAATTCCCCGTCGTTCTGACCGTTTTTCTGTCCATGGGGGCTTGGCGGCTGGCGCGCAAAAAAGCCCTGATTCGACATTTGCCGTCCGTTGAAACGCTGGGAGCGGTGTCCGTTTTGTGCGTCGACAAGACCGGCACGGTGACGATGAACGCCATGAAAGTCGCGGCGGCGGAACCGTTCGGCGAAACGACGCTTGCGGCATTGCTGACGGCTTTGGGCGCGGCGTGCGAAACGCAGGCGTACGACCCTATGGAAAAGGCGATGCTGGCGTACTGCGAAGAAAAAGGCATTTTGCACGACGTCTTTTTTTCGGGCGAATTGATTAAAGAATATTCGTTCACCGATTCTTTGAAAATGATGGGACACGTTTGGAAGCGTCCGGACGGGGAGATTTTTATCGCGTCCAAAGGCTCGCCCGAAAAAATGCTGACGCTGTGCGATTTGAGCGCGGATGAAAAGCGGCGTGTCGGGGAGCGCATGGAATCGCTGGCAAGGCAGGGGCTGCGCGTTATCGGCGTGGCGTGCGGGCGCGTCGCTTCGCCGGACGGGATTCCCGAAAATCTGACGGATTGCCGGCTGACGTTTGCGGGCTTGATCGGGCTGTACGATCCGCCGCGTCCGTGCGTGAAAGAAAACATCGCCGTGTGCGGACAGGCGGGCATTCGCGTCGTGATGATTACGGGGGACGGCGCGGCAACCGCTTCGGCAATCGCGTCCGCCGTCGGCATCAAGGTCGGCGACGGCGTTGTCACGGGCGACGAATTGGATGCGATGAGCGACGATGAATTGCGCGAACGCGTGAAAAGCGTCAATGTGTTCGCCCGCGTCGTGCCGGAACATAAAATGCGCATTGTCAAGGCTTTTCAGGCGAACGGAGAGATTGTCGCGATGACGGGCGACGGGGTGAACGACGCGCCCGCCTTGAAGCACGCGGATATCGGCATCGCCATGGGACAGCGCGGGTCGGAAGTGTCGCGCGAAGCCGCCGATCTGGTTTTGACGGACGACAATTTTCTGACGATTGTCGGCACGGTGCACGACGGGCGGCGCATTTTCGACAACATCCGCAAAGCGTCGGGATACATTTTCGCCATTCATATGCCGATCGCTTTCGCGGCGATGGCGGCGCCCTTGTTGAGCATCGCGCCCGCCGATTTGCTTTTGTTGCCGATTCACGTCGTTTTGCTGGAATTGGTCATCGACCCGACGTGTTCGATTGTTTTGGAGCGTCAGCCGCCCGAATCGGACATTATGGACAGACCGCCGCGCCGGCCGGACGAGCATATTCTGCCCGCTGCGTTTTTGTTGCGCCACATTGCGCAGGGGATTGCCGTTTTCTCCGCGTCGTTCGGGATTTATCTGTATTATCTGAAAACAACGGGCGATGCGGCTTTGGCGCGCTCAATGGGGCTGACGGTCATTCTGGCGGCGAACGCGTTTTTGGTCAACGTCAACGCTTCCGTGCGCGACAGCGTTTTTTGCTCGATGAAAAAACTGGCGCGCGACAGGGTGCTTCAAATCATCAATCTGCTGTCTTTGGCGGGTTTGGGCGTGATTTTGTATTCGCCGCTGGCGGATTATCTGCGCTTGCAGGCGTTGTCCGCGCGTCAGTTGGCTTTGGCGTTCGCGCTTGCCGCCGTTTCGGTCGGCTGGTTCGAGGCGGTCAAGTGGCGTCGCCGGCATTTTAAATCATAGACCGAAGAAAATCCGGTCGCGGCGAAGTCATATCTTTTCGGGTGCGCCCGCGCGGAAAACTGTGCGCATCGCTAAAAAACGGTCGAAAGAAATTCAACCAATAATGCATAAACCCTATGGTTATATGGACAAAAAATAGTTGTTTTATTATACTTTCGATGTAAATTATTACTATATTTACACCCGAACGCATAACAAAGGATCGCCGATGACGCAGTTGAACATAACCCCCAAGCAGATGGAGGTATTGCACTATTTGTCATATGGTCTGCAAAACAAGCAAATTGCCAGAAAAATGGGCGTCACCGTCGCGACGGTCAAATTGCATTTGTTGGGGTTGTATCAGCGTTTGGATGTCAACAGCAGAATGTGCGCCCTTTTGAAAGCCCAGCAACTCGGCTTGATCGCCGTTCAGCCCGCGTCGGAAACCGAACGGCAGGACGACGAAAACGGCGGCATTTCACTTGACGTCAAAGACGAAGGCGATTGATTGGTCGTGCGCCGCGTCGAAATGTTCCCACGGTCTGAAATATCTTAAAACGACGCGCGTTTGTCCGGCTTTTTTCATTTGGACGGTAAAGACGGCGGTGCCGCCCGCGCCCGCAAGACGCGATTTCGCGTGTTCAAAAGATTCTTCATACACGCTGACGGATTCGTTGCGCGCGGTTTCGGGGGCGATTTGCCACAAATAGCCCGTGGAGGGATTGGCGGCAAGGCGGACGGTGAACGTCTGCCGGACGCTTGCCTTGACGGGTTTCGCCGCGTCTTTTGCCGTTAAAACCGTATGCGAAGCCGGCGCGGAGGCGGCGGTTTGCGGCAAAAAGGCGGTCAGAGCGAAAATAAAGGCGGCAATCGTGTTTTTCATAAACTTTTCCTTGTCAAAAACAAGACGGGCGTTGCATACTTTGCCCCGATAACGACGCCGGAGTCAATCTTTTCATCGGTATATTTAAGCAGTAAGGAAAAAAATATCATGTCCGCCCGCCAAAAATTAAAAATCGGTTTAGTGTCGCTGGGGTGCTCGAAAAATCAAATCGACGCCGAAATGATGCTGTCGCGTTTGGACGACGCGGGTTATGAAATGACGGGCGAGCGCGAAAAAGCCGACGTCATCATCGTCAACACCTGCGGCTTCATCGGCGACGCGCAAAAGGAATCCGTCGAAGCGATCAACGAAGCCGCGAAACTGAAAAAAACGGGCAAATTGAAAAAACTGATTGTCACCGGATGCTTGGCGGAACGCTGGCGCGACAGGATTATGGAAAAAAATCCGCAAGTCGACGCGGTGGTCGGCGTGGGCGGCGTCCAGTCCGTCGTCGAGGCGGTCGCGCAGACGTTCGAGCGTGAAAAAGTCACGCTGTTCGCGCCGTGCGACAAAGGCGACATCGACGGCGCGCGCCTGCTTCTTGACGAAACGGCGTCCGCCTGTCTGCGCGTGTCCGAGGGGTGCAACAACCGCTGTTCGTACTGCGCCATTCCGTTCATTCGCGGCAAATACCGTTCGCGCACGATGGAAAGCATTATCGAGGAAGCGCAGGATTTGGCGGCGGCGGGTGTCAAGGAATTGAACCTGATTGCGCAGGACACGTCGTGCTACGGCGTTGATTTATACCAAAAGCCGATGTTGCCCGAACTGTTGCGCCGCTTGGCGAGCGAAACGGATATTCCGTGGATTCGCCTGTTTTACTGCTATCCCGACAAAATCACGGACGAACTGGTCGCCGAAATTAAAAACAATCCGCGCGTGCTGCATTACATCGACATTCCCGTCCAGCACATCAGCGACGAAGTGTTAAAGCGTATGCACCGTCACGGCGGGCGCGCGTTGATTGAATCCGTCATTCAGAAACTGCGCCGCGAAATTCCCGACATTGTGATTCGCACGACGGCGATCGTCGGTTTTCCGGGGGAAACGCAGGAGCAGTTCGACGAATTGCTTGATTTTGTGAAAACCGTCAAATTCAACCGCTTCGGCGCGTTCATGTATTCGCGCGAAGAAGGCACGGCGGCTTTCGATATGCCCGACCAAATCGACGAAAAGACGAAACGCAAACGCTATGACGCGGTGATGCGCGCGCAGGCGAAAGTCAGTCTGGAACAGCAAAAGGCTTGCATCGGGCAAATCCGCGACGTGCTGGTCGAGGAATTCGACGACGAAAAAGAACTGTACGCGGGGCGCGATTACGCCAACGGTCCGGACGTGGACGGCAAGGTGTTCTTTGATGCGAAAGGGCGCGCCGCGGAAGCGGGCGACTTTGTCAAAGTGCACGTGACGGACGCCGACGAATACGATTTGTACGGCGAAATCGCGGATTAAAACGCGTTCATCGTCAGCAAAATGCCGCAGACAATCAGCGAAAAGCAGATCAGTTTTTTAACGGTTTCGCGCAAGGTGATTTCTTCGGGCATTTTTTTGCCGAAAAATTTTGCCGCGATGATGCCGTAACTCAACACGAACATCGGCTGAACGGCGGACAGCGCGCGGAACGTCAAAAACGGCAGTCCCGCCATGGCGATGCTTTTCGCGATGAATGCGCCGACCGCGACAAAGAAAACGACCGCGAACACGGGCAGATTCGCTTTCACGTCTTTGAATTTGCCGCAAATGTCTTTCGCACACGACGGAATTAAAATCAGCGCGCTTGAAAAAATCATCGACAAAACGGCGGTGGAGAACATCACGGAACCCGTGTCGCCCGTTTCGTTCATCAGTTTCTTATAGGAAACGGAATTGATCGCCTCCATCATCGCCGACAGAAGCATAATCCAAAAGCCGCTGTTGATTTTAAAGCGGCGCACGTCCTTGACCGACAAAACCAGCCCCGAAAACACGACAAGGAAGAAACCGAAAAATTGCTGTGCGGACGGTCTGTCGCCCAAAACGACAATGGCAAGCAGGGGAATCATGATTTCCGCAAGGGAAAACAGCGCGGCGACGACCGACGTGTCCGTCTTTTTCAGCGCGATGTAGTACGGCGCAAGATAAAAGCAATTTAAAAAGCCGCACAGGGCGAGATACCCCCATAAATGCGGATCAATGGCGTTCGGCGCGCCGTACAGCAGGACGATGCACGGCAGAATCAAAATGCCGGACGCGCCCGAATAAAACAGGATTGTTTGCCAGCGGTTTAAAATATTGTTTGAAATGCGCGCGTCAAACACGTTTTGCGTCGCGTAAAACGCCGACGCCAGCAAACGCAGAAATACCGACATTTTAGCAATTTCCCTTAATGAATTTTGTTATGCTTTTGTCAGTCCGCAAACGGCGACAGGCAGTTCAAGATGCTGTGCGGGGGAAGCGGTATGCCGTTCGCATCTTTTTTCGCGCCGATCTGCCGGTTGACGCCGACGTGTTCAAGCGCGTTGGCGAAAGAATCGCCGCGCGTGACCAGATTGTAAACGGAAGCGTTGTCCGTCTGAAAGCCGCTTTTCGCCGCCGCCGTTTTCGTTCCGGCGGGATTGCAGGCGAGCGCAAGCGTTTCGGGATGTTTCGCGCCGACCAGTTGCGCCAGCGATCCGCCCAGAGAATGCCCCGTCAAAACAAAGCGTTTTTGCGGATATTTTTGCGCCAGTTCGCGATAAAACGCGTCCGCCTGCGTAAATTGGTCGGGCAGGTTTTCCGTCATAATCTGCCAGTCGGACGGCATATCGCCCATTTCGTTCGACCCGCGAAACGCAATGACGATCGTGCCGTTTTCATCGTCGAAAGCGGCGGCGTAAAAGCCGTTTTCCGCCTGACTTATCGTCAGCGCGCCGTCCGGCGCGTCGCCGTAGGTTTTAATGGCGGCATTTATCACGAAATTCAAAAAATCGTCGGAAAGCCCCGCGAACGCCGCCGGCGGATTTTGCGCGAACGTCAGATGCGTGCGCCGCGCCGCCTTTTGCGCCGCAACGTTCAAATCAATCAGCGCGTTTGTGAATTCGGCGGGAAACTTGTCGCTCAGCAGCGGGCGAATCTCTTGTTCCGCGCGGGTTTGAAAACGGTGTTCGCGCGCGGCGTAAAAGCCCGCCGCTCCTAAAATCAGCACCAAGAAAAGAACGGCGGTCTTTTTCATCTGTTTTCTCCGTAACGTTTTTGAAGCGTGCGCTTGAACGCGTCCGTCGACAGCGGTTTACCCGTGACGTTTTTCACGGTTTGCGTAAACGAATCAAACGAGCCTTGCGCGTAAATGTGTTTTGTCAGCCACGCGACCGTTTGCGCGAAATTGCCTTTGCCGATTTCTTTCAGCGCGTCGGGAACGTCCCGCAACAGCGATTCAAAGAACTGGTGCGCCGCCAAAACGCCCAGTGTGTAGTCGGGGAAATAGCCGAAATTGCCGCAAGACCAATGAATGTCCTGCAAGCATCCGAGCGTGTCCGTCGGCGGCGTAATGCCCAGATACGCGCGCATTTTGCCGTTCCAGTATTCCGGCAGATCCGCGACGTCCAGCCTTCCCGCAATCAAATCCTTTTCCGTTTCGTAACGCAAAATGACGTGCAGGGGATAGGTCACTTCGTCCGCGTCAATGCGGATGAACGACGGCGCGACGTAGAAATTCTTTTCGCGCAGATTTTCGGGATTCAATTCGTCGAATCCGTAGAAATCACGCATTTTTTCGCCCAAAAGCGCTTGAAATTCGTCCGACATGCACACAAGGCATTCCATTAACAGCGACTGGCTTTCGTGCATCGCCATGCCGTTTTGCTTGCCGACGGGCTGATGTGCGAAATCGCGCGGCAGGTGCTGTTCGTACAGCGCGTGTCCCGTTTCGTGCATGACGGCGCGAATGGCGGACACGGGTTCGTGCGTGTGAAAATGGCTGACAATGCGCACGTCGTCGACGCCCAGCGTCGTGCAGAACGCCGTTTTTGCAATGTCCAGCCGACCGCGCTTCATGTCGAAGCCCATCATGCGCATGACGTCGCGGCAAAACGCGGTCTGCTTTTCAATCGCGTATTCCCGCTCGAACGGCGCGCGTTCCTTGCGGGAGCGGACTTTTTCAATGAAATCGGGCAAAAAGGCTTTCAAATCGTCAAAAAGCGGGTCAATGAACGCTTCGCTGACGCCCGCTTCGTAAAAATCCAAAAGCGCGTCGTAGGGACGGTCTTTGTTTTTGCGCGCGGCGATGCGGCGCTGTAAATCGACGAGTTTTTCCAAATGCGGCTTGAACGCGGGAAAATCGTTTTCGGCGCGGGCTTTGAACCACGCCGCCGTCGCGTTCGTCGTCACGCGCGCGGATTCGGCGATCAGTTCCGGCGTTAAAAGAGATTCGTTTTCCCAGACGCGTTTGGCGGCGCGCACGTTCGCTTTCTGCCAGTCCGTCAAATCGTCCGCTTTTTCCAGCCGCGCGAAAATGTCCGCCCAGTCGTCCAGCGTCGCCAGTTGATGACATTGCACGTTCAGCAGGGCTTTTTGCTCGCCGCGCTCGACGACCGCATTTTCGGGGCAATACAACTGCGCGTCCCAGTCGATTGTCTGCGCGATGTGGTCGAGTTTGCTTCTTTGCTCGAAGCGTTGTTCCAGCGTTTCGTAATCTTTGTTCGCCATTTTACCAGTCCATTGTCGTGCCGCGTCCGCGCATGGCGTAAGGCATGTGCGACGGCGGCTGCAAAGACGGGTTGTAGCGCAGGCAGTTCGGCGTGCAGTCGCATTCCGACGCGATTTTGATGTCGGACGCGATTTTGTCCGCTTTGCGCAATTCAAACAAATTCGGCACGATTTTGTCGCGCAACTGCCACGGGTCGATCGTGTTGACGAAAATTTTTGTCACGGCTTCAAAACCCGCCGGATTGCTGATGCGCCATTTGATCAGGATGTGCCACGGCATCGCGACGTCAACCGCGGGCGGACGGTAATACCATTCCTCGTTGCACGGAATGTCGCTGCCCATGGACGCGTGGCAGGCGTGCACGATGTCGGACATGCCGCGCACCTGTTCGGGCGTCATGTTCCATGGCTGGTTCTTTTCCGCTTTCGAGAAAATCGCCAAAGACGGATAACGGTGACCGAAATCGGCGAACGCGACGGCGTAATCATTTTCCGCAAAGACCAGATTCTGATATCCCGCGTAGTTGACCGCGAAATCGTTGTACATATTCGGATTGTCGCGCGCCATGCGGAATTCCGCGGCGTTGGAGGCGGAAATGCCGTCGATGGCGACCAACTGCTTGTGCAAATGGTCGAACGACGCGCCCGCTTGGTTCAGCCAGTTCTGGAACACCGTCACATAACGGACGTACCGGTTTGTCAGGTAGATGTCTTTCAGCGCGTTGATTGTGAAATTGATGAACTGGTAGTGTTCCTCCGGCGTCAGCGCGCCCGAAGACGCTTTTTGCGACGAATTTTCCGCGCCCTCGATGAAGTGACGCTTGCCGATGATCAATTCGTGACCGCCGGCGAAGAAACTGTTTGCCATTTTCAATTTGCGCCCGACGGAAATGCTGTCGATTTCCTCTTTTTTCAGCCCCGACATTTTTAATTTCGTCGTCACGACGTCCAAAACGTGCTCGCGCCCGCCCGCTTCGCTTAAATAAGCGTCTTTGAACGCGGCGCACTCCTCGTTCATCACATAGCCGTAGTTCTTTTCCCAATAGTCGAACGAAATGATTTCAAACAGGTTCGGCACGCGGCGGAATTCCGCGATCGTGTCCGCCAATTCGGAGCATTTCAACCCTTTGACCGTTTTATATTCGCCGTTTTCCGTCTTAATCAGGCGCGCTTTTTCGGGAGGCGTTTTTAAATAATTCGACGGACAAAAATGGCAGATGTTTTCGATTTCCCCCGCCGGAAGCGGCTGGGGCGCGTTCGCGTCCTCCTTCTTTGTGTGCGGTCTGTTGCCTCTGCCGGGGACCGTCCAAACCTGCGTTCCCGTAAAGGGATTCATCTGTTTGACCGTGCCGTCGGGCATTTTTTGCAGGAAATTCTGTTCGTAATTGGGATACATGGCTTCCCCCGTAACCTTATGTATGAAAACGTTTTGTTGAAATTTAACTTTTTCGGCGCGCAAATTCAATCCATTTATCGTTATTTTTGCGCGAAACCGGAAAAAAGATTGACGAATACCGCTCAAAAGGGGATGCTGTATCTATAAATCAACCGACGGTTATTTTTGAAAGGCTTGAAACAATGAAGGTAATGTTTGTAACAAACGAATATCCTCCGTACATTTACGGCGGCGCCGGCGTCCATGTCGAATACTTGTCGAAGGAACTGGCGAAACTGATGGAAGTCGAAGTCCGCAGTTTCCATGATCAGCATTATGAAAAAGGCAATCTGGTCGTCAACGGCAAAACGCCCGACGCTTCATTGTTCAAAGGCTGTCCGCAGGAACTGACCTCGCCGCTTAAAGCGTTTTACGACGGTCTGTTCTTTTCCGGCGAGGGCGTGACCGCCGACGTCGTGCATTGCCACACTTGGTACGCGCATTTCGCGGGCATCTTGGCGAAAATGCTGTACGGCATCCCCTTGGTCGTGACGGTGCATTCTTTGGAACCGTTGCGTCCGTGGAAGCGCGAACAGTTGGGTCGCGGCTACGACGTGTCGAGCTGGGTGGAAAAAACGGCTTTGGAAATGGCGGATTCCGTCATCGCCGTGTCGCAAAGCACGAAAGACGACGTTTTGCGACTGTTCCCGAAAATCGACCCCGCGAAAGTGTCGATCATCTACAACGGCATTGACGTCAACCAGTACAAAGAAACGAACGACACCGAAGTTTTGAACAAATACGGCATCCGCGCGGACAAGCCCTATGTGCTGTTCGTCGGACGCATGACGCGTCAGAAAGGCTTGCTGTATCTGCTGAAAGCCGCCGCGAAACTGGATCCCGACGCGCAGTTGGTTTTGTGCGCCGGCGACGCCGACACGCCCGAAATGAAAGCGGAACTGGAAGGCTTGGTCGACAATTTGAAACAGACGCGCTCCGGCGTGGTCTGGATTCCGCAGATGATCTCCCGCGAAGAAGCCATTGCGCTGTATTCGCAGGCGACGGTTTTCTGTTGCCCGTCGATTTACGAACCGTTCGGCATCATCAATCTGGAAGCGATGGCGTGCGGCACGCCCGTCGTGGCGAGCGCGGTCGGCGGCATCACCGAAGTCGTCGTTGACGGCGAAACGGGCTTTTTGGTCGACCCCGATCTGTCCGACGTTTTCCCGCACGACCCGAAAGACGCGGACGCTTTCGCGACGCGTTTGGCGGACGGCATCAACAAACTGATTCGCGATCCCGTTCTGGCGAAGAAAATGGGACAAGCGGGACGTTTGCGCGTCGAAAAGAAATTCAGCTGGCAGAGCATTGCCGTGCAGACCAAAGAACTGTACGAAAAACTGGTTGCGCAAAACAAAGCGTAATCCGGCTGAAATCCAAAAGAAAAGCCCCGAATTTTCGGGGCTTTTTCGTTATGCGCCGGACGATTCGATTTTTCAATCCGTCATTCGCCGGACGATTCGATTTCCAAAAACGGATTCAGCGCGTCGTGCGCGTCAATTGCCGGATAATACTGCCACGCGGCGAAAGCGTCGTTCATGCGCCGCGCGAAAGCGTCCGTCGCGGCGTCGGCTTCCGGCAGAGCGTCGAACACGAACGACGCGGCGTTTTCCCCGTCCGTCGAACGTATGATTTTCAAGCCGTTTTCCAAAACCGTTTCGACAATCAGCGCGGGTTTTTCGCGCGAATCAAACCGCCGGAAATCCGTGAATTTGAAAGATGAAAACAAATCGGCGGCGTCGTTCGCGTCAAAAAAATTGTAATACGAATCCGACGCGTTCGTTTCAAAATCGCCGTTCGCCGTTTTTGACAGGCGGATATAGCGTCCGGACTCGGCGGGTCTGACGTAAGTGATTGTTTTCACGTCGTTTTTGTTGAAATGAAACAATGTTACATCTATCCAGTCCGTCGGCGCGCGCGGACACGGGTTTACGGTTGTTTTGACGACGTACGTTTGCGGGTCGTCCTTTGTGCGCATATAAAATCCGTCGCCTTTCGCCGTTTGTCTGCCGACGAACAGTTCCGTCAGCGCGTCGGCGCGGTCGTCCATGAACGTGATGCGGCACGCGTCGTCTTCCGTCAAGCCCTCGTCGTGATAAAAAGCGGGCAGGGCGGTCGCTTTTTCATCGGTTTTGAAATTTTCGACCAGACGCAGAAAATCGTCGCGTTTTTGCGTTGAAACGGGATAATTTTGCAATTCCATGACCGATACGACTCCGTCGTCGTTTGACGTAACCGTCAGCGTGCCGTTCGCGTCGGAAAACGCGATTGCCGCCGTGCGCGCCAGCGTTTGACGGATGTGCGGCATCAGCGGTTTTTTGGCAAAATCGTCCGTTTGCGGCGCGGACAGATACGCGCAAACCGCCGCGGTCGCCAAAACCGCCGCCGTCAGATTCAGCAAAAGGAAAAAGCGTTTGGTCATTGTCTTTCCCTTTCTTTAACGCGGCGGCAGGCGAAAAACGCGCCCGCGAAAGCCAGTAAAAGCAAAGGCGTGAAAACGACGTTCAGGAAAATGTGATTTTGTTTCAAAACGTTTTTTTGCATCCTTGCCGCCGTTTGCATTTGACGGCTTTGGGCGCGCCGTTGAAGCATTTTTTTGTTCATCGCGTCTATTTGCGCCTGAATTTGATTTTTTTGTGCCGGCGACGCTTTTTCTTTCGCCTGACGGAACGCCCTCAACGCGTCGGCGTACAGGCGGATTTCCCTGTCCGTCGCTTTGATGCGCGCTTTCAGGTCTTGCGTGTCTGGCAGGGCGTCGGCGCGGAACGGGCGGGCAAAGCGTTTGACGTCGCTTTCTTTCGCCGCGCCGGATTCCTGCGCCGCCGTTTCAATCAGGCGGGCGATAAAGGCGGCGTTGTCCGAATCTCGCGCGTTTTCGTCGTCGAGCATATCCGCGTCGCCGACAAGAATGACGCGCGCGGGGCGGACGGCTTTGGACAGATGCGCGGCGGCTTTCGATTTCAGCAAATTGCTTTGCGGCGCGCGTTTGAACGCCCCGTTCAGATATCCCGTCAGCGACAGAGCCAAAATGCGCCGCTTTTTTTCAATCGCGCCGTTTTGAAGCAGTTTCGCCGCTTCGCCCGCCGGCGTGTTGACGGGAAGCAGAGCCGCGTTCGCCGATGAAAACAACAGCGGGAGAATATCAACGTCCGGATAGATCTTTTTAATCTCGAACGCGACGGCTTCGGACAGGTTCAGGCGGCGAACGTCTTGAAATCCGTTCGCGGCGCGGGTCGGCGACAGATCGAAAACGGACAGAAGGTAGGTTTGCGCGTTTGTTTTGACGGGGCGCGCGGCTTCGGCGTCGGCGACGGCTTTGTACGCGTCGTAAGAAACGCCCCATTGCGACAGCATCGGCGCGAAATCCGCCCGTTTGCGCTTCGGGGAAACGGTGTCCGGAAAAACGACGGCTCTGCCGCCCTGCATCAAATACTGGTCGACGGCGTAAATCGCGCCTTCGTTCAAATTGTTCAAATCGGGCGCGACAAGCACGTCGATGTTTTTCGGAATTTCCATGATGCTGCGCGAAATGTAGCGCACGTCGAAGCGTTCTTTGAGCGTTTGCGTCAGCGCGCTGTCGGGCAGTTTCGCGGGCGCGCCGATAATGCCTGCGACAATCTTTCCCGTGCGGGCGATTTGTTCGGTTTCGCGGTTTAAAATGTGCGTGTCGAACGTGTTTTGAAGCGCGAGCGGCGCGGTTCTGATTCTGCCGGACGGCGTTTTGAACACGAATCCCGCAAAGCGCGCGGAGCCGTCTTCGTACGAGCCTTCCGACGCTTTCAATCCGGCGAAAACGGCTTCGTCCTCCGCCGCGCCGAACGGTTCGACGGCGATTTCGCGAAAGACGATTTTGCCTTTCGAGGCTTTGGCGAACGCGCGGGCGTAATCCGCCGCGTATTGCGTCAGCGCGTAAAAATCGGGAGACAGGTGCATATCGGCGGCGGAGCGGTAAAATTCGACGGTGACGGGTTCTTTGATTTTATCGAAAACGGCTTCGGCATCCGGCGCGGGCGTGTACAATTTGTCCTGCGTGACGTCCAAAACGGGCGCGTTTGGCGCAAACGCGCTTAAAACCGTGACGCTTGCGAAAATCACGACGGCGGCGGCTCCCGCCAGATTGTTTTTTCGGCGCGCGGCGTCGTCCGCTTTTTTGTTCATCAGCGCGAAGCCCGTCAAAACAGAAAACAGCGCGATGACGGACAGATAATAAAAAATGTCTTTGACGTCGACAACGCCAATCGTCAGCGCGTGAAAACGCTTCGCCATGAAAAACGATTCGACCAGAGTCGACGTTTTTGCGGACAATTTTACGCCGCAAACGGCTTCCAAAAGCGGCGCGCCCGCGTAATATAAAATGCCGCACACGCACGCGGCGTTGAAAAAGGCGGCGATGAAGTGCTTTGAGCAGGCGGAAAAAAACACCGTGATCGAGATGAAGCACAGCGCGGTCAGCGCGATTGCCGCGTATCCCGTCAAAATGACGGCGGGATCGGGATCGCCGAGCGCAAAAACGGAATGGCAGACGGGCGTTGTCAGAAGAATCGCAAGCAGGGCGACCAGCGCGTACGCCGCGCATTTGCCGCATACGAACTGCGCCGTGGAAAACGGCAGGGCGGTCAGGGTTTCCAGCGCGCCCGTCTGCTCCTCCCGCGTCCAAGCGTGCATGGCGAGGACGGGCATGAACAGGCACAACAGCGCGGGCTGAAAGTAAAAAAACGGCGTTAAATCCGCTATGGAACGCTCGAAAAAGCGTCCCGTGTAAAAAGTCAGAAATCCGGACAAAGCCGCGTAAGCCGCCAAAAACAGCCACGACGGGAGGGAGGCGAAAAATCCCGTCAGTTCGCGCTTTGCCAGAATGAAAACGCCGTTCATGGCTTTTTCTCCCCGCCGGCGTGCGTCGTGAAAGCGTAAAACACGTCTTCCAAACGCCCTTTTTCGACGTAAATGTCTTCGATTTTGATATGCTGACCGCTCAACGCCTCCACAATGTCCGCGACGGCGTTTTCTTCGGTTTCGGGGCGCAGGCAAAACAGTTTCGAGCCGTTTTTGTCGGGCTTGACGGCGCGCACGGACAGTTGCGGCAGGGCGTCGAACACGATTTGCGCTTTTTCCAGATGATATTCGGGAATCAGCACGCACACGTCGCGATGCTTTTCCGACAGGGCGGCGAACGCGCGCGGCACGTCGTCCAGCACGATTTTGCCTTTGTCGATGATGACGGCGCGGTCGCAAAGCGTGTCGATTTCGTCCAGAATGTGCGTGGAAATGATGATCGCCTTATCGGATTTCAGGCTTGCGATTAAATCGTAAATGCGGCGTTTCTGGTTCGGGTCGAGTCCCTCGGTCAATTCGTCAAGCAGTAAAACGTCGGGATTTCCGAGCAGAGCCGCCGCCAAGGAAACGCGCCGTTTCTGCCCTTTGGAAAGCACGTCCGCGTTTTTATAGGCAAGGTCGGACAAATCGGCTTGCGGCAGGACGGATTCGACGGCGTTCCGGCAGTCGTTGCCGCGCAATCCTTTTGCCTGCGCCGTAAAGGTCAGGTATTCAAAAACGTTCATGGCGGAAAACGACGGTTGCGTTTCGGGCATATAGCCGATGCGCCGCTTCGCCTCTTTCGGATTTTCCAGCGTGTCGATTCCGCACACGCGCACGCGCCCCGCCGATTGTTGCAGACAGCCCGCAATCATGCGCACGGTGGTCGTTTTGCCCGCGCCGTTCGGTCCCAAAAAACCCAGAGTCTGACCTTTCGGCACGCTTAACGAAATGCCGTCAACCGCTTTGAATTTGCCGAAAAATCGGGAAACTTGTTCCAGTTCAATCATGCGCGCGCGAATGTTGTTGCCGAATTAAAGTATGAAAAGTATACGAAATGCCGTATGCTATTTCAACGGATAAGGGGGATTTTATGCGCAATTTGTACGCCGCCGTCGCCAAAAAGGACTTGAAAGCCGTGCGCCTCGCCTTTGAAGCGGATGCGTCGCAGGCGGCGGGCGCGCTGGAAAACGCGGCGGAAAACGGCGCGCTGAAAATCGTCGCGTATCTGACGGAGCAAGGCGTGCGGCACGATTGGGCGATTGTGAACGCCGCGCGGTTCGACCATGCGCGCACGGTGGCGTATTTGGGCAAAAGGCGGCTGGGGAATATGCAGGCGGCGCTGATTGCCGCCGTCGCGCACGGATGCGAAAAATCGGCGCGGTGGCTTGTGAAAAACGTCGGGGGGCTGGATTTGACCGAGGCGCTGGCGGACGCGGTTTTTAAACGGCACGAAAAAATCGCGCTGTTTTTGTTGCAACAGGGCGCGGATCCGTTTGAGCGCAAAAACGGCGGAAAATCCGCTTTCGAGCGGGCGAAAGAACGCGGATTGGACGCTTTCGTGCAGGCGTGCGCTTTTAAAAAATGAATAAAAACAAATACTTGTAAAGTTTTTTATAAAATTATTATGCTATTTTATAATTATGTATTGACATAAAAAACGTTTCTGGTATGGTGCGGGTATCGACTTTTTATTAAGGGCGCGTTTGCCGCCTGTTGACAGATAAAGGAAAATATCTCGTGAAAAAGACAATCAGAAATATGATGATTTGTTCCTTGGCGGGTTTGACGTTTGCGGCAGGCGACGCGAACGCTTCCGGTTGGGGATTGAACGATCAGAGCGTGACGGGCTTGGGCCGCGCGTATTCCGACGGCGCGCTGGCGGGCGACGACTATTCCGCCATTGCGTACAACCCCGCCGCCATGCAGTTGGGCGGCACGGGCGTGCAGTTGGGCGGCACGCTGATCAATTTGCGTTCCGATGTGCACGGAAAAACGACGCACAGCGGTAGTCCGGTAAAGTCCGGCGATGCGAACGTGAACGTCAGCGTTGTGGTTCCCAATTTCTTCGCGCAGTACAAAGTCAACGAAAAAATGCGCGTCGGTTTCGGTATTTACGTGCCGTTCGGTCTGGCGATCAAGTACGATTCGAACTGGTTCGCGTCCGAACACGGCATTACGTCCGATTTGCAGGTGATTGACTTCGCGCCCGCCGTTTCGTACGAAGTGATTGACAATTTGTCGCTGGGGTTGGCGGTGAACTTCCGTAAATCCTCCGTTTTCCTGACAAGCACGCAGTTTGGTGTTTCCGGGGCGCCTCGCAATGAATTCGATTTGGAAGACTGGGGCGTCGGTCTGAACGTCGGCGCGATGTACAAATTGAGCGAAAACACGCGTTTCGGCGTGTCGTTCCGTTCGCGCTCCCAGCATCAGATTAAGGGCGATGCTTCTTTGCTAGGCGGTAGGTGGACGCCGACGACAACGTTGCCGATGGACGCGCCCGAACGCGTTTTGGCGAACGTTTATCACAGAATCGGCGATTTCGGTTTGTCCGCCGGCGTTGAATGGACGCGCTGGTCGCGTTTCGACGCGTTGCGTCTGAACAATCATATCGGTAGTTCCGCCGAAGTCGGTCAGCGTTGGAAAAACACGTGGCGCGGCGCCGTCGGTTTGGATTACTACCATTCTGAAAACTGGACGTTCCGCGGCGGTATCGGCTTTGACGAATCGCCCGTTCCGAACTCCGAATGGCGCACGGCGGCAATCGCCGACAACGACCGCTGGATGTTCTCCGCCGGCACCAGTTACAAAACGGGCGCGTGGACGGTTGACTTCGGTTATTCGTTCCTGTATCTGCCGACGTACGAAGTGCACAACCGTCGTCAGAAATTGGACGGCACCAATGCGACGCCGATGTCAACGCTGGACGCGAAGTACGACACTTACGCGCACGTCGTCGGCTTGCAGGTTCAGTACACGTTCTGATTGTAAAATCCGGATGTCGAAGCGGCGGAGCAATCCGCCGCTTTTGCGTTTGAAAATAAAACGTCCGAAACGGGTTACCAAGCCGATTCGGACGCCAAAGCGATTAACGCTTCCACAGTTCAAGCAAAAATGCCATGCTTAACAAGAAGTAGGCAATCGCTTTAAGACATAAAGATAAATTCAAGGAATTTCCACCTGCCTTTCAGCCGTAAGTTGCGGCGAGAGAACTATATCAGCAAAAAAACTCTTGTAAAAGGGAAAAAGAAAGTCTAATCTTAAAGCAAGACATAAAGGCAGTTCAAGTTGAACACTTGCTTTCACGACCGCAGACTTACCACCTGCGGTCAAATTTTTAGGAAAAACCGTCCGCTTGACAAACGGGCGGCGTTACGCTACATTATAAATGTTAAGCTTATAGTTCAAAAGCAAAGGGGCTGTGGTCTGCGATACCATAGCCCCTCATTCTTTACCGAGCAGATTTTGTCATACTCAACAACAGAATTACGACCAATATAATCAGCCGTATGCACTTCGTTATGCTTATAGTTCTCACCTGCCTTTCGTGTTGTTAAGGACGGATGAACCGCTTCGGTTGCCCGAAACGGCAAGACGAAAATATATCTTTTGCATGGGGGATGTCAACGGTTTGGGGCGGAAATCCGCGGGTTTTGAGTGGGCAAAAATTGCCTATTGAAACGGCTGAAAAGATATGCTAGCGTTTTAGGTATGGAGAAAAACGCCGACCGTAGCGTCGACGTCCATGAACAAGGGTTTCCCGAAGGAAACTTAACATTAATCCAGAAAAGGAGAATTAACATGGCTACAGATAAAGTTGCTTTGACGGCTTCGATGCGCTCGAACTTGTTGAGCCTGAAAAACACCCAAAAAATGTTTGACAAAACGCAAGACCGCCTGTCCACAGGTTACAAGGTCAACAGCGCGATGGACAATCCTTCGTCGTACTTCACGGCGCAGTCGTTGAACTCGCGCGCGGACGATTTGTCGAGCTTGTTGGATTCTATCGGGCAGGCTATTTCGACGTTGCAGACCGCCGATGAAGGCATCACTTCTTTGCAGGACTTCGTTGAACAGGCGAAATCCATTGCGAACAGCGCGCGCGACACGGCGAACGTTTCCGCTAGCACGAAATCGACGATTAAATTCGACAAAGACGCTCTGAAATCCCAGAAAGTCGTTGGTGAAGCGATTCCGAATGCGACGGCGGGCGATACAATGGTCATTCGCTACGGCGATTCGACGAAAATCACCGGTACGACAAACGTTCAGGAAGATACGCTGTTGAGCGGTATCGGACTGGATAAACTTGCGGCAGGCGACGCTTCCATTAAAGTTGACGGTAAAGAATACAAAATCGTTACGGATGCGGCGACCGAAAACAAGATGGTGACGGGTTCGTACGCTAAAGACAGCATCTTTGAAGTGACGGAAGCTGCCAACGACGGTGCGAAGACGACCTATAAAGCCGTTGACGCCGATGGTAACGAAATCACTTGGGAAAAGGCGGAAACCGCTGCAAGCATCGCTGTCGGTAAATTTGCCAAAGCGGGCGCCGCTTTTGACAGAACCGTTACGGAAGACGGCAAAACCACGATGACGATGCCCGAGTTCACGGAAGACGCTGCGGCGACGGCGGCGACGGCTACAATGGCTGACGCGGCGACGATTTATGTGAAATCCACCGCCGATTTGGAAGAATTCGCGAAAGTGTTGGAAACGATGATCGGTTCCGACAAGTTCAGCGCTTCCATCGTCGACGGCAACATGGTCTTCGCGACGAAAGACACGACATCCATTGAAATCACCGGTAAGTTTGAAGACGCTTTCGGTATGGACAAAGGTGCTGCAATCAGCGTTGACGCGACCGACACCGCCGAATCCCTGCGTCAGAAGATCGACAAGCTGGAAGGCATTGCCGCCGAATTCGACAACGACGGCCGTTTGGTCATCAAGTCCGAACAGGGCGACGATATGGTCATTTCGGGCGCGTTGGCGGAAAAATTGGGCGTGAACGGCGCCGTCACGAACGGTAACAACGAACGTGCGACGTACGCTTCCCAATTCAACAAGGTTCTGATTCAGATTAACGAATTGGTTCAGGATACCTCCTATAAAGGCATCAACTTGTTGAAAGGCGACGACCTGACGGTTGTGTTCAATGAATCCCGTACAAGCAATCTGGAATTGAAAGGCGTTACTTTCGATGCGCAGGGCTTGGGCTTCACGGACGCGATCAACGAATGGAAGGACACCGACAGCATTGACACGGCTTTGGACCAGATCAACAAAGCGACGTCGTTGCTGCGCGCGCAGGCTTCCGAATTCGGTCAGAACCTGTCCACCGTGCAGATCCGTCAAGACTTCACGGAAAACATGATCAACAACTTGCAGACCGGTGCAGACAAACTGACGTTGGCGGATATGAACGAAGAATCCGCGAACCTGCTGGCTTTGCAGACCCGTCAGCAGCTGGCGACAAACTCTTTGTCGATGGCGAATCAGGCGGCGCAGAGCGTGTTGAGCCTGTTTTAATCCTGACGAAGAAGTCATCTGAAACGAAAGGCGGGAGAAATCCCGCCTTTTACTTTGCGTTGTGTCGGAAATACTTTTTTACCGCCTGCGCCGTATCATTTTACCGCCTGCGTCGTATCATTTTTGAAACGACACTCCGTCGCGGATTAAAAAACGCCTTTCGCACGGGGAGCGACACGACGCTTTTAGAGGGGCGCGGGCAGTGAAAAGCCCCTCAATCGAGGGGCTTTTACGCAAGAGCGGGGTTTTATTGCACCGCTTATCCCAGCACTTTGTGATAGATGTCGTCCATGCGGCGCAGATAGAACGACACGTCGAACAGCGATTCCAATTCCGCCGCCGTCATCTTCCCCATGACCGCCGCGTCCGCTTCCAGAAGCGTTTTAAAGTCCGCTTCCGTTTCCCACACTTTCATCGCGTTGCTTTGCACAATCTTATACGCCTGTTCGCGCGTCAAGCCCTTGTCCACCAGAGCCAGCATGATTCTTTGCGAGAAAATCAGCCCGTGCAGGCGGTTCAGGTTCTTTTCCATGTTTTCCGGATACACCAGCAGGTTTTTAATCACTCGCGTCATACGCGCCAAAATAAAGTCCAATCCGATCATCGCGTCGGGAGCGATAATGCGTTCGTTCGACGAATGGGAAATGTCGCGTTCGTGCCACAGCGCCACGTTTTCCATGGCGGGAATGACGTACGAACGGATCAGGCGCGCCAAGCCCGTCAGATTTTCCGACAGAATCGGATTGCGTTTATGCGGCATGGCGGACGATCCCTTTTGTTTGGACGAGAAAAATTCTTCGACTTCGCGGACTTCCGTGCGCTGCAAATGGCGGATTTCCACCGCCAGACGTTCGATGCTTGACGCGACGAGCGCGGTCGCCGCGAACAAGGCGGCGTAGCGGTCGCGGGGAATGACCTGCGTGGAAACGTCTTCCACCGCCAAGCCCAACTTCGCCGCCACAATCTTTTCCACGCGCGGATCAATCGTCGCGAACGTGCCCACCGCGCCCGATATCGCGCACACGGCTATTTCCTTGCGCGCGGCTTCCAAACGTTCCTTGTTGCGCTTGAATTCCGCGTAAAAGCCCAGCATTTTCAGCCCGAACGACGTCGGTTCGGCGTGGATGCCGTGACTGCGCCCGATGCACGCCGTCGTTTTGTATTTCAGCGCTTTTTCTTTCAGCGCCTCTTTGAGTTCTTCGCAATCGTTTATCAGGATGTCGACGGCTTTCGTCAAACGCCACGAAAACGCCGTGTCCAGCATATCCGACGACGTCATGCCCTGATGAATGTAGCGCGCGTTTTCGCCGACGTTTTCGTTCACGTTCGTTAAAAACGCGATGACGTCGTGCTTGACGTCCGCTTCAATCTCCAAAATGCGCCGTTCGTCGAATTTCGCTTTGGCGCGGATGTCGGCGGCGGCGGACGCGGGAATCTGTCCCAATTCCGCCAGCGCGTCGCAGACTGCCAATTCAACCGTCAGCCACGAATCGTACTTGCTTTGCTCCGTCCAGATGTTTGCGGCTTCGGGGCGGCTGTAACGCGGTATCATGCTTTTCTCCTTTAAAAAATAAACTCTTTCGTTTCGCGCGTTTTTTGCGTACTATATTTGTAATATGAACAAAGGAGTGAAAAATGCAATCACAAAGAATCATTCGAGCCGCCGATTATGAACCCGTTGTCAAAGAAAGCGCCGCAACGCCGCTGGAAGACGCCGGCGACATCTCTATCGGCGCGCATATTTTCGGCGAGTCGCCCGATTATACAAATCCCGCGTTTGAGGCTTTGTGGCAGGAAGTCTTCGACGCCGACGAAAACGAAATGTTCGCGTACTGCAAGGAAAAAGGCGTTGACGTCATCGGCGACGACGGCGAACCCGTCACCGGCTGGCGCGATATCGCGGTCATGCTGAAAGCCATTGACACGGGGCTTGTGCAGCTTAAAAAATAAGCTTTTTCATTATCAGGACACAAAAAAACCGAGCCTTGCGACTCGGTTTTTTTTCGGGCGTTTTTTCCCTTAATCTTCGGGGAAGCCGCGCCGCCTTTTCGTTTTTTCGCGCACCAGAAACGCGTTTTCCACAATTTGCAGATTCTGCGCCACCAGTTTGTTTTGCTGTTTGTTCAATTTCGTTTCCGGCAGATACCGCCAATCTTTGCCCATCGCCGCCAACGCTTCCTGCAATTCCCAGCGGTAATAGAACGTTTTGCCGCTCAACGCTTTGACCTGATCGATCTGTTCCTGCGTCATGTAAGCGGGATCCAGATTGTCGATGCGCTCCGGATTGATGTAGATTTTCACCTGTTGCGCCATGCCCAGCAGTTGCTGTTCCTGCGTGCTTGTCAGGTTGCCCAGACGCTTTTTGACGGCTTTGATGAACTCGTCGCCGGAGTTAAAGCGCACGCCTTGCAGAGTCGCCAGTTTGCCGCCCGAATAGCCCGCGTGCACCATGCGCGCGTAGACTTTTTCGGAAATGACGTAATGCTTCGGATAATAAACCCGCTGGTCAAACACGTTCTGCATGAAAAACAGCGAGAAAAAGCAGATTGTCGCCGCAATGACGGGCGTAATGACCCAGCCGCACATAATGCGCACGACGACCGACCATTTGATGATTTTCGCCGCGCCTTTGACCAAGCCGATGCCGATGACCGCGCCGACGACAGCCTGCGTCGAGGAAACCGGAACCAGCGGCACCGTCGGCAGATTGTGCGACGCCAAGAAATATTCCAAGCCTTCCGACGCGAAAATGAACAGAACCAAAGACTGCGCCAGAACGACGACCCACGCCGTCAGCGGCGACAGCGGCATCAAGCCTTTGCCGACCGTGCCCATGACTCTGTAAGAATAGGTGTACACGCCGACCGCCGTCGCGCACGCGCCGACGAAGAACAGTTGTTGGACGGCTGAAATCTGGAAATTGCCGAACGAGAAATTCGCGAACGGGGCGACGGGAACGAACACGCCGACGACGTTCGCCATGTTGTTCGCGCCCAAGGAGTACGCGCCGAACGCGCCCGTCAGAATCATCGCCGCGCGCAAAAGCGTGTCGCGGTGCAGCAGGTGCAGTTTCGCCGTCAGGGAGATTTTATTCGCGATCAGGTACAAAACGCTTGCGAACGCGCCCGCCAGAACGGGACACGCGACCCACGTCCCCGCAATTTTCACGACGGAATTGACGTCCGTGACCGAGTCGGTGAAGAAGTTCCAGCCGATAATCGCGCCGACGACCGCTTGCGACACGGAAACGGGCAGACCGATTTTAATCATGCTGTAAACGGTGAACGCCGCCGCGAAAGCCGTCACAAACGACCCGCCGATAGCGTTGACCGCGCCCAAACTGCCCAAGGTGTACGCCGCGCCGACGCCGGAAATGACCGCGCCCGCCGCAATGAAGATACTGCACACCAGCGCCGCCGTTTTGAATTTGACCATGCGCGTGCTGACCGCCGTGCCGAAGATGTTCGCCGCGTCGTTCGCGCCCAGCGACCACCCCAAAAACAAGCCGCTTGACAGAAATATCAAACCCGTCATGCCCATAATGCAAGCCCCTTCGTCTTATGCGTCAGTTGGAACGTTTGATGACGAAAATCGCCAGTCTGTCGGTGATGTCTTCCGCCATGTCCGCCAGATTGTCGATCATTTCGATGAAACTGGAAATGTGCATTTTGTTCGCCAGCGGCAAATCCGACGCGAACACCGCGCGTTTGATTTTCGTGCTGATTCTGTCCGCTTCGCTTTCGTAAAAGCGCACTTTGTGAATGTAGTCGCGGCAGGAATTGAAATCGCGGAAAAACGCGCGCGAGGCGATCGTCACCTGTTCGACCGAATTTGTCACCGATTCGACAATCGCCAGAATGTCGGGATGAAGCGTCGCGGGAAACACGGGCTGTTCAATCGTAAAGCGGTAGCCGCTCGCGTCGTAGGCGTTCAGGATGCTGTCCAAATCTTCCACCAGCGTCAGAACGTCGGCGCGCAAATCGGGAATCAGGTTCTGTTCGTACAGCCCCGTTTCGATTTCGCGGCGCAATTCGTCCGCGCGGCTTTCAATGTGGGAAACCTGTTCGGCGTGCGTGACGAAATCTTCCGTCACCCCCTGTTCCAAAAAGACGTTGATCGCTTTTTTATAAATCAATCCCGCTTCCGAAATCCTGTCCAAAAACTCGTCGATTTTGTTTTCCAGCAGACGAGAACCGTAGAACATGGAAAAGCCTTTTGAAATATGCATAATCGTTTCCCTTTTAGTAAGATGTCTGAATCGCCCTGACGGTCGGATTGCGTTTTTCGCAATTCAACTATGCTACCAAGCGCGGCGCGAAAAGTAAATAACCTTTTGTTTTAAAACAGTTCGTCTATGAACAAATACAACGCTTCCGAAAACGTCGGAAAACTGCAACTGACGGAAAAATCCAGCCTGTCGATGACGTGGTACTGCCGATCGACGCTGTCGAACACGAACAATTCCTCCGACGCGCGACCCAACAGCAACTTGCCGCGCATCGCTTCAAACGAGGCGAACTCCAAATTCGCTTCGATCAGTCCCGGAAGCGTGTAGCCCAACGCTTCGCGGTCGTTCGCGCGCGACCCGTACAGTTCGATGCCGTTCCACAGCAAGCCGTCCGTGATTTTCAGCAATAAAACGTAATCGGCGGGAATCGGCGGGAAATGGTGGCTTGCCAGCATCGAGCCGACAAAACGCAGGGAACGTTCGTCAACCGGCGGAAACAAGACGGCGTCGTCTTTGCGCAGAGTTTCCAAAATTCTTGACAGCATCCCGATTCTCCGTCCCGTTTAACTCATCTGTCCATTGCCGAACGTTGCGCAATGGCTTCAAACGTGCTTTCCAAAAAGCCCGCGTACACGCTTCTGTCGTGCTTGCCCTTGCCGCCCGACGAAACGACGATGTCCCCCGGAACGTACACTTTGCCCGCGGGAACGGGGACGAACAGGCGTTTGGGCAGGCCGCCCTGCTGCTGCCGCGAAATCTGCATATCAATGAATTTGTGCAAATCCGCGTGGAACGGGTGCGTCTGCATTAAAATCAGGTTGGAAAAGTCGTTCGTGCCGCCGTAATCGAACGGAATCTTGATATGCACGTTGACGTTTTCGCTCGCTTTGCCCTTTTTGATTTTGCGAATGTCGTCGTCCGTCAAACCGATGGCGATCAGTTCGTTCACGTTGTGATATCCGACGTATTTCAGAAAATCGCGGCGGGCGCGTTTGAACGCTTTGCGCAATTCCAATTTCCATTGCGCGTTGAGCATGACGAAGTTGACTTCCTGCAATTCCATGTTCGGCAGGTCGAGTTGCGTCAGTTGGTATTCCCAATCCGAACGGTCGCCGGTCGATTCGACGGGACGGGGGATTTTCGTCACGTTGTACGCGGAATCAACCGTCGGAACGGCGGGACGCGCGGCGGGAACGGGCTGTTCCGCCTGCTGAATGACGGGTTGCGGCGCGTATCCCTGCGGCACGATTTGCGGTGCGGGATGCGGCGCATACGGCGCTTGCGGCACGGGTTGCGGCGCGTACTGTTGAGGCATCGGCTGGGGGGCGTACCCCTGCGGCATGGGTTGCGGGGCGTATCCCTGCGGCGCGTACTGTTGAGGCATCGGCTGGGGGGCGTATCCTTGCGGCACGGGTTGCGGGGCGTATCCCTGCGGCGCGTACTGTTGAGGCATCGGCTGAGGGGCGTACCCCTGCGGCATCGGTTGAGGCGCGTATCCCTGCGGCGCGTATTGCGGCGGCATCGGCTGGGGAACGTACGGCTGTTGCGGCGCGGGCTGCTGCGGCGTCCAAGACGGGCGCGGGTCGCGGTACACCGGCACGGGACGCACGTCGCGGCGCACGGGGGTCACTCCCTGCGATTGCGCCTGTTGCGCCCTGTCATCCCTCACGTTTCCGACGGGAGCGGGTGTTTTGGATGTCGACCAATCCCACATGACTTTTGTCCGTTATCCCTGCCTGTTAAACCTGTTCTTCCTCGTATTCGCCGTCTTCATATTCTTCGTCGTAGCCGTCTTCGTAATCCTCGTCCGAGTATTCCTCCTCGTATTCCTCGTCCTGCGCTTCCTCCTCGTCGTCGTCGATGATGTCGATCAAGCCCTGCAACGCGCTGACGTCCGAGTCTTCGCGCTGGACGACGACCCAGTACGGCACGTTCGGCGCCGTCGGGATTTTGCATTTCTTGGTCATTTCCTTGTCCAGATACCAACGCGGCGCGTCCGCCATAATCGGATATTTCATGTACCCTTGCATCAGGATGATTTGGCGCGTGGACGGCAAGCTCAACATTTCCGCCGCGGCGATGACGGGTGCACCTTGCAGGGAGCGCGACACGTTCTTTGTGAACGGCGTGACGTTCTTGCCCCAGCCTTCCGTGCGCGACGCGGAGGCGATTTCAACCGTTTTCGTGCCGATCATCTTTTCAAAACGCTGTGCGGTTTGTTCGTTGTTCTGCGACAGAATGATTTTCGCCGCCGTCGTGGAAATGATCGTTTCCAAGTCGTCCTTGCCGTATTGCCCCGAAATTTGCCCCAAGTCTTGCCCGATCAGCAGATAAGACACTTTTTGACCGCGTCCGACCGCAGGTCCGTCTTTCACCGCGCCCAGTTTGGGCATTTGCGGAAATTCGTCGAGCACGAACATGGTCGGGAACGGACCGGTCGTCGTGCCGTCCGCGTTTTTGAAATTCGGCGGGTTCGCAATCAGGAAGTTGCTCATCAGTTCGACGAACGTGCCCGTAATGATGTTCAACGCGCGCGCGTCGACTTGGTTGACGGACAGATACACGGCAATCGGCTTCATTTCGCCCGTGACGGGATCTTTCATGCCGCGCAGGTCGCGGAACGTGAAGTCGCTCATTTTCGTGCGCGAAATAACGGCGGAGTTTTTGAAAATGCCGATGCCGGTCAGCGCGGTTGACAAAATGGAGCCGCGTTCCTTGTCCGGCGTGCCTGACAGTTGGTTCAATTCGACGACGGCGCGGTGCGCGTACCCGTATTTTTTACATTCGGCGACCGCTTGGTCGAGCATATCGCGCATCGGGTCCGCCAAAGCCGCCATTTGATCGCCTTCTTCGGTCTTGCGCTTGATTTCCGCCGCCATTTGCATTTGCGCTTCGGTCAGCCAGTCCAAAATCATGGCGATGCACGGTTCGGAGCCGATCCAGCGTTCCGGCAGCATTTCCCAAGTGCCGACGGGGACGTAATTTTCCAAAGTCAGCGTGCCGTTGCGCAGATGCTCCAACGCCGCCGCCGCTTCCGCATCCGCCATTTCCATGTAATAGCCTTCAAGAACGCGGCGGTCTTCCTCGTCCAGCGCGTTTTCGTACACTTTGCCGATGAAGTAATCGTTCGCGCGGGCGCGTTCGCATTTGCCGACGACGAAATGAATAAAGCCGGTCAGCGCGTTGCGCCCCGTCTTCGCCCAGTGCGGATCCGCGCCGCCTTTGGGTTCTTCAACCAGCACGTTCACCATGGAGTCGACGTACATATCGCGCGCGGGGCCCACGCCCGGCAGCGCCGTCGAGGACAAAGGGTTCCAACTCGGATAATAAATGCCTTTGTCGGGTTCGTCCTCCGCGCCCCAGTTGATGATGAACACGGGACCGATCGTCTGGCGGTAGCCGCTGGTTTTAAAGCACAATTCGGGCTTCGGGTCGTTCACGATGATGCTGATGCCCTGCGATTCAAAAATGGTGGGCATCACGACGCCGACGGTTTTACCGGTGCCGGGAGGCGCAAGAACAAGCACGGACAGCGTTTCGGGCAGTTTCAGCAATTTGCCTTTCCAGCGTCCCAAAACCATGATGAAGCCGTCGAACAGCCCCATTTTTTTGATGTCTTTGTATTCCGCCACGCGCCCGTCGCCGTGAATGGTCGACAGCCAAGAATGCGGGTTCATCATCAAACCGATGATCAGCGTGGCGAAAAACGCGAAAAACGGCACCCACGGCAGCCACAATTCAATGCGGAACGACCCGTTGTAGCGGTAAAACTGCTGTCCCCACCGGAAATAGCGCACGAAAATGTAAGTCGGCTCGAACAGGCATTTTTTGATGAATTTGCCGACAAGGGTCAGCGTGTCCTGCGAAATGCCGCGTCCGATCAAATAGGCGAGCGCAAAACTCAAAACCGCGAGAACGAACGTGACAACAAACGATATGAGCACCGTCATCAGTACCCATTGAACTGCGGCATCCCGTTCCGCGAATTGACCATCTCTTTGCTGCATACGTTTTCATTCCCGTCAAAAAGGCGACACTTAAAGAGAAAGTATAAATTACGCGGGGTTAAAAATCCACTTAAATTTAATGCACGACGCTTGAAACGTCGTTGAACAGCGCGTCGTTCGCCGCCGAAACGGAAGACACGACTTCCGGCAGGGATTTGATGTCCGCCGGCGCGCCCGATTCGTAGCGGCAGACCGCGATATGCAGGTTCGACCACACGTCGATCATGTCCTCCGCGTTGATGATTGTGCCTTTGGAAATGACGACCATCGGTTCGACTTTGATGTCGCGGATTTTCGCCGTCAGTTTCGACACCAAAGCGTCTTTCGCGTTCAAAGCCAGACGCACGGGCGACACGCGGTGATTGCTTTCGGAAAACCACAACGGTTCTTCGTCGTTGAAGCGTTCTTCGTCCGCCAGCCAGTCGCCGCTTTCCGCATCGACCAGACACAGCAGAATCTTGTCCGCCGCCACGCCGATAAAGTCGATTTTCTGCGACCCGATCATGACGTTCTGAATCAAGCGGTAGCCGGCGGAGCGCAAAACATCCGCGACGGAGCCGCCGGAAGAAGCGGCGGAACTTGAAGACGAGGGCGGCACGACGGAGCGCGGCGCGGAAGCCGGCGCGGGTGCGGGCGCAGGAGCGGGAGCCGGTTTCGGCGCGGGCGCGCTTTGAGCGGGCGCGGGCGGGGCTTTATGCTCTTTCGCCGGCGCGTTGTTTTCAATCGGCTTGATTTTGCCCGACGCGGCGCGCAGGGCGGGCGGGCGAATCTTCTTGTAGGATTTCTTCTTCGAGATTTTCAGTTTTTTCGTCTGCTTCTTGTCGGACTGCTTGCGCCGGAACGGCTTGAACGGCAGAAGCAAGATGAATTTGATCAGTTTCCACCACGACACGGACGACAACAGCGCCCAGCCGATGAACCAAAGCGGTATGAACGAAAACAGCAGGATGACGAACGCCCATTCGTTTGGCTGGCGAATCACCCAGCCGCGCCGCCACAGCGTGATGACGTACGTCCAATGGCGGATTTGAATGGGGTCGAACTGCCACAGGCGCATTAACAGCGTGCGGTACCAATACGCGTATCCGACGCTCCAAATGCAAGCGATGAACAACAGGCGGGCGATGGCTTTAATGATTTTCAAACGCTTCTCCTGTTTCTCAATCTTCTTCCAAAGCCATTATCGCTTCCGCGACGGCGTCGTTAAACGCCATTTCGGACGGCGGCAGGGTTTTGATATAATCCAGCAGGGCGGACAAATCCGTCAATTCGTCGTCGGCGCACGGCGGAATTTTCAAAAGGGCGATGTCCAAATCCGCCAGTTCGTTCGTGATTTTGTCGGGATTCTTAACGCTTCCCGCATCCATGACCAAAAACGCGTGCACCGCCGCCGACGCGTAATCCGTGCGCTGTTCCAAATAGTTTTTAAACTTCTCGCGCGCCCGATACGCCGCTTGCAAAGGCGAGGGAACCGTTTCGTTTTCGCCCGTCCAGACCGCCGGCGTTTTATCGTCGTTCAGCGTCCATCTGTCAGACGTCAAAGGTCCTTCGACAAACCAGAAAACCGTGTCTTTCACCAAAATCGTCAACTTGACGGCAAAATTGCCGATCTTTGTGGAGCGGAAGCAAAACAGCCCCTGATTTTCCAAAGAAGTGACGATTTCGTTCCAACGCTGCAAATGCGCCAGTTGCAAATCTTCAATCGTCGTTTCGTCTTCGTAAACGTAATCGTCTTCGCTGCCGGCGGGCGAAACGGCGGCGTTTTCACGCCGGACGGAAGCGGCGGGGGCGGGCGCCGAACCCGTCGATTTTCTGCCGCGGAGCATATCTATTTTGTCGTTGCGCGGCATGGCGTTCTTGCGCGGTTTCGCCGGCACGGGAATCTTGACGTTGACGCCGCGCGCCATGTCCAGAGAACGCTGTTGCAGTTGTTTGCGCTTCCGGTTTTGCATCAGCGTGACGGGAAGCATCAGAATCTTTTTAAAGGGAACGCAGTAAACGACGTACGTCGCGATAATCCAGCCGGGGAGGAACGAAAGCACCAAAAGGAAGAACAGAACGTCTTTTTGCCCCTTGATAACCCAGCCGGCGCGCCATTTGTTCAGCGCGAACTGCCAATGACGCGAACTGAAAATGTCGAAATTCCAGCCCGCTTTGAAAAAGAATTTCATCAACAGCGCATACAAAACGACGCTGGCGACGGCGGCAAAGACGAGTTTGAGAAAACTGAATTGCTTCTTTTTCATGCATCAACTCCACAACGATATGATACAGAATACAATTAAAAGCATTAAAGAAAAAGAAAATTTGTAAATAAAAATAAAAAAGCCTCCGGAAATCCGAAGGCTTTTTCATGAAAGATTTTAAGATTAGCGGCTTCTCTGCATTTTCGCGAGCATCGCGGCGTCGAATTCGCGGCGTCCGCCGTGCTTTCCGCCTTTTTTGCCGCCCTGTTTGCCGCCTTTTCCGCCTTTGCCCTTGCCTTTCGAGGAAACCAAGACTTTTTCGTATTCAATTTTCTTGGAGTCTTCCCACTGTTTCGACATCGGGTTGAAGACCTGCTTCGTGTATTCAAAGTCGGGGTTCATGAAGTTGTTGGCTTTGTCGACGACCGCATAGCGCACCGCCGTGCCGATGGTTTTGGAAACCGCGACGTTGCCTTTGGACACGACGACTTTTTGGGCGTTCGTGATGTGGTCGACTTTCTGACCCTGCGCTTTGAAGATTTCTTCCGTCGCTTTGGTCTGTTCTTCGTTACCGTGAATGCCGATGAACGTGCAGGGGCGGCCTTTCGGCTGGTTCGCCGCGGCAACCTGCGCGACTTTTTCCATGTCGCCTGCGCGACCGTGACCGGACACATAGTAGGTTTCGCCTTCGACGAACGGAGCGCCGCGCTGCGGAATCATCGTCTTCCAGCCTTGCGCTTCCAAAGCCTGCATCATTGCGTCGACGACTTCCTGATTGTCGCCGGCGGGAATGACAGCCTGCTGGTTGACGCACAGGTTCGGGCAGTTCGGGGACGGCTGGATGTTGCGGTTTTCGCCGCGCGCCGTGCGCGCCAGAGCCGCCATTTCTTCGCCCTGCGTACCCGTCACCATGTAGATGCGTTCTTTCGCGGGAACCTGTTTCGCTTCGGGCGATTTCGCATCGATGATTCTGACTTTGACGCCCGTGCGTTTGAAACATTCGGTGCTCATGTCCATGCCGGCTTTGATCAGGCAGTTGTTGACCTGAATCAAGGAGGCTCCGTCCAGAATGAACGTGCGGGGTTTCGTGTTCGTTTCTTTCGCGTATTCGGCGACAGCGATCACATCCGCCATCATCTGTTGCGCGGAGCGGGCGATCGTGCCGACCATCATCTGCGCATCGGGGTTTTCACGCAAAATCTTTTTGAAGCCTTTGGTGACTTCTTCGTAAGCCGGCGTGACTTCTTTGGACGTCGTGGACGTGGAGTCGCAGAAGCAGACGTCTACGCCTTTGGCGAAGATTTCGCCGACGCGCTTGTCGTCCCAGCCTTTGCCCAGTTCGGCGGGCGTGGTTTTGAAGTCGCCCAAGTCGACCAAGCGCGTTCCGTCGGGGGATTCAACCGCGAAACCGACGGCGCCCGGCGCGGAGTGCGTCACGGGGAAAGGTTCGATCGTGAAACCGTTGACCGTGAATTTTTCGCCGTCTTTGACGTCGTGGAACGTCGGCATATTTTTCAGGGGCAGACCCTGTTTGGTCATTTCCGCGAACATGAATTCGTGCGTGAATTTGTCGGCGTAAATGTTCAGGGGCTTGTCCGGATTCATCTGGATGTGATGAATGATGCCGGCGATATGGTCGGCGTGCGCGTGCGTAATCAGCAGGTCGTCACATTCCAACGGAGCGATGTAGCTGTCGACGCCGGTCAATTCCTTATCGGAAAATTTCATGCCGCAGTCGATCTGAATCGCTTTTTTGGAGCCGTCGGCGGCGGTGTAGGTGATCTTTTTCGCGTTGCCGCCGATACCGTCCAAATTGTTGCCGCCAAGGGATTCAAATTCTGTTTTTGCTTCAGCCATAATCGTGACCTTTCATATAAATAGAAGATAAGGAATTGGAAGTTTATTCCGCGGACGAATCGTCGTCGGGATACGCGACGCTGACCCAGCGGTTCCAGATCGCCGGCAGGACGCGTTCATCCTGCGGGACGGAGGTGTCTTCAAATTCGGGCAGTGAAGTGACCATTTTCAACAGTTCTTCATCACCCAAATCCAACAACGGCTGTTCGGGGAACGCTTCGTTCAGCGCATCGGCTATTTCACAGTAATTTTCCCAACGAAGACCCATGTTTTTCTCCTTCCCTTTTTACAGGTTTGAAACACTTCCAAACCTTAATTAACTTCATAGTAACTTTTATTTTTTGTTTTTTCAACAAATTTTTTCGAAAATTTTTTCAATTTTTTTGTCAAGTGATCGATTGCTCCGCCGCCCGTTTCAAACGGGCTTTTTTACGCCCGAAAAAAGAGCCGCCTTTTAAAAGACGGCTCTTGCGAAAAAGGTTCGGCGCAAGCGTTTTTCACGTTTTCGCGCTTCACGCGTCATTGCGCGGGCGGCACGTTGAACAGCCCGATGTACCCCGGCGGAATACGCGTCGTCGAATACTGGACGTTCGCCGTTTCAACTTGGAATTTCGGCATTTTCAGCAAATCTGCGACGACGGGGAAAAATTCTTTTGCGTTCATTTCCCGTATGCTCGGATTCATGACGTACATGACGCATCCCTGACCTTTGCGCGCCAAGCCGCAACGGGGGCGTCCCTTGGGGATTTCGGGGTTCGTCACGACGCCGGGGAGTTCCTCGCCGCCGGTCTTCACCGTTTTGGAAAACACGAAGCCCGCCGCGAAGCCGATTCCCAGCATTAGACAAAAAATGAACATCAGCATTTTCGTTTTGATGAAAACGGGCGGCAGACCGAGGGAAGCCGCCATATTGTCGTCGTACAGCCCCTCTTCGCGACCGTCTTGAACGGCGGACGCGTCTTCGTCGTCGTAATCTTCTTCAATCGGTGCGGGGGCGGGCGCGTGCGCGTACGCGGGCGGCGGCGCTTTCATCATGTGCGGTGGCATGGGCGGCGCGGGCGGACGCTTCATCCCCGGCGGCACGGGACGCGGAGGCATGGGAGGCACGGGTGGGCGCTTCATTCCCGACGGCGCGGGAGGCACGGGACGCGGCGGCACGGGTTGATATTCTGTCATTTCTTAAACCTTTCCTTTTATTCCGCCGTTTCTTTGACCAGTCGGATGAAGCGGGGGGTCATGAAGACGACGGTTTCAAATTCTTTGAGCGAACTGCTGAACGACGAGGACGGGATGCCCACGATCATCAATCCGTCGCCCAAGGAAGCCTTTAAATTAAACGCGGAGATTTCGCCCTTGTCCGAATCCAGCGTGATGAGCGAGGACATGGACGATTCGTCGAAGATTTCGGACTGCGTCATGACGGACAGTTGCGCTTCCGGCATATTCATGCGCCCGCAACGCCCGACGTCGAAGCGCGCGCGCCAGCCCGACGCGGCGATGAACATCCCTTCGGACACGATTTCGGGGCGCGATTGCGATTTCAGGAACATCGGCAGGGTGGCGGAATTCAGTTTGTATCCGGTGACCAAGCCGCGACCCAAAACGCCCGAAACGGTCAATTTGACGGAATTCATGCCGAACACGGACAACAGGTTCTGCCATTGGACGCCCTGCGTGCTGAACGGGCGCACGCGGTAAACCTGCACGTCGAAAACCATCAGTTTGGGTTCCGAATCGAACAGGCGGATCAGTTCGCGGACTTTGTTTTCCGTTTCCTTGTCCCCTTTGAACGTGATGACGTTTTCCATCCAGTTCGCGTTCAAGTCGTGCATCCCCGAACCGCGCAGGGAGTCCAGCACGGCGATCATGACCTCTTTGGCGGCGGGGACGGTCAAAGCCCATTGAATGTTGCGGCTGACGTACAAAACGCGTTTTTTGTCGTCGTAGCGGTAATAAACGTCCGCGGCGTCGGCAATCATGCGCACGACGTCGTTGATTTCGCCGGAAACGCCCTCCGCCGACAATTCGGGGAAAGGTCCGTCGATGCCGATGACTTTGACGTTTTTATCGCGCAAAAGTTCGTAAAAAATCTGATCCGCCGATTTGTTTTCAAAGGAATAATCGTCCACCATGAACGTCGGCAGAAGCCCGTTCTGCTGAGTCGGACGCAGGGAAAACGCCTCTTGTTTGAAAGGCAGGACGGTCACCAGTTTCGTTTCTTCGTCCGGCGCGGCGCAGCGCAGGGGCGTTTCCAGACTGATCATCTGGGCGGCGCGCGTGGTTTTCGGTTCCGTCGGCAGTTCCGTGGGTCTGGAATCGGGCGTGAAAGGTCTGCCGGCGTAGAAATTTTGACGGCAGCCGGACAGCGCGGCGGCGCAAATCAGGCTGAAAACCGCGCATTTCGTCGCGCGTTTAAAAAAATGTTCAAACAATCCGGTCATCTTCATTTCCGTCGTCCATCCTTGTTTAATCGGGCGATTTGAAACCGTCGGGCGCGGGTCCGATATCGCCGTCGGACTTGTCTTGCGCCAAGTCGCCCAAGCGGGCGCGAATGTCGTCCATGACTTCGTCGTCTTCCAGCATTTCGGGCGGCGCGTTGTCTTCAAATTCCTTTTTGTATTCGGACAGGTTTTTCAGCAGCATCTGCATCCCGCCCTTGTACTTCGCCTGAATGATCGCCTGATACACGGGTTCGGACACCAATTCCTGACCAAACGTGATGATTTCGTCCAGCAGGTCGAGAATGTAGCCGAAATAGGGGTACTGCGATAATTCCAAGCCGCCCAGATGCACGCACCGCGCGGACGTGCGGGAAATCGTCTGGTCGTAATAGTCTTTCAGGCGCACGAAATGGTCGAAACTCCACAACTGTTCGATCGTCAGACCGTAGGCGTTGCCGCCTTTTTTCTCCGCGCCGCCGCCCGCCGCCGCGTCCAGTTCCGCCGCGCGCTTCTGCAATTTGTCGAACATATCCCTGCCGGGCTGTCCGAAAATGGAGAGCGGGCGCTGCATATCGGGCAGACGCTTTTTAATCATGTCCGCCGTGACGTTCAGGCGGGGATCCAGCATTTTCGCCGCTTCCGTCCACGCGTTGATCGCCTGTTCGTAAAGCAGGGCGCGGTCGATGTTCTTTTTGACCGCCGCCTGTTGTTCGGGAGCGCAGTCCGCAACGATTCCCGCCAGTTTCTGCCGCCATTGCGCGCCGAAAACGGAACTTGCCGTCTGCTTGACGCGCGCCAAGCCCTCTTGCGTGTCCTGATATGCCAGCAAGGCTTCAATAACGGAGGAAAGTACCGCGGATGGTTCGTTGTCTGCCATTATTCTGTTCCCATGTCCTTTAATTTACTTATATTTGTTTTATTCCGATATTGCAATGATTCCTTTAATTCAACCGTCCTGAAAATCCGTCAGTCCGAACAGGGCGACGGGGCGTTTGGATATTTCCGGAACGAAATTTTGCGACTGCGTTTCAAACGGGTGGAATTCCGACGTGCCCAAAGCCAGCGGCGACACGGCGAGATTCAGCGTGTTTTTCATGGCGTGCGCGCTTGCTTCCGGCTGTTGCGGGGGCAGGGCGGGCGACAGCGACGTTTCATCGGCGACTTGCAAAAATGAAAGCAGTTCGTCCGTTCCCGCCGTCATCGCGGGCGGGGCGGGAGGTTCTTCGGATTGACCCGTTTGCGCTTCGTCCCAAAACGACGCGGGCTGAACTTCCGCCGGTTTTTCCGGCTCGCCCTGTTCTTGCGCGGCTTCGGCGAAATCTTCCGGCGCGGACGGCGCATCGTCGTTTTCGGGCGGCAAAGGCGGCTCGCTGTCGGAAGCGTCGTCTTCGGACGCGAAAATGTCGAACGGCGCGGGCGTTTCTTCCGGCTCGTCGGGCGGAAGCGGCGGTTCTTCGTCCTCTTGCGGCGGCAAAGGCGGCTCGTCCGCGTCCTCAACGGGCAAAGCGGGTTCGGGCGTCGCCGCTTCTTCGGGAGCATCCGCAATTTCATCCTGCGGCGGTTCCGCTTCGGCGAATTCTTTCGGAGCGGGTTCTTCGTAAACGTCCGTTTGCCCTTTTGTCAAATCTTCCGGCTGTTCGCCGGCTTCCTGCGGGTACGCCGCAACGGGTTCGGGTTCTGCAACAGGTTCAACCTGTTCGGGCGCGGGTTCGTCCGGCGGATTGTCGTTTGCGTCAAACAAATCGTCCGCCGAAAAATCGTCTTCAAGCGGCGTTTCAGGAACGGGGACTTCCGGCGCAAACAAATCGTTTGCCGAAAAATCGTCTTCGGGCGGTGTTTCGGGGGCGGGCGTTTCGGGCGCATATTCTTCCTGCGCCGCTTCCGCTTCGTCCGTCACGCCGTCCGCGTTATCGGTTTCGCTTTCCTGCGCGTAGGCGTTCGGGTCGTAGTATTGTTGTTCGCCGTTTTCGTCGACGTACCAGTATCCGCCGTTTTCGTCGACTTGCGGCTGGGCGTTCGGGTCGTAGTATTGCTGTTCCCCGTTTTCGTCAACGTACCAGTATCCGCCGTTTTCATCGACTTGCGGTTGGGCGTTCGGGTCGTAGTACTGCTGTTCCCCGTTTTCATCGACATACCAATAGCCGCCGTTTTCGTCGACTTGCGGCGTTTCGTCCGCCGGATAATACGCTTCTTCGTCCGCCGTCGTCGCCGCCGTGTCGTCCTGCGGCGTTTCAGGCAGATCCTCCGGCAATTCTTCCGGTTCGGGCGTCGCCGCTTCTTCGGGAACGTCCGCGATTTCATCTTGCGGCGGCTCCGCTTCGGTAAATTCTTCCGGCGCGGGTTCTTCGTACGCTTCCGTCTGTTCTTTTGTCCAATCTTCCGGCTGTTCGACGGCTTCCTGCGGATATTCCGCAACGGGTTCGGATTCTTCAACAGGTTCAATCTGTTCCGGCGCGGCTTCGTCCAGCGGATTGCCGTCGGCGTCAAACAAATCGTTCGCCGAAAAATCGTCTTCGGACGGCGTTTCGGGTTCGGCGGGATATTCCGGTGCGTATTCCTCCTGCCCCGCGTCCGCTTCGTATGTCATGCCGTCCGCGATATCGGCTTCGCCTTCCTGCGCGTAGGCGTTCGGGTCGTAGTATTGCTGTTCGCCGTTTTCGTCCGTGTACCAGTATCCGCCGTTTTCATCGACTTGCGGTTGGGCGTTCGGGTCGTAGTACTGTTGCTCGCCGTTCTCGTCCGTGTACCAGTATCCGCCGTTTTCATCGACTTGCGGTTGGGCGTTCGGGT
>CAKQWA010000015.1 GCA_934277945.1 uncultured Alphaproteobacteria bacterium
CAGAGGCTTCGACCGCTTCCGGCACGTCAGGCGGGAGTTCCGGCTCGACTTCCGGCTCTAACGCGGGTTCGGCGTACATTTCGGGGTCTTCGACCGCTTCCGGCATTTCGGGCGGGAGTTCCGGTTCAACTTCCGGTTCTAGCACAGGCTCGGCGTACGGTTCAGGGACTTCGACCGTTTCCGGCACGTCAGGCGGGAGTTCCGGCTCAACTTCCGGTTCTAACGCAGGTTCGGTGTACATCTCCGGCGATTCCGCGTCGGTTTCTTCTTCGGCGGGTTCTTCCTCGTACGTTTCGGCGTACGGTTCAGCCGTCGGTTCGGGCGTCATTTCTTCGGTCGCTTCCGCAACGGGTTCTTCGTCTTCCGGCTGTTCAAAGGATTCTTCCAACGCTTCCTGTTCAACCGTTTCGGACTCAACCTCTTCCGGTTCAAGCGTTTCCGTTTCGGCTTCCTCGACAGGCTGTTCCTGTTCCGGCATTTGAGCCGCCGGTTCGTCTTCCGGCAGGGCGTACGGGTCGTAATAAACCGCTTCGTCCGGCGTTTGTTCCGGTGCTTCGTCCTGCGCCTGTTCTTCCGGTTGCGTTTCGGTCGCGGGCGCGTCGTCAGGCAGGGCGTACGGATCGTAATAAAGTTCTTCGCCGTCGCTTTGCGGCATTGCCGGCATTTCAGGCGCGGGCGATTCGGCGGGCTGTGTTTCCGGAAGCGTCGACAAGGTTACGGGCGTGTAGGTCGTGTCTTCCGAATTGTCTTCGTCGTACAGCGACGAAAGCGTGCCGCCGCCCTGAATTTCGGGTTCTTCGTAATCGTCGTCGTCCAGTTCGACCGCCGATGTTTCTTCGTGCTCCTCGACTCCCGCTTCAAGCGGCGAGCCGCCGACAGCCGCGCCGGACGCTCCGGCTATCGAAATGGAACTGTTCGGCGAGAAATAATACAAATCTTCGGCGTTGACTTTGTCGATGTCTTCGCCCGTCGGCGCGGGGCGGTCTTTTTCGGGTCCGTTTTCGCCGTAGACGATGACGCGGTTGCGTCCGTTTTCTTTCGCAACGTACAGACATTCGTCGGACAATTTCAACATTTCTTCAATGTTGGACGTTGTTTCGGACGACACCAAGCCCGTGCTGACCGTAAAGCGCACGTCGCCGCCCGTTTCGTTCTTCACGACGATTTTCGAGAAGCGGATGCGCAGGCGTTCCGTGACGTGATGCGCGTTTTCAAGCGACGTTTCGGGGAGCAGGACGACAAATTCCTCGCCGCCGAAGCGCGCGATGATATCCGTTTCGCGCAAAGAGCGGCGCAGGCAGTCCGCCAAGCTCATCAGCACCAAATCGCCGACGGCGTGACCGTGCGTGTCGTTGACGTTTTTGAAGTGGTCGGCGTCAATCATGAACAGGCAGAACGGATGGTGATAGCGTTCGTAGCGCTGCACTTCCTTTTTGGACAGTTCGTCGAACTGGCGGCGGTTGTAGCATTTGGTCAGCGGATCGCGCGTCGCCTGATCAAACAGTTTCAATTCTTTCTTTTTGCGTTCCGTGATGTTCTGGAAAGCCATGTAAAGCGCGATTTCGTGCTCAAAGTCGATGACGCGCGCCGAAAGCAGAAGCCAGAACGGTTCGCCCTTTCGGGGTTTGGCGAGGATTTCAAAATCGTCGATGACGGGATTTTTTTCCAGTTTCGCGAGCAAATCGTTCCTGTTCGACGGGTCGGCGAAGCAGTCGCTGGTTTTGAATCTGCCGGGGTGTTTGATGTCCAGCCCCAGCAAATCGCCCGCTTTGGAGTTGATCAGCATCAGCTGGTCGTCTTTCAGGCGCGAAATGATAATCGGGAACGGCGACATTTGAATCATCAGGCGCAGGCGTTCCTTGTTTTCCTTGACTTCTTTTTTCAGCGTGTGGAACGTGTGTCCCAGAATGTTGTTTGAAATCAGAATCAAGCCGCACATCAGCGCGATGTACAGGAACGTTTCAAAGGACGGGGAAAACAGGCTTTTGCCCCAAGACACGTTAATCAGCAGATTGTAAACCGCCAGAAAAACGCACACCCACCCCGTAATGACGAAGCCGATGGCGTTGTGCAGTTTCTTGCCCCACAGCGACGCGCCCAGCACGCCGTAGCCCGCAATCAGCGACACGATTTTGGAAAAGACGTACAGATTGCCGTCGCCCATGACCAAAAGCACGTTCCACGCCCACACGATCGCGCCGAGGCACAGCCCTCCCGTCAGCCATTTGGACACGGCTTTGACGCCCTTGAAGCGCAAGCCGCCGCACGCGAACAAAATCGCCGCGCACATATTCAGCGACAAATCCAAAAACAGTTGCTTGTCGTAACTTAAAATAGCGTTCGTCAGAAACAGGATTTTCGTTAAGAAAACACACGCAAAACCCGAAAATATCAGCGTCAGCCCCGACGGAGATTCGGATTGACCGTGCAGGTACCGCAACGCGAACAGCACGCCGGCGATGCCGAACAGCATCGAAACAAGACCTTCGGGGGCGGTAAACGCGTTTTCCATAAAAAACTCCTTAATTATTCAATTTATAGTATAATGCTGTTGCATAGGGAAGATGAATTTGCCATAAATAGAAAAAAAATTGCTTTTACGGAGTCTTTCGACATGAACGAACAGGAAAACAACAGCGAAATCGACGAGTTGCCCGAATCCGTCGACGCGTTTTCGGACGTTTCGGAACTGTATTATGAAACGCGGCAGTATCTGCCGCTGGCGACGTCGTTCGTTTTCGATTTGTCAAATCGTCCGGCGGAAGCGGTCGACAAGTATTCCGCCAAGCGCATCGCCGGCGGTTTGCTTTTGGGCGCGCTTTTGGTCGCGGCGGGGGTCGCTCCGCGCTTTTTCGGGCAGATTTCCGAAACCTCTTTCTTGGAAAAGAACCTGATCGACGCGTCGCAGGCGCAACCGCTTTCGGTGTCGTGGCTGTTCGTCGCTTTGGGAGGGTTGCTGATTTTACTGCGACTGATTATGATTTTCTCGCGCCGCGAATTCCTCATCGGCAACAGCGTCGTGTCCATCGTCATTAAAAAGCCGTTTGAAAAGCACGCGCGCAAATCCGCGCCGCTGTCCGAATATCTGGGCGTGCGCGACAGAACCCGCATGCTGACGTGGTGCGGGCTGATTTCCAGAACGCAACATATCATCGACTTGCAGCATCCCGACGAATCCAAAACCATTCCGCTGTACGTTTCGTTCGACGGCACGGGCGTGAACGACCGCTGGGTGCGTTACGCCAAGCAACTGCAAAAGCCCGCGCTGTTCTACACCGCCGACGAATGCATCAACGTCCCGCTTGAAGACATTCAGACGTCGCATCCGGATTTGATTAAAAAAGGCATTGTCGAAGTCAACGAGCGGAATTTGTACAAAATCCCGTCGTCCATGCGCATTTCCGAAAAGGAAAACGGCACGCTGATTTCGCCGCGTATGCGCGACGGCGCGCTGACGCTGTTCGCCGCTTTGCTGTGCCTGTTTTCGTTCTTTATGATTGCCGGTCTGACCGTCATTCTGTCGTCCTATCTGCATTTGTCGGGCGAAGCGTCCGTCGCGCTTTTGATTTTCGCGTTGGTCATGCTTGTGCTGGTGCCGGGGGCGCTGTTTTCGCGGCGCAGACAGGTGCGCGTGACGAAAAAGGGCATTGGTGTGCGCTCCAAATGGTTCGGCGTGCCGTTCGGCAGCATGCTGATCAAGCCCGACGAACTGGAATATGTCAAAGTCGTGAAAAGTTCCTACGATTCCAAGTATTCGCTGGTCATCGGCGCGAACGGGCAGACCACGCACGTCGGCCGCGGCGCGTCCAAAGCCGATTTGGACTGGCTGTGCAACTTCATCAACGCGCAAATCAAACGCCTGATGTGATTTAAAAGAAACTGTACGGGTCGATATCCGCCTTGATTTGAACGTCGTTCGGCGTTTTGACGGATTTCAGCCACGCGCTCAACAGATTTTGAACGGGCGGGGCGTCAAGCCCCGTTTGCAGTAAAAGGCGGTATCTGTATTTGCCGCGAAGCAGAGCCAGCGGCGCGGGCGCGGGTCCGTAAACGTGGATGTTCTTGCCGTAAGGCGCCGTTTTCCCCAACATGAAAGCCGTTTCCTGCGCGTGCGCGTTGTCGCGCGAGGACACGACGACCGCCGCCATTCTGCCAAAGGGAGGCATGGACAATTCTTCGCGCGCCTGTCTTTCCGCCTGCAAAAAAGCGTCCGGATCGTCCGACGCGAGCGCTTGAATGACCGTGTTGTCGGGCGCGAACGTCTGCATCAGCACGCGTCCCTTTTTGCTTTCGCGTCCCGAACGCCCCGCCACCTGTTGAAGCAGTTGGAACGTTCTTTCCCCTGCACGCAAATCGCCGCCCTGCAAGCCCGAATCCGCGTCGACGATGCCGACAAGCGTCAAATGCGAAAAGTGGTATCCTTTCGCCAGCATCTGCGTCGCGACGATGATGTTCGCCTCGTTGCTTTCAATTTGCCGCAGAGTTTCCTCAAACGCTTTCGGCGACGCGACCGAATCGCTTGTAATCAGCAGGGACGACGCGTCGGCAAAGCGCAGTTTGACTTCTTCGAAAATGCGTTCCGCCCCCGGTCCGCACGAGGTCAGCGAGTCTTTTTCTTCGCACACGGGGCAGGCGGCGGGCTTGCGCACGCTGTATCCGCAATGGTGGCAAATCAGGCGTCCGGCGGTGCGGTGTTCGACCAGCCACGCGGCGCAATACGGGCATTGAAAGCGGTGACCGCACGCGCGGCACAGCACCAAAGGCGCATAGCCCCGACGGTTTAAAAACAGCAGGGATTGTTCGCCGTTTTCAAGATTTTGCGTCATGGCGTCCACAAGGACGGGCGACAGGAAACTTTTGGTTTCGTTTAAATCGACGGGCGGGTTTTGCCGCATATCAATCAGTTTGATGTCGGGCAGAACCGCGTTGTTGTAGCGGTTTTTCAGCACCAGTTTTTCATAGCGTCCGTTCGCCGCGTTGACCAGCGTTTCCAAAGACGGCGTGGCGGACGACAGCACGACGGGAATGTTTTCGATTTTCGCCCGCACGACCGCCATGTTGCGCGCGTGGTAGGTGACTCCCTCCTCTTGCTTGTAGGACGAGTCGTGTTCTTCGTCGACGATAATCAGTCCCAAATCCGAAAACGGCAGAAACAGCGCGGAGCGCGCCCCAGCGACGATTTTAATTTCGTTTTTCAGCACGCCCTGCCATGTGTCGCGCCGCGTCGCCGGAGTCAAATCGGAGTGCCAGAGCGCCGGTTTCGCGCCAAACCGCTTTTCAAACCTGTCCACCCATTGCGCCGTCAGCCCGATTTCTGGAAGCAGGACAAGGACTTGCCTGTTTTCTTTCAACGCCTGCGCGATTGCCTGAAAATACACTTCCGTTTTACCCGAACCCGTCACGCCGTGCAGAAGATAGGGGCGAAAGCCTTTGCCGACGGCGTTTTTCAAAACGTTTGCGGCTTGCGTCTGTTCTTCGGAAAGCGACGCGCCGTGAAAATCGTACGCGAACGGCGCGCTTGCGGGGGCGCATTTTTGTTTAAGCAGAACGCCCGCTTTCGCCAATTCGCTCACGACGGCGGAGGAAACGCCCGCCTGCGCCGCGATTTCGCCGAGCGTTTGCGGTTTGTCGAAACGCAGGGACAGCACTTTTTGCCGCGCCGCCGTCAAACGCATCGACTCGGGCGGCGGCAGATTCAAAACATATCCCGCCGTTTCCCTGCCTTTAAGCAAATCGTCGCTTGTCAGGCACAATTTCAGCACCGAACCTTTCGGAAACAGCGTGTAGCCCGCCACCCAATCGACGAATTTCGTCAAGGAATCGGGAAGCGGCGGCAAATCGAAACGCGACAGGACGGGCTTTATTTTTGATTCGTCGAGTCCGTTCGCGTCCACGTCCCGTGTCTGCCGGACGACTCCGCACAGCGTCTGTCTGCCGAACGGCACGGAGACAAGCGCGCGTTCCTGGGGAAAATCCGCAAAATTCCACGCGTAAGTGAACGCCTCGCCGAACGGCAGGGGCGGTAAAATTCTCACCAATCGTTTATTTTGTTGATTTTCGTTCGACATTTCCTTACTCTTTTCTATCAGGTTAATCTACTAACTTTACAGAGAGAAAAAAATGAAATTTTTTATTGATACCGCCGATTTGGCTGAAATTAAGGATTTCGCGACAACAGGCATGGTTGACGGCGTGACCACCAATCCGTCTTTGGCCGCCAAACAGGGCATGAACTTCAAAGAACTGATCGAGGAAATCTGCAAAGTCGTTTCCGGTCCCGTTTCCGCCGAAGTCACCGCTTTGGATTACGAAACCATGATGAAAGAAGCCGACGTTCTGCGCAAAATCGCGCGCAACGTGACGATTAAAGTCCCCTTGACCCCCGACGGTTTGAAAGTCTGCAAAGCGTTGTCTTCCGAAGGCACGATGGTCAACGTGACGCTGTGCTTCACCTGCGGTCAGGCGATTCTGGCGGCGAAAGCGGGCGCGACGTTCGTTTCCCCGTTCGTCGGCCGTTTGGACGATTTGGGCGTCAACGGCATGCAGTTGATCTACGACATCGTCGACATCTTCAACAACTATGAAAACTTCAAAACGCAGGTGCTGGTCGCTTCCGTGCGTTCGCCCGAACACATCATCAACGCGGGTCGCTGCGGCGCCGACGTGATTACGGCTCCTCCGAAAGTGATCCGTCAGTTGTATCATCATCCCCTGACCGACGCGGGTTTGAAAAAATTTGCGGAAGACTGGGCGAAAACGGGTCAGTCGATTCTGTAATTTTTAAACTTTTAAGTTTAGAATCCGAGAGCGAGAGTTCTCGGATTTTTTTATGGGGCGTTCATGGTTCACTTTAACGACAATCCGTCTTTTTGCGTTTATTTCTGCGCCGACGGCGCACTGTCGCGGCAGATTGACGAATGGCAGACTTTTTTGCGTTCCGAAAAGCGTTTTTCGGGACACACCGTCGCCGCGTACAGCCGCGATTTGTCCGCTTTTCTGTCTTTTTTGAACCAATACCGCGCCCAAACGCCCGATTTAACCATGCTGAAAGAACTGAAAGTCACGGATTTCCGCGCTTTTTTGTCAAGCCGCGTGGCAAAGGAAGTGTCCCGCACGTCGCTGGCGCGCGAATTGTCGACTTTGCGCAATTTTTTTAAATTTCTGGAATCCCGCGCCGTGCTGACCAATCCCGCGCTTGCCGTCGTGCGTTCGCCGAGCGTGCCGAAGTCTTTGCCGCATCCGATCTCCCGCGCCCAAGCGTTCGATTTGATTAAAACGGCGGGATGCCACCAGAAAGAAAACTGGCTGGCGTTGCGCGACCGCGCTTTTGTCGTGTTGCTGTACGGGTGCGGCTTGCGTATCGGCGAAGCGTTGGCTTTGGACGTCAAAGACCGCCCCAAAGCCGACATGATGGTCGTTTTCGGCAAAGGCAGAAAAGAGCGCGTCGTTCCCGTCCTGCCGTTCGTGCGCGACGTCATTGACGCGTATCTGGCGGCGCGTCCGGACGGCGCGGGCAAGGAAACGCCTTTGTTCATCGGCGCCAGAGGCGAGCGCGTCAACGCCGGCGTGATGCAAAGGGAAATCCGCAATTTGCGCAAGGAAATCGGATTGCCGGACACGGCGACGCCGCACGCCTTGCGCCACAGTTTCGCCACGCATCTGTTAAGCGAGGGCGGCGATTTGCGCACCATTCAGGAATTGTTGGGACACGAGTCGCTTTCCACGACGCAACGCTACACGGGCGTGGACGATTCGTCGATGATGAACGTGTACGCGCACGCGCATCCGCACGCGAAAAAATAAAAAGCCCGCCCTTGTGCGCGTTTTTGCGGCGTTGCGGGGCGGCACTTGAAAACAGCGGCGGGAAATGACTTTGCGCCGGCGGAACGGCATGAAAAAATCGTGCGGCAAAAAGGAAAATCGCGCAAAAAAGGAAAATCCGGCGATTCGGATTTACGCGCCCAGAACGCTTGTCCACGCGGGGAACATCTGCGCCAAGGATTTGTACATGAATTCAATGGACAGCGCGCCGACCAGCATACCGAAGACGCGGGTCATGATGTTCAGCCCCGTCTGCCCCAGCAAAGCCCCCAGTTTTTCCGAGAAAATCAGGCACGCGCAACAAATTCCGGCGACGGTCGCGATACTGCTGACGACGACGCTCATGTGCATCAGCGACGGATTCGTCTGCGCCGCGATGATGACCGTGCTGATCGCCCCCGGTCCCGCGATGATCGGCAATCCGAGCGGCACGATGCCCATGGACGCGCGTTCGGACGCTTCCTGCGTTTCGTCTTCGGTGTGGCGGTCTTCCTGCGCGCGCAACATCGACAGAGCCAGATTCATCAGCATGATGCCGCCGATGAAGCGGAACGAGTCGAGCGAAATGCCGAAGACGTTCAGAATTTGCGCCCCGAAAAACGACGAAATGGTCAGTGCGAAGAAAATGGTGAGCATCGCCTGTTTCGCAACGTTCGTTTTTTCCTTGTGCCCCATGCCTTTCGTCATCGCCATGAAAATGGGGATGGCGGACTGCGGGGTGCAAATCGCCAACAGGGAAAGCGCAAAATGAATGTACTCGCCGAACCAAGACAATGTTTTTCTCCGCCGAACAGATACTCCGATTGTTGTATCATCTTTTGAAAAATCTTAAAAGGGCAATCTCGCATAATTTTTATGCTTGACTGTTTCGCGCGCCGGACGGAAAATTTTTTGAAAAAAACAGGAGGTATGAACATGGAATTGATGGAAGGGCTACTGACGCGCCGGAGCGTCAGAAAATACCGCGATGAAAAAGTGCCAGCGCAGGACGTTGAAGACATCGTCAAAGCGGGGATGTTCGCCCCCTCCGCCCGCAATCAGCAGGCGTGGGAGTTCGTCGTCGCCGACGACAAGGAGCATTTGCAGGCGGTGTCCGAAGCGATGCCGACCGCGCGCATGGCGAAAGACGCTTCGTTTGTCATCGTCCTGTGCGTCGATCCGAAACGTCTGACGTCGCCTGACTACTGGATTCAGGATTGCTCCGCCGCCATGGAAAATATGCTGCTTGCCTGCCACGCGAAAGGCGCGGGCGGCGTGTGGATCGGCACTTATCCGAAAGAAGATCGCGAACAGGCTTTGCGCGGCATCTTCAACATTCCCGCGGACGTGCCCGTCGCCGCCATGCTTGTCGGCGGCTATCCGGCGGACGCTTTGCCCGTCGCGGACAGGTTCGTCAAAGAACGCATCCACAAAGGGCAATGGTGAGTTGAACGGCGGGGCAAACCCTTTGCGAATCAAAGGCAAAGGGGGCTTGCCGTTTGCCGCGAATAAAATCAAAGGCGGAGGGAAATCTTCCGCCTTTTTGTTTCAACGCTTTGATTTTTCAATAAAAACGCCGTCCGGACAGCGCGGTTTGAATGGTGCCGTCGTCCAGATAATCCAACTCCGCGCCCAACGGAATCCCTTGCGCCAAAGACGACACTTTCACGCCCGTGTCTTTTAACTTTTCGCTGATGTACAGCACGGTCGTCTGCCCCTCCATTGTCGCGGGCAGGGCGAAAATCAATTCGGACACCGATTCGGTTTGCAGGCGGCGTTCCAGTCTGTCAATGCCCAAATCCTGCGGCGTCACGCCGTCCAAAGCAGACAAAAGCCCGCCCAAAACGTGATATTTGCCGCGAAACGCGTTCGAGCGTTCCAACGCCCACAAATCCGCCACGTCGCGCACGACGCAGATTGTGCCGGAATCGCGCTTCGCGTCGCAACACAGGCGGCAGGGCGACTGCGTGTCCAGATTGCCGCAAATTTCGCACGGGCGGACGTTTTCGTACACGTCCGACATCGCCTGCATCAAAGGCGGCATCAGGCTTTCCTTGTTTTTCAGCAGATACAGCACCGCGCGGCGCGCCGACCGCGCCCCAAGACCTGGGAGGCGGGAAAATTGGCGGATTAAAGCGTCCAAAACGGCATCTTGCGTCATTGATTTCCTTTAAAACGGCAATTTCAGCGATTCTTTGACCGAATCGAGTTCTTTGACATAAAAATCCGCCGCCTTGCTTTTCGCGTCGTTGAACGCGGCGACCAGCAAATCTTCCAAAACGACCTTTTCCGACGCGTTTAAAAGCGATTCGTCCAGCGTGACTTTCTTCGCGTCGCCTTTGCACGTCAGCACGATTTTCACCATGCCGCCGCCGGATTCGCCTTCGACTTCGACGCGGTCGATTTTTTCCTGCATCTTTTTAATGCGTTCCTGCGCTTCGTGCGCTTTCGCCATCAAATCGGACAGGTTTTTCATTCCGCGCTCTCCGTTTCCGCGTCGGTCAAAAACTCGTCCGCGTCGTCCGCGTTTTTGTCAATCAGGCGCACGCTTTCAATGCTTGTGTTCGGGAACATCTGCAAAATTTTCGCCGTCAGCGGATGCGATTCAAAACGCGTTTTGACGTTCTGAATACGTCTGTCCGCCTGTTCCTGCAACGTCAATCCCGTTTTTTGCGACGACACCGCGACAAGCCAGTTTCTCCCCGTCCATTCGGTCAGGTGTCGCTGAATGTCCGCCGCCAAGGATTTCGGCGCGTTTTCCAGCGGATAAAATTCGATTTTTCCCTGCTCGAAGCGGTTGACGCTGACGTACGTTTTCAGGTGGAACGCGAATAAGGGATCGCGCTTCATCGCATATTCGACGACGGAAGCCAAAGACGTGAACACGGGGCGCGCGTCGTTCGGCGCGGGAGTCGGAATGGCGACGGGGGCGACGTTGCCCGTGTAAACCGCGTTCGGCGCGGGGGTGTAAGACGGCGCGAAAGAAGCGGCGTGCGGCTGCGGCGCGGGACTCGGCGCGCCCGACGTTTGACCGCGCGCGATTTTTTCGTACAAATCCTGCGGCGACGGCAAATCCGCCATATACGCCAGACGAATCAAAAGCATTTCCGCCGCCTGTTTTTCGGACGGCGCGTTTGCCGTTTCCTGCAAGCCCTTTAACAGCATCTGCCAGAAGCGCGCCAGAAGCGGCATGGAGAATGCCGCCGCCATTTCCTTGCATTTCGCGCGTTCGTCCGCGCCCATGACGGTTTCGTCCGCCAGCGACGGCGTGATTTTCACGCGCGTTAAAAAGTGCGTCAGGTCAAGCAAATCTTGAATCAGCACGACGGGATCCGCGCCCAAGGCGTACTGCCGTTCAAACAAATCCAGCACCTGTTGAATTTTTCCCGCCGTCAAATCGGCGTACAGGGTCAGCAGCGCGGTTTTGTCCGCCAGCCCGATCATCGAGCGCACGAAATCCGTTTCGATGACGCCGCCGGAATGTGCGATTGCCTGATCCAGCAGGGACAAGCCGTCGCGCACCGAGCCGTCCGCCGCTTTCGCAATCAGGCGCAAAGCGTCGTCTTCGGCGGTCAGATTTTCCTTTTGCAGAATGTTTTTAAAGTGCGACACAAGCAGTTCGGGTTCGATGCGGCGCAAATCAAACCGCTGGCAACGCGACAGAATCGTCGCCGGCACTTTGCGGATTTCCGTCGTCGCAAAGATAAATTTCACCGATTCGGGCGGTTCTTCCAGCGTTTTCAACAGCGCGTTGAACGCCGCGTTGCTCAACATATGCACTTCGTCGATGATGTAGATTTTAAAGCGCGCGGACGTCGGCGAATAGCGCGTCGCGTCGATGATTTCGCGCACGTTGGCGACGCCCGTGTTCGACGCCGCGTCGATTTCCATGACGTCGATGTGCGTGCCCGCCGCAATCGCCCGACAATGTTCGCACACGCCGCACGGTTCGGCGGTCATGCCGCCTTTGCCGTCGGGGCCGACGCAGTTCAGCGCTTTGGCGATGATGCGGGCGGAGGTCGTTTTGCCGACTCCGCGAATGCCCGTCAAAATGTAGGCTTGGGCGACGCGCCCCGTGTCAATGGCGTTTTTCAGCGTGCGGACAAGCACGTCCTGACCGATTAAATCGGAAAAAACGGCGGGACGGTATTTTCGGGCAAGCACCCGATATTTCGTGTTGTTTTCTGTCATGGGCAATCGGGTTCGTCAGACAATGAATATAAAAAAGGGAAACCGAACTGCGACCCGCTTCATCCGTTACGGCTGCTTTCTTCCGAACCTGACCGGGTTGGCGGCGAAAACGTCCGCGTCGGCTTCCCGTCACCATATTTAACTTTTTTCTGTCTGTCGGGCAAGCATAAAAATAACGCGCGCTTGACAAAAGCGTCTTAACACGGCTTTATTATGCGTAACGGCACACTATTTTCGGGGGCTTTCATGAAACAGGCGATTGTTTTTTCGGGGCAGGGCGCGCAATTTTCCGGCATGGGCAGGGAGATGTTCGACGCGTTCGAGTGCGCGCGCGACGTTTTTTTGCAGATCGACGACGCGCTGAACCGCCATTTGTCCCGCCTGATGTTCGAGGGGGACGAAGCGGAACTGACCGCGACGCAAAACGCCCAGCCCGCCATTTTCGCCTGTTCCATGGCGACCGTCGCGACGATTGAAAAATTGTCCGGCAAAAAAATCTCCGAGATCTTTTCGTTCGCGGCGGGGCATTCGCTCGGCGAGTACGGGGCTTTGTGCGCAAGCGGCGTGTTCGATATTCCGACAACCGCAAGACTGCTTCAAAAGCGCGGGGAATTCATGGCGCAAGTGGCGCAAAGCGCGGGCGGCGGCATGGCGGCGATTATCGGGCTCGATACCGGAAAAATCGCGCAAATCTGCACCGAATCGCAGGAAAAAACGGGCGAAATCTGCGTCGTGGCGAACGACAACGCGCCCGCCCAGACCGTCATCAGCGGACAAACGGACGCTTTGGAACAGGCGATGCGGGCGTGCGCCGAAAGCGGCGCGAAACGCGCGCTGAAACTGAACGTCGCGGGGGCTTTTCACAGCCCGCTGATGCAAACGGCGTGCGACAAGATGAACGCGGTTTTAAGCGAAACGGCGTTTAACGACCCGACGCTGCCCGTGCTGACGGACGCTTTCGCTTTGCCCGCTGTCGACGCGGTGCAGATTCGCGAAGCCCTGTCCGTGCAAATGGTCAAAGGCGTGCGCTGGCGCGAAATCATGGCGTATATGGAAAGTCGGCAGGTGGAGCGCGTCGTCGAAGCGGGCGCGGGGGCGGTCTTAAAAGGGCTGGTCAAGCGCAACAGCGCGGTCATGACGGGCGTTGCGCCGAACACGCCCGCCGAAATCGAAGAATTTTTAAAAAGCATTTAAGGGGGAAGTTTCATGAGTGATTTTACGGGTAAAAAAGCGCTGATTACGGGCGCGGCGGGCGGCATCGGACGCGCAATCGCCGAACGGCTGCACGCGGACGGCGCGACGGTCTTTTTGACGGACGTCAACGAAGAACGCTTGGAAGAATTGAAAAACGCTCTGGGCGGCGAACGCGTCCTGACGAAAGCGGCGGCACTGGACGACCCTGCGCAAATCGACGCTTTGGCGCAGGAAGCCGAAGCGCAGGCGGGCGGAATCGACATTCTGCTCAATAACGCGGGCATTACGAAAGACAACCTGTTCATGCGCATGAAAGACGAGGATTTTCAAGCCGTGATGCAGGTCAATCTGATGGCGGCGTTCCGTTTGACGCGCGCGATCATCCGCCCGATGATGAAACGCCGCTACGGGCGCATTATTTCCCTGTCGTCGATCGTCGGCGTCATGGGCAACGCGGGTCAGGCGAACTACGCCGCGTCGAAAGCGGGCTTGATCGCCATGACGAAGTGCTTGGCGTCGGAAGTCGCGTCGCGCGGCATTACGGCGAACTGCGTCGCTCCCGGTTTTGTCAAAACGCCGATGACGGACGCTTTGCCGCAGGAAATCAAGGAAAAACTGGCGAAAAGCATTCCGATGCAGCGTCTGGGCTTGCCGCAGGACATTGCGGGCGCGGTCGCTTTTCTGGCAAGCGAAGACGCGTCCTACATCACGGGGCAGACGCTTCACGTCAACGGCGGTCTGGCAATGGTTTGACCTTGAAAAATCAAGGAAATCCGCGGGGAAGACGGTTTTTTCGTTAAAAATTGTCCAAAAGGACTAGTCAAAGCCGTTTTTTTATGCTAGACAACAAAAATCGTTGGTGCGCAGTCTTGGTTTCAAGGATGCGACTTAATATCAAAAGAGGAAAAAACATGAGTGATATTGCCGAACGCGTAAAGAAAATCGTTGTTGAACATTTGGGCGTGGAAGCCGACAAAGTCACGGCTGACGCCAGCTTCATCGACGACTTGGGTGCCGACAGCCTTGACACCGTCGAACTGGTCATGGCTTTCGAAGAAGAATTCTCCGTCGAAATTCCCGACGACGTCGCGGAAAAGATTCTGACGGTTCAGAACGCGATTGATTTCATCGAAAAGAATTCTTAAAAAGTAAAGAGTTTTTGCGCCGACTTCGTGTTTCGGAGTCGGCGTTTTTTTTAAGAAAGTTAAGACGACGGGGTGAGCCATGAGAAGAGTTGTTGTGACCGGTTTGGGCGTGCTGACGGGACTGGGCGTCGGGACGGATTTTGTCTGGAACAGGCTGATTTCGGGGGCTTCGGGCATTTCCGCAATCACCAAATTCGATACGGAGCAGTTTTCTTCCAAAATCGCGGGACAGATTCCCCGCGGCGACGGCGAGGGCGAATTCAATCCCGAAACCGTTTTCCCCGCCAAAGAATTGCGCCGCATGGACGATTTTATCGTGTACGGCGTGGCGGCGGCAAGCGAGGCTCTGAAAGATTCGGGCTGGGTCGCCGAAACCGAGGAGGACGCTTTGCGCACAGGCGTGCTGACCGGTTCGGGCATCGGCGGATTGCAGACAATCACCGAAAACACGATTTTGCTGAAAGAGCAGGGCGCGCGCCGCGTCAGCCCGTTCCTGATTCCGTCGCTGATTATCAATATGCTGTCGGGGCAGATTTCCGTCAAATACGGGTTCAGAGGTCCCAACCACGCCGTTGTCACCGCCTGCGCGACCGGCACGCACGCCGTCGGCGACGCGTACCGCATGATTGCTTTGGGCGACGCGGACGTTATGGTGACGGGTTCCGCCGAAAACGCGGTCTGCCCGATCGCTTTCGCCGGATTCTGTCAGGCGCGCGCCTTGTCCACGCACTACAACGACGCGCCGCAAAAGGCTTGTCGCCCGTGGGACAAGGGGCATGACGGCTTCATTATGGCGGAAGGCGCGGGCGCGCTCGTTCTGGAAGAATACGAACACGCCAAAAAGCGCGGGGCGAAGATTTACGCCGAAGTCGCCGGCTACGGCTTGTCGGGCGACGCGCACCACATGACCGCGCCGCGTCCCGACGGTTCGGGCGCCGCTTACGCCGTCGAACAGGCGATGAAACACGCGGGAATCGCGCCGCGGGAAATCGACTACATCAACGCGCACGGCACATCGACGGGCGCGGGCGACGCCGCCGAATTGCTGGCGGTTCGGCGCGCGTTCGGCGACCACGCGTACAAACTGGCGATGTCGTCCACGAAATCCGCGACGGGTCACGCTTTGGGCGCGGCGGGGTCGATGGAGGCGGTGTTCTGTTGCAAGGCGATTCAGACGGGCGTTCTGCCTCCGACAATCAATCTGGAAGACCCGATTGACGAGGCGGCAGGCATGAATCTGGTCGCGAACGAAGCGCAGGAGCGCAAAGTCAAAACCGTTATGTCCAATTCGTTCGGATTCGGCGGCACGAACGCGTCGCTGATTTTCCGCGCCGTGTAGTTTTTCGGGAATCAAAGTCATGCCGCGCCGCCGCTTTTCTTTCGTTTTCAAGGTGCTTTTGTTCGTTGCGCTGTGTCTGACGGGCGGCAGCGTGTACAGTCTGTATTCCCAACTTTACGAGCAGAACGACAAGACCGAATCGTCGCTGATTCTGGTCGAAAAAGGCGATTCGATGCACACGATCGCGCGCAAGTTGAAACGGGACGGCTACATCAATTCCGTTCCCGTGTTCAAACTGGCGGGCAGGCTGACGGGCGAAGCGACGAATTTGAAAGCCGGCGAATACCGTATTCCCGCGCACGCCAGTCCGAAGTTGATTTTGGACATTCTGGTCGGCGGGCAGACGGTCGTGCGCCGCATGACAATCCCCGAAGGACTGACCGGCGCGCAGGTCGTCGATATGCTGATGAGCACGGCGGCTTTGTTCGGCGATATCGGCGAACCGGTCGCGCCGAACGGGGCTTTGCTTCCCGAAACGTATGTGTTCGCCTACGGCTCGCCGCGCCGCGTCGTGTATCAGCGCATGAAAGACGCCATGCAAAAAACGATTGACGAATTGTGGGAAAACCGCAATCCCGACCTGCCGTACACGACGGTTGAAGAAGCGCTGACCATGGCTTCCATTGTCGAAAAGGAAACGTCCGTGCCGTCCGAAAGGGCGCGCATCGCCGGCGTGTTCGTCAACCGCTTGAAAAAGGGGATGCGCCTGCAAACCGACCCGACCGTCATTTACGCCGTCACGAACGGCACGATGGAACTCAAACGCCCGCTGACGTTCGCCGATTTGAAAAAAGACCACCCGTTCAACACCTACACGCGCAAGGGGCTTCCCCCCGCGCCGATTTGCAATCCGGGGCGCGAATCCATCGCCGCCGCGCTGAACCCCGCCGAAACGAAAGAACTGTATTTCGTGGCGGACGGCACGGGCGGTCACGCGTTCGCCCGCACGTTTGACGAGCATCGCGCGAACATCGCCGCTTGGAAACGCAAAAAACGCCAGAAAAGACAGGCGGCTCTGGCGGCGAAACGGGCGGCGAGGCAAAAAGTAGCCGGAACGGTGCAGACTCCCGTCGCCGCGCCCGCCGTGACGCAATCCGACCTTGTCGAACAGTCGGAGGAAAATCTGCTGTCCGTTGAAGAAACGCTGGCGGAGCGCGCGCCTGACGACAAATCCGCCCAGCCGTCTGCTACTCCGCAATCCGCGCCGAAAGCCGCGCAAAAGCAGGGGACGCCGACCGCGACCGGTTTGAAAGCGAGTGCTCAAACGCCCGCGCCGCAGGAAAAAACGGACGCCGTGCCGACCTCTCCGAAAACCGCTCCGAAAACCGCGCCCGCCGCGAAATCCGCCGCTTCCGCCGCCAAAACGTCCGCCAAACAGACGGTCAACGCTCCCGCTCAAAAACGGACGGTGAAGCCGGCGCAATCTTCCGCGAAAAAGAACGCGAAAAAGAAAACGCCGTCCGCGCGCCCCGCGTCGTCCAAACAGGGCGCGAAGAAAAAAGCCGCCGCGCCGAAAAAGTGATTTTGCAAGGAGTCGTTTCCGGTAAAGCGCGCCGCGCTCGCCCGTTTGGATAAAAAGGCTTGCCGTCCGGCTTGTTCTCTTGTGGATAACTTTTCGATTCGCCACAAGATGTTGAGTCAAGAATTTTAATTTTTTTTTCATCCGGCTGAACTCTTGCCTTTATCGCGCGAGCTGTTAGTATCCCTTTTGCCGAAAAAGGCACATCGAAAGATTAGGTCGATTCAAAATGACATCGCAAGACATGCAGGAACAATGGCGGGAAGCCTCCCGCTTGCTGACGGAACGCTTGGGCGAAGACGTCTTTAAAAGTTGGCTGGAACCCGTTTGCGCGGGAGACCTGTCCGACGACGGCGTTTTGTCCCTGTACCTGCCGACGCGTTTTTTGCGCGATTGGATCACCCGCAATTACGCCGACGACATCGCCGATTGCTTTCGCAAAGTAAATCCCGCCGTGCGCAATTTCGACTACCGCGTCGGAACGCCGTCGATCGCCGCCGCCAAGCCCGAAACATCTTCCGCCGCGCCCGAAACGTCATCGGCGCAAACGGCGGTTTTGACGCAATCCGCCCCGCTTGTCGATTCGTATTCGACGGAACTCGACCCGCGCTTCACGTTTGAAAATTTCATCGTCGGCAAGCCCAACGAATTCGCCTACGCCGCCGCGCAGAGCATGGCGTCGTCGCGCTTCGTCACGTTCAATCCGCTGTTTTTGTATTCCAGCGTCGGCATGGGCAAAACCCACCTGATGCACGCGATTGCGTGGCACATTCGCAAAAACGACCCGTCGCGCAAGGTTATCTATATGTCGTCGGACAAGTTTCAGTATCATTTCGTGCGCGCGCTGAAATCGCAAAACATCGACAATTTCAAGGACAGCCTGCGCTCCGTCGACGTGCTGATGCTGGACGACGTGCAGTTCCTGATCGGCAAAAACGGCACGCAGGAAGAATTTTTCCACACGTTCAACGCTTTGATCGAACACGGCGCGCAAATCATTCTGTCGGCGGACAAGGCTCCCGTCAATCTGGACAGAATCGACGACCGGCTGAAAACCCGTCTGGCGTCCGGTCTGGTCGCGGACATTCATCCGACGACGTACGAACTGCGCCTGTCCATTTTGGAAAGCAAAGCGCAGATGCTCGGCGTGCCCGTGCCGCAGGACGTGATTGAATTTCTGGCGGAAAAACTGACGACCAGCGTGCGCGAATTGGAGGGGGCTCTGCACCGCGTCGTCGCCAACGTCCAGTTGATCGGCGGGCAGGTAACGCTTGAAAAAACGCGCTTTATTCTGAAAGATTTGCTGAACGTTCTGGAACGCCGCGTTACGATAGAGGAAATTCAGCACAAAGTCGCCGACAAATACAACATTCGCACGGCGGATATCCTGTCCAAACGCCGCGAGCGTCCGATTGCCCGCCCGCGCCAAATCGCCATGTATCTGGCGAAAAATCTGACGACCGCGTCTTTGCCGGAAATCGGGCGCAAATTCGACCGCGATCACACGACGGTCATCCACGCGGTCAAAACCGTCGAGGACATGATGGCGCAGGATTCCCTGTTCGCCGACGAAGTCAATTCCCTGCGCCGCGCCCTGTCCTACGTTTAATTTCCGCATTTGCCCGCGCTTTAAAAACGACTCGTGAAAAACGGCGGGATTCAGGCACTTTTTTTCACGCCGTTTTTTGCATTTTTTTCTTTCGCAAAACGCCTTTTATGGTATACTTGACCAGTTTAATTTTTAATGTTGAATCGAAGTGAAAAACCATGAAATTTACCATTGAACGCTCCGCTTTGTCCAAAGCGCTTTCCCATATTCAAAACGTTGTCGAACGCCGTCACACGAACCCGTTGCTGTCCAACGTGAAAATCAACGCCGACGACGGACGCATCACGCTGTTCGCCACCGACAACGAATTGGAAATTTGCGAAAACACGCCCGCCGACGTCGAGGAAAAAGGCTCGATCACCGCGCCGGCGCACAAACTGTATGAAATCATCCGCAAATTGCCGGAAGGGGCGCAAATCGCTTTCACGATGAACGCGGAAAAGGAACAAATCAACATTGTTTCGGGACGTTCCAAATTCGCTCTGCCGACCATGGCGGGCGAGGACTTTCCTTCGATTGCCGAGGGCGATATGCCGACGAAGTTCACGCTGACGGCGCAGACGCTGAAAGATTTGATCGAACGCACGTCGTTCGCCGTGTCGACCGAAGAAACGCGCTATTACCTGAACGGGATTTATCTGCACGAAGCGACGGCGAAAGATGAAAAAGTCTTGCGCGCGGTCGCGACGGACGGTCACCGCTTGGCGTACGCCGACACCGTTTTGCCGCAGGGCGCGGAGGGCATGGCGGGCATTATCGTGCCGCGCAAGGCGATCGGTGAATTGGGCAAGTTGCTGGCGGAAGAATCCGGCGACGTGCAAATCGCGCTGTCGAACTACAAAATCCGTTTCGCTTTGGGCGATTTGGTTCTGACGTCGCTGTTGATCGAAGGCACGTATCCCGATTACGAACGCGTCATTCCGCAGGAAAACGACAAATGCTTGGAAGTCGAGGCTCCCGTTTTAATGGCGGCGGTCGACCGCGTCGCCGTCGTTTCGGAAAAATCGCGCGCCGTGAAATTGAGCATTTCCAAAAACAAAATCGTCGTGTCCGCGACTTCCGCCGAAAATGAAAACGAAAAAAGCAGCGCGGAAGACGAAATCGAAGTCAAGTACGACGGCGACAATGTCGACATCGGGTTCAACTACCGCTATCTGTTGGACGTTTTGGGACAAATTAAGGGCGGTTTGGTGCAAATCGCGATGCTGGATTCCAATTCGCCGACCGTGCTGACGGATTTGTCCGACGCGAACGTGCTGTTTGTTTTAATGCCGATGCGAGTGTAAGACCATTTTTACTGCAAGCCGCCTGATGTTGGAGCGTTCGGCGAACGGCTCCGTTTGTGAAAAATCCGCCGCGTCCGTTCTTTCGGGCGTGCGGGTGAAGCGGCTTGTCGTGTCGAATTTCCGCAATTACGCGTCGCTGGAACTGCATTTGCCCGCCGATAAAAACTGCGTCGTTCTGCACGGCGCGAACGGGTGCGGCAAAACAAATCTTTTGGAAGCGGTTTCCTTTCTGACGGCGGGGCGCGGCTTGCGCAACGTCAAACTGGACGATGTGGCGGCGCGCGGCAATCCCGACGCTTTGTGGAGCGTCAGCGCGATTATCGCCAAAGGTGCGGAAACGTTCGCAATCGGCACGGGCAAAACGGCGAAAGACGCGACGGAACGCCGCAGACGCGTGCGCATCGACGGCGAAGAATGTAAAAATCAGGCGGAACTGGCGGCTTTGACCCCGATGGTGTGGTTGACTCCTTCGATGGACAGGCTGTTTTGCGCGGAAGCGTCTTCCCGCCGCCGCTTTTTCGACCGTTTGTGCCATTGCTTCGACGCGCGGCACGCGGCGCATTGCACGACGTACGCGAACGCTTTGCGCCAATACAACAAATTGCGGCAGGACGGCTCGAACGACGCCGAATGGCTGAAAGCGCTGGAATCGACAATGGCGCGCAGCGGGGCGTTGATTTTCGCCGCGCGCGAACGGGTGCTGGATTTGCTGAACGCGCAGTTGAATTCGGACGTCGACGGCTTTCCGCGCGCCGCCGTGTCGCTGACGCAGAGCGTTGACGAGGACGGTTTGCGCCGTTTGTTCGCCAAAGCGCGCGAAAACGGCGATTCTTTGCGTTTTGCGCCGCATTTGTCGGATTTAATCGTCGAAAACGTTGACAAGAATATGCCCGCCGCGCTGTGTTCGACGGGCGAGCAAAAAGCGTTGCTGATTACCATTTTGCTGGCGCATCTGAAAGCCGTCGCAAAGCACGCGGGCGTTCTGCCCATGCTGCTTTTGGACGAAGCGGGCGCGCATTTGGACGAAGACCGCCGCAACCGCTTTTTCAATTATTTAAAAACGCCCGACACGCAAATCTGGCTGACGGGCACGCGGGCGGAGTCTTTTTCCGTTCTGAAAGACGCGGCGCATTTCTGCCCCGTTGAAGATTTTTTTAACGCCGAACCGTTTATCAGTGCGGAGGCGTCGTAGCAAGAGGACATCATGACCGAACAACAAAACGAATATAATGCCGAATCCATTAAAGTTCTGAAAGGCTTGGACGCCGTGCGCAAACGCCCCGGAATGTACATCGGGGACACGGACGACGGCACGGGGCTGCACCACATGGTGTACGAAGTGCTGGACAACGCCATTGACGAGGCTTTGGCGGGATACTGCACGCGCACCGTCGTGACCATCAATCCCGACGGTTCCGTCACCGTGCGCGACAACGGGCGCGGCATTCCGACCGATATGCACAAGGAGGAAGGCGTTTCCGCCGCCGAAGTCATTATGACCGAACTGCACGCGGGCGGCAAATTCGACCAGAATTCGTACAAGATTTCCGGCGGTCTGCACGGCGTCGGCGTGTCCGTCGTCAACGCTTTGTCCTCGCGTTTGGATCTGCGCATCTGGCGCAACGGCAAGGAACACTATATGCAGTTCAAGCACGGCGTTCCCGTCGCTCCGCTGAAAGTCGTCGGCGACGCGCCCGACGGTCAGACGGGTACGGAAGTGACGTTCATGCCGTCTGCCGAAACGTTCACGCGGACGGAATTCGATTTCAACACGCTGGAACACCGTATGCGCGAACTGGCGTTTTTGAATTCGGGCGTGCATCTGGTGCTGAAAGACGCGCGTATCCAGAACCCGCAGGAAGTCGAATTCTGCTACACGGGCGGCATTGAGGAATTCGTGCGCTTCATCGACAAATCGAAAAACACGATTACGCAGACTCCGTTCACGATGCGCGGCGAAAAGAACGGCATCACCGTCGATTTGGCGATGGAATGGACGGACGGATACCACGAAACGACGCTGTGCTTTACGAACAACATCGCCCAGCGCGACGGCGGCACGCACTTGGCGGGCTTCCGCGCGGCGCTGACCCGCACGATCAACAACTACGCGGCGCAGACGGGCCTGCTGAAAAAGGAAAAAGTCGAACTGGCGGGCGAAGATATGCGCGAGGGGCTGACCTGCGTTTTGTCCGTCAAAGTGCCCGACCCGAAGTTTTCGTCGCAAACGAAAGACAAACTCGTGTCGTCCGAAGTCCGTCCCGTCGTCGAGGGCATCGTGGGCGAAAAACTGGAAAAATGGCTGGGCGAACACCCCGCGGAAGCCAAAGGCATCATCGGCAAGGTCGTGGAAGCCGCCGCCGCGCGCGAAGCCGCCCGCAAAGCGCGCGATTTGACGCGCCGCAAGGGTGTGCTGGACATGGCGTCGCTCCCCGGCAAGTTGGCGGACTGCTCCGAACGCGATCCGGTCAATTCCGAAATTTTCATCGTGGAAGGGGACTCCGCGGGCGGTTCCGCAAAACAGGGACGCAACCGCGCGAATCAGGCGATTCTGCCTTTGAGGGGCAAAATTTTGAACGTCGAGCGCGCGCGTTTCGACCGTATGCTGAATTCCGCCGAAATCGGCACGATGGTCACGGCGTTCGGCACGGGCATCGGGCGCGACGACTTCAACGCCGACAAATGCCGCTACCACAAAATCATCATCATGACCGATGCTGACGTCGACGGCGCGCACATCCGCACGCTGCTGCTGACGTTCTTCTTCCGTCAAATGCCCGAACTGATCGAGCGCGGCTACATCTACATTGCGCAACCGCCTTTGTATCGCGCGAAAAAAGGCAATTCGGACATTTACCTGAAAGACGAACGCTCGTTGGAGGAATATCTGATTTCCATCGCGACGCAGGATTCGATTTTGTGCCGCTACGACGGCGTGCAGATCGGCGGAATTCAGTTGTCGCATCTGGCGGAGGAGGCGAAAAACTGCTCCTCTCTGATTTCCGCGCTGTCGCGTCAAGTGCCGGCGAAAATCATTGAACAGGCGGCGATTTTCGGTCTGTTCGACAAGGAAGTGTACGACAACGCGGACAAGGCGAAAGCGGCTTTGGCGCAGGCGGTCGCGCGCTTGGACGAAATCGAACCCGAATACGAACGCGGCTGGCGGGGAGTTTACGAAAACGCGCAATTCACGTTCACCAGAACTCTGCGCGGCGTGACCGAAACGCACGTTTTGGACGTCAATCTGCTGTCCAGCGGCGAAGCGATGAAATTGAACGAATTTGCCGCCGATTTAAAAGAAACGTACTGCAAAACCGCCGTTTTCAAATCCAAAGACGGCGAATTCAAACTGAACGGACCCGCGGGCTTGCAGGATGTCATTTCCAAAGTCGGACGCAAGGGCATTTCTTTGCAGCGCTACAAGGGGCTGGGCGAAATGAACCCCGAACAGTTGTGGGAAACGACGCTTGACCCGAACGCGCGCTCCCTGCTTCAAGTCAAAATCGAACATTTCGATCAGGCGGAAGGCGTGTTTTCAATGCTGATGGGCGACGTTGTGGAACCGCGCCGCGACTTCATTCAGGAAAACGCGCTGAACGTGGTCAATTTGGACATCTGACCGTTTCTTATGCCATTGAAAAACCCCGCAATTTCGCGGGGTTTCTCTTTTTTGGCTTTGAAAACGGCTTATTCCTGTGTTTCGTCGTTTTGGATTTCGTAGACGACTTCGTCCAGATTGGCGGGGTCTTCGCCCAGCAGAATCGCCAGATTTTTCAAGTACCGCAAGCCGTTGTACTTCCGGTATTCCTCAATCGTGCTTTCAAATTCAAGCGCTTCGACTTCCTCGTCCGCTTTCGGCAGCATCAGCGGCACGAAAGACACGTCGCCGCTGACGTCTTCGCGCTGGATTTCCAGCCAGCCGTTCGTCATGGAAAACAAAAAAGTCGCCACGCTGTTCTGCTCTTTGACAATCTTGACGCGCGCGCCGCTTAAATTGTGCTTTAACAGCATTTCCGTCTGCTCGATGTACTGCGTGGTGAAAATGCCGTTGACCTGCGTATCCAAAAAATCGTTGACAATCAATGTGTACATGGCGTTCTCCGTTTTTTTTTCAAAAATACGACGAAATGTTAAAAATATCCTTACAAAATCTTTTGCCTGTTGACAAATCGCACTTTCGGTCATAGTAATTCGCTCCGGCTCTTTATTTTACGGAGATGGCAATGAGATTGAAAACAAAAGGCGTGGTGCTCGGCATGATCGGCACAAGCGCGTACGGCACGAATCCGCTGTTCGCGTTGCCCTTGTACGCGGCGGGCTTGACCGTCGATTCCGTTTTGTTTTACCGTTACGCGATCGCGCTGATTTTGTTCGGGCTGTATGTCCGCTTTTACAAAAAAACGCCGCTGAAAATCTCGTTGAAGCAACTTATCGTCCTGTTGCCGATCGGTTTGTGCTTCGCCGTTTCGTCGTGGACGCTGTTCACCAGTTACAAATACATTGACGTGGGCATCGCTTCGACGATTCTGTTCGTTTATCCGATTATCGTCGCGCTGATTATGGCGCTGTTTTTCCACGAAAAAGTGTCCGTGCGCACGCTTGCCGCCATTGCGCTGACGACGGCGGGCATCGCGCTGTTTTACAAGGGCGAAAACGGGCGGACGCTGAATCTGTACGGCGTCGGATTGGTGCTTTTGTCCGCGCTGTCCTACGCTTTTTACATGATTGCGATCAAGAAAATCCCCGCGCTGAAAGGGCTGAAATACTCGCTTGTCACGTTTTACGTCATGGCGTTCGGCTTGCTGCTGTTCGCCTACAATCTGGGCTTCGGGGCGAAATTGCAGCGCGTCGACACGCCGTTTTTGTACGGGTGCGTCCTGCTGTCCGCCGTTCTGCCGACGATTGTTTCGCTGGAAACGATGACGATTGCGATTAAGATGATCGGTCCCACGCTGTCGGCGATTTTGGGCGCGCTGGAACCCGTGACGGCGATTCTGATCGGCGTTTTCGTTTTCGGCGAGCGCATGACGCCGCGCATTTTAACCGGCATCGTGCTGATTTTGCTGGCGGTGTTCATCATTGTTTTGCAACCGAAGCACAAAAAAATGCCGTCGGTGCATTAAAATCCGGAAATTTGGCAAAAAACAACGGGCGGCATGGATTGCAAATGCCGCCCGAAACATATCCGCGCCCTAAAACGCGGATGATTTGCGAACGGGCGGAACATCCGCCCCTCAACAAAAAATATAGGGAAAAAACGCCCGAAAGACAAGGCAACCTACGGTTATAGCCGTTTATCCGCCGCGCGCCCGCTGTTTTGGACTCTGCCGGCTTTTTTGTCATTCGTCCGGTTTAATGCGGATTTTTCACGCGCGCACACTTTGGGCGGGGCGGGATGCAAAATCGCATCGGCGAATTTGGCGCAATCTTGCGAGGTTCGGGCGCGCGGAATGGCGGGGTGCAAAAACGCCCCGCAAGTTTCCCTGCGGGGCGTCTTTTTCAAGCAGTGCGATTAGCCGTTTCTGACAGCCGCCTGCGCCGCCGCCAAGCGCGCGATAGGCACGCGGAAGGGCGAGCAGGAAACGTACGTCAGACCGACGCGGTGGCAGAAGTCGATCGTGGCAGGATCGCCGCCGTGTTCGCCGCAGATGCCCAACTTGATGTTCGGGCGCGTCTTGCGGCCTTTGTCGGCTGCCATCTGAACCAACTGTCCGACGCCTTCTTCGTCGATGGACTTGAACGGATCTTTCGCAAAGATGCCTTTCGCGACGTAGTTCGGCAGGAAGGAACCCGCGTCGTCGCGGCTCATGCCCAGCGTCGTCTGCGTCAAGTCGTTCGTGCCGAAGCTGAAAAATTCAGCGGTTTCGGCGACTTTGTCCGCGGTCAAAGCGGCGCGCGGCATTTCAATCATGGTACCGACCATGTAATTGAACTTCTTGCCCGCTTTTTCCATGACGGCGTCAGCCATTTTCACGATGATCGCTTTCACCATGTCGAGTTCTTTCTTGGTGTCTACCAACGGCACCATGATTTCGGGTTCGACCTGTTTGCCGATGATCTTCGTGGCTTCGATAGCCGCTTCAAAGATCGCCTGCGCCTGCATTTCCGTGATTTCGGGGTACGTCAGACCCAAGCGGCATCCGCGCAAGCCCAGCATCGGGTTGGCTTCGTGCAACTGGTTGACGCGCGCCTTGACGGCTTCCAGCGTCGTGCCGATTTCTTTCGCGATTTCAGCCTGATCGGCTTCTTTCTGCGGCAGGAATTCGTGCAAAGGCGGATCCAGCAAGCGAATTGTGACGTGCTTGCCGTCCAAAGCGACGAACAGTTCTTTGAAGTCTTCGCGCTGATACGGCAGAAGTTTCGCCAACGCTTCGCGGCGCGCTTCTTCGTTTTCAGCCAGAATCATTTCACGCATATGTTTAATGCGCATCGGATCGAAGAACATATGTTCCGTACGGCACAAGCCGATGCCTTCCGCACCGAATTCAACCGCTTTTTTCGCGTCGCGCGGCGTATCCGCGTTCGTGCGAACTTGCAATTTACGGACTTCGTCGGCCCAGCCCATGAACACGCCGAAATCGCCGGTCAGTTCGGCGTCTTTCAACGCGACCGCGCCGTTGATGACTTCACCCGTGGTGCCGTCCAGCGTGATGACGTCGCCTTCTTTGATTTCGACGCCGTTGATGGTCATTTTCTTCGCCGCGTAGTCGACTTTGACTTCGTGAGCGCCGCAGACAGCCGGCGTGCCCATGCCGCGCGCGACAACCGCCGCGTGAGAGGTCATGCCGCCGCGAGCCGTCAAAATGCCCTGCGAGGAGTGCATACCGTGAATGTCTTCCGGCGAGGTTTCAACGCGAACCAGAACGACTTTCTTGCCTTCGCCCGCCCACTTTTCAGCGTCGTCGGCGGAGAAGACAACCTGACCGACGGCGGCGCCGGGAGAGGCGTTCAAAGCGGAGGTCAGCAGACGACCTTCCTTAATCGCGGCTTTTTTCGCGTTCGGGTCAAGCGTCGGGTGCAGCAAATCGTCCAACTGTTTGGGTTCGACGCGCATGATCGCCGTTTTCTTGTCGATCAAACCTTCGTGCACCATGTCGACTGCCATTTTGACGGCGGCGGCGGCGGTGCGCTTGCCGTTGCGGGTCTGCAACATGAACAGTTTGCCGTTCTGAATCGTGAATTCCATGTCCTGCATATCGTGATAGTGTTTTTCCAACGTTTCACGAATGTCGCACAGTTGTTTGTACAGTTCGGGCATCGCTTCTTCCATGCAAGGCAGGGTCGAACCGCGTTCTTTCTTGCCTTCTTTGGAAATCTGCTGCGGCGTGCGGATACCCGCAACCACGTCTTCGCCCTGCGCTTTGATCAGGAATTCGCCGTAGAACGCGTTTTTGCCGGTCGAGGGGTCGCGCGAGAAGCACACGCCCGTCGCGGAATCGTCGCCCGCGTTGCCGAACACCATGGTCTGAACGTTGACGGCGGTGCCCCAATCTTCAGGAATGTCGTTCAATTTGCGGTAGTAAATCGCGCGGTCGACCATCCAGCTCATGAACACGGCACCGATGCCGCCCCACAACTGTTCCTGCGGATCCTGCGGAACGGGCTTGCCGAATTTTTCGCCGATTTTCTTGTATTCGACGATCAATTCTTTCAAGTCGTCAACCGTCATGTCCGTGTCGGCTTTGTAGCCTTTCGCATCTTTCAGCGTTGTCAGGGCGTGTTCAAAGTTTTCGTGTTTGACGCCCAGAACAACGTCCGAATACATTTGCAGGAAACGGCGGTAGGAGTCATACGCGAAACGTTCGTCGCCGGACGCTTTCGCCAAACCTTTGACGGTTTCGTCGTTTAAGCCCAAATTCAAAACCGTGTCCATCATGCCCGGCATGGAAATGCGGGCGCCCGAACGCACGGAGAACAGCAACGGATTTTCGGGATCGGCAAATTTGCGGCCGACGATTTTTTCGCAGTGCGCCACGCCTTCTTTAACCTGTTCCGCCAAGTCGGACGGGAACGTTTTGTTGTTGGCGTAATAGTAGGTGCAGACTTCCGTGGAAATCGTGAATCCCGGAGGAACGGGAATGCCGATAGAGCTCATTTCCGCAAGGTTGGCGCCTTTGCCGCCCAGCAGGTTTCTATCGGAAGCATGGCCTTCGGCTTTGCCGTCGCCAAATTTATAAACCCATTTTGTCATGGTGGTTTGTTTACTCCTTAACCTTCAATTAAAGAAAAGTCAGCGACCCCGCCCATCGCCCAGACGATTGCGTTCAGCAAACGCAGGCGGTTGGCGCGACGCTCACCGTCGCTACAATTCACCGTAACGTTGTCGAAAAACGCGTCGACGGGGCGGCGTAACGTTGCCAGCACTTCCATCGCGCCTTCGAAATCGTCAGCGGCAATCTTCTCGGAACTGTTTACCACAACTTTACCCAGCGTGTCAAACAATGCTCCTTCTTCGTTTTGGGCAAAAAGCGTTTTATCGGGTGTGTCGCGATACAAAACGTCGCCTTTCGCCTCTTCAATGCGGACGATATTCGCCGCACGCTTGAACGCCGTCAGCAAATCCTTGCCGTCTTCGGTGTCCAGAAATTTCGCCAATGCGCGCACGCGGGCTATCATGCGTTTCAGGTCGACCGCCGACAAATCCTGCGTCTGCGCCAAACCGTAAACCGCGGAAATGTAGTCGTGGCGAACGCCTCTGTCTTTCATCAGGACTTTCAGACGTTCGGCGATGAAGCCCATCAGCATTTCCACCTGAACCGCCGACCAGTTCGTCAGAATCGTCGGCTGGTGCGCGTTTTTCTTCTTTTCGCTCATCGTAATCGCTTCGCGAATCGAGGCTTGAATCTTTTCGCCGTAAATCATGCGCGATTTGTTGAAAATCTGCAACAGCGGCATATTGATGCCGTTTTCCAGAATCAAGCGGATGACGCCCAATGCGGCGCGGCGCAGGGCGAACGGGTCTTTCGAGCCCGTCGGCTTCAAGTCGATCAGCCAAAAGCCGATCAGCGTGTCGATTTTGTCCGCCAGAGCCAAAGACACCGCGACGGGATCGGTCGGGCATTTGTCGTTGGGACCCAGCGGCGAATAGTGTTGCGCAATCGCGTTCGCGACGGTTTCGTTTTCGCCGTCGTGCAGCGCGTAATAACGTCCCATGACGCCCTGCAATTCGGGGAATTCGCCGACCATGCCGGTCGACAAGTCCGCCTTGCACAGCAGAGCCGCGCGGTCGGCGTCCGCCGGATTTGCGCCCGTGTAGCGCACGATTTCGGGCAACAGCGCGCGGATGCGTTCGACTTTGTCGTAAACCGAGCCGAGTTTCGCGTGGAAAACGCGGTTTTTCAAGGCTTCGACTTTTGTTTCCAATTTTTCCTTGCGGTCGGAATTCCAGAAAAATTCCGCGTCGGACAAACGGGCGCGCAGGACGCGTTCGTTGCCCGCGACAATCTCTTTGCCGCCGTCCGCCGCGACCATGTTCGCCACGACGATGAAGCGCGGCGCCATTTTGCCGTTTTCGTCCGTCATGCAGAAGTATTTCTGGTTCGCGCGCATCGACGTGATCAGCACTTCCTGCGGCACGGTCATGAAGCGGTCGTCAATCGAACCCGTCAGGGGAACGGGATATTCCGCCAAGCCAGCGACTTCGTTCAGCAGACCTTCGTCTTCCAGCAGTTTGTAGCCTTCGGCTTTCGCCAGTTCGTGCGCTTTGTCGTAAATGATTTTCTTGCGTTCCTCCGCGTCGATCAGCACATAGGCGGCGCGCAGTTTTTTCTGATAATCGTCGAAATTTTTGACCGTGATTTCGGCGGGCGCCAAGAAGCGATGCCCGTACGTTTTGTTGCCCGATTTCACGCCTGCGAATTCGACGGGGACGACTTTGCCGTCAAACAGGCAGACAATGGCGTGCAGGGGGCGCACCCAATGTTCCTTGTGTTCGTTCCAGCGCATTGATTTTTGCCACGGGAACGTCGCCATCATTTCCGTCACGCATTCCTGCAAGACTTCGGCGGTCGGACGGCCCTTGCGCGACAGGACGGCGAAGTAAAAGCGTCCTTTCGGCGTGTCTTTTTCGACCAGTTCCTCTTTTTTCAGACCCGTCGAGCGCAAAAAGCCGCTTAACGCCTGTTCGGGCGCGTTGACGGAGGGACCTTTGCGTTCTTCAACCAGATCCGCCTGCGATTCGGGCAATCCCGTCACGACCGCGCCGATTCGGCGGCTGGCGGCGAAAGAGCGGATTTCGTCGAATTTCAATTCGTTTTTCGTCAGCGCGTCCGTCAGAAAATCTTTGACGTGCCGCGCCGCGTCCGCCTGCATACGCGCGGGAATTTCTTCGGAAAACAGTTCCAGTAAAAATTCAGCCATGATTATTTCGCTCCTTCACGGGTTTGGCTTTCGACATATCCTTCGCAACAACCTTTCGCCAAGGCGCGCACGCGTCCGATGTACGCCGCGCGTTCGGTCACGGAAATCACGCCGCGCGCGTCAAGCAGGTTGAAAATGTGCGACGCTTTGATGCACTGGTCGTAAGCGGGCAGGGGGACTTTTTTCGCCAAAAGCGCGTTACATTCGCGCTCCGCGTCCGTGAAATGACGGAGCAGCATTTCCGTGTCCGCGTATTCAAAGTTGTAATACGAGTATTCGACTTCGTTTTCGTGGAACACGTCGCCGTAGGTCACGCCCGCGCCGTTGAAGTCCAAATCGTACACGTTTTCGACGCCCTGAATGTACATTGCCAGACGTTCCAGACCGTACGTCAGTTCCGACGCGACGGGGGAACATTCAAAGCCGCCGACCTGCTGGAAATAGGTGAACTGCGACACTTCCATGCCGTCGCACCACACTTCCCAGCCCAGACCCCAAGCGCCCAAAGTCGGGCTTTCCCAGTCGTCTTCGACAAAGCGGATGTCGTGGTGGTTCGGGTCGATTCCCAACGCTTTCAGGCTGTCCAGATACAACTCCTGCACGTTTTCGGGCGACGGTTTCAAAATCGCCTGATACTGATAGTAGTGCTGCAAGCGGTTGGGGTTGTCGCCGTATCTGCCGTCGACGGGACGGCGGGACGGCTGGACGTAAGCCGCTTTCCAATGTTTCGGTCCCAAAGCGCGAAGCGTGGTCGCGGGGTGGAACGTGCCGGCGCCCACTTCCATGTCGTAGGGTTGTAAAATGACGCATCCCTGTTTCGCCCAGAAGTCGTGCAGACGCAGGATGAGGGATTGGAAATCGTTATGGTTATTGTTGCTCATGATCACCCGATAAAAGAGAAAATCGTTTAAAAAGGTATGGAAAAAGTAGCCTTTCGCGCCCTTTCGGTCAAGATGATTCTGACGAAAGCGGCAAAAAAAATAAGCGATTCCGTCGATCGAAACCGCTTATGCGCGTTTTTCCCGATTTTTCGGGGGAAAATGTTAAAAATACAAATCGTCCGGCGTGGTCGACGGATGCTCCATGCGCGCTTTCGCCGTCGGTTCGGCGTAGGTCAGATTCTGCACGGGATTCGCCTTTTGCGCGGGCGGCGCGTACAGCGGTTCGCGCGCGGGTTCGGCAAAGTGCTGTTGCGGCTGTTCGTACGGTTGCGCCTGCTGTTCGGGCGGGACGTTCTGCGCCGTCGGTTCGCCCGTCGCCTGCAAGTACATCAAGTACAGTTTGTGCGCCTTTTTCAGCGCGAAATCCGCCAGATCCTTTTGCGACTCCAAGCCCCGCTGCGCGTCGATTTCCGGCACGCCGATGCGCACGGCGGAAAATCCGTCCGATTCTTTGAACGACATATCGTCAGTCAAAAACGGGCGGTAGAGCGTTTCCAAAGCGTTCAGCGGCGTGTGCAGAAAGACCAGATCCACGCATCCCGCCGCCAGCCTGTGCAGGATTTTCACGTCCGGAATGAACTCGGCGGGGTGGAAAACGATGGTGAACGATTCTTCGTCCGGCGCGTCGACCGGCTGCATATTCAAATGCGCAAAGCCCGTCTGCGCGGCGAATTCCGCATACTTGCGCGCAAAAACTTTCATGACGGAATCGTCTTCCTCGCGGTAGTCTTTCGGCAGATTCAAAATGCCGCCGGGAAACAGTTTGAATTCGTTGAAATCTTTGGTTTGCGACAGATTTTCGTCCTGCGGCGCGGGTTCTTCGTAAACGGGAGCGGGATTGTCGTAAACGGAAGTCTGATTTTCGTAAGCCGGCGCGGGATTTTCGTAGACCGGCGCCGTTTGCTGTTGCGACGCGTACGGCGTTTGCGCGGACGGCATCGTCACGGGCATCGGCACGCTCTGCGCGGGCGCGGCGGCGTAAGGCATCGGCTCGAAAGCGGGCTGTTGCGTCAGCGGCGCGGGCGTGTACGGTTGAGGCTCGGCGGGCGTGAAGCGGCGGGGTTGCGCGGGAACGGCGTCCACGTCCATCAGCGACCGCGCGTCCTGCGTTGGCGCGGGCGTTTCGGCGGCGTATTCGGGAGTATTGTCGGCAACCGGCGCAATCGTGCGCACGGAAACGGCGGATGGCGGCTTGACCCCTGACAGAACGGGGGCAGGCGGCTGTTGCGGAGGCTGTCTTTGAGCGGTCGGCGGCGCGACGGGCTTTGCCGCGAACACGGTTTTATGCTTTGTCGCCAATCCCTGCGTGATGTTGTGCCATTGCGACAGGGCGAAGCGCATCAGGTGCTCCTTGTAAGCGGCGCGGGGCGCGGGCAGGGACGGGTCTTCGGTTTGCGCGCGCACGAACCAGTCCGCCAAATCCTCGTAACTCAAATAGCCCGAAAAATACTCCGTTTCCGACAATTCCGAAAAGTAGTCGGACGGGGCGATCAGGCACGTCAGATATTCGTCCCACGCGCCGTCGTAAACGCCTTTTTCGCCGTATTCAAAATAGCGTCCGGCTTTGACTTTTTCGCGCGGTCTGTCCATTTTGTTTTCAATCAGGAACGCGCATCTTTTCGCGTGTTCGTCCTCGAACAAAAACAAGATGTCGACCGTGCCGAGTTCGACGTTCGCCGCCAGATGCGTCACGTTCAGCAGTTTGGAAAGCCGTTTTTGCCCGTTCGACAGTTTGTCGACCAACCACGCCTGAAAAGCGGCGGACAGGCGCATTTCCTCCAACAGCAAAATGTTGATGTCGCGTTCGATCAGAACGTCAAAAACCAGATTTTCCCACATATTTTGAGCCATACGCCCGTTTCCCCCGTGCTGTGTCGGACTTCATTTTTATATAGCATACCGCTTAAATGTAAAGAAATTTATAAAGCGGCGTCCCGAATCGACAAGCCCGCGCGCATGACGGCTTCGGCGAAAGCGGTGCGCTCCCCTTGCGCCGTGTTCAACACGATTCCGGCGCGCAAAACCGCGGGGGATTTGGAACTTTTGCGCCCCGTGACGATGACGCGTTTGGCGGGCTCTCCCTGTTTCGTGAACACGGGGACGATTTCCAATCCGCCCAACGCGCCGTACAGCAAAGACAGGATTTCCGGCAGTCTGTCCGCACGGTTGATCATGGCGAATCTGCCCGCCGGCTTTAAATATTTCAGGCACGCGCCGATCCAGTCTTTCAAATCCGTCGCGCTTTGGCGGTGCGCCGTGTCCTTGACGGCGTTCGGCGAAATCTGGTCTTCCTGAATGAACGGCGGATTCGTCACGACCCAGTCGAAAGTCCCGCGCGGCACGCCGTTTTTCCGGTCGCACACGTCGGCTTTGACAACGCCGATGAAATCTTCTTTTTGATTGTAAGCGACGTTTTTGCGCATTAGGGAAATCATGCCGTCCTGAATGTCGATTCCCGTGATGAAAGTGTCGGGGCGGCGGCTGTGCAGGCACAGCGACACCGCGCCCGTGCCGCATCCCGCGTCCAGAATTTTATCGCCTTTGCGCGCGTCGACGGCGGCGGCGAGCAGCACCGCGTCCGATGTGGCGCGATAGCCGCTTTTCGTTTGATACAATTTCACCCCGCCGCCCAGAAAATCGTCCCAGACGCCCGCGTCGCCGTCAATTCCGGTCAAATCACTTTTCTTCTTTTTTCGGTTCGCGCAGGACGTAGCCGCGTCCCCAGACGGTTTCGATGTAATCCTGTCCGCCGGTCGCCGCCGCGATTTTCTTGCGCAGTTTGCAGATGAACACGTCGATGATTTTCAATTCGGGTTCGTCCATGCCGTTGTACAAATGCGTCAAAAACTGCTCTTTGGAAAGCGTCGTGCCTTTCGAGAGCGACAGGCGTTCCAAAATGCCGTATTCGCGCCCCGTCAGATGCAGGGGCTTGCCGTTGACGAACGCCGTGTGCGCGTCCAGATTCACTTCGATCGCGCCCGTGCGGATGACGGATTCCGCGTGTCCTTTGGAACGGCGCACCAACGCTTTGATGCGCGCGACCAGTTCCGCCTTGTCGAACGGTTTTGTCAGATAATCGTCCGCGCCGCCCGCCAATCCCTTGACTTTTTTATCGGGCGCGCTCATGCCGGACAGAATTAAGACGGGGGTCGTCACTTTCGCGTTGCGCAGACGTTTCAGCACTTCAAACCCGTCCATGTCGGGCAGTCCGATGTCCAGAATGATGACGTCGTATTCGTACAGTTTGCCGATTTCCAGACCGTCTTCGCCGAAAACGGTCGAATCGACGATCATGTTCTCTTTCTTTAATAGCGCTTCGACGGATTGGGCGATGAGTTTATCGTCTTCTACAAGCAGAACCCGCATTTTTCCCCCGTGCTGAATGTTAAAAACCGTTAATTTTATATTAACTCTAAAAGTTCCCGCGCGCTTATGCAAGTTTTATATAGAATGGTAGCAATTTTTTTTCAAATGAGGCACAATACGTTTTCATGGAGTTTTAAATGAACGATTATTTGCAAAGTTTGCTGTCCGATATTCAAGCCGTGCCCGACGTGCGCGCGTTCGCTTCCGTGTCTTCCGTCAAGGGAATGCTGGTCGAAATTTCGGGGGTGCGCACGCCCGTCTGCGTCGGCGACAGATGCTTGGTGCACGCGCGCGGCGGCAAGCAAATCGTGTGCGAAATCGTCGGTTTCAACGGCGAAAAGGCTTTGCTGATGCCGTTCACCGATTTGGAGGGCATCGGACCGTCCAACAATGTCGAACTGCTGTCCCGCCCCGCCGTTATTTATCCGGACGCGTCGTGGCTGGGGCGCGTGATTAACGCGATGGGCGAACCCGTCGACAACAAAGGTCCTTTAATCCGCGGGTCGAAGCCGTATTTCCTGCACGCGTCCCCGCCGTCCGCCCATTCCAGAGCGCGCGTCGCCGGCAAAGCCGATTTGGGCGTGCGGGCGATCAACACGTTTTTGACCGTGTGCAAAGGGCAGCGCATGGGCATTTTCGCGGGCTCCGGCGTCGGCAAGTCGTCCCTGATGGCGATGATGGCGAAGCACACGCGCTTGGACGTGTCCGTTTTGGGCTTGATCGGCGAACGCGGGCGCGAGGCGCGCGAATTCATCGAGGACGATTTGGGCGAGGAGGGGATGCGCCGCGCCGTCGTCGTGTGCGCCACGTCCAACGAAAGCCCGCTGATGCGGCGGCAGGCGGCGTACATGGCGATGACGGTCGCCGAATACTTCCGCGATTTGAAGCAAAACGTTTTGTGCATGATGGACTCGATCACCCGCTTTGCGATGGCGCAGCGCGAAATCAGTCTGTCGGCGGGCGAGCCTCCCGCTTCCAAAGGCTACACGCCGTCCGTGTTCGCCGAATTGCCGCGTCTGCTGGAACGCGCGGGTCCGGGGGAAATCGGGTCGGGGTCGATTACGGGGCTGTTCACCGTTTTGGTCGAGGGCGACGATTTTAACGAACCGATCGCCGACGCGGTGCGCGGCATTTTGGACGGGCACATCGTGCTCGACCGCTCCATCGCCGAACGCAACCGCTTTCCCGCCGTCAACCTGCTCCGCAGTATTTCCAGAACGATGCCCGCGTGCAACAACGACGAGGAGAACGCCATGGTCAACAAGGCGCGCGCGCTGGTCGCCACCTATGAAGACATGGCGGAACTGATCCGCTTGGGCGCGTACCGCAAAGGCACAAGCGAGGACGTGGACAAGGCGATGTTCTACTATCCGCAAATCGAAGCGTTCATGGCGCAAAAGAAAAAAGAGAAAATCGACTTTGAAACGGGCTACAAGCAGTTGAAAGAGATTTTGGACAAGAAACCTTCGTAAGCGGCGGTAAATGGCGAAAAACGATTTAAAAACCCTGATTCGTCTGCACAAGTGGCAGTTGGACGAAAAGCGCAAGGAACTCGGTCAGCATCTGCGTTTCGAGGCGGCTTTAATCAAGCGCAAGGAACTGCTCGCCCGCCGCTACGCCGAAGAAGACGCGGTCGCAAAGGAAAATCCCGCCGCCGCGCTGACGTTCGGTCTGTTCGTCGACTGGTACATCAAGGAACAGCGGCAGGCGGACGCCGCTTTGGTCGAAACGCGCGCGAAAATCGTTCAGGTGCGCGACGAAATTTACGAAGCGTTCCGCACGCTGAAAACGTACGAAATCACGCAGGACAACCGCGACAAGCGCGAAAAGGCGGAACTTGAACGCAAAATGAGTCAGGTGCTTGACGAAATCGGGCTGACGCTGAACCGCCGCTTGAAACTGGAAGAAGCGCAAGCCGCGCGGGAAAATGCGCCGCCGCCGTCCGAAGATTAAGCGTCTTCGCCGACCCATTCGTAGATTTTGGAGCATTGCGCGGGGCAGTCCGAACATTTGTGTCCGCACGCGCCGTTGCAGCACGACGATTCGCCGCGCCGCCGGATGACCCCTTTGCGTTCCCAATGTTCCAGCATACCTTCCAGCGCGTCTTCCGGCGTGTCGAATTTCGCCGCAAGGTCGCGCAGGGACGCCTGTTTCTTTTCGCACAGGTACGATTTCAATTCCGATAGAATCATGCCTCCGCCTCCCGTTTGTTTCCTACGAATTTTAACAAAAGGCAGACGGTCAGTTCAAGTGTCAATACGGCAATGACGCATTTTGCCGAATAGGACGGATGCCGCGAAAACGTCGCGATCTGGTAGAACAGCGTCGAGATGCAATACGCCTGTCCCGTCGTCCACAGCGCCGCAAACGCCGTCCATTTCGCGCCGAATTCCTTGAATATCGTGCCGAGAGCCGCCAGACAGGGCATATACAGAAGCACGAACAGCAAATAGGCGAACGCGCCGGTTTTGCCGTCGAAGAACGACACCAGACGCTGTGCCGAATCCGCCGAGTCCGACAGCGCGCCGTACACGGAATCCAGCGTGCCGATGACCGCTTCTTTCGCCATGACGCCTGTCATCAGCCCGACGGTCGCGGGCCAGTTGTTCTGTGTAATGCCCGTCGGTTTCAGCAAAGGCGTGACCTGCTTGCCGACGTTCGCCAAGACGGACGATTCGGGCGGCACGTCGCCGAAATTACCCGCGAAATCAACGCTGTTCAGCACGTTCAAAACGACGACCAGCGGAATAATCAGCAAGCCGGCACGCACGATGAAGCCGTGCAGTTTGTCCCATGTGCGATACGCGACGTTGCGCAACGTCGGCACATGGTACGGCGGCAGTTCCAGAATCAAAGGCACGGGTTCGCCGCGCAAAATCGTGTGCTTCATCAAAAGCCCCGTCGCAATCGCCGTCAAAATGCCCGTCAGGTACAGCGCGAAGACGATGTTCGACCCCGCCGCGCCGAAAAACGCTCCCGTAAACAAGGCGTAAACGGGCATACGCGCACCGCACGACATGAACGGCGTCATGACAAGCGTCATCAGCCTGTCGCGGTAGGACGTCAGCGTGCGGGTGCTCATAATGGCGGGAACGGTGCAGCCGAACGCGATAATCATCGGCACGAACGCCGTCCCCGGCAGACCGAGCGCGCGCATCAGCCTGTCCGTCACGAACGCCGCGCGCGCCATGTATCCCGAATCTTCCAGCGCGGTCAGGAAGATGAACAAAAACGCGATCGGCGGGATGAACGTCGCCACCGTGCTGACGCCTTGCCCCGCGCCTTTCGTCAGCAAAACGGTCAGCATTTCGGGCGAGCCGAGCCGTTCGAGCAGGACGGCGAATTCGTCGACGAAATACTTTTCCGTCCATTCGCCGATCGGGTCGATCAGCAAATCGCCCAAAGAAATCGTCCACACGAACATCAGGTACATGACCAAAAGAAAGAACGGAATCCCCGTCCATTTGCCCAAAGCCACGCGGTCGAACACTTCCGAAAGCGTTTCGGACAGGCGGTCGGAGCGCGTCAGCACCTTTTTCGCGATTTCGCCGATCAGGTGATAGCGCGAATCCGCAATCAGCGTGTCCGCGTCCTCGTGCGCCGTTTCCCTGACCTCCTCCTGCATTTTCTGCACATAATCCCGCGTGTCGCGCGATCCCGTCAGGCGATTGTCCGTGTCGCCGTCCAGCAGATGCACCGCCAGCCAGCGCACGTTCCACCCGTTGCGCAGGGCGCGTTCCTCCAAAAACGGAATCAGTTTCGACACCGCGCCTTCAATCGCGGGCGCGTACGGAATGTCCGCCTGCGCGGGCGCGGCGCCTTGCAGGGCGATTTGCTCTTTCAACGTCTTGATGCCCTTGTTCTTCGCCGCGACGACGGGAATGACCGGCATACGCAATTCCTGACTTAACGCCAGCAAATCTATCTCCATGTGCCGCTTTTTCGCCGTGTCCATCATGTTCATGACCAAAATGACGGGAATGTTCATTTCCGCCAGTTGCAAGGTCATGTACAGGTTGCGCTCCAAATTCGACGCGTCGACGATGTTGACGACCAAATCGGGCTTGTCGAACAAAAGAAAGTCGCGCGTGATGCGTTCGTCCAAAGACGCGCTGGAAATGACGCTTAACGAGTAAACTCCCGGCAGATCGACGACTTCGACCCGCGTGCCGTTCACTTCAAAAAAGCCCGATTTCTTTTCGACCGTCACGCCCGCCCAGTTGCCGACGGACTGGTTTTCGCCCGTCAGCGCGTTGAACACCGTCGTTTTCCCGCAATTCGGATTGCCGATCAGGGCGATTTTCTTATGACGCAGACTCATTTGTTTCCAAATCCGTTTCTTCGCTGATTTCGATGACCGCCGCCTCTCGCTTGCGCAGAGATACCAAATAGCCGCGAATTTGAATTTCCATCGGATCGCCGAGCGGCGCTTTGCGCACGACTTTAAACGGCGTCCCCGGCGTCATGCCCATCGCCAGCAATTTCTTGCGGTACGCCGGCGTCGCAAGGGAAAACCCCGCAATGACGCCTTCGTCGCCGGCGGACAGTTCGGCAAATGTTTTTTGTATTCCCATATTTTTTCGCCTTTCCAAAAAAGTTATCCAAGACTAACATATTTGCGCGCGCCGTTAAAGAAAAATATGTGCGGACGTTTTAAAAAAGATTCCTTTTCACCGCGCATTTTGTATAATGCGGTAAACTGTATTCGGCGGGGTGTCATGCTGACGGAACTGGCTCATTATTTCTTTATTTTCGCAACGGCGGTCTTTTGCTTGGAAACGCTGATTCTCGCACCGTCCGTGTGGCAAAAGGCGTCCGCCGTCGCCATTAAACTGGGCTTTCGCGGCTTTTGCTTCGGCGGCGGATTGCTGTTTTTGTCGTTTTGCCTGCTTGTGCGCGCCTACGCCGTCAAGGATTTTTCCGTCGCCGCCGTGTTTGAAACGGCTTCCGCCGCGCAGTCGAACAGGCTGATTCCCGCCGCGCTCCTGTCTTCGCGCGAGGGGCTTTTTTTCGTGCTGATTTTGCTGGTTTTCGCGGCTTTCGCGCGGGCGTACAGACAACGCCGCCTGCCGTACGTCGAGCGCGGGCGATTCCTGTTTTCCGGCGCGTGCGTCCTGTCATTTTTGCTGATTTTATGCTCTTTCACCGCTTTCCCGTTCGTGCGCATCGCCGATCCCGCGTTGGAGGGGATTGCCGTCAATCCGCTGTGGACGGTGCCGTATTTAAGCGTGAAAACGCTGGCGTCCTTGTGCGCTCTCGCCCTTTTGCTCGCCGCTTATTTGAAATTCGTCTGTCTGTCTGCGAAAGGCGCGGCGGCGGGAACGGACGCTTTGGCGGACGCCGTCGGCGCGGCGGGACTGATGCTGTTGTCGTGCGCTTTGGGCGCGTGCGCCGGATTTTTGGGGCTGGACGTGCCGTCCGTCGCCGTCTGGGAAGCGTCGGAAACGCTGCTGGCGGGGGCTTTGCTTCTGACAATCGCCTTTGCGCTGTGTCTGTACGCGAACGTGAAAACAAAAACGTTCTCCCTGTGGGCGATCGCGTTCGGCGCGGCGGCTTGCACCGCGATTTGCGCCGTGTTTTTCGCCAGAGAATACAGTCTGTTCGCCTTGAAACTGAATAAAGCGTACTTCCCCAATCCCGTCATTGCGGTTTGCGCGGCGGCAAGCGTTTTTTCGCTGTTGTCGTTCTTTGTTTTCTCGTTCGTCCGCAAAATGCCGGCGGAAAACGGCTTTGCGGTTTTGTCGCGCGAAACGTTCGTCGGGTTCGCCGCCGCCGTTTGCGCCGTGTCGGGCGCGGAACTGGCGGTCTATTCGTTCCTGCCCGTCGCCATGCTGTTCGCTCCCGCGGCTTTGTGGCGCGATTTCCCCGATTATTTCACGGCGCACACGTTTGTTTATCTGTACCTGTTCGCGCTGTTCGCCGCGGCGGCGGCTTGCGTCGGATTCACGGACGGCAGACCGCGCAAACGGCGCAAAAAACTGCTGTTGTGCTTCGGCGCGGGATTCGCCGCGCTGTTCGGGCTGGCTTCTTTGATTTTAAAGGAAAAAACGCCGTCCGCGCTGGCGTGGACTTTGCCGTCCGGCGTTGTCTGCGCCGCCGTGTTGAACGCGCTGAATTTCAAAATCGCGCCCGTGCCCGTCAGTGCGCGCGGCGTGTACGACCGCTTGTCGCGCATTAAAGCGCCGTCCTACGCGGCGTTCTTTCTGGCGGCGGGATTTTTAATCTGCTCGTTTTCCTTTGCGGCGGCGAAAGCGGGCATGGTCGAAAGCGTCTTTACGCCCGACGCGTCCGAACCGTTCATTGTCGAGGGCGCCGTCGTGTCGTTCAATAAAAACGTCAAGCCCGCGTCCGCCGGCGTGCGATTGACCGACGCCGCGACGGGCGCGCCCGAAAAAGTCGAAATCGTCGGACTTGCCGTCAGCGGCGGCGACGGCGCGCAGACCGTTTTCCACGGCGTTTTGACGCGCCCCCTTAAAACCGTCGTCGTCAAAGTCCGCGCCTCGTCCGATTCCGAACCCGCGTGCTTCGTGACCGTGTATCCGTTTTTGCGCCTGATGCACGCCGGATTTTTCATGATGGCGGCGGGCGTGATTTTATTGTACGCGCATTTGAAAAGGAGCGCCGTTAAATGAAGTGGTACGGGATTTTGTTTTTATTCGCGCTTGCCGTCGTGACGGCGAATTTGACCGTCGCGATGCGCTCGCCCGATCTTGCCGCGACGCAGGTCGGTCCCCGCCTGTTTGAAACAATGCCCGCGCAAAAACAGACTGCCGCCGTTTTAAAGAATTTGAGCGGCGAGTTGCCGGACAAGCCGTTTTTACTGGTCTTTTTCGCCGCCGAATGTCCGTACTGCAAAATGTTTCACGCCGTTTTGAAAGAAGTGTCGAAAGACATTCCCGTTGTCGGCGTTTTAGTCCGTCCGGACAAAAGGGGCGTGCTTGCCGCGCAATTAAAGGAGGCGGGACAGCCCTATTACACGGTGCTGAAAGACGTTTCGGGCGCGTGGAGCCGCGCTTTTCGCATATCGGGCGTGCCGGAGGTTTTCTTTGTCGACGCGGACAAAACGCCGGTCGCGCGCTACGAGGGCGCGTTTGAATCCCGCAAGTACAAAGCGGTCTTGCGCGCGCAATTGCTTGACATGATGAACGGGGGCGATCATGCGTCATCTCCTTGATTTTCTTTTGATTTTCGCGCTGTGTTTCGGCGTTTCGCCCGTATCGGCGCAAACGGACGGCGGCATTGAGGAAACAGCGATGGAAATCGCGGACGCGCTGGACTGCGCCGTGTGTTCCGACCCGAACATCGAACAGGCGACGGACGAAATCGCGAAAGATTTGCGCTTTTTCATCCGCGCGCAGTTGCGTGACGGCAAATCGCCCGAATTGGTGTATCACGCGGTTCTGGCGAATTACGAAAACGTCGTCAGGGAACACGAAGCCCCCGTCCAGCCCAAAGACGACCCCGCTTGGTTCGGACGCGTCATGCCCGCGCTGGCTTTCGCGTGCATGGCGTTTTATGTGTTCCGCCGCTCCCGCATGTACAAGGGCGGTGAAAGGGGCGGCGCGGCGTGATTGTATTTTTAATCTCCGTTTTGCTTTTAACCCTTTTGTCGCTGTGGCTGTTCATCGTCCCCGTTCTGTCCGCGCGGCGCGGCAAAATGACGCTCAAACGGCGGCTTTACATCGTTTTCGTCGCTTTTCTGTTCACGATTTGCGTGCCCGTCTTTTACGGATTGCGCGGCGCGCCCGATATGCGCGATTATCCGCTGGCGTCGCGCAACATTTTGTCTTTTGAAAACGCGCCCGAAAAAATGGCGCGGATTCGCCGCATGGAGCGGTACGTCGCCGAAAACGCGGACGACGGCGTGATTTGGGAGGCTTTGGGCGAAGCGTACCGGAAAAACGGGCAGTACGCGCAGGCGGCGTTCGCGTACAGAAACGCGATTGAATTCGGCGTGCCGCAAGATATCCGCAACTGGCACGCTTTGGCGGAAACGCTGATTCAGGCGAACAACGGGCGCATTGTCGCCGAAGCGCAAAAGGCGTTGGAAAACGTTTTGCGCTATCGTCCGGACAACGCGAAAGCGCTGTATTTCTTGGGATTGGCGCGCTTGCAGAACAAAGATCCGCACAGGGCGCTGGCTTTGTGGCGGTATTTGGAGCAGCGGTTGAGCGAAAACGACCCGTGGCTGATTGTCATTTCCGAGCGCATCCGCGTTTTGTCAAAGGCGTTGAACGTCGCCCCCGAAACAATCGCGCCCCAAGCGCCGAAAACGTTTGTCCGCTGAAAAGGTTGAACTTCAAGCCGCCGCGCACAGCGGTTTCAAAAAAGATTTCAAATCCGGCGTTTGAAAATCGCAAAAATCGGGCGCGTCCGTCACCGTGTTGAATTTGTTGTCGCGCGCGTTGCCCGTAATCCACAGCGTTTTCATGCCCAGTTCGTGCGCGGTCAGCAAATTGCGCTGGTTGTCGTCGCACATGATGCTGTCGCCCGCGTCGATGCCGAACGTGTCCAGCATTTTGACATAGGTTTCCTTAGCGGGCTTGGGCATATAATTCGCGTCGGAGATGCTGAAAATCCCTTCGAAATTCCCGTCGATTCCCAACCGCTTCGTCACGCGCAGGGCGTGTTGTTTCGCGCCGTTCGTGAAAATGAACTTGCGCGCGTTCAGGTTTTTCAAAATGCCGTCCAGTTCCTTGTCTTCCCGCAACGGCGACAAATCGAGTTCGTGAACGAAATCGACGAACGATTCGGGCTTGATTCCGTGTTCAAGCATCAGCCCGCGCACCGTCGCGCCGTAACGCACATAATAGTCTTTTTGAATTGTCCACGCCTGCTTTTCGTCAACGCCGAGCAGATTCATGATGTACGTTTGTATGCGGCGGCACATTTGCGCGTACAGGGCTTCGCAGGACGGATACAGCGTGTCGTCCAAATCGAAAACCCAGTTCTTTACCGATGCAAGCATATTGTCGCGCATTTTTCCCCTCTTTGTTGCAAGAGTTTGATTTTAAAGCGGTTTGTTTAAAAAAGCGTTTATTTTTCGCGGTCAGTGCGCCTGCGTCCAATCCTTGCCGACGCCCGCGTCCGCAATCAGCGGGACGGACAAAACGGCGGCGTTTTCCATGACCGTTTTGACAAGCGCGCGGGTTTGCTCCGTTTCCGCTTCGCTTGCTTCCAGCACCAGTTCGTCGTGCACCTGCAACAAAAGTTTCGCGTGCAGTCCCGCTTGTTTCAGCGCGTCGGGCAGGGCGTTCATCGCTTTTTTCAAGATGTCCGCCGCGCCGCCCTGAATGGGCGCGTTCGCCGCCGCGCGCTCTGCGAAAGAACGCACCGTCGGGCGTTTGGAATTCAAATCGCCGACGTAGCATTTGCGTCCGAACGGCGTTTCGACGTAGCCGTGCGCCCGCCCGAACGCCGCCGTGTCGTTCATGTATTCTTTGATTTCGGGATATTTCGCAAAATACGCTTCAATGTACTCTTTCGCTTCGGTGCGTGAAATGTCCAGCTGGTTTGCCAGCCCGAACGCCGATATGCCGTAAATGATGCCGAAATTGATCGCTTTGGCGCGCCGGCGAATCATCGGATCCATGTTTTCAAGCGGAATGTTGAAAATTTCGGACGCGGTCGCCGCGTGAATGTCCATGTCGTTCAAAAACGCGTCTTTGAGTTTTTTCACGTCCGCGACGTGCGCCATCAGCCGCAGTTCGACCTGCGAATAGTCGGCGGAAATCAGCAGATGCTCCGGCTTGGCGATGAATGCTTTGCGGATGTCGCGCCCCTCTTGCGTGCGCACGGGGATGTTCTGCAAATTCGGGTCGGAGGACGACAGGCGTCCCGTCGACGTGCCGGCTTGGAAAAACACGGTGTGCACGCGCCCCGTCTTTTTGTTGATTTGCTCCTGCAACGCGTCCGTGTAAGTGCTTTTCAATTTTGAAAACTGGCGGTAATCCAGCAAAAGCGACGCGATTTCGTGTCCTTGCCCCGCCAAATCGGACAAAACGTCGGCGTCCGTCGACCATGTGCCTTTTTTCGTTTTCGCCGCCGCGTCCGGCAATTTCAATTTGTCGAACAGGATTTTGCCCAGTTGCGCGGGAGAGTTCAAATTGAACGTTTCGCCCGCCAGTTCAAAAATGCGCGTTTCCAGCGCGGCGATTTTTTTCGCAAAGTCGCGGCTTAACGATTCCAGATGCTTGTCGTCGACCATGATGCCCGCGCGCTCCATGTCGAACAGCACTTTTAAAAGCGGGCGGTCGAGAATTTCGTAAACGTCCGTCATGCGCTCTTGTCCCAGACGCTTTTTCAGCAGGACGTGCAGGCGGAACGTGACGTCCGCGTCCTCCGCCGCGTAATCGCACGCTTGGGGCAGGGGGACGTAATCGAACGTAATCTGCTTGTTGCCCGTGCCGCACACGTCTTTATAATGAATCGTGTCGCGGTCGAAAAAGCGTTTCGCCAGTTCGTCCATGCCGTGACCGTGCGCCATGCCGTCCAGAACGTAGGACAGGAGCATCGTGTCGTCGTACGGGGCGATGTCGACGGGCGCGCCGTATTCGTTGGCGAAAACGTGCATATCGTATTTGATGTTATGCCCGACTTTCAAAACCGTCTTGTCTTCCAGCAGGGCGCGCAACATTTCAAGCGCGTCTTTGACGGGGATTTGCTCCGGCGCGCCGCTTTCCCGCGCTTCGCCGCCGAACAGGTCCTGCTGGGTCTGCTTCGATTTGTGGCGCAGGGGGACGTAATACGCCTTGCCCGCCTTGTAACTGATTGAAAAGCCGACGATGCGCGCTTTTAAGGGGGACAGGGAGTCCGTTTCCGTGTCGACGGCAACGACGCCCGCCTGTTTCGCTTCGTTGAGAACGCGCGCCAGTTCGTCGGGCGTTTGAATCAATTTGTACGTTCCCTGCGGAATCGGCTGAACGGGCGCAATGTCGGGCGTTTGCGGCGACGGCGTCGCTTGCGGCGTTTGCGCGGGATGTTTCAGGCGTTCGGGCAATCTGTCAGCAAGCGTGCGGAAAGACTGATCGATGAGGAATTTGCGCAAAACCGCCTCGTCGGGCTGACGGAACTCAAAAGAGTCGACGGGAATTGTCACCGGCGCAAAAGCGTTCAGCGTCACCAATTTTCTGGACAGGCGCGCCATGTCCGCCTGCTCCGTCAGCAGTTGGCGGCGTTTCGGACGCTTGATTTCGTGCGCGTGCGCCAGCAATTCGTCCAGCGAGCCGTATTCGTTAATCAATTCCGCCGCCGTTTTCACCCCGATGCCCAAAATGCCGGGGATGTTGTCCGTCGAATCGCCCGCCAGCGACTGCACGTCAATCACCTTGTCGGGCGTGACGCCGAATTTTTCCAACACAGCCTCTTGCGTGACTTCGCGGTGCTTGATCGGGTCGTACAGGCGGATGTCGCCGGTCATCAACTGCATCAAATCCTTGTCGGCGGAAATGATCGTCACCTGCGCGCCCGCCTCTTGCGCCAGACGCGCGTACGTCGCCAGCAAATCGTCGGCTTCGTAGCCATCCAACTCCGCGCAGGACACGTTGAACGCCGCGACCGCTTCGCGAAACAGCGGAAACTGCGGAATCAAATCCTCCGGAACGTCGCGCCGCGTCGCCTTGTATTCCGGATAGATTTCATTGCGGAACGTCTTGCGCGCCGCGTCGAACATGACCGCCAGATAATCCGTCTGCACGGTGGCGACCAGTTTCGTTATCATCGTGCAAAAGCCGTACACCGCGTTGACGGGCGTGCCGTCGAAACGCTTCATGGTCGGCAGGGCGTAGTAAGCGCGGAAAATGTATCCGGAGCCGTCAATCAGGACGACTTTCTTTCCCGTCAAATCGGTCATGCGGCGATTCCTTATTTTTTAATTTTTCAGTCGCGGAAGTTCGTGAATTGAAGCGGGCGGTCGCAGCCGAGCGTTTTAATCAGCGCGATCGCTTCCTGCAAATCGTCGCGCTTTTTGCCCGTCACGCGCACTTCGTCGCCCTGTATCGATGCTTGGACTTTCATTTTGGAGTCCTTGATCGCTTTGGTGATTTTCTTGGCTTCCTCCTGCGGCACGCCCTGTTTGATTTTCACAATCTGGCGCACGCTCGCCCCCGCCGCTTTTTCGACTTTTTGAAAATCAAGGCACGACGTGTCCAGTTTGCGCCGCGTCACATAGCCGCGCACCAGTTCCTGCACCTGTTTGAGTTTTAATTCGTCGTCCGCGTTGATGACAATGTCCTTGTCTTTGATTTCCAGCGTGCTTTTCGACCCTTTGAAGTCGTAGCGGGACGTCATTTCGCGCACGGCGCCGTCGATTGCGTTTTTAATTTCCGCCATGTCCGTTTTGGACACGATGTCGAATGAGGGCATGATAAATCTCCTTTTAAAAAATTTTTCAAAGTATATGCAAAAAAAAGGAGAGTGGCAACACCCTCCTTGATTGATGCGGCGCGGTTTTCAATCCGCGATTTTCAGATTTTCGGCGGACAGGCGTCCGTCGCGCCCCGGCAGCAGTTCGTATTCGATGTGCTGACCGTCGCGCAAGCCCTTGATGCCCGCTTTCTGCACCGAGGAAATATGCACGAACACGTCTTTCGAGCCGTCGGAGGGGCAGATGAAGCCGAAACCTTTAACCGTGTTGAACCATTTGACAATACCCGTTTGAACCATGATGAATCCCTTTTTTTTGGCAAGTTGTTATCGTAAAGCGCGTTTTCAGGGCGCATTATCCGGTGTAGCACACCGCGCGCGTTTCGTCATGACGGCTTTGCGTCTACGGAAAAAAGGGGATTGATGTGAATTTTTGCTTTAAAAAACGACAAAAAATAGTATAAAGGAAGAAACGTTTAGCGGGATTTTTGCGAAATGATGGAATTTTTTGAAGATGCGCCGCTGGAACAGCGCGTCGCTTTTATGACGGCGATTGCGCATCTGGCTCGCGCGGACGGCGACTTCGACGACGATGAAAAGGACTTTTTCATCGACTTGGCGAAGCTGTACAAACTGTCGAAGGACGACGCGCGCGAAACCATCCGTTTGCGCTCGGACGACGAAGTGCTCGCCATTGTCAAAAAAATCAGGCACAAGGGCTTGGCTCTGGTGCTGATTCGCGAAATGTTTTATCTGGGCTACGAAGACGGCGATTTGTCCGATTCCGAAATCATCTTCATTTCCAAAGTCGGCATGGCTTTGAACATTTCCATTGATAAAATGGAGGAAATTTCGGGCTGGGTCATCCGCGGCATCGAATGGGAGGAGGAAGGCGACGAAATCTTCTACGATTACGACGATGACGAGGACGACGAAGGCGACGGAATCGATTTGGACGAATTTAACAATATATAGGAGTGTTTATGGCAAAAGAGGAATTGCTGGAATTCAGCGGCACGGTCATTGAAAAACTGCCGAACGCCATGTTCCGCGTCAAACTGGAAAACGATGTCGAAATTTTGGCGCACACCGCGGGGAAAATGCGCAAATTCCGTATTCGCGTCATGGTCGGCGACAAGGTCGACATCGAAATGACGCCGTACGATTTGACAAAGGGGCGGATTACTTTCCGTCACAAAACCCCTGTTTAACAAACGCCTCGTTTGCGCCTTGTGCGCGCTGACCGCTTTACTGGGAGCCGCTTGCGCGGTTCGGGAGAAATTGATTATGACTGACAATACGGCTGAATTGATCGAACGCTTGAACGACCACATGGAAAGAACCGTTTTCCGCGAAGGAAAATGCGGCTTCACGACCGTCGATCTGCCCTTTTACAAGAACGCGAAAATGGTCGTCGCCAAAACTTTCACAACACGCCCGATCGTCACCCGCAAATTCATCGTCGGCGATGACGCGATCGTCACGCTGGACGGCACCGAAGACGCGATTGAGGAAGTCAACGCCGTTTATCCGCCCGTCATCAGCGATGAAACGGTCGTCGCCTATTTGAAATTCTTTTTCGATTCCGTCGCCGTGCCGACGGGTCGCTTGGCGATGATTGAAACGCTTGAAGATTTGAAATTGCTGGACGACGCGTCCGACGAATTGAAATCCGCTTTGACGAAACTGATCGCCGCGCCCGTCATCACGAAAGACGGCAACGCGTATTTCGTCAAGACGTTCGTTTTGTACGACACGACGCTGTACCACGCCGAAATGACCGTGACCGCGAAAGGCGAAGTCGAAATGACCGAACAGGAAACGGCTTACGAAAATCTGCCCGTCGAAAAGAAAATCATTCTGCGCTGACGGTTGCGGACAACGGGTTGAAAAGGGGGCGGCGAAGAACCGCCTCTTTTTTAGACAAATTTTTCATTTTTCAATGGACAAAAAAATCTTTTCGGCGTTTAATCGTTTGTAAAGATACTTTGATTTATTGTCAGGTGACGGCTATGAACGAAAAAACGAAAATTTCTTTTGCGCGGCGCAACCCCTCCCGTGAAACCGTGGCGGGTCTGGACGAAGCGTCTTTGGCGGAAGTGCTGGAACTTTCGGGACGCAAGTTGCAGGATTTTCCGCAGGACAAGGAATGTGTCGTCGACGTGAAAATGAACGGCACGGCGAAAGAAAAACGCCAGTTGTCGCATCTGATTAACGAAATGTGCAAGTCCGAGTACGGCAAGCAGGTCATTGAAACCGCCAAAAAGAACGATTACACGTTCCAGTTCGATTTGTCGATTCCCGACGCTTACGGATTCGCCGATCCCGACGGCAAGGTGTGCGCGATGAATCCGACGTTCTCCACGGACGATTTGATTTCGACCATGGCGCACGAATTGCGGCACGTCTACCAGTTTTCGTTCCCCGTGTGCGACCGGTGCAACCCGTTGGAAGCCGACGCGAAAAGCAACCTGATGCTGACGCGCACGATGGAAGCCGACGCTTCCGCCTACGAATGTCTGACGTCGTGGGATTTGAAAGAAAAGGGCATTGCGGGCGCGTGGAACAATTTTTCGCGCGATTTTCCCGAAATCGCGAAGCCCTTTGAAAAGGCGATGATTGAAAACGAGGGCAAGCCCGACCAAATCGCCAAAGCGCGCACCGCCGCGTTCGACGGGTGGTTCGACAATCTGCCCCGCCGCGTCGGTTATGACGAATCGTATCTGGACTGCCTGAAAGAAAACGGACCCAAATCGCTGTCCTCCTCGCTCAAATCGTTCGGCGCGGACGAGATGATCGGCGCGTTCTGTCAGGAAAACGGCGTGTCCTATTATCTGGATGACCCGAAAAAATTTGAATCGGGCTATCTGGTCGCGACATCGCAGAAAAACAAAGACGATTTGAAAAAGTTTTTCAGTTCGTACAACCGCTTGTCCGGCAACGCCAAAGAATCTTCCTTGCAGGAAATTCCCGTTTTGGAAAAAATGGAACTGCCCGCCAGCGTCGCGCGCAGTCTGCCCGCGAAAGCCGCCGCCATTGAAGCCAAGCAGGAACACGCGAAAGCCGTCATCGCCGAAAAGCGCGCGGCAAAGCCGTCGCCCGCTTTCATCCGCTTCGCCGCGGATCGCTCCCGCTGAACAAAATCAACATTTTCCCAAAAAAACGCCCTTTTTGTTGAAAGGGCATTTTTGCGTTTCGGGCGGCATTGGCGGTTTATTTAAAAAATTACCGTTTGGACAAAATTTTCATAGACAAAAAAATAAAAAAGGTGTCTAATGACGGTAAGAGTATGGAAAGGGCTTTGAAAATGGAAAAAGCGTTTCAAAAGATGTCCGCGCAGCCGCAGGCTTTGCCCGAAAGCAAAGAGCCGCCGGCGTTGCCCGTGCGTTTGAAAGGCTCGGCGAAAGAAAAACGCCAGCTGACGCACATCATCAACGAAATGTGCAAATCCGACGCCGGCATGAGCGTCATTGAAACCGCTTTGGACAACGACTACACGTTCCTGTTCGACAAATCCATCGGCGCGACTTACGGATACGCCGATTCGGGCGAGGAAGTGTGTGCTTTGAACCCGAACTATCCCGCCGCCGACCTGATTACGACAATCGCCCACGAACTGCGCCACGTTCAGCAGTTTGAAACCGAAATTTACGAAGAATGCGACCCGTACGGCGCAAACGTCAAAAGCAATCTGATGCTGACGCGCGCCATGGAGGCGGACGCCGAAGCCTACGGCTGTCTGGTGTCTTGGGAACTCAAAGAACAGGGCGCGCCGGACGCGTGGAACACTTTTAAAGCCGATTTCCCCGAAGTCGCCAAGCCGTTTGAAAAGGCTTTGAGCGAAAGCGGGGACGTCAACGAAGCGCGCACCGCCGCTTTCATGGGCTGGTTCGACAATCTGCACCGCCGCGATTCCTACGACGCGGGCTATGTCGAAACGATGAGCCGCATCAAAGCCGACAAAACGCTGAAAAACTACAAGCCCGAACGCTTTATCGAAGAAATCTGTCAGGCGGGCGGGGACGCTTATTTCACGCAGGACTACAAAATCATCGGGTCGGACAAATGCGTGTCCGTCAGTCCCGACACGAAAAAAGCGTTGAAAGAAATTTTCGACAGGCGCGCGGCGGAGGGCAAAAAGCCCGACGCGTCGCTGAACAAGTTGCCTGTCGTCGCCGCGCCGGTTGAAGAAAAGCCCGCCGCGAAATCGCAAGAGGCAAAAGCCGCCGCCGTGGAAGCCAAACAGGAATCCGCCCGCGCCGCCATTATGCAAAAGCGCGCGCAAAAGGACGCCGCGAGCATGATCGCCCTGCGCGCCAGAGCCGCTAAATTGAGCCGTTGAGAAAAGGAAAAGAACATGGAAGATTTGAACAAACTTTTCGCCAGAAGATACAACGAACTGCCGTCCGACGACAAGTGCGTCGTCCCCGCGCGCATCGAGGGGAGCAAAAAGGAAGTCGGTCAGCTGGCGCACCTGATTAACGAAATGTGCAAATCGCCCGCCGGCAGAGATGTCATTGAAACGGCTTTGAAAAACGACTTTACGTTCGTTTTCGACGCTTCCGAGCCCGACGCTTACGGCTATGCCGACCCCGAAAGCAAGATTTGCGCGATGAATCCGAATTTCAACGAGGCGGATTTGATTACGACCATGGCGCACGAACTGCGTCACGTTCATCAGTTTGAATCGCCGATTACGGAAAAGTGCAATCCGTACGAAGCGGACACGAAAAGCAATCTGATGCTGTCCAAAATCATGGAAGCGGACGCGGAAGGCTACGGATGTCTGGTGTCGTGGCAACTCAAAGAGTTGGGCAAGCCGGCGGCGTGGAACACGTTTGCGCACGATTTCCCCGAAATCGCAAAGCCCTTTGAAAAGGCGATGGCGGAAAACGAAGGCAAAGCCGATCAGGTCGAAAAAGCCCGCACCGCCGCGTTTTACGGCTGGTTCGACAATACAGACCGCCGCGTCGGTTACGACGATTCGCACGTCGATTTCTTAAAACAAATCGGACCGAAAAACATTGCCAAGAAACTGAAATCGTATCCGGTTGAAGACATGATGGCGCAGATTACCTGCGAACACGGCAAAAACTATTTCACCGACCCGTTCAAAGCGGTGGACGCCGAAAAATACGTCGCGGTCGACAGAACGACGAAAGCGCGTTTGGACATCTTCTTTAACGAATACTACAAAAAAGGCGGCAAGCGCGATCATTCGCTGGACGTGATGCCCGTCATGAAAGCGTACCGCGCCGCGCCGGTTGCCAAATCGCAGGAAGCGAAAGCCGCCGCGATGAGCGTCAAGCAGGAACGCGCCGCCGAAAAAATCCGCTCCACGCGGGGCAAGCCCGCGTTGCTGATGGCGGCTAAAATGAAAAGCATGGGACGCTGATTCCGGTTTCTTTTCAAATCAATATCCCCTCGGAAGCGATTTCGGGGGGATTTTTTTATTTCAGAGTGTTTTCGGCGCGATTTTTCCCCGTCAAAAGTCTTTTGCGGGGGATTTTTTATGTCTTTTTTCGAGGAGCGTTTTGC
>CAKQWA010000016.1 GCA_934277945.1 uncultured Alphaproteobacteria bacterium
CATATTTTGTTAAAGGAACGATACTTTAAAACGACATCCGGAAGCCTTGCCGGACACAAACGGATACTCCTTTGACTGAAAACGTTTTTTTGTGATACGATACCTGAAAATTTTAAAAGACGGAGGGAATCATGAACGCAAAATCACACAAACCTGTCATTATCGGAATTGGTGAATTGTTGTGGGATATGCTTCCCGACGGCAAACGGGCGGGCGGCGCTCCCGTCAATTTCGTTTATCACGCCGCCATGCAGGGCGCGCAAGGCTACGCAATCAGCGCGGTCGGCAACGACGCTTCGGGCGATGAAATTCTGGCGGAACTCGACAAAAACGGCATTAAATACTGCGTGGCGCGCAACGAATATCCGACAAGTTACGTTCAGGTTGTTCTGCACGACGGCATTCCCGCTTACGACATTGTCGAAGGCGTCGCGTGGGATCATCTGAAAGTGTCGGACGAAGCCGTCAAGCTGGTCGAACGCGCGGACGCCGTCTGCTTCGGCACGCTGGCTTTGCGTTCGGAGGAATCCCGCCGCGCCGTGAAAGAACTTTTGGCGCACGCGCCCGAAAAGGCTCTGCGCTTCTTCGACGTCAATCTGCGCGGGTCGTACTATTCGCGCGATTTGATTGACGAATTATTGCGTCTTGCAAACGTGTTCAAAGTCAACGACGAAGAAATCGCCGTTTTAAAGGATTTGTTCGGCTTGACGGGCGGCGAGGAGGACGTGTGCCGCGCTTTCATTGAAAAGTACGGCTTGAAATACATGATTTTCACCGCGGGCGAAAAATACAGCGCCGTTTACACGCCGACGGAAAAATCCGTTCTGAAAACGCCGAAAGTGCGGGTGGCGGACACGGTCGGCGCGGGGGATTCTTTCTCCGGCGCGTTCGTTTACGCCGTGCTGACAGGGAAATCCTTAACGCAGGCGCACAAAATCGCCGTCGACACGGCGGCTTTCGTTTCAACGAAATCGGGGGCTTGGCCCGCATACGAAGGAAGGCTTGACGATGAGTGATTCCAAAATCGAAAAAACTTCTTTATGGATGCTTTTGCCCGTCATGCTGGCGTTTTTCGCCATGGGCTTCGTCGATTTGGTCGGCATTGCGGCGAATTACGTCAAAAAGGATTTCGGGCTGTCCGACGTTCTGGCGAATTTCTTTCCGTCGCTGGTCTTTTTCTGGTTCTTCGCCGGCGCGGTGCCGACGGGGATGCTGATGAACAAAATCGGGCGCAGAAAAACCGTCGCCGCGGGCTTGGCGGCGACTTTGGCGGCTCTGGTCCTGCCGATGATCCGCTACGATTTGCCCGTGATGATCGTCGCGTTCAGTCTGTTGGGCATCGGCAACACGCTGTTGCAGGTGTCGCTTAATCCGCTGGTCGCCGGACTGATTAAGCCGGAACGCCTGTCCAGCGCGCTGACGTTCGGGCAGTTCGTCAAGGCGATCGCCTCTTTCGTCGCGCCGGTGCTGGCGGCGTGGGGCGCGCTTCATTACGGCAAATGGCAGTTGCTGTTTCCCGTTTTCGCCGTTGAAGCGTTCATCGCGTGCGGTTGGCTGATGAAAGAAAAAATTCCCGAGGAGGAAATTACGGGCAAAGCGTCCACGTTCAAGGAATCTTTTGCTTTGCTGAAAGATCCGGTCGTCGTTTTATGCTTCATCGGCATTATGTGTCACGCGGGCGTCGATATCGGCACGAACGTTTCCGCGCCGAAAATCCTCATGGAAAAAATCGGGCTGACGCTGGAACAGGCGGGGTACGCCACAAGCGTTTATTTCCTGTTCCGCACCGTCGGCAGTTTCGCGGGCGGCTTCATTTTGGCGAAAGTCAGCAACAGGGCGTTTTTCGCGTTCAGCGCGCTTTTAATGGCTTGCGGCATGGGGATGCTGGCGTTTTGCGCGGATCGCGGCTTGCTGACCGCCGCCGTCGCGCTGGTCGGGTTCGGCAATGCCAACGTTTTTCCGGTCATTTTGGCGCAGGCTCTGCTTCATTTGCCTGCCAAAAAGAACGAAGTGTCCGGTCTGATGATTATGGGGCTTGTCGGCGGAACGGTTTTCCCGCTGGTCATGGGATACGCTTCGGATGCGGCTCAAACGCAAAACGGCGCGGTCGCCGTCATGTGCGTCGGCATTGTCTATCTGCTGTTTTGGGCGGGGCGCAAGGGCAGTTTCGTCAAGTCCGCCTGAATGTCATGAACGGGCGGCGTTCGCTTTGCGCGTGACGGCAACGCACGCAAAAGCGGCGGGCAGGGCGATCGCCGCTCCCGCAAAGCCGATGTCCGCAATGGAAAAGCGCGTGCACACCGCGCCGCCCAACATCGTTCCCAGCGCGATGCCCATATTGAATATGCCCGAAAAAATCGACATGGCGACGGCGGACGCGCTTCCGTCCGTGCGCTTGATGATTTCCGCCTGACACGACACGTTGAACGCCGTGACCGACGTTCCCCAAAAGACGAACAGCAAAACCGCGCTCGGCAGGCTGACGGACGCCGGATACAGCAAAATCAGCGCGCCGGCGACGCCCGCCACCGTCAAATTTAAAAACCGCAGAGGCTCTTTGTCGTAGTATTTGGAAAACAGTTTGCTTCCCGCCAGTCCGGACGCGCCGAAAACCGACAGGGCAATGGTCACCCAATGGTCAGGCAGTTTCGCGGTTTGAAGCAAAAACGGCTCGATGTAACTGTACGCCGTGTAATAGGCGCACGATATCGCCAAAGTCAGAACGAAAATGCCGGACAAAGCGGGCGTTTCAAACAAAGCCGGCAGTTTGCCGATTGAAAACGGCTTGCCGCCCGCCAGTTTCGGCGTGACGAAAAACATACACGCCATGACCGCGAAACCGAATATCCCGACGCCGAAAAACGTCATGCGCCAGCCGATGAGCAAGCCGATCATCCGTCCGAACGGCAAGCCCAAAATCATGGCGATCGACGTGCCCGCGACAATCAGGCTCAACGCGCGCGAATGAAAACGCGCGGACACCAGACGCACCGCCATCGGCGACGCAATCGACCAAAAAACAGAATGGGCGCACGCCACGCCGATGCGCGCCGCCATCAATCCCGCAAATCCGGTCGATGCCGCGGAAAGAACCTGACTTGCCGAAAATACGCCCAAAGTCGCCAGCATCAACTTTTTCATTTCCATCCGGCACACCAAAAGCATCAGCGGCAGGGACAACAGCATGACAACCCACGCGTAAACCGAAATCAGCCTGCCCGCGCCGGCTTCCGTCATTTTAAAGTCCGCCGCAATGTCGGTCAGCAAGCCGATCGGCATAAATTCCGACGTGTTGAAAATGAACGCCGCGCAGGTGACGCACATCAGCGGGAGAAACTCTTTGGTGGGCATTTTGCGCCCCGCCGCGCCTGTTTTTTCGTTATCCGTCATTTGTTTCGCCTGTCTGAAAGGGACGTTTGAAAAAGCGAAAGGAATATACGCCGGACTTTGAAAAAATCAAGAGCGTTTTTCGTATAAAACCGCGGCGAAACGCAAAAAAACGCCGCTTGCCGCAATCGGAAGCGATTGACAGACGAACGCGGCGCGCTCTTGACGCAAAAAGATAAACCCGCCGCGCAAAAAGCAACTTCCGCCGTCCTCAAAGTAACTCTTGTCGCACTCAAAGCACTCCTTGTTGCGCAAAAAATAAACCCCGTCGCAACGGCGGGGCTTGTCTTTGTCTTTAAAATGTGAACCGTCGGAAAACGGCAAACGTGAAATCAGCGTCCCTGCGCGGCTTTCGCTTTCAACAGCGCGACGGGATTTTTCGCGGGTTTCTTCACTTCGTAGCACATTCCCGCAAAATTGCCGTGAAGCATCGTCGGGAACTGGCGCACAGGCAGATCCTTGTAACTTTCGTCGGGAGCGCGCATCGTCGCCCGTTCGCGCAAAGCGAAAAATTTGTCGGCGACCGCTTTCGTGCCCTGTGCGATGTCGATGAATTTCTTTTCCGTTTCCAATTTTTCCGGATTTTGCAGGTAACAGCCGTCGGGCGTCGTGCAAATCAGTTCCGCCGCTTCTTTCGCCGACACGGGAACGTCGTAGGTGCTGTCGATCATGGTTTGAGGATGTTTCAGGGCGGCGCGCATATGCCCGATGATGTAACTGTCCTCGTACGATTCTTTAACGGGCAAATCGTCGTACCATTTGTCAAACGCCAGATTCAGCACTTCTTTATTGTCTTTGCCCTCGTCGAAAGCCTGACGCACGGCGGGCGACGCTTCGGAGCGCAAACCGCGCTGTTTCAATCCGTTGCGTTCGGCTTCCAAAACCGCCAAGGTCGCCATGGCGCACGCGTCCGCTTCCATGGCGCGAAATTCAATGATTTCGGATTTCAAATTCAAGCGTCCGAAGTCCGTTTCGACGCCGTCTAAAAACTGTCCGGCGTGGCGCGATTCATGAACAATCGTGTTCATCAGGTCGCCGTCGCGGAACATCGGGTTCATGACCAGCCGCTTGCCTTCGGGATTGGCGAAACCGTAGCATCCCGACTGAATTTCAAAGGACATCGAATAGCCGGCGTCGGCGGCTTTCTGCAACACCGCGCGCCCCGTTTCCGAATGGGAGGCGATTTTGTTGACCATGGAAATCAAGCGGCGTTTTTCCTGCTCCGTGCCTTTGTAATCAAAGTTGATCAGCGGCTTTTCTTCCGCATAGTTTCCGCGCAGAAGTTTAGAGGAAAACGCTTGTGAAAGAGCGGACATGGCAACATCTCCCTGTCAAAAAGTGGACTTATTGACAAAAATATCAGGAAATTCGGAAAAACGCAAGCGGATATCGCGCGCTTTTTTAAAAAAATGTCTTGAAATCCGGAATTTTTTACGCATAATAAGGACAAGTTTTAACACGCTTTTTCTTGTAAAGGAGGGATGCCGTCTTAAAACGGTCGGTTTTCCGCCGTTTTTTTGCTGTCAAAGGACAGCGGTTCAACAACAATAACGGTTCGATGCGAATCGAACTCTCTTTTACATTTTAAGAAAGGATTATCACTATGGTACAGGTTGTCGTCAGAGACAATAACGTTGATCAGGCTTTGAAAGCGTTGAAAAAGAAAATGCAGCGCGAAGGCGTTTTTCGTGAAATGAAGTTGCGCCGCAACTACGAAAAGCCGTCCGAAAAGAAAGCGCGCGAAAAGGCGGAAGCCGTGCGCCGCGCTCGCAAACTGGAACGCAAACGCATTGAACGCGACGGTTTCTAAAAAATTTTCCCCCGACGTCAAAATCGGGGGATTTTTTTGTCCGAAACGGCGAAAATCGGCGCGACAGAAAACAAGGGCGACGGCAATCCTGCAATCTTGCCGCTTAAAGTGTTGGCGCTTTCTTTGATGTCGCGCCGCCGCAAGCCGTTCAAAACGCTCCGATCCGTAAAGGTCAATCCGCAAAAAAGAACCCCGCAATTTCTTGCGGGGCGCGTGAAGGCACAAATCAAAAGGGGAATCAGCGTCCGCCTCTTTTTTGCGCAAGGTTTTGCAAAAAGGACAAATCGGAAGACGGTTTGGTCTTTTTCGCTTTTTTAACGTGTTCGTGCGTTCCCAATTCCTTATAGGACGTGTCGGGCTTCATGCCCGTGCGCATTTCGCGCAGAGCAAAGAATTTGTCGAACGTTTTGACTGTTTTGGGGCTTAAATCGGCGTATTTGCCGCTTTCCAAATCCTGCGGCGTTTTGAAATATCCGCCCAAGCAGGCTTTTTTCACCACCAGCGCGGACGACATTTCTCGGTCGCATTGCCAGACGTCCATATCTCCCGTGAACATGGACGCGTTCATCGGGTCGGTATAGTAGCCCGTTTCATAAACGGTTTTCATGCGGTCGCTGTCGTACCAGCCGCGAAACGCGCTTTCCTGCAACTGTTCGCGCGTGGCGTCCGGATTGTTCGTCAGCGTGTCGCGCACGGCTTTGACGACTTCGGGACGTTTGCTTTCAAAGCCCTCGAACGCTTTCGTGTCGCCGGCTTTCGCCAAATCCAGCACCGCCATGCACGCGGCGGAATCCGCGTCCGCTTCCATTGCGCGATCCAGCATGACGGCTGATTTCATGTCCAGCATACCCGTGTCGTATTTGTCGCATCCGTTCGCAAACTGGCAGATGTGACGGCTTTCGTGCACCAAAGTCGACGTCAGCACGTCGTCCGCGTACGTCGGATTCAGCGCAATGCGCCAATCGGGATTGTTTTCGTCGCCGCAGGACGCGTATCCGACGGAATCCTGTTCGGCGGACAAAACCAATTTGCAATGCTGCGCCGCCTGCGTCAGCACGTCCGTGCCGGTCGGCGAATTTTCGGCAATGCGGTTAATCAGCGCGATCATGCGCCGGCGGTCGTTTTCATCGCCCTCGATTTCAAACGGGATTTTTGCCTGAACGTCGGGATACTGCTGTGCCGCGCTTCCCGAAAACAGATTGCCTAAAAAGGACATAATCGACTCCCCATACAAATGACGCTTTATCTTTTTGTAGCGAAAACGGGAACGTCTGTCAATCTTTTTGTCCAAAAAGACAAAAATTGTGGACAAATCGCCGCCGCCGTGTTATTTTCATAAAAAATGAAAACTGCACAAGGGGGCGAAATGTCCGAATTAAGCGAAATTTTCTCCAAAAACGCGGCTCCGGCAAAACAGGCGGCGCAGGGGGATTACGTCTATCCGCATCTGCTTTGCCCGACAAAAGCGGAAAAGGACAAATTGAACGCCGTCGTCAACAAGCTGGCGAAAACGCCGCTGGGGCGCGAATTGCTGGATTGCGCCGCCGAATACGGCACGGAAATCCGCCTTGACAATATGTACGGCATTTGGGGCGCGTTCGCGTACACGGAAAAGAAACTGCGCCTGAACAAAGACGCGTCGGAAGACCGCCTTGTCGCGACTTTGGCGCACGAACTGCGACATTCGCAACAGTTTCAAAAGGGCGTCGAAATGGACGTTCTGCACGACGATCCGCGTTCCTATCTGCACTCTCAATGCGTCATTGAAGCCGACGCCAACGTCGCTTCCTGTCTTGTCGCGTGGGATTTGATGAAGCAGGGCGACAACGGCGTGCGCGACACGCTGATGCAGGAGGACAAGGGCGTTTTCAACAAATTTTTCGAGGTCGCGCAAAAAGAGGGGACGGCGAAGGGTTCCGCGCCGAACGCCGCTTTTTACGAATGGTTCAAGGATATGCGCATCCGTCAGGCGTACGAAAACAACTACGCCAAAAGCGTCGAATACTGCAAATCGCATGGCAGCAGGAAAGATTCGATTTTCTCGCGTCAGGTGTCCGTGCAGGACAACGTCGCCAAAGTCTGCACCGTTGACGGCAAAGCCTATGTCGGCAAGGAATCCGAAGAATTTTTCAAACGCCGCGATTTGAACGAAATCAACTACGAAACATTCTGGTCGATTTACCGCGCCATGCGCGACGCCGGCAGAATGGATTGGAGCGACGCGAACAAGCAGATGAACGATTACGGATTTTATCAGCGCGAACAGGAGTTTTACAGCGTCAAAACGCCTGAAAAAGCGCGGGAATCCGTCGAAGAACGCCAACAGCGCGCGGCGAACGTCATTCGCGGCAAAAAACAGCAAAAAACGCTTCCTTTGTCCGCTTTGGTCGCGCAAAACCGTTCTCGCAGCTGATTTTTCAATCTTGATTTTCGTGCGAAGCGTCCTTTGCCGGACGTTTCGCATTTTTTTATGACGAAAGTGTTTATTTTATGATTTTTTTCATATAAACTGTCGTCAACAATATGATTATTCATATTATTTTCTCACTTTTTATCAGAGAGGTTTCTTATGCAGCAGCTTGAAAAACAATTCCATATCCGTTGCGTTGAGGGCGACGTCGGACGCTATGTCATTCTGCCGGGGGATCCGGGGCGTTGCGAATCGATCGCCGCGCTGTTCGACGACGCGCACCATGTCGCGCAGAACCGCGAATACAACATCTACACGGGAACGCTGCTCGGCGAAAAAGTGTCCGTCTGCTCGACGGGCATCGGCGGTCCGTCCGCTTCCATCGCCATGGAGGAATTGCACAACATCGGCGCCGACACGTTCATCCGCACGGGGACTTGCGGCGGCATCGACTTGGACGTGCAGTCCGGCGACATCGTCGTCGCGACGGGCGCCATCCGCTTTGAACACACGTCCTGCGAATACGCGCCGATCGAATATCCCGCCGTCGCGAATCTGGACATCACGATCGCGTTGCGTCAGGCGGCTTTGGCAATGGGCAAAACGACTCACACGGGCGTCGTGCAATGCAAAGACGCTTTCTACGGTCAGCACAGCCCCGCGAAAATGCCCGTTTCCTATGAATTGTTGCAGAAATGGGAAGCGTGGAAACGCTTGGGCGTGAAAGCCAGCGAAATGGAATCCGCCGCGCTGTTCGTCGTCGCCGACGCGCTGAAATGCCGTTGCGGTTCGTGCTTCCATGTGATTTGGAATCAGGAACGCGAAGCGGCGGGACTGGATCAGAAAATGTCCGAAGACACGTCCGCGTCCGTGCGCGTGGCGGTCGATGCGCTGAAAATCATCATCGAACAGGATCGCGCGAAAGCGAAATAAGACGCTTTCAAGCCAAGACAAAGGCGGGTTCCGGCAAAACGGAGCCCGCTTTTTTGCCGCTCGCGCACTGGACAAAAAAGAAAAACGCCGTTCGCGCCGCGTTTATGAAAAAATTATGGTTATGTTGATATTTTTTTATAGACAAACATCAAAAAAATTCGTATATTTTTGTCAAGAACATTCCGATAACCTGTTTTTATAAGGATGAAAACGATGGATTCGAACAATTTGATTCATGAGAAACGTCACCACGGCGGTAAAAACAACGGCAACCGCGGCAATCGCGGAAACGGTGGCAACGGCGGCGCTTTTCAGGCGAAAGGCAACTACACGCAGGAACAGTACAACGGCGAATTCAATTTCGACACCATCCACGGTTTGAAACTGAAAGAAGTGGAATATAAAGTGCCGTCCATGGCTGAACGCAAGGCGAAACGCGCCGAATTCAACGGCGATCGCGAAAACGGCGTCGAGGGCGTGCGTTCCAAATTCCTGAAAATGCTCGCCAACGAACACGAAAAGGAACTGGTTGAAAAACTGGGGCTGACGCAGACCGACATCGACGGCATGAAAAAAGGCTTCACGCCGAACGGCTTTAACGTGCATCACAAACTGGCTTTGCACGGCGGCGGAAAGAACGAATTTAAGAACTTCATCCTGACTCCGCTGTATCCGCACGACCAATGGCATCATGACGTGATGGATCCGCAAATCGCGGGCATCAGAGAAGGCGAAGCGCGCAAAATCCTGATTCCGTACACGGATGAAATGATTTACGATCCGAAGAAATACGGCTTTACGAAAGACAACGAAAAAGTTCAGCCGGATTACAAATCGCAAGTCAACCCCGAGGGTTACGCGAAATACTGGTTGCCGGAACACATCAGCGTTGAAAAACGTCAGGAAGACATGAAAGAACTGTATGCACAGTATGCCGCCCGCGACGCCGAACGCAAAGCGCAGAAGCAGGAAGCGCCGAAAAAGAACCGTGTCGCGACCGCCGCCATGCTGGCTCAAAAAATGCGCACGCGCTGATTGCGACGCTCTTAAAAACAGGGAACTCCCGTTTCGCGCGGGAGTTTCTTTTTTTATGCGGAAAATTTCTGCGTACGGGAAACTTTTGCGACAAAATCCGCTAAAACAAGGCGGGGACGAGTTGCGGGGCGGGTTGTGCCTGTTTTGCGGAAAAATCAAAGAGGGCGTTCGAGGAAAATCAAAGGTGGTTCGAGGAAAAGCGGGCGTGGTGCGCGGAAAAATTTGCGGTAGAGAAAGCATAAGTTTGTTTTTTGGATGATGAATTTGTGTTTGCCTGAAATCCACTGAAACAGCATGAGGCAAGGCGCGGAAAATCCGCTAAAATTAAAAGAGGCGGGGCGGGGGTGTCGGTCTAAACGAAATCGGGCGTAAAACCGCAACAAAACGGCTCGCAGAAAAGCCGCGTCGGGCGGGGATGCGGGAAAAGTTGCAATCGGCTTTTGCAGAGAACGCTTCCGCGAAAATGACAGTATTATGCTCGAAAATACGCGTAGATTTTCGCCGTCGCCTTTGCCGTCGGCATTTCGACAAGCCGGTAGAACGCTTCGGTCGCCGCCCAGATGAGTGGAACGGCGCAAACGAACGTCAGCGTAAGATTGACGCCGTACGACACGCCTGCGTTGTGCAGGGCGGCGAATTCCCAGCACGAAAAAGACGTCATAATCGGGAAATGCGCCAAAACCAAGCAGAAAGAGCGTTTGCCCGCTTGCGTCAGACATCGGGCGGACAACGCGCGGCGGACGGTGTCGGATTGCAGGCACGCGCCCAGCAAAAAAAGCATGATGAACGCCGTCACCATGTATTCGGGAACGCCCGCAGGATACCGTATCGTCGGGAAGAACACGCCGAGCAAAAACATAAATCCGCAAAAAGCCGCCGTTTTCGGATTATCATGCGTTTTCTGATGCGCGTAAATGTCGGCGGCGACGACGCCCGCCAGAAAAACGGCGCAGGGCGGAGCGAAAAAGCACAATCCGTACAGAGCCGCGTAAATGAGCGCGCGGTGCTTCATGCGTCCGAAAATCAGCAAGACGGCGTAAGTGAAATACGACCCCGTCAAAATGAACGGCATACACCACAAAACGTTGCAGTAGCCGCTTTTGTTTGAATCGACGAACACCTCGAACAGACCGTTCCAAACCGCGCCGGAAAAGGACGTTGCATCGGTGTAGGCGGACGCTTTAATCCAGTTGTTGTTCAAAAGTTCATACACATCAATGTGATGCGACAATCCGAGCGCGAAAAAAGCGTAAGAGAACACGGCGCAGGAAACGGTCAGCGGCGCCAGACGGAAATAGCGCAGCAAGGCTTGTTTGCGCAAAAATTCGTCGTCGCCGTCCTGAAAGAATTTCAGCACGGGAATGAAAGCGATAACGGCGTAAAAAATCGGCAAAGGCGAAAAATCCAGCAAAGCGGAATAGGGATAGTATTTCATGTAAACGGCGGCGGCGTTTTCCGTCGTTACGCCCGTTCCCCAGCCGATTTTGCCGAACGGGGCGAACGTGTACAGATAGTGCGCGGCGACGATTAAAACGCCCGCAATTCCTTTTAATCCGTCAATCGCCGCCAAACGTTGCGAAGAAGCCATATTTTTCACCCTTGAAACAAAAAAAGCAAGCCCGCTTGAAGTGTCCGCAGGCTTGCGTTTGCCTAACATAAAACTTTAAGAAAATGAAACATCTTATTGATTTTTAATCATTTCCATAAGGCTTTTGATCGCGTTTGACGTGCTGATGGCAACGTCTTTCAGCGATTTGTCCAACATATAGCATGGCGCGGAAATCAGTTTGTTTTCCTTGTCGATGCACACGGCGGCGGCGGAGCAGGGCGCGTGTTTCGCCCCCATTTTGCTTATCGCCATCGCGGTTTCGGGATCGGTGCCGATAGTGAGCGTTCCAGTTTTCAAAATCCGCGCGACCAGAACGGGCGCGATGCACAGCGCGACAATCGGCTTTTTCATTTCGTGCGTTTCTTTGACCGCGCGCTCGACATCGGGATGCACGGCGCACGCGGGACCTTCCATTGCGAACGTGCACAGATTGACAATCGCCCCCATGCCGCCGGGGATGATTAAGCCGTCGTAATCCGCCGCGCGATAGGATTTCAAAGATTGGACGCCGCCGCGTGCGATACGGGCGGATTCAACAAGCATCCTGCGTTTTTCGGGCGTGTTTTGCTTTGTGAAATGATTTGTGACGACCGTTTGTTCGCCTTCGGGCGCAAAGCATTGATACGTTCCGCCCTGCTGTTCGACCGCCAGCATGACAGTCACCGCCTCATGAATTTCCGAACCGTCGAAAACGCCGCATCCCGACAACAAAACCGCAAATTTTTTACCCGTCATACTTTATCCTCCGTCGTAAACGTTTTTCTTGTAATCATACACGGATTTGCGTTAAAACTGATACAAATAATTTAAACGGTTTCGGGAATTTTCATAATGAAATACATCAGCACGCGCGGGCAGGCGCCCGCTTTGGATTTCAAAGACGTTCTTCTGTCCGGATTGGCGAGCGACGGCGGCTTGTACGTCCCGCAGGAATATCCGTCGTTTTCGGCGGACGACATCAGAAAATTGCAGGGGTTGTCCTATCCCGATCTGGCGGCGCAAATCCTGCGCCCGTTCGTCGACGGCGCGTTGAGCGATGCGGAGATTTCCGATTTGACGCACAAGGCTTACGCACATTTCACGCACGCCGCCACCGCGCCATTGAAGCAGTTGGATACGAATTTGTGGGTTATGGAACTGTTTTACGGTCCGACGCTGGCGTTCAAAGACTACGCCTTGCAGTTGGTCGGCTTGCTGTTCGACGCGATTCTGTCCAAAAGCGGCAAAAAGATAACGATTGCCGGCGCGACGTCGGGCGATACGGGGTCCGCCGCCATTGAAGCGTGCAAAAACCGTTCGTGCATTGACATTTTCATTCTGCATCCGTACAACCGCGTTTCCGAAATCCAGCGCCGCCAAATGACGACCGTGCACGCGCCCAACGTGTTCAACATCGCCGTCGAAGGCTGTTTCGACGATTGCCAGAACATCGTCAAGCAGTTGTTCGCCGATGCGGATTTCCGCAAAGATTACGCGCTGTCCGCCGTCAATTCGATCAACTGGGCGCGCATTATGGCGCAGGTCGTGTATTATTTCTGGGCGGCTCTGCATCTCGGCGCGCCCGATCGCCGCGTGTCTTTCGCCGTGCCGACGGGGAATTTCGGCAACATCTTCGCGGGCTTCGTCGCCAAAAAAATGGGCTTGCCCGTCGACAAGTTGATTGTCGGATCGAACGCGAACGACATTCTGCCGCGCTTTTTTGAAACGGGCGAAATGAAAAAAAGCCAAGTCGTGCCGTCGATTTCGCCGTCCATGGACATTCAGGTGTCGTCGAACTTTGAACGTCTGCTGTTTGAATTTTCGGGCAGGGACGCCAAGCGCGTCGCCGATTTCATGGACGCGTTCAAATACGAGGGCGTGTACCGCGTTCCCGACGACGTCATGACCGAAATGCGCAAGGAATTTCAGGCTTTCCGGTGCGACGACGCTTTGACGAAACAGAATATGCGCGAAATTTTCGACAGGACGGGCGAGGTGTTCGACCCTCATTCCGCCATCGGCTACGCGGCGGGCAAAGCGTACGCGAAAGCCGACGTGCCGACCGTGTGTCTGGCGACGGCGCATCCCGCGAAATTTCCGAACGCCGTGCGCGACGCCGTCGGCAAAACGCCCGAACTGCCCGCGCGCTTGGAATATCTGAAAACGATGCGCGAAAATTTCACGGTCTTGCCGAACGCGACCGACGCCATTAAATACTTCATTGAAACAAAGGTTTCAAAGAAAGGATAAAGCATTGAAAAACATATCTGTCCTGCCGAACGGTCTGCGTGTCGTGACCGACGCGATGCCCGAATTGGAAACGGTTTCCTTGGGGGTGTACGTCGGCGTCGGCGCGATGTTCGAGCCCGAAAACATCAACGGCATTTCTCATTTGCTGGAACACATGGCGTTTAAAGGCACGACGACGCGTTCCGCCCGCGACATCGCCGAACAGGTGGAGGACGTCGGCGGATACATCAACGCCTGCACGTCGCGCGAAACAACGGCTTTTTACCTGAAACTGCTGAAAGAGGACGTGCCTTTGGGCGTCGACATTCTGGCGGACATTCTGCAAAATTCCGTTTTCGACGAAGAAGAGTTCGCGCGCGAAAAAACGGTCGTATTGCAAGAAATCAGCCAGTCGAACGACACGCCCGACGACATCGTGTTCGATTATTTTCAGCAGACGGCGTATCCGGATCAGGCGATCGGGCGTCCCGTTTTGGGCGACGTGAAAACCGTCAACGGCATTTCCCGCGAAACAATCAAAAATTTCATGAAAACGAATTATGTGCCGTCGCGCATGGTCGTGTCGGCGGCGGGCAACGTCAATCACGACGCGTTCGTCGCGCTGGTGAACGAAAAATTCGGCGGATTGAAAGACACGCAGGGGCTGGTCGCGGCGGATTTCAACTACATCGGCGGCGATTTCCGCAAGGAAAAGGACATTGAGCAGGTCAACATCGTTTTAGGCTTCAACGGCTTGTCCTATTACGACAATTCCTATTACACCGCGCACATTCTGTCGACGATTCTGGGCGGCGGGATGTCGTCGCGTCTGTTTCAGGAAATCCGCGAAAAGAAAGGGCTTGTGTACTCGATTTACTCGTTCGCGTCCGTCTACACCAAAGGCGGCGTTTTCGGCATTTACGCCGGCACGGGCAAAGAGGAGGCGGCGCAGGTTCTTCCCGCGATTTGCGAGGAAATCAACAAAATCCGTCTGGACGTGACGGACGAGGAATTTCGCCGCGCCAAAACGCAGTTGAGAGCCAGCGTGCTGATGTCCTTGGAACATCCGTCCGCCCGCAGCGAGCAAAACGCGTCGCATCTTTTGATTTTCGACCGCCTGATTGAAAAAGACGAGATTTTGAACAAAATCGCCGCCGTGCAAAAACAAGACGTTGTCGATTTGGCGCAAACGATTTTCGCGCACAAGCCGACGCTGGCGTCTTTGGGACCCGTGCGGCACATCATGGATTACGACGAACTGTGCGCCGTGCTGAAACGGGGGGCTTGATTTGGACGGACAGGGCGTCATCTATCAGATCATCGTGATCGGCAATTACGCCAAAGTAACCGCCGTGGACGAAGCGACGGGGCTTGAAGTCAGCCTTGCCGCGCCGAAAAACACGCCCGTCGAGGCTTTGAAATCGGCGGCAAGGAAAAAATTGGCGTTCGTGATGAATAAAAATAAACAATCGTCCTAGCAAATCCGTTTGAAATGTGCTAGTAACATAAAAAACTTTTTATGAAAGGCTTTGAAAATGGCAGAAGTTATCGCTTTGGCGTCCGATCACGGCGGACTGGATTTGAAAAACGCTTTGATTCAAAAATTGCACGAAGAAGGCTATGAAACGCTGGATTTGGGCACCTACACGCACGATTCCGTCGATTATCCGGATTACGCCGCGTTAATGGCGAAAGCCATCAAGGAAGGCAAGGCGCAGCGCGGCATTTTGACCTGCGGCACGGGCATCGGCATCAGCATCGCCGCCAACCGCTTCCCGCACATTCGCGCCGCTTTGGTGCACGACGCTTTCGGCGCAAGACTGTGCCGCGAACACAACAACGCCAACGTGCTGGTCATGGGCGGTCGCACGACGGGCATTGAAGTCGCTTACGAATGTATGGACATCTTTTTGAAAACGCAGTTCGCCGGCGGCAGACACGAAGCCCGCGTCAATAAATTAAGTTCTTTTTGCTGATCGGAGTGTTTGATGAAACTGATTGACGGTTATTTTACGAAATCTTTGAAAGATTCCGATCCCGACCTGTACGACGCCATTCATAAGGAATTGATTCGCCAGCAGAACGAAATCGAACTGATCGCGTCCGAAAACATCGTTTCCAAAGCGGTGATGGAAGCGCAAGGTTCCGTCCTGACGAACAAGTACGCCGAGGGGTACAGCGGCGCGCGCTATTACGGCGGATGCGAATATGTCGACATCGCCGAAGATTTGGCGTGCGAACGCGCGAAAAAACTGTTCGGATGCGAATACGTCAACGTCCAGCCCCATTCGGGCGCGCAGGCGAACGGCGCGGTGCAGTTGGCTCTGTTGCAGCCGGGGGATACGCTGATGGGGATGTCTTTGGACGCCGGCGGTCACCTGACGCACGGCGCGAAGCCCGCCATTTCCGGCAAATACTATCATTCCGTGCAGTACGGCGTGCGCAAAGAGGACGGCTTGATCGACTTTGATCAGGTTGAAAAACTCGCCGTTGAAAACAAGCCCAAATTGATTATCGCGGGCGGTTCGGCTTATCCGCGCGCCATTGATTTCGCCAAATTCCGCGCCATTGCCGACAAAGTCGGCGCGTACCTGATGGTCGATATGGCGCATTTCGCGGGCTTGGTCGCCGGCGGCGTGCATGAAAATCCGCTGAAATACGCCGATATCGTCACGACGACGACGCACAAAACTTTGCGCGGACCTCGCGGAGGCATGATTATGACGAACAATCCGGACTTGGCGAAGAAAATCAAATCCGCCGTGTTCCCCGGATTGCAGGGCGGACCTTTGATGCACGTCATTGCGGGCAAAGCCGCCGCGTTCGGCGAAGCGCTGAAACCAGAATTTAAGGAATACGCCGCGCAGGTCGTCAAAAACGCCAAAGTCATGGGCGAAGTGCTGATTCGGCGCGGGCTGGATTTGGTGTCGGGCGGCACGGACACGCATTTGGTGCTGGTCGATTTGCGCCCGAAACATCTGACGGGCAAGGCGGTCACCGAATCTTTAGGGCGCGCGTTCATCACCTGCAACAAAAACGGCGTGCCGTTCGATCCGGAAAAGCCGACCGTGACGTCAGGCATCCGCTTGGGTTCGCCCGCCTGCACGACGCGCGGTTTCACCGAAGCCGAATTTACCGAAGTCGCGAATTTGATCGGCGATGTCGTCGACGGTCTGGCGGCGCATCCGGACGACAATTCGGCGGCGGAGGAAGCGGCGAAAGAACGCGTGCTGAAACTGTGCGCGCGCTTTCCCATTTACGAAGGCTTGATGGATTAAGGTTCGCCGATGAAATGTCCCTTTTGCGGTTATGACGACACGCAGGTGAAGGATTCTCGTCCCAGCGAAGACAACGCCGCCATTCGCCGCCGTCGCTTTTGTCCCGAATGCGGCTCGCGCTTTACGACTTTCGAGCGCGTGCAGTTGCGCGAATTGACCGTTTTGAAAAAAGACGGCTCAAAAACGCCGTTTGACCGAGACAAACTGCAAAGGTCCATTTCCATTGCCGTGCGCAAGCGTCCGATTGACGCCGAACGCGTCGATTTGATCGTCAGCAGTATTCAGCGCCGGCTGGAAACGTCCGGCGAAAGCGAAATCAAGTCCGAAGAAATAGGGCAGATGGTCATGGACAATTTGTCCGCCATTGACCCCGTCGCGTATGTGCGTTTCGCGTCCGTTTACATGGATTTCCGCAAACCCGAAGATTTCAAGGCGTTCGTCGCCAGTCTGGAAGCGGTGTCAGCAATCAAGGAAGAAGATAAATGAAAACAAACAGATCCGTTTCACGTTTGGCGGTTGTTCAAGCGCTGTATCAAAAAGCGATGACCGACGACGGTTATGATAAAATCGTCAAGGATTTTCTGGCGGGCAACGTCGGACGCGAAGTCATCAGCGAAAATCCGTATACGGACAAGGAAGAGTACGTTCCCGTCATGCCCATGGACGAAACGCTGTTCACGGGGCTGATGAACGTTTACATCGCCCGCCGCACCGACATTGACGACATGATTTCCGCGTGCATGACTGACAACTGGACAAAAGAAAGAACAGAAGTCCTGTTTTGGTCGATTTTAAGCGCGGGCGTCGCCGAACTGCTGGCGTATCCGCAAACGCCCGTCGCCGTCATTGTCAACGAATACGTCGATTTGACGGAAGCATTCTACGGAGCGAAATCGCACGAAGTCAGCGTGGCGAACGGCATTTTCCGCCGCATTTCAAACGACGTGCGCGAAGACGCCTGAAATTTTGAACTTTTTTGAAAATCCCGCTTCATTGTCGAGGCGGGATTTTTTTTTGCGCTTGATTTTTTGTCATCTTTTGGACAAAATGTAACCGTTTGTTAATATTCCTTTTTCTATAATTTCTTATAAATCAGGAAACAAAAGGGGCGCACATGAATACGACAGCCGTTGACAATATGTTTATGTTTTTTCAGGACGGGGACGGGACGTTGAGCGTTTCCCTGAAAGCCTATGACGGCGAACCCGAAACGCCCAGTTTCTTTTTGGACGAACTGCATAAACAAACGGCTTTGTTGCGCCGCCCGAACCAGATGATTTACCTTGACGACGTGGACGAGCATTTCTTTGATATGCTGAAAGGTGCGTCGAAAGTCCGTTTTTGCGAAACGCCGGAAGATTCTTCGCAAATCGTGCGTTCCTACGACGTCGCACTGACCCGTTCCGCGCTGAAAACGCCGGCGGCGCGTTTATAAGACGGATATTATAAGACAGAAACGTGATATTCCCGCCGCAGATGGCGCGCGTATTCTTCATAACTTTCATCGCAACGTTCTTCCGCCTCGCGTATGACGGGCAGAAGTTCGTCGGCGCAAACACACGCGAACGCATTCGCAAAACCGCTTAAATCCGCCTTTTTCAGCGATATTTGCACATCGTGCAGATACGCAGTCAATTCGGCGCATTTTTCTTGCGCGGCGTACAGATAGTCCAAATCGTTTGCCATTGCTTTCATCCGTTGAAATCCGGATGCAATATATAACATTTTGTAATAAAAGTCAATAAAGAAGAAAAAATCCGCAGGCGAAAAGGGGGATTTGTTTTACTGCGCCGCCAGTCGAACATTGCCGTAACCGACTGATTTTACAGGGAAAAATGCGTAAAAAGTCGGGACATAAAAAAAGGAACGTTTTCTTCGTTCCCTCATTTAATATACCCTTTTTTCGTGAAATTTCAATACTTTTGGCAGTTTTTGCCGCTTGCGCGGCTTGTTTTAAAAAACTCTTTGTTTTCAATTAGTTATGAAAAGGAATGACGGGGCGAAGAAAACGTTCCTTTTTATCAGCTGATTAAGGAGTTTAACAATGAAAAATCTTTCACAGGAAACAGGGCGTTCCATGATTGAAATGCTCGGCGTTCTGGCGATTATCGGCGTTTTGTCTGTCGGCGGCATTGCGGGCTATTCCATGGCAATGGCGAAGTTCAAAACGACGAAAGCCATTGACCAAATCCAGACGATTACGACGAACGTGCGCACGCTGTTGGCGGGACAACGCCGTTGGCCCAGCGTTACGACGGCGGCGCAATGGTATAACCTTGGCGTTTTGACGGAAGACTCTTGGAACGGAGAGAAAGGCATCAATGCTTACGGCGGCGAACTCGCAATTTCAACCGACGGGGATCAAGCTAAACGCACGTTTACGGTAACCATTAAAGACATTCCGCAGGACGCCTGTGTTAAAATCGGCGCAAGCGACTGGGGCGGCGATGCCGGTTCGGGCTTAGTTTCCATCAAAATCGGAACCCAAGCGGATTTGACATGGACAGCGGGCACATTGCCGCCGTCTTTGACGGACGTGTCTGCGGGTTGTGCGAACAAAAACAGCAACCAAATCATATGGACGTACAAGTAATCCTACCTGTTTGACACGCGAAAGCCCCTGTGTTCAGGGGCTTTTTCGTTGTTCGGGAGCGAGCGGGGCGGGCGGAGACATCCCGCGCACCCCCGATGCCGCGTTGATGCCCTTGCCGCTTTTTAGCGGTTTGTCATTCCGCGCAAAAAAAGACCCCCGATGCCGAGGGTCTTTTCAAAAGGACGTTCTTTATCAGAACGCGTAGCGCACGCCCGCGTAAAATTCGTTCGACGTGACGGATTCGCCGACATCGACGTAACGGTAGCCGACATCGAAAGCCCAATTCTTTGTGATGTCGATTCCGACGCCGCCGCCGACGCCCCACGAAAATTTGTTTTTGCTTTTCGAGGAGTCTTCTTTAAGTTTGATGTGAGAAATACCGGCGCCCGCCTGCACGAACGGCGTAACGATCGTGCCGGTCGGAATGTCGTAATACAAGTTCATCATGTAACTCTGGGCGCGTGTTTTGGTATCGACGCCGTCACGCACTTTTTTGACTTCGCCGTGGTAGGTGTATTCCAATTCGGCGCGCACGTCCCAATACTGACCGCCGATTGCCGCCGCGCCGATCCAAGTGTTCTTCGTGCCGTGATGACGCATCATGTCCAGACCGCCGCGCAAAGCGACATACATATCCGCCTTTTCAGAGGGGTCCGCCGACATTGCGGCTTTCTTCGACGCGGCGAATGCCGGAGAGGTGCACGCTCCCAACACGATGGCGCAAGCGACTGTTCCCGTTAAAATGTTCTTTATGTTCATTGTCAATCTCCCTGTTTTTTAAAAAACCGAAATTTTTCTTTGTAGCGCTGCAAAGAAACATTCCTTTGCTCTTATTCATGGTAGGGATTTCAAAGGGAATGTCATGCTAGATTTTATATTATTGATAATCAGTATATTTTCTTGGTCTATGTCGCGTTTTATGCGCTCAAACGTGGCGCAATCCATTTCTTTGTATTTGTAAAAACCGTATTTTCTCTTTAATTCCGCCCATATCGCGTTAGGGTGACGACGTTCGCGCCGTGATTTTCGCTTTACATAGACCTTTAAAAATTCCGCATCTTTTTGCGATATGGTACACCTATAAGATGTATACGGAAGTTCTATAAATCCATCACGGGAAGACGTGTTTAAAAAAATAGTGCGGTGCACGCGAAAAGCCAGAAACGCTTGGGGGAAGCGCGATTCTTGACAATGACGGTTGAAGATTGCGTTGAAACGATGTTGTTGTCGCCCTGAATGTAAATCGGCGCGCAAGAGGGGGCTTTTTCCGCGTTTTCCGACTCGGTTCGGGATTGCGTTTCCGGCGCGGGCGTTCCCTGATTCAGCAAATCCGCCAGTTGCGCCAATCTGTCGTCCTTGTCCGGTGCGGCGTGCAAAACGCGGTTGTCCTGTTTGATGCCGTCCGTCATGCGACCGCCTCGACAATCCATTCTATTGTTTTCATGGCTTTGTCTTCCGATTCGTTCATAATGATGTCGTAAATGACGGCGATGATGCGCGCGGTTTGTTCGGGCGTGTACGTTTTTTTGCTTTTGACCGTGTAGCCCGTGAACAAGCGCACCGCCGTCTCCAGCGCCTGTTTGTTGATTTTGACGCTTTGCGCGGGCGTGTCGCCGTCGAACCCGAACAACCAGTTCGGCGTAACGCCCAGCACTTCGCAAATGTGGCACAGCATTTGTCCGTCGGGTTCGCGCCGGTCTTTCAAATACTGATTCAAGCGGCTTTGGCTGATGCCGAGTTTGTCCGCCGCCTGCTGCTGCGTCATGCCCAGTTGCCCGATTTTTTCTTTCAAACGCTGTCCGATCATTTGCTTTGCCTTTATGTTGTGCGGGCTTTCATTATTTCAAACCTTATAACAAAAATAAATAAACGATTTGACCTTGTATTTGATGACATATTGTGATAAATATAAGATATCAACGAAAGGGGGATAAAATGGCAAACGCCGCTCAAAAGCAAAAAGAAACGTCGCCGCTGTTGAAAATGTTTCAATCGGGCAAACTGGGGAAAGGAATGGACGCGGTTGTGCGCTTGCAAGCGGGCGCGACATTTTACGCCGATTACCGCAAATCGCTTCAAACGCCGCGCATGGCGATTGTGTATGACGGTATGCCGCGCATGCGTTCCTACGGCGCAAACGACGGCAGGCTGTTAAGTGCGCAGGAAGCTTGCGACCGCTACAATGCGGCGGTGCGCGCTTTGGGAAAATACAAAATTTACGGCGAGCATTTTCTGATCGACGGAGAAAACGTGCGGCAATTCATTTTAAAATATCCCGTTTTGTATGCCGACAGCGTGCCGACGTACGCCGCCGTTTACGGCGCTTTGCGCCGCGTTCTCGACATTTTGGCGGCGCATTACCAGTCCGAAAGGGAAAAATCAGCGCGATAGGGCGTTTTGCAGGACATCCAGAGCGTTTTCAAACATCTCCGGCGTCAGTTTGCCCGTATTGACGTTGCGCCGCGACGTGTGAAACGTATCCACCAGACAATACGCGCGTCCGTCAACGCTGAATTCGTGTGCAAACGCGTGCTTGAAAGGAAAATTCTTTTTCTTCAAATTAAAGACGTTCAGCACCGCCTGATGCGCCGCCTGACCCAGCGCGAATATCGCTTTTAGGTTCGGCATGGCGTTAACTTCCCGCTTTAAGAAATTCAAACAAGCCTTTGATTCTTCCGGCAAAGGTCTGTTTTCCGGCGGCACGCATCTAACCGAATTCGTAATGCGCACATCTTTTAAAACAACGCCGTCGTCCGCGCGCGATTGATACACGCCGGTCGCCAATCCCCGCCGTATCAGCGCGGGGTAGAGCATATCGCCCGCATAATCGCCCGTAAAGGGACGCCCCGTGCGGTTCGCCCCTTTCAGCCCCGGCGCCAGTCCGACGATTAAAATGCGTGCGGACAAATCGCCGAACGACGCGACCGGCGCGTTATGAAAATCCGGATACAGCCGTCTGTTTTTTTGCAGAAACTCAACCAGACGGGGACACAAAGCGCAAGACGCGTCCGGCGCGCAAAACGAATTTTCCGTCATGTTTGCAATACCTTACGGCGTTTCTTTCGCGTCGGCGTTTTCCGCCTTGATTTCCGGCGCGTAATCGTCATACAGGGCTTTTTGCGCCTTTCTGATATCGGGTTCCGTGTTCGAGAACGACCGTCCGATGTCGCGAATCAAATCCGCCAAATCGTCGTAATGATCCGCCTGACGACGCAATTCGTCGGCGACCATCGGCGGCTGGGAATGAACGGTGGAAACGACCGTCACGCGCACGCCCTTGCGCTGCACCGCTTCGACAAGACTGCGGAAATCGCCGTCGCCGGAAAACAAAATGGCGTGGTCGATGTGTTCCGCCATTTCCATTAAATCGACCGCCAGTTCGATATCCATGTTGCCCTTGATTTTGCGGCGTCCCATGGCGTCCGTAAATTCTTTCGTCGGCTTCGTGACCATGGTGTAGCCGTTATAGTCCAGCCAGTCGACAAGCGGGCGAATCGGCGAGTATTCCTGATCTTCCACAAGGGCGGTGTAGTAAAAAGCCCGAATCAAGCGTCCTTTTTTGGAAAAGAAGTCAAGCAGTCTGCGGTAGTCGATGTCCACGCCCAAAGCGCGCGCCGCCGCGTACAAATTTGAACCGTCAATAAATAAAGCAATCCGCTCGTTTTCATAACAGCGCATTATTTTTTCCTTTCACAAATCGCATAAAAAATATCTTCACGGGCAGAATAGGGTACTTTTGGCAAAAAGCCAAGCGTTTTTGTTTTTCGCAACGCTGATAATTCGGCTCGGTCGGATTTTTTGACAAATACCTCTTGCTTTTTGATGTAAAAAAACGATATAACAAAATGCTTTTATATATAAAGCGTTTGTGTGCACCTTAATGTTTTATGGATGAAAATTATGGCAAGAGTTACCGTTGAAGACTGCGTTGAAAAAGTTCCCAATCGTTTTAAACTGGTGCTGTTGGCGGGACAGCGCGCGAAAGACATTTCGTCGGGTTCGCCCATTACCGTCGACCGCGACAACGATAAAAACTCCGTCGTCGCCCTGCGGGAAATCGCCGATGAAACCATTGACGTCAACACGCTGGAAGACCGCTTGATCGCCGGTATGCAGCACGCGCCGAAAGCGAAAGAAAGCACGACCGAAGAAGAATTGAAGATCGATCCCGAATTGGCGGCTTTGGACGAGGAGTTCAAGCAGGACGCCACCGAACAGGTCTTTGCCGAAACGGAATCGTTCCAAATCACCGAAGAAGCCTGATTTCTTCATATCCTTGCAGGTGAACGATGCTCCGTCAGTACGAATTGGTCGAACGGGTGCGTGCCTACGACCCCGATGTTGATGAGGAAGGGCTGAACAGGGCGTATGTCTTTGCCCTGAAAATGCACGGATCGCAAAAACGCGCATCCGGCGATCCGTATTTTTCGCATCCGGTCGAAGTCGCCGGCATTTTGACGGAATACAAACTGGATTACGCGTCCATCGTGACCGCTTTGCTGCACGACACGATTGAAGACACGGCGGCATCGTTCAACGATATCAAGGAATTGTTCGGTCCCGAAGTCGCGAAACTGGTCGAGGGCGTGACCAAGCTGAACAAAATCGAATTGCAGTCGGCGCAAACGAAACAGGCGGAAAACTTCCGCAAGTTGCTGTTGGCGATGTCGGAGGACATTCGCGTCCTGCTGGTCAAACTTGCCGACCGCGTTCACAATATGCGCACGCTGAAATTCCACAAAAATCCGGAAAAACGCAAGCGCATCGCCCTTGAAACAATCGAAATCTACGCGCCGCTCGCCGAACGCATCGGTATGCAGGAAATGAAGAACGAACTGGAAGAACTGTCGTTCAAGGAACTGCATCCCGAAGCGTACGAATCCATTACGACCCGCTTGAATTTCTTGCGCGCGCAGGACGGCGCTCTGGTTGAACGCATCACAAACCAGTTGCGCGAGGATTTGAAAGACACGGGGCTGGACGTCGAAATCTCCGGACGCGAAAAAACGCCGTATTCCATTTGGCGCAAAATGCAGCGCAAAAACGCGACGTTCGAGCAACTTTCCGACATCATCGCCTTCCGCGTCATCGTGCCGACGATTGCCGACTGCTATCACGTTCTGGGCATTTTCCACACGAAATATCCCATGGTGCCGGGGCGTTACAAGGATTACATTTCCACGCCGAAACCCAACGGATACAAATCGCTTCACACGGGCGTCATCGGTCCCGAAAAGCACCGCATCGAAATCCAAATCCGCACGCGCGAAATGCACGAGGTCGCCGAAATCGGTCTGGCGGCGCACTGGCGTTACAAGCAGGGCGAATACAAAACGGACGGACGCCAGTTCCGCTGGTTGCGCGAATTGCTCGACATCATGGAACAGGCGGACAATCCGGAGGAATTTCTGGAACACACGAAACTGGAAATGTATCAGGACGAAGTGTTCTGCTTTTCTCCGAAAGGCGATTTAATCACCCTGCCGAAAAACGCGACCCCCGTCGATTTCGCCTATGCCGTTCACTCCGGCGTCGGCAACCGTTGCGTCGGTGCGAAAATCAACGGCAAAATCCGCCCGTTGCGCACCATTTTGAACAACGGCGATCAGGTCGAAATCCTGACCTCGAAAGCGCAAACGCCGTCGCCCGAATGGGATCGCTTCGTCGTTACGGGCAAAGCGCGCTCCGCCATTCGCCGCTTCATTCGCACGCAAAAGCGCGAGCAATATCTGGAATTGGGGCGGCAATCGCTTGTCAAAGCCTATAAAAACGAGGGTTACGACTTTACGGACAAGAGTCTGGAAAGCGTTTTGAGCCACTTCAAGCAGGATTCCGTCGACGATTTAATCGCCGCGGTCGGCGAGGGGCTGATTTTGACGGGCGACGTGGTCGACGCCGTCTTCCCCGGTCACCGCTCCCGCTTCCAGCGCGTCATCGACACGCTGAAACACGGCGGCAAAAAGCAAAACGCGCCGGTCGCCAAAAAAGGAAATATGCCCGTCAACGGCTTGATTCCGGGGATGGCGATCAATTTCGCAAAGTGCTGTCATCCTTTGCCGGGGGATCGCATCGTCGGCATTGTCACGACGGGAAAGGGCGTCACGATTCACACAATCGACTGCGCGACGTTGGAACGTTTTTCGGACGAGCCGGAACGCTGGCTGGACGTGTCGTGGAACGAGGATTACGTCGCCAACGAATCCCATGTGTCGCGCATCCGTCTGGTTTTAATCAATCAGCCGGGGTCTTTGGCGACCTTGTCCAACGTCATTGCCAAAAATCACGGCAACATCAACAATTTGAACTTTGTCAACCGCACGGACGTGTTCTGCGAACTGCTGGTTGACGTCGAAGTGCACGACGTGCGGCACTTGAACGACATCATGGCGGCTTTGCGCGCGTCCCCCGGAATCAGTTCCGTGCGGCGCGATCAGGATTAAAAGGACGGAATTATGGAAAAAAAGAACGAACCGACGCTGTGGGAAACAGCCAAAACTATCATTTACGCCGTGGTTATCGCGCTGTTCATCCGCACGGTTTTCGCCGAACCGTTCAGTATTCCGTCAGGGTCGATGATTCCGACGCTTCTTGTCGGCGATTATCTTTTCGTTTCAAAGGCTTCCTACGGGTACAGCAAGCACTCCCTGCCGTTGAGCATGCCGCTGATTAAAGGGCGCATTTTCTACACCGAACCCGAACGGGGCGACGTCATCGTCTTCAAACTGCCGTCCGACAACCGCACGGATTACATCAAACGCCTGATCGGCTTGCCGGGCGACCGCATTCAAATGAAAGCGGGGCGTCTGTACATCAACGGCGAAATGGTCGAACGCACGTTTGTCGAACGCTTTGTGCAACGTGATTCGACGGGCGCCGCGGTGCGTTACGACAAATACACGGAAACGCTGCCGAACGGCGTGAAACACACCATTTTGGAAATGAGCGACGATATGCCGTACGACAACACAAGCGAATTTGTCGTGCCGGAAGACCATTTCTTCATGATGGGCGATAACCGCGACAATTCGATGGACAGCCGCGTGCTGAAAATCGGATTTGTGCCGAAAGTCAACCTGATCGGCAAAGCGAAATTCCTGTTTTATTCCAACGACGGCACGGCGCGGTGGTGGGAATTTTGGAAATGGCCCATGTCGGTGCGCTGGTCGCGTCTGCTGAACGGGATTCATTAAGCATGAAGCCCGCCGTGACCGAAGTTTCCGCGCTGACGGGGCATCAGTTTCAAAACGCGGCTTTGCTGGAACACGCTTTGACGCTGGGGTTCGGCAATTACAAAATCGGGTACGAACGCTTGGAGTTTCTGGGCGACCGCGTGCTCGGGCTGATTGTCGCGCAGATGCTGTACGAATCTTTTCCGAACGAAAAAGAGGGCGGCTTGGCAAAGCGGCACGCGTTTTTGGTGTCGGGCGAAACTTTGGCGCAGTTGGCTGAAAAGTGGTCTTTGGCGCAATATCTGATTGTTCCGAAAGGCGAGGAAAAAGCCGCCAACCGCCACTCCGTCAACGTGTTGTCCGACGTTGTGGAAGCGATTATCGCCGCTTTGTATCTGGACGGGGGATTGCCCGCCGCCGAAGCGTTCATTCGCAAACATTGGCAAAAAATGCTTGAAGAAGTCAGGGAAACGCCGCTGAATCCGAAAACGGCGTTGCAGGAATGGACGCAGAAAAGGGGCTTGCCGCTGCCCGTGTATGAAATTTTGAAAAAAGAGGGGACACAACACGAACCCGTCTTTACCGTGCAGGTCGCCGTGCAGGGCTTGACTCCCGTTTGCGCGACGGAAAAATCGAAACACGGCGCGGAAAAATCCGCCGCGGAACTGCTTTTGAAAGAAATAAACGCGAATGGCTGAAAATCAAACCAGATGCGGCTTTGTCACGCTGTTAGGCGCGCCGAACGCCGGTAAATCGACGCTTGTGAACAAAATGGTCGGCGCGAAAGTGTCCATCGTGTCGCCGAAAGTGCAGACGACGCGGTCGCGCGTGCGCGGCATTGCCGTCAAAGGCGATTGCGAATTGGTGCTGGTGGACACACCGGGGATTTTCAAGCCGAAGCGCCGCTTGGACAGGGCGATGGTCGCGGCGGCGTGGAGCGAGGCGGAGTACGCCGACGCCCGTTTGCTGATTGTCGACGCCAAGCGCGGCTTGAACGACGAAACGTCCGCGATTGTCGATTCCCTTGTAAAATCGAAAATGAAATCGGTTCTGGTGCTGAACAAGATTGATTTGGTCAAGCCGGAAAAATTGCTGAATTTGTCGGCGAAGTTGAATGAAACGCAAATCTTTTCTTCAACCTTTATGGTTTCAGCGGAGAACGGCGACGGCGTAAGCGATTTGTTCGATTATCTCGCCGGAAAAATGCCGGAAGGTCCGTTCATGTTTCCGCCCGACGACATTTCCGATTTGCCGAACAGACTGCTGGCGGCGGAAATCACGCGCGAGAAACTCTTTTTGAATTTGCGCGACGAACTGCCGTATCATCTGACGGTGGAAACGGAGTTGTGGAAAGAGGAAAAGGGCGGCGTTAAAATTCATCAGACGATTTACGTCGACCGCGTAAACCAGCGGCAGATTATTCTGGGGCGGCAGGGGTCGATGATTAAACAAATCGGCACGCAGGCGCGCGTCGAACTGGAAGATTTGTTCGGATGCCGCGTTCATCTGTTTTTATTTGTCAAGGTGCGCGAAAATTGGGGCGACGACCCCGCGCGCTATCGCGAATGGGGACTGGATTTTAATGCGTGAGTTTTCGGACAGGGGCTTTATCGTCGATGTCAGGCGGTACGGCGAACACGACGCCGTCGTGTCCTTTTTTACCGAAAATCACGGACTTTTAAAAGCGTTTATCAATCACGCGTTTTCGAAAAAAATGACGGGAGTCGTTCAGGTCGGCAATCTGACGGCGTTTTCGTACCGCGCCCGATTGGAAGACCAACTGGGCAACGCCGCGTGCGACCTTGTCTGTTCCTATGCGGGCAGGGTGATGCAAAATCCCGACGCGTTGAGCGTTTTGTCCTGCCTGTGCGCGCTTTTGACGTTTTTGCCGCAGGACGTTCCCGCGCCGCAGATTTTCAATTCCGCGCTTACGCAGGTCGAAAAAATCAGCGACGCCGGCATGTTTGAGCGTTACGCCCGCTTTGAACTGCTTTTGCTGTCGGAAATGGGCTTCGGACTGGATTTAAGTTGTTGCGCGGCGACGGGGACAACGGAAAATCTGACGTATGTGTCGCCGAAATCCGCCCGCGCGGTGTCGTTTGAAGCGGGCGCGCCGTGGAAAGACAGGCTGTTGCCGCTCCCCGCCTTTTTGCTGGACGGCACGATTAAGGGCGTCGATTTCGCGGAAATAAAAAAAGCGCTTGTCCTGACGGGTTTTTTCCTTGAAAATTATGCCTGCAAGCATATAAACTGTGGTTTCCCGCCTGTCCGGCGGCGATTGTTTGAAAGAGTGGCTGCTAAATGACGGAAATTATTGACGACAACGACGAAAACAACGGCAAAATCAAAGACGTGAAGATGTGCGAAGCGTTGCCCGAACGCTATCTGGCGTACGCTTTGGCGACGATCGGCTCGCGCGCTTTGCCCGACGTGCGCGACGGCTTGAAGCCCGTGCACCGCCGCATTTTGTTCGCGATGAACAAATTGAAATTGGCGCCCACGTCGGGATTTAACAAATGCGCCCGCGTCGTCGGCGACGTCATCGGCAAATACCACCCGCACGGCGATGTCGCGGTTTACGAAGCGATGGTTCGTTTGGCGCAGGATTTCGCGGAACGCTATCCGCTGGTTGACGGGCAGGGCAACTTCGGCAACATCGGCGGGGACGGCGCCGCCGCCATGCGTTACACCGAAGCGCGTCTGACGCAAGCCGCTTTGCTGCTGATGGAAGATTTGGACAACGGCACGGTCGATTTCCGCCCCAACTATTCGGGAGAGGAAATGGAGCCCGTGCTGATGCCGTCCGCTTTTCCGAATTTGCTGGCGAACGGGTCTTCGGGCATTGCGGTCGGCATGGCGACGAACATCGCGCCGCACAATTTAAGCGAACTGTCCGACGCTTTGCTGTACCTGATCGCGCACCGCGACTGCACGGTCGCCGATTTGATGAAATATGTCAAGGGTCCCGATTTCCCCACGGGCGGCGAGATTGTCGAAAGTCCCGAAAATCTGCTGAAAGTTTACGAAACTGGACGCGGCGCCATTCGCGTGCGCGCCAAGTGGGAAGTCGAACAACTTTCGCACGGCATGTATCAGATTGTCGTGACGGAAATTCCCTACGGCGTGCGCTTGAACGATTTGGTCGCCAAAACCGCCAAACTGTTTAACGACAAGAAACTGCCGTTTTTGGCGGACATCCGCGACCAGACAGCCGCCGACATCCGCGTCGTCCTTGAACCGAAAAACCGTTCGATCGACCCCAAGCAATTAATGGAACAGATTTTCCGTCTGACCGATTTCCAAGTCAATTTCAACATGAATATGAACGTCTTGGACAAAGACGGCGTGCCGCGCGTGATGAACTTGAAAGAAATTCTGGAAGCGTTTTTGGAGCACCGCGAAATCGTCCTGATTCGCAAATCGAAGTTCCGTCTGGATAAAATCAACGCGCGCATGGAAGTGCTGGAAGGCTTCCTGATTGCGTATTTGAATTTGGACGAGGTCATTCGCATCATTCGCGAGGACGACGACCCGAAAGCGTCGCTGATGAAAACGTTTTCGCTGACCGAAATGCAGGCGGATTCCATTTTGAATATGCGCTTGCGTTCGTTGCGCAAACTGGAAGAAATGCAGATTAAGGACGAACATTCGCAACTGGCGACCGAAAAGGCGAATTTGGAAGCCCTGCTTGCCGACGAAACGCTGCGCTGGAAAGAGATTTCAACGCAAATCAAGTCGATTAAGGAAAAATTCGGCGTTAAAACGACGCTGGGCAAACGCCGCACGGTCATTTCCGGCGCGCCCGAAGTCGTCGAAGTGCCGATTGAAGCCTTGATTGAGCGCGAACCCGTCACGATTATCCTGTCGGACAAAGGCTGGGTGCGCGCGCTGAAAGGTCACGTCGAGATTTCCGACGAAATCAAGTTCAAGGACGGCGACAAACTGCGCATCGGACTGCACGCGCAAACGACGGACAAGATTTTGATTATGGCGTCGAACGGGCGTTTTTACACGCTGAACGCCGACAAACTGCCGCGCGGCAGAGGCTTCGGCGAACCCGTGCGCCTGTTCATCGACCTGCCCGAAGAAGAAAAAATCGTCAGCATGACGGTCTATCGTCAGGGCGAAAAACGCCTGATTGCGACGCACAAGGGCAAAGGCTTTGTCGTCAAGGAAGACGATTTGATCGCGCAGACGAAAAACGGCAAAAACGTTCTGACCGTCGGCAAGGACGACGAAGCGAAGTTCTTTATCGCCATGCAGGGCGACATGGTCGCGATTGTCGGCGAAAACCGCAAACTGCTGTTGTTCGATTTGGTTGAAATTCCCGAAATGACAAAGGGGCAGGGTGTGTTCCTGCAAAAATATCAGGACGGATGCGGCGTTTCGGACATTAAACTGTTCAACAAAGCCGACGGTTTGAGTTATCCGTGCGGCAACGGCACGCGCATTGAAACGAACCTGATCGGGTGGTTGGGACACCGCGCCCAAG
>CAKQWA010000017.1 GCA_934277945.1 uncultured Alphaproteobacteria bacterium
TATTGCTGTTCCCCGTTTTCGTCGACGTACCAGTATCCGCCGTTTTCGTCGACTTGCGGTTGGGCGTTCGGGTCGTAGTATTGCTGTTCCCCGTTTTCGTCGACGTACCAGTATCCGCCGTTTTCGTCGACTTGCGGTTGGGCGTTCGGGTCGTAGTATTGCTGTTCCCCGTTTTCGTCGACGTACCAGTATCCGCCGTTTTCGTCGACTTGCGGTTGGGCGTTCGGGTCGTAATACTGCTGTTCGCCGTTTTCGTCCGTGTACCAGTATCCGTAGCCGTAAGTGCCTTGTTCGTCGCCGGTGTAGCCTGCGGCGTCGCCCTCGTATCCCTCGGTTTCGTGCGTGTTGTAAATGCCGTCTGCGGTGACGGGGACGGCGGCGGCTTCGGCGTTGTCGTATCCGTAGCCCCAAGAGTCCTCCTCCTCCGTTTCAGGCGGCGGCGCGGCGGACGTGTCGCCGTATTCCTCTTGCAGTTGGGATTCGTATTTGCTCAAATCCATTTTGGACGCAAAAGCGGAAGCGTTTTTCTTTTTCTTTTCCTCTTTGCGCGCTTCTTCTTCCTGAAACAGCGTTTCCCATTGGATTTTTTGCGATTTGTCGACGGCGGTCTTGTCGGACGGTTGAGCCAGTTTGTCCGTGTAACTGTCGTCCTTTTTGTACACTTCGACGACGGTTTTGGCTTTTTCCGCCTGTTTGCGCAGAATTTCGGCGGCGGCTTCCTTTTGCGAACGCATCGCTTCTTCCGCCTGTTTCAGCAGGGTCGATTGCGTTTTTTGCTGGTTTTTCGCCAGAACGTTCGCCAAAGCCGCATTTTGCTCCTGCTGTTGCTTGTTCAGCATGATGACGGCTTCGGTCAGCGAATTCTGCTGTGTCTGCGCCAGCGTGTCGGCGACGGCTTTCGTTTGCTCGGACAAAGCCTTTGCCGCCATGCGCGCCTGCATTTCCTGCTGTTCCTGCTGGCGACCGAGAATTTCCGCCATGGTTTCGCTTAACGCCGTGGATTGCGACTGCGCCAGCGTGTCGGCGACGATTTTCGTTTGCTCGGACAAAGCCTTTGTTGTCAACTGCGCCTGCTGTTCCTGCTGGCGAGTCAGCAATTCCGACATGGTTTCGCTCAACACCGCCGATTGCGACTGCGCAATGGTTTCCGCCACGACTTTCGTTTGGTCGTGCTGCATATTCGCGAACAGGGACAACAGCGTTTCGCTGGAATTTTTTTGCGATTCGGCAATCGCTTTGGCGATCATTTCGCCCTGAATGACAGCGGCGTTTTTTTGCGAATTGGCAAACGCTTCCGCCATGACCTGCGCGGACATTTCCTGCGTTTGCGCCAGAATTTTCGCCAGATTTTCCGCTTGCGCCTTCGCCTGCGTTTCCGCCGCTTTGATTTGCGATTCCGTAATGGCGGAAATCAGTTGGCGCGTAATGCTCGGATCGGGACCGTTCGACGTGGTTCCGGGTGCTGCGGACAGCCCCAAAGCCTGACTTTGCGCCTGAATTTCGGCGGCTTTGATTTGCGCCTGCGCCAAAATGGACACCATGTCCTCGGTGGTTTTTTTGGAAATGACGGATTCGCCTTCGCCCTCTCCGGCACCGTACTGCGCGCGCATTTTCGCGGCGACGCTTTCCTCCTCCGACGATTCGGACAGTTTTTCGCCGATTTCGTTAAATTCGTTTTCCGCGTTTTTGAGTTTTTGCGAGATTTTTTGAATTTCTTCGGACGAAGCGTTGTTTTCTTTCGCCGTCGCCAAAGATTTCGCCAATTCTTCCATTTGCTTGCGCGAATCTTCCTGCGCCTGCGCCAGAATTTTGGCTTGATTTTCGCTCATTTTACCGGCGGCGGCCGCCATGGCGTCCGCCAAAGCCTGCGCTTTCGCCCGTTCCTCTTTGGAAATTTCAAATTCTTCGTCAACGCTTTTCGCTTCGCCGAATTTTTCGATTTCCAGATATTCCAGATAATTTTTAACGTCTTTGCCGCCGGGGATGTCCGAAAACATCAGGCGCGTGTCGTCGTCCACGTTTAAAAGCATATCGTTGTAGCGCGAAACCAAATCTTCGCGCAAAACGTGGAGTTGGCGGTAAACGTTGATGAAGCGTTGAGCCGTGACGTACGGATCTTCTTCCGTATCGGACGCCGCGCCGGGAAATTTCGGCTTCCACTTCTTTCTATTGTCGCTCGGCGGGCTCATGATTTCTCCATAAACGGAATTTAAACAGACTTTTTTGCCATCATACAACACCGCAGATTTAAAAAATCTTAAATCTTGGCGTTATGTGCGAAAAAATCGTTCTTTCGCGATTACAGGAAAGAAATTTGAACCACGCGGTGCAAAGAGGATATTTTGTCTTCCGGAATGTCGATTTTTTCTTCCGGATTCCACATCACGCCGAACAGTTTGCCGTCCAGTTCTTCGCGCAGGCTCATCAGCCGCACTTCGTTTTCGGAAACGTACATGGCGGCAATGTCGCCCATGCCGGGCATTTGCGTCGGATCCAAAATCAAAATCGAGCGCGCGGGAAGCAGATTTCCCAAACGGCGCGTACAAAGCGAAATGGCGTACGCCGCGCTTGCGTTCACAATGGAGGACGCGCAGGCGATCGTTCCTTGCGGATTTTTCCTGTCGACCAGAATCGTGCCGTTGTCCGACGGCTGACCGTAGATGTTCAACAGCGTTTCCGCCTTGTCTTTCGCGCCCGCTTTCGCAACCGGCAGTTCGGGGTACGAATTTTTCAAGTCGACGGGTTTGTAGCGCGAATCGCTGCGCTGGATGAATTCTTCCAACGCGCCGGCTTTGTCCAAATCGTAAATCTGTTTTTGCAGTTCTTCGTTCGTGTAGCCCAAAGCGCGCGCGATGCGGGAAATTTCGTCTTCGGAAACTTCGCGCTGTCCCATTTCGATGCGGTGATACACGGACAGGGTCATTTCCGCGCCGTCGGCGACGTCCGCCAGCGTCAGATTTTTCTGACCGCGAATGTAGCGCAACCCCGCGCCGAGCATTTTCAAGCCACTGCGTTCGTTGACGCGGTTGCGGCGTTCCTGTTCGCGCCGCCACGCTTGGACGACGTCGGGTTGAGAGCTGGCTTCGTTGACGAAAATGTCCTGCAACTGACAATCCAGAAATTCGGCGATGCGCACCAGCTGTTCCTGATCAATGCGGCGGTAGCCTTTTTCAATCTTGCTGACGGCGGACAGGCTGACGTTCAAAAAATCCGCCAATTCCTGCATGGAACGGCTTTTCAAACGGCGGTACATACGAATTTGATTCGGAAAAATGATTTCTTCCATAAGGAAACACCTTTGCTTTTACAACCCTGTTGTTTTTATATCGTTTTTGAAAAAAAAATACAAGACTTGTTTGTTTTTTGCGCGCGTAAAAAAAAGCCCGCTTGAAAAACGGGCTTTTGCATATCGTCAGACGGTGTCCTGACCGCCGCCGGTCAGTTCCTGCGCCTTGTTGACCTGTTTTTTCACCTGCAAAACGCGCTTGCGGGCTTTTTTCAGTTTTTCAAGGTATTCTTTCAGTTTTTTGATTTTGCGAATGGCTTTTTCCGATTTTTCAACCGGCTCGAACGCCTGAATGAACGAGGTCGCGCCCAAAGTGCAAATGGTGATAATCAGCAAAATGATGTCGATAATCATCATAATGATGTTGTAAAGCGCTTTTTGACCGCAGTTTTCAAGCCCTGCGCCGCCGAAGCCCATATCGGCGAGCCTGCCCGCCACTTCGCTGGGGATTTTCAAGCCCATTATCGCCAAAAGGGCGATGACGCACGACACGATCAGCGGCACGGGATTGATGGCGATGTGCGCCAGAATCCACGTTTCGCGCGGGAAGAACGACAAGGACAGATACGCGTCCTTGAACTGCGAGGCTTCCGACATCGTGATGAAACTTTCGCCGAACGAGTTTTTCAGCAGTTCGACGATGATTGCCAAAAACGCCGCCGTGCAGATGAACAGCAACCCCGTGTTTAAAAAGACTTTCCAAACTTGCGTCGCGTACTTTTGCGTCGCGGGGAAAATCCACGCCGCCGCCGCCAAAGGCACGAACGCCACGGTCAGCGCGAAACGCATGACAACGTCCATGAACGTCAGCGCGTAGAAGAACGCGACCGCCGTGAACAAAAGGAACAGCACGCACCCGAACGAAATCATCGGCGTGCTGGGCAGTCCGATTTGGGGAATGCTGAACGGCAGGAAGTCTTCAACGGTTTCCAGCGCGTCCATAACGATGTCGGGCGGGAATTCCAGCGCGAAGAAGCCGTTGCACATCAGCCCGAAGCCGACCGCCTGCATTTTAATCAGCGGAATGGTGAAGCCGCCGATCATGCCGTCAATGGCGGAACGCGTGTCCGCGGAAATCGACCCGACGAACTTTGTCGGAACGCCCGTGGACGTCAGACTGCCGCCCGCGACGACCGTGACAAGTTTCGATACGCTGTCGAAGAACGGTTCCAAAAAGTATTCAAAAACGACGCTGCTGCCGTTTTCAATCAGCACGATGCCGAACATGACGCGGAAAAGCATGGTGCCGACTTTCGTGCCGTATCCCGCGCCGTCCAGTTCGGACGCCGGCGTGCTGAAATATTTGAGCGTTTCAAACGCCAGCCACAGCCCGAAACACAGCCCGACCAGTTTAATCAGCGGCTGTGACAATTCGTTCGCAAACGATTTTGTCATGTAGTTCGCCGCGTCGAAAAACCACAGCATGACCTTGCAGGTCTGACATTCCTTGAATTTGGCGAACATGGTGCTGTAAGAGGGGCATTTGAACAGGTCTTCAAATTTAATCGCCTGACCGTGCTTCATTTCGCGGTCTTTGTTCACGTCGTCGTCGCCGCTTTGCGATTTTTTGATGTCGTCCTGTTCCTGCTGTTTTTTGTCGCGCTTTTCTTTAAGTTTTTTGTATTCGTCGGAGTCCTGATCCAGCCCCTCCATTTGTTTGTCGAGGTCGTCCAGTTCCTGCTGAACCTGCGTGTCGTAGTCGCTTTGTCCCGCCGCCATGACGGGCGTCGCCGCGAACATGAAAAGGACAAGCATTAAAGATGCCGTCAAAAAGAAAAATCTTTTCATTTGAACATTGGTAAACATCTCAAACACCTTTCCTTTACAAAAAGAGCCCGTCTTTGTCTTCGCGTTTTTCGCCGCTTTGCTTGCGTCTGTTCCAACCGATGATTGTTGCGACGGCGGCGACAATAAACCAAAAAACAATAACGCCTAAAATTGAAACCGTAAAATATTCGTTGTTAAAAAAGTCCGTGACGTAATCATTTTTAAACAACCAGACAAGAAAAGCGAAGAACAGATACAGTTTTATGCGTCCGAACCAGCTTCTGCGCCACTTTCTTTCTTTACGGTTTCTTTTCCTCCTTATTCTCATTCGTTGTTACTTTCCGCCGACTCCTGCGGTCGCGACGGGGGTTGTTCCTGTTGCTGATTTTGCTGCTGATTTTGCTGTTGTTGCGGCTGGCTGTCTTGCTGTTGGTCAGGCTGACTCTGCGCCGTTTGGGAAGACTGCGTCTGCGGCGCGGATTCCTGTTCGTTCCGCTGTTCCTTTTCGCCGGTGTTTTCCTGTTCGTTTTGCAGTCTGTTCAGGTGGCGCGAAGCGTTGCCCATGTGACTGTTCGGGTCGATGTTCTCCCTGCCTGTCTTGGATTTAACCGCATCGTCGCGCGAATTGCCGAACGTTTTCCCTTCGAGATTTTCCGCCGCGCCTTTCAGTTTGCCGTCGAACTTGGCTTTCATCGCCTTGACCGTGCCGCCCGTCTGACCCAAAACGCCGCCGACCGCTCCGCTGAAGATAACGTTCATGATTTGCGGCATTAACCCGCCGAACAGGTAGATGAAGTAGCACACGAAAATGAACATCAGCGGTTGCGAAACGGCGCTCAACGGGTCGGAAACGCTCGAAACGGACAGCATATCGGCGCGCAGAATCTGGAAGATGTTCGCCGACAGCCCCAAGAAAATCGCCATGCCCAGCATCTGTATGAAAACAATGACAAGGCTGTTCCACGCCGTTACCGTGAACTGCCGCGTAATCGGAAACGCGTACGCCGCCACCCACATCGGCAACAACGCCAGAATGACGAAGTAGCAGAAAACGGATTCCAGCAGATACAAAGGCACAATCAGGATAATCAGATAACTGACGATAATGGAAATGCATCCGCTGAAAAGCGCCAAAGGATTGGTGAACAGGTTGTTCAGCAGGGCGGTCATGGTGGACGGTCCGACGGCGAACGCGTTGGAAGCCGCCTGCACGACGCAAGCCATGCCTTCTCCGGGGTTGGTCGAACTGGAACAACTGACGGGCGAGGCGGGCATACGCGACAGTGCCAGCATCGCGACGTCGATAAACGCACTGCACACGGGGTCTATGATGTAAGTAATCGCGTCCGCAACGTTGGCGGACAGCGCCGCGCAAATCAGCACCACCCAGAACGTGCGGATTCCCAGTCCGTTCCAGAAGCCCGCAATGTCCGGTTCTTTCAAAGAGCCGACGAACTTCATGACGAACAGGGCGAGCCACAGGGCGAAGCCGACGCCGACCACCTGCATGGCGGGTTTCGCCGTTTTTTGAATCATCTGCGTCCGCAGGGTCAGCCCCGCGCTTGAAACCATGGTGAACAGGGGGCAGGTGACGCAGGACGCCGCCGTGTTTTGAAATTCGACCTTTTCATTCGGGTCGGCTTCGGGAGCGTCGCACGCGGACAGGGAAAGAGCCATGGCAAGCGCGAAAGCGACGCAAACCGCCTTTCCGAAATGCATCCGGATAAAGAAGTCTTTGATTTTATTCATCACGCTTGCCATTTTCTTTCTCCCGTCGGCAACCGGAAAAGTCCGGTTGCCTCACGTTTTTCGCCAAAGGATACGGTTAGCTTTTCGCGCCTTTTTTGAGCCCCCGCGCGACCGCCTTTTGCGCAACACGCGCGCCGAGTTTGCCGCCGCCGAGTTGCAACGCTTCCCGCTGTTGTTTTAAAAGTGTCGCTTGGTCGTGATCCTGCCTTTTCTCCGCTTGCATTTCCTGCGAGGCGAGGTCTTCGATCCTTTGTTTTGTGTCTTTGAAGTTATTGACACGGGTTTTTACTTCCTGCACGCCGTCGCGCACCGCGTTGACGGGTTTGGCGACCGTTTCGCCGACTTTTTGCGCGCCCTGTTTCACGGGATCAATGACGCGGTCGTGAACGGTGCTGCCGACTTTTTGCGCGCCCTGTTTCACGGGATCAATGACGCGGTCGTTCACGGCGCTGCCGACGGCTTGCGCCCGAGCCTTGACCGGATCGATAACGTGGTCTTTGACCGCGTCCTTAACCTGTTCGGCTTTGTCGTGAACGGTGTCGTGTGCTTTGTGCTGCGTTCTCAACGCCGCGCCCGCCATTGAGTGCGCTTTCACCTTAGCGGGATTGCCTACTTCCGCCACACCGTCGGCATGGATTTGATCCCAAACTTTCGAGTCGCCATCGAATTCGTCTTTCAGTTTTTTCACTTCGTCATGCTGACCGTTGCGCACCGCCGCACGAATCTTGTCGGCTTCCGGATGCATCAGGGCTTGTCTGCGCAAATCTTTTCTTGCTTTGACTTCCTGTTTGTGTTCGGCGCGGTCTTCGCGTTTTTGCGCTTTCGCTTCCTGACGCTGTTGTTTTGCGTCCTGTTTCGCCTGCATTTTCGATTCGTAGGACGAACCGCCTCTGCCGAACGTACCCGAACCGCCGGACGCCGAGCCGCCGCGCTGTTGTTCTTTGGCGCGCGCATCTCTGACGTCGTCGCTTGTCACGCCGCGGGTGCGCAGGTAGGAACGCGCCAGCGACCGTTTCAGCGAGCCTTCCTTGCTGTTGTTCATCGCGCGCATCGCCGCGTTTTCAAACGGTGCGTGAATGGCTTGCGACGCAATGTTTCTGACGCTGTTCGCGCCTGCCAGAACCGGCTGTGCGATTTTGCTCGCCGTATAGTCCGCCGTTTTGGACGAGAAGGAGACTCCGCCGAACGTGTTAGCCAAATCGTCGACCTTCATCAGCATGCCGAGGCAGAAAATCAGGCTGACAATCAGCGTGAAAATTGCGCCGATTGCTTTATACGTCATAAACGGTTTCAGCAGGGCGATCGCCAGCGGAATTTCGGAACCGTTCGACTGCGCCAGCGAAACGATGTTGATGCCGTCCAAATCCAGCGCTTTCAAAATCAATTCCATGTTCAGCTTCATGGTGATGTTCAGGAAGATGAACAGGAACGCGACCTGCAACACGCATTTGAAGCCCGTCGCCGCAAAGTTCTTCGTGATGTCGAACACCCACGCGATGATGTACAGGGGCGACAGCGTCAGAACGATGCCCAGACGGAAGCACGCGTCGAACACGCGGAACGGGAACGCCACGCCCAGCACGATGCCGCTGATCCAAATGAAGCAGCCCGACAGGATGACGTAAATGTTCGGCAAGTCGAAGATTTTAAAGATGACGCCGACGTCGAACCACAAAATTTTCAGTCCGACCGCGCCCATTAACGCGTCCACTTTGAACAGGCAGGTCATCAGCACCTTGCCGATGCCTTTCAGCATGGCGAGGTTGGCGTCGATGTCCAGCAATACCGCCAGCATGGGCTTTTTAATGCTGTCCATCGCTTTCGAACCGCCGCTGATGTCGCCCGCGTCCACGCCGGCGAAGCCCGCCGCGACGTCAAAAATGGGCGAAATGAAATAATCGAAGAAATACTGTCTGTTCGCCAGCAAAGCCGCCGCAAAGCAGACCTTGAACACTTTCGCGCCGATTTTCGTCAGATAGTCGAGCGGATCTTGTTCTTTCAAAGACCCCAGCATCGGCATCGTGACCATGGCGAGCCACAGACCGAACGCGACGCCCAGCAGTTTAATGGACGATTCTTGAACTTTCGTCCAAGTCGTGCTGACGACGTTGTTGCCCGCGTCCATAATGGCGTGGAAAATCTTGCCCCACCAAGTGTCTTTGCCTTCCGTGCCGCTTGACGTCAGGGACGGCGTCGACGTGGGGACGAGGCTTCTGGCGTCGCGCGACGCTTCCGCCTTGATTCTGTCGCCCATGGATTCGCTGCCGAAACATTTGTTGGCGGTTTCTTCCAACGTTTCGGGGAAGCAGTGGGAAATGCCCGTGAACACGGTCAAAGGTCCCGGAAGCGCTTTCAAAAATTCGGTCAGCGCGTCGTAGTTGCCGTTGCTTTTACAGAAGTCGACGGCTTCGTCGTTGACCTTTCCGCCGTCCGTCTTCTTTTCATACAAATCGTCCACGGCGTCTTCAATGCTGTCAAGCAGACCGTATGAGGCAAGCGTTCCCGCTCTGACAGGAAAAGATGCCAGCATCACCAGTGCCAACATGCACAAGAATGTTTTTGAAAATAACTTTTTCATGACTGTATCCTTTCCAACTGAACGGTATGCACGCAGACCTGTCCGATTGATAAACTTTCACTCTTACCTATCATACTAATATAAAACACAAGGCAAAAGTGTGAAAAGTATGTGACAGTTTTGGAAAAAACAGGTTGCAAAGCCCGCCCGCGCGCCGCTTTTATTTAATAAAGATTCCGTAACGGCAAATACCCTTTTGACTTTGACGGCGCGATTGTTTATAGTGATTCATATTAAGTCATTGTGGTCGAAAAATATGGATAAACAGCCTTTTTCCCAGCAAAATCCGCAAGGATTTCCCGTTAAAACGGTGAAAATGCCCGTCAAGCGTCCCGTCGCGCCCGTGCCGCCGGCTCCCGTCCGCACGGTGAAAATGCCCGTCGCGCCGCATCCCGCGGGCGCTCCCGTCCGCATGGTGAAAGTGCCTGTCGCGCCGCGTCCCGCCGGAACTCCCGTTTCCCCGACGCCGCCCGCCCGTCCGTTAAGCCGTCCCGCCGCGCCCGCCGTGGCTCCGGCGGCTCGTCCCGCGCCGCAACCGGCTGTCCGTCCGGCTCCTCAACCCGTTTCGCGTCCGGTTTCCCAACCTGTGCCGCAACCGGCGCCGCAACCGGCTGTCCGTCCGATGACCGCGCCGCGTCCCGCGCCCGTTCCTCCGCAGGAAGAACCCGCCGAATCGAGCGCGCCCGTCCGGAAAATTCCTTTGCCGTCCGACATTCTGGCGCAAGCGCGCAAATTGAAATATCCGGAAGAAAAGTTGGTGCTTTTTTCATTCTGTCTGCGTATGTGGGCTGAAAAAATGCAGGATCAGGGGCGTTTGCATATGCCCGCCCTGCGTTTCCGCATCCCCGAGTCGCCGGAAGAACTCGCCGCCGCGCATCCCGCCGAAAACGAAGACTTTTTGGAGATGATCAAAGACGACGCGCTGACGCTGATTCCTTTAATGCCCGCGCTTCGCCGCCTGAACGAATCTTCCGTGCCGGTCGGTCGCCTGCTGGACGCGGAAAGCGCGCGCCTGTCCAAACAGCGCCCGATTCCCGTCGAGGATCAACTCTGCCTTTTGCTGTTGCTGATTAAAATCGATCTGCAAATCGAAATGTGCAAGGAAGACAAGCGCGAAATCCGCCGCCGCCAGAAAAAAGACGTCGAAGCCATCAGGATTTTGGAGGAGGAGCAGAAAAATCTGCAACGCGTGTTCGTCAAAGCCATTGAACGCAAAAAATTCCCCGTCGACGCCGAAAAACTGGTGCGCAATTATTTCACTTTCGCCAAAAAAGAACCGAAAAACGCGTACAAACTGCTGACGACGAATCCGTTTTTCTTTTCGCCCGTCATTATGGAAAAAATCCCGTCCAAATGTTTCGGTCTGGTTAAACCGACCGCCGCGGACGCGGAAGCGATTAACAAAAAACTCGCCTCTTTCCTGAAAAACTTGAAGGCGTGAGCCGAAAACGTATGAAACTTTTTTTACAACGTGGACAAAAAAGTTTTTTTTGACTATACTGAACTTAACGGCGCAATCCGAGCAAGGAGGGACGATATGCCCGAAGAAAGATTCGATGAAAAGACGATGACCGTTGGTGAAAAGGTCGAGGAAACGGCGTACGCCGAACAAGAGGAAATCGAAGTCGTCGCCAATGCCGAGGAAGAACGCGATCCGGATGCCGACTTTAAAAAATTCATGCAGCCCCGTCCGGGGTTTCAGCTGTGCTACGATGAAAGGGATATTGAGAATTTCGGTTTCGTCGGCGCGGTTTACGTCGGCGCGGTGCAGTCCGGTCTTAATTACGTTCATGACAATGTCGTGTGGCTGACAAAAACGCGTCCCGAAGAACGCCGCGAACTGATGGCGAAAATGGCGGCGCAAATGGATGCGGCGCGCGAAGCGGCGGCAATGCCTCCCGAACGTCAGGAAGCGCAGGACGCTTCCTCGAAAGGCAAAATGACGATGCCGCAAGGGGCGGCAGCGAACAAGGCAAAACAAGCGCAGGCGGAAGACCTTGCCAACGATGTGCGTCAGCTTCATACGAGAAGCGAAGCCGTCAGTCAGGAACAGCGCGGCTACACGCAGGAAAAAAACAAAGCGAACGCCCGCACGACCGGCAAAACGACCGGAAAAGAAAGACGCGAGGCAAACAAGGCGGCGCGTCAGGCGAGGAGAGAGGGCGGTCGCGCCTGACCGGGTTGGTCGGCGGTCTGCCGGACACGGCGATTTTCGATACGGTGTCCCGCAATTTATACAGATATGAAAAACGGCTTGCAAAAGCCGTTTTTTGTATGCCGAATCCGTGCGGTCGGACAAAATTCCGCAAGGTTTGCCGCTCCGCTCGAAAAAACGCCTTTGCCGTCATGCATAAAGTCGGGGTATCGGACGGTAATGCAAAGAAGGGGCGGTTTTGCACGTTGCGCTTTAAAGTCATCGGGCGCGGTTTTAAAAGGTGTTTCAGGGGCAGGGCGGTCGTCGGCGCGCAACCCGACGGCAAGCGCAAAGGGTGATTTCGTTTTCTGCTAACGGTGGCGTGCAGTCGGACGGCGGATGCAAAAGACGGTTTTGGTTTTAATGGTCGTGACGGCGCGCAGTCGGCGACGCGGCGCAGTTCAAGGGCGACGCTTTCGACAAAAAATCGGCGGGTTCGGGACTTGCTAAAAAGTGTTTCGGGGCAGGACGTTTGAGAGGGGCGTTTTCTTGCAAATCATGCGGCAGGAGTGAAGCGGGAGCGGTGGAAAATTGACGGTATTCTTTTAGTGAGGGCGGCAAACGCGTATTTCTGCCTTTCGGCGCGCCCGACCTTGTTTTTTCGATTGATGCATACGGCAAACGTTTATTTTCGACATTATTCCCGACGCGGATTGCTTTTCGTTGCGTTTGTTTCCGTTCTGCCGATTGGCGCGGCGGCGACGTCCGGCGCGCGTTTATGCAAGGGCTTACCGGCGGGCAAGGGCGCGCTTGATGCCGCGTTTTGCCGAAAAAAGCGAATATGTCGCAAAACGCTCAAAAAGTGCCGTTTGGCAAAGAATCCGGCGGCGTGCGTTATGGCAAACTTGCACAAAAATTGTCAGGACGTGAAACCCGCGCCTTTTGAGGACAGCGTAAAGCCGCTTGCACCCTCCGCCAAGCCGTTGGCGAATGCGAACGCCGTCGGGTTGGACGCGTAAATGCGGTACAGCAATTCGCCCTGTTCGACGGGATCGCCGACCTTTTTAAACAAGTCGATGCCCGCGCCTTTGTCCGCGGGCGCACCCGCCGTCATCGCGATGCGGTTGAGTTGCGCGCCGTCGATTTCCTCCACGACGCCCGACGATTGCGCCGCGATGTCGCGCGTCAGTTGTCCCAAAGCGGGCGGGTCGAGTTTGCCTTGCGCATGCACCATTTGGCTCATCGCTTCCATCGCTTTGCCCGAATCCAGAATTTCGCGCGCGGTGTAATATCCCTGTCCGCCGCGCAGATTCGGGTCGAATTCCAGCAATCTGCCCGCCAAAAACAGCGATTTTTCGCGCAAATCTTTCGGCGCGTCTTCGCGGCAGCGCAACACTTTCATCACGTCGCGCGCTTCCAATACGGGTCCGATGCCGTTGCCGATCGGCTCCGAGCCGTCCGTCACGACAACGTCCAGCGTCATGGACAGCATATCGCCGACGTACTCGAACAGTTTGCGCAAAGCCATTGCTTCGCTCATCGTGCGGATTTTCGCCGTTTTGCCGACGGGAATGTCAATCAGCAGATGCGTGATGCCGATTGCCGCTTTCGCCGCCAGAATGGACGCGACGACCTGCTGCGGCGTGCTGATGCCCAAAGCGCGTTCCAGCCCCAACAGCAAATCTTCCGTCGCGGACAGCGCGAATCTGCCGCCGTCGAGAAACATCGCCCCGCCGACTTCGCTTACGACCTTGCGCAATTCGTCTTCGTTCAATTCGACGTTTGTCAGCACTTCCATCGCGTCCGCCGAACCCGAACAGGACGTGACCCCGCGCGTCATCGCCCCCGGCATACACAAGCCGTAGGCAATGGCGATCGGCGCGACGATCATGGACACGCGGTTTGCGGGAATGCCGCCGATGCAGTGTTCGTCCACCACCAGATTCAAGCCCCAATCCATCGGCTTGCGGTGCTCGATCAATGCTTCCGTCATGGACAGGACTTCCTGCGGGGACATGAAACTGGCGTTCGACACCAGAAAAGCCGCCAGTTCCGTCGGCGTGTACTTGAACGCCGCCATATCCGCGATGATGTTGCGGTATTCGTTCGCGCTTAAAATGCCGCCGTTGATTTTGCGGCGCACGGAATCAATGCTGGCGGGGGGAGAGGCGGGCGACAGCGCGACGGCTGAGCCTTCGGGCAGATTGATCAGCCGGAAAGCCTGCTCCGACAAGCCGACTTCGTTCGGCGCGACGATATCGTCGCCTGTGACCGCGTACGCCGTCGCAAACAGCGATTCAAGCCCGCCGTGCACTTCGACGCGGTGCGACACGCTCAATTCGTCCAAATTGAACTCGGTGCAGTTTTTGTGAATGAACGCAACGTTCTCGCGGCCCGTATCAATGGGCACATGGCGCAATGTCAGCATGAGCGGCTTCCGTTATGATTTTCCTGACGCATAATATACCCGCGCCCCTTTGAAAATGCCACAGTTTTTTAGCCGGCGAAAGTTTCTTTCGTCGCCAGAAAAGTCAGCGCGGCGCGCAAGGTTTCAATCCCTTGCTTCGTTTGCGCGCTTGTCGGCAGAATGTCGGGGTACGCCGCCGTGTGCTTTGAGAGAACCTCTTTGATTTTGCGTTCGGTTTTGCCCAGTTGCTCCGCGCTGATTTTATCGGCTTTCGTCAAGACGATTTGATACACGACGGCGGCTTTGTCCAGCATGGTCATCATGTCCAAATCGGATTTTTTCAAGCCGTGCCGCGAATCGACAAGCAAGCAGACGCGGCGCAGATTCTGCCGTCCGCGCAGATAGTCGTTGACCAGCGTTTTCCACGCGGCGACCTGATCGGGCGGGGCCTTGGCGAATCCGTAACCTGGCATATCGACCAAGCGCATGACGCCGCTTAAATCAAAGAAATTCAACTGCTGTGTGCGCCCCGGCGTGACCGACGTGCGCGCGAGCGTTTTGCGTCCCGTCAGCGCGTTGATCAGGCTGGATTTGCCGACGTTCGAGCATCCCGTGAAAGCGATTTCCGGAATGTAGCCGTCGCTTGCGGGCAGTTGCGACAGGTTTGCGACGCTCAACATGAACGTGCAGTCCCGCGCAAACAGTTTGCGCCCGTTTTCCAGATATTCCTGTTCTTCTTGCGGCGTCATTTCTGTCTTGCTTTAAAACGGCGGCGAATCGAACGCTGCTGGATGATTGCCAGAATGTTGCTCCACGCCCAGTAGATGACCAGACCGGACGCCAGATTGCCCAGCAGGAACGTCATGAAAACCGGCATGAAAGCGATGACGCGCGCTTGCGTTTTGTCGGCGGGCGCGGGGCTCATCTTTTGTTGCAGCCACATCGTCAAGCCCATAATCAAGGGCCACACGCCGATGTTCAGCATATCCGGAATGGGCCAGTTGACCAAGCCGAACAGCGTGAACACGGACGACGGATCGGGCGCGGACAGGTCGTGAATCCACCAATAGAACGGCGCCTGACGCAAATCCAGCGAAATGTACAGCACTTTATACAGCGAGAAAAAGACCGGAATTTGAATCAGCATCGGCAGACAGCCCGACGCGGGATTGACCTGTTCGCGCTTGTACAAGTCCATAATCTGCTGGTTCAGCGTGACTTTGTCTTCGCCGTATTTTTGCTGCAATTCGTTGATTTTCGGACCCAGCACTTTCATTTTTTCCATGTTGACGAACGATTTGTTCGCGATCGGATACATGACCAAGCGCAACAGGAACGCGAAGAACAAAATTGCCAAGCCCATGTTGCCGAAGAATCCGTAGAAAAAGCGCAGAATGTAGAAGAACGGCTTTGTCAGGAAGTAATACCACCCGAAATCGACCGTCAAATCGAAACGCTTGATGTTCAGGTCTTTTTCGTAAGCGTCGATCAGGCTTAATTCTTTCGCGCCCGCGAACATATGCGTGGAAACGTGGACGGCTTCGCCCGCTTCGATTCTCTTGGGCGGCATCAAAAAGTCCGTCTGATAGTGCTTGCCCGCCGCCGTGTCGTTTTCGGTGAATTTGACGAACACGTTGCCCGCGTCCTGCTCGAACGCCAGCACCGCCATCCAGTATTTGTCGGTAATGCCCGCCCAGCCGCCTGTCGTCGAGAAGCTGACCAGTCTTTCCTTGTCCATTTTGGCGTAATTGTATTCTTTCAGCGAATTGTCCAAATAGCCGACCATGCCTTCCAAAACGGCGCCTTTTGTCGCTTCGGGGACGTTCGTGCGTCCGACCAGACCGTAATTGAACAGCGTGACGGCTTCTTTGGAGTTGTTTTCCACGCGGTCGGTGACGGTGAACATATAGTTGTCGTCAACCGCGATTTGACGGATGAATTTCAAGCCTTTCGCGTTTTCCCAACTCAACGTGACGGGTTTTGCGGGGGTCAGTTCGGTGTCCGAGGTTTTCCAAACGGTCTGCGCGGTCGGCAGTTCAAGGGAATCGTTCGAGGTCCAGCCGAATTCCGCGAAATAGGGATATTCCGTGCCGGAGGGCGAAAACAGGCGGATGAACGGGCTGTCCGCTTCCAGCGTTTCACGGTATTTAATCAGGGAAAGATTGTCGAAGCGCGCGCCTTTCAAACGGATGGAGCCGGACAGCGACGGCGTTTTGACGGCGATGTGATCCGATTCGTTGACAATGTCGTCGACCGATTGCGTCACCTGCGGGATTTTGTCCGCCTGCGCCTGCTGGGAAGCGGCGGAGGATTGCGCCAGCACGGACGGCGTGAAAGCCGCTTCGCCGTTTTTGGACGCTTTCACCTGCGCCGTTTGAGCCGGAGCGGGAACGTTCGCGGGCGCTTTGGGCGCGGGGAACAGCGTGTCGACGGCGTACAGGAAAACCGCTGACACAACGACGGCGAGAATAAAATTTCGGATTTCGGACTTGTTTTTTTCCATTGTTCAATCTTTCCAAATTCAATTTTGAACGGTCAGGGGACGGGATCTTCGCCGCCGTCGCTCCACGGATTGCACCTGACAATCCTTTTCAGCGTCAGCCAGCTTCCCTTGACCGCCCCGTATTTTTCCACCGCTTGCAGCCCGTATTGCGAACACGAGGGCGTAAAGCGGCAGCTTTTTGGCAAATGCGACGATATATTATCTTGATAAAACAGGATAATCCAGCGTAAAAAGCGCACGGCGGGATTAAACTGCGTTCGTTTTTGTGCTTCGGCAATGTGATCTTCGGCGGTCAAAGGGATGTGCACGGGCGTGTACGCCTTATCAGCCGCAAGGGAGCCGAAAACGCAAAGAATGACGAATCCGCACAAAATCAGGGCTTTTTTGTAAAAACGGAGGCGTTCGTCTTGCGTCAGGGCGGGCGGCACGGGATCGTAGCCCGATCCCCCGAACGGCGAACAGCGCAACAACCGCTTGAATGTCAGCCACGCGCCGTAAATCGCACCGTGCGTTTCCAGCGCGTCCAAAGCGTATTGCGAACACGACGGCGTGTAGCGGCAACAGTTTTTCGGCAGACAGGGGGAGATCAATTTGCGGTAAAAAAGCACGCCGCCCTTTAAAAACAGCGCCGCCAAAGACATCTTACGCGCGCTCATCGGCGTTTTCCCGTACTGTTGCCAAATCGGAACGCAAACGTTTCAGCGCGGCGGCGGCGTCTGCACGCAAGGATTCAAAATCGGCGTCCGGCGTTGCGGCGCGCGCGATGAAATTGTAATCGGCGCCGGCGACGGCGTATTGCGGCAGGATTTCGGCGCACAAAGCGCGCAAGCGGCGTTTGGAGCGGTTGCGCACGACGGCGTGACCGATTTTTTTCGTTGCGGTGAAGCCGACTCGGACGGCGTCGCCGTATTTCGCCTTTTCATCGTCTGGACGCAAAATCGCCTGCACGACAAGACCGGATTTTGCAACATACCTTCCTTTTGTGAAAAGGCGTACAAAATCCGGTCTTTTCTTTATTGTCATAAATGAACCGACCGTCATTTTCCCGACAGCATTAAAAGCGGGGAAAATCAGTCGTTAGCCAGACGCTTGCGACCTTTGCGGCGGCGGTTGTTCAGAACTTTGCGGCCGCCCAGCGTCGCCATGCGGGCGCGGAATCCGTGTCTGCGGGCGCGAACCAGTTTGCTGGGTTGAAATGTGCGTTTCATGGGATTTCTCCATACTTAACCAAAAGAATTTTGAGTTGTTCTTATACGATAGTTTTGTGTGCGAGTCAAGGCGCGGATTTACTTTTTTTGCCATATCGCGTTTAAAAATCCGAAAACGGCGGGCGCGACCTTGTGTTCCAGTCCGAAGTGCGCGGAATCCGTTTGAAAGCGCGACACGGGCAAGCCCTGTCTTTCAAGCATATTCTGCGAAAAATCGTTCAGTTCCGGCGGAAAGAATTCGTCTTGATTGCCGATTGTCAGCAATACGGGGATTTTCGGCAGACGCAGGGGATTGAGCAATCGTTCGGGCTTGACGATGCCCGCGCCGATGATGACCAGCGCGCCGATATGATTTTGCGCGGCGTTGATTTCGGGGCGGAACAGCGTCATTTCAAACGCGGTCATGCCGCCCTGCGAAATGCCGGCGACGGCGCAATCGGCGAGTTTGACGCCGAATTCGTCCGCCGTTGCGACAATGAGGCGGTTGAGAATCCCCGCCGTGAAATGCACGCGCGGCTGCATTTGCGCAATCAGACTTTGCTGCAACGCGTCCGCTTCCTGCGTGAATCCGCCGAGCGCGCGGGGATTGTTCCTGTCGTCCAGTTCAAACCATTGGCGATGATGCGGATCGTTCAGCGCGGGCACTTGCGTCAGACCGTTGATTAAAACGACGCGGGCGAACGGCACGTTTTCGGCGATTTTCTTGGCGAAATCCAGATTCGACTCGACGTCGCCCATGTAGCCGTGCAAAAGAAAGACAAGTTTTTCGGGAGCGTCGGACGCGGAAACGTACACGCCGTCCAGCGCGCCTTTTTTAAAGGGAACGATGCGAAAATCGCCTGAATTTTCCATGATAAAGCCTTTCGGAATAAAAAATTCGATGAAAATTAAAATATATTCTTGCAAAAAAGCGGACAAGAGGCTATAAGATTTTTTGTTTTTGGGCGAATAGCTCAGTTGGTAGAGCAGCTGACTCTTAATCAGCGGGCCCAGGGTTCGAGTCCCTGTTCGCCCACCAAAAACAACCTCCGCCGCGGAGGTTTTTCTTTGTGAAATCAAGGTTTTGCAGGGATTGGAGAGGTGGCAGAGCGGTCGAATGCGGCAGACTCGAAATCTGTTGACCGGCTTGTTCGGTCCGGGGGTTCGAATCCCCCCCTCTCCGCCATAAACGCCCCGAGTCGTCGGGGCTTTATTTTTGCGCGGTTTTAAACGCGATTTTAAGCACCGGCGGGTGTTTCCCCCAGAAAGCGCAAACCGCGATGCGTTTTATTGAGTCTTTTTGCCTTACATCCAAATCGCACGCCGCGTTTTTTCTTGCCGCGTTTTTTGCCGGAAGTGTCCAAACATTGCGGCTCGGCGGCGGAAAAGGGCAATGTTTTATGGACTGCGCGGCGTTCTTTTTTCGCGGATGTCCGGCGTTTTGCATCTTTCAGGCGGTGTGCGGAAACTCTCTTTCGACATTTGCGAAATCGGGCATCTTTTTTGTCACAATTTTGAAATTTTATAGAAATTTAATATTCGTTGGTATATGTTGTTATTGTAGTGTCGCTTTTCAAAAGGATGTCCGCTATGCAGAACATCGCCTTGTTGAAGAAGTCTTTGTATATTGCGTTGACGCTTTCGGGCGCGTTGCCGTTTGATGCGCGCGCGGCGCAAAATTGCACGAAAACGACGGATGCGCAAACCGGCATTGTGACAACGACGTGCGCATTGACGGAAAACGTCGACGCGTTCGCCGACCGTTTTAAAAACGATGCGCCGGAAAACGCGAACGCCGAAAACCTCACCCTTGTTTTAAACAAAGATATTGAAATTTCCATGCCGGAAAACGCCGCCGCTTTGACGGAAAGCGTCGTCAACGCCGGCAGGGACGCCGCCGTGAACGGCGGTTTTTTGAGTGTTGACGCGGCAAACGGCGGCGATTACACGCTGACGGTGAAAAACATTAAAAGCGCAAGTTCCGCTTCGAATTATACGGACGCGATCGTTTTTTCCGGCTACGGCGGCGCGGCGATCAACGTCAATTTCGTCATGGAAAACAACGACGCTTCTTCGTCCGGCGCGGGCACGGTGTTCGCCGCGCTGGGAAACGCGGTTTTTAACGGCACGACGGCTTTTAAGGACAACAAAAGCGGATTGCTTTTTTTCGCCGCCGGCGACACGGATTTCAATTCCGTCAAGTATGCGAACGCGGTCGACGCGGGCGAGGCGTTGACCGATTACGCCAAGCGTCAATACGACAACCGTTTTGAAAACAACGCGGCGACAATCCCTACGGGCGTTTTTTCCGTCAACGGCGGCAAAAAAATTTCTTTCGCGGGGCGCACGCTGTTTAAAGACAACACGCTTGCCACCAACGGCGAGTCGTTTTTAACGGCGATTTTGCTGGCGCAGGTCGACGGCTCTTTTTCCATGGCGCGCACGGATTTTGTCGGCAACAGGATAACGGCGGACAATATAACGGATGAAGCGGAAGGGTACGGCGTTGTTCATTCGGGCGCGTTAAGCGGGAATTTTACCGGAGAAACGACGTTTCAAGACAACGTTTTTCACATTAAAACCGCGACGAACGGCGGCGCTGTGTACGGCGGCGCGATGGCGAACGCGCGGTCGCTGAATTTTGCAAACGCGACATTTACGGGCAATAAAATCACGGCGGATAATGTCCGCGGTGCATTCAAGGCGCTCGGCGGAGCGTATGCCGCGCTGGAATCGTCGGAAAACGTTTTCGGTCAAGACGCGGTTTTTGAAAACAATCAAATCGACGTCAACACGGGCGATGCGCTGGGCGGCGGTCTGTACGCGGCGGAAAATTCGACGACGGTGTTTGACGCGAGCGCGACGTTTAAAAACAATTCCGTCAAAACGGCGTCGTTCGGGCGTGCCGACGGCGGCGGATTATACGCGGCGAACAGCGCGTCCGTGACGTTCAACGGTTCGACGCGTTTTGAAGAAAACTCGGCGGACGCGGGCGGGGCGATTGCCGCGTTCGGCAAATTGGAATTCAACAAAACGAACGCCGGGGGCGCATACGACAACATATTTTTGAACAATCGGGCGACGGGGCAGGGCGGCGCGATTTACGGCGGCGGTCTGATTGCGTCCGAAGGCAAACTGGAATTGTTCGTCATTAAAGGCGGGACGCTGTTTGACGGCAACACGGTTTTAAAAGAATCTTACGATTCGCAACTTATGGGCGGCGCCGTCGGGTTGCTCGGTCTTGCACTGGACGTGCAATTCGGCTCAAAGACGGTTTTTCAAAACAACGCGATCGAGCGAACCGTCGCGGCTGGCACCGACGCGTCGATTTGGGGCGGCGCGCTGGCTTCCTTTACCAAATCGACGACGTTCAACGGTTACGCCGAATTTACGGACAATAAAATCACGGCGGATTGGGAAGAAAGAGCGTTCGGCGGGGCGGCGTTCGGCACGGTCGGGGATTGGACGTTCAAAGGCTCGGCGATATTCGATTCAAACGCTATATCCGTCGGCGGTATGCAGCAAAACGGTCTTGTCGGCGGGGGCGCGCTGGCGTTTGCGGGCGGCACGCACAAGTTTGAAAAAGGCAATGATCCGAAAAATGAAAACACCGTTTTATTCAAAAACAACGAAATCAGCATGGATTTGGCGAAAAATTCCGGCAGTTCTCTGACGGGCGGCGCGCTGATCGCGGAAACGGGCGCGAGCGTGACGTTCGAGGGCAAAACCGACTTTATCGGCAATAAAATCACCATAAAAAACTATGACGATAACACCGGATACATTGCCGACGCGTACGGCGGCGCGATTTACGCGGGGAACGGGTCGTTAAGCGGTTCGGTCAGCGAAAGCGGGTCGAAAATTGTTTTCAACGACGCGGTGTCGTTCAACAATAACGGCATTTCGACGGTCGTCAGCGGCAACCTGTTCGGCGGCGCGGTTTCCGTTTCCGACAGTTCCACCATTGAATTCAACGGCACGGCGGCGTTTTACAACAACAGCGTTAGCGCTTTCTCTAAGGGCTTGGTCGCTCTGGGCGGCGCAATGAATTCCGACGGCGCGGCGACGAATTTTAAAAAGGGCGCGACGTTCGTCGGCAATAAAATTTCCGTCAACATGGGGGAGGTGGCTTACGGCGGCGCGGTGTACGCGGAAACGGGCGCGACGTTCGGCAGAGGGACAGCGCAGGGCGAAAACTACGAAACGCGGTTCATAAACAATACCATAGAAGTCGGAACGGTCATGGAGGAAATCAACGCGCTGGGCGGCGGTGCTTTGGGTGCGGCGGATTTTCTGACTTTTGCGGGCGCGTCAACGTTCGACGGCAACAAAATCATCCTGCGCGACGCGGAAGACGGCGCGTCCGAAATATACGCGTACGGCGGGGCGATTTACAACACGATCAACACGGCGGCGACCACAACGACGTTCGGCGGTAAGGCGACGTTTGCAAACAACACCGTGGAAGTCGGCGGCAAAGCGGACGCGGACGGCAAGGCGACCGCGGCGGGCGGCGCGATGTTTATCACTTCGGAGGTGGGCATAACCGTCGGCGGCGCGTCCCTTTCCTTTGCGCAAGGGGCGGAATTTATAAACAATCATGTTTCCGGCGGCATGGCATCAATCGGCGGCGCGCTGGTTTCCGTCGGGTTAAAAGATGTTTCGTTCGGAACAAAGGACTCGGGCGGCACCGTCCGGTTCGACAACAACTATGTGTCTGCGAACAACACGGCTATAGTGATGGGCGGCGCGTTTTACGAAGATTCGAACGGCGAAATGAACTTTTACGGCGACGCGTTTTTCACAAACAACCGGATTGACGTGAACAACGTTTTATCGGAGGACGGCGACGTCGCGGGCGGCGCGCTTGCGGCTTTGACGGATACCGTGAATTTTGAACGGGACGCCACGTTTGGCAACAATTATATTAAAGTCGGCGGAAGCGTTGTTGAAAACACAAGGATTGCGGGCGGCGCAATGGCTTATTTCGGAGAAGGCGAATTGACGTTTGCAAACGGCGCGACGTTTACGAACAACCGCATTGAAGCCGCCAACGGCGTTGGCAAAGGCGGCGCTTTGTACGTTGTCGGCGCGGACGTGCATACCCCCCCCCGTATCACCTTTGACGGCGAAACGCTGTTTCAAGGCAACTACGTCACCGATTCGACGGGCACGCGGAGCAATTCGATTTATGCGGACGGCTCGAACGCGGGCGTGGATATTCACATCACGACGGGGTCAGGTGCGGCGTTTACGGACTACGACGGAATGGATGGGACGAAGTACGCGGTGCGCATCACGGGCGGCGGAGCGATGAATCTGTACGGCGGGGTGCGCGGTTCGGACGTGACGTTTGAGAAATCGGGCGGCGGGGTTTTGACTTTGCAAGTGAACTCGTCGCTGGCGCAAGGGCTGGATCGAGCGGCTTTGGATGTGTCGGATTTGAAGATTTCGGCGGGCGGGCTGGCGTTCACGACGGCGGGGACTTTGACGCTGGACGCGAACTATCTGATGATGCGCGCGAGCGGGACTTTCGAGTTGTCCGACGAGATTTTGGCGCTGAACGGCACGACGTTCAAGACGGACACGGGCTATACTTTTGAATATGTCATCGACAAGGACGGCGGCACGTTGAGCCTGTCTTTGAAAGAGTACGAGCCTCCCGCGCCGTCGCGGCCCGTCGAGGAGGAAAAGAATTTCGTGAATTCCGCGAAATCGCTGGTCGTGGCGGACGTTCGGGCGGGCGTGGCGCAGATTGCCGACAGATTAAGTTCTCTGGGCGCGAGCATGAGCGTTTCTCCCGCT
>CAKQWA010000018.1 GCA_934277945.1 uncultured Alphaproteobacteria bacterium
CTGTCAGGCGGGTGTCCCATGCGAAAAAATGCTTTGCCGTTTATGATTTTCACGTTTCTTGCCGGATACGCGCTTCCTGCTTTTTGCGCGCCGGAGAAGACGGACGGCTCGGAAACATCGAAAACCTATGTGCCGGCGTATATGCAGTCCGCGCTGAAACTTGGGTCGTCCTATTCAGCGGATACAAAGGGGACGGCTTTTTGCATGGAGGGGCATTCCGGACAGGTTCTTGCCGCCGGTTCAAATTGCGCGGCGGAATCGACGGGATGCAAATCGAATTCGGATTGTAGCGAGTTCGGCGAGGATTATGTTTGCTCGTCGGTGTCGAAGACGTGTGTTTATCAGGAGTGTTCCGGTCCGACGGACAAATCGTGTTCGACGAAGTATTCTCATTTGCGTTCGTGCGTTTGGAGCGAGAGAGGCGTTTGGGAATGTCGCATCACTTGCAACTGGCAAAAGATTAAAGAAGCGGGATTGGCGTGCTTGACGGGGTCGTGCACGGGAGGCAAAACGAAAGTGGACAATGTCGGCATCCTTGACCGCATGGCGTTGGAATATGCCATGTGGATCAATCCGTCGACTGTGGACTGGACGCTTCGGGATGCAAAAGGCAATCCGTACAAGGAAACGAAAGCCTTGTATTTGACTTCGTACAAAACGTCCATAGCGTCGCGTATGTACACCTGCAAAGACGGGCAGATAGCGCAATGCAACATGGAAAGTTTTGAAAACACGCCCGCTTTCGACAACGGCAACGAAAACGGCACGAAATATCAGCCGTGCATCCCGTGTGTTTTGATGAGCGGCGGCAAATGGGGCACCGAAACGAACGAAGACATCCCCTCGGAAGCAAGCGATTATGAGGTGTACAAGGAGATGATGGGCACGCATCCGTATTCGATAAAAATAGATCGGGCGACGACCGATTTGGACGATTCCATTTATTATACGGAAAAAGGCGCGACCTATGCGCACGGCATCCGTTCGGCGCGGTGCGCGACATACGAAGCCATGAAATACACGGGGTGGGACGATTACAAACGTTTGAACAAAACCATTCCGTTCAGCGAAAGTCTCGGTTCCGGATTTGCGGATACCGGTATGGGAAGCGTTCTGTCGGGCGCGATTGAACTGGGACCGTCGGACGTGTGTATGTTTTGGGGATATTCCTACGGTTCCCGATACAACAAAGGGACGTACCTGAAAAACTGCGACGTGCCGTTCTGCCTGAAATCGACCGTCATGCACAATATGGTGTTCATTCCCAAGCAAGACGTCAAGAAAACGCTTTATTCGTCCAGCGTTCCGAAACAGCGCGTCAGTTTCAATTTCAACAACGACCCCGGAACGCTTTTGTGCTGTACGCTGGGCGATGAAAATATCAGAGAATCCGGCTCTTTGCTGGAATGTATCGCGATAAATCCGCGGTCGTAAACGAAACACGCTTGAAAAAAGCGTGCGGGGCGGCAAACAAGAAGTGTCACAGTCGCATGAGAGCCTCCGGTTTGCCGCTTCCCCCTCAAATTAAATCGAGCCTTGCCGCCGGTCGTATGCAAACTGAAATTGCGAACCGTGCGCGAAAACCGTAATCGCAAGCCGTGAGCGCGACGCGCGCGTTTTCATCCGCCCGCGCGGTGTACGATGTTTTTGCCGAATTTCGCTTCCAGAGAATCTAGCGCTTTATTCAGCGGCGACGTTTGTTTTATCTCGCTTGCGAACAAATCGCCCTGCGCGTCGTCGTCAAACGACAGGTTTTCCGCCGTAATCCCCGTACTGCGATACAGCAGGCACGGACTGTAAAGCCCGTTCAACAGCGCGTCCGCCGCTTTGACAAGGTCTTTTTCGTCGTTTGTCGGGCGGGGCAGGGACGTTTTGTCGGTGAACACGGCGAAATCTTTTGTCCGAAGCAAAATGCCGACGCTTGAACAATAGCCGTTCAGCGCGCGCAATCTGGCGCAGACGCGGTGGACGTGGTACAAAAGCCCCGCGCGCACGATATCCCTGTTTCTTGTGAAATCCGCCAAAGCGCGCGTGTCCTGCACGGATTTCGGCTTTTCGGGGACGCTGTGCACCTTTGACAGCGCGTAGCCGAGCAGTTCGTATTTTAAATCCAGCCCGTTTTTGCCTAACAGTTTTTGCAGGCGCGCGTCGGGCGTCGTGACGAAATCTTCCCCCGAATACACGGCGGCGCGGCGCATTTTCTCTCCGCTCATTCTGCCGATGCCGCAAATCTGTCCGATCGGCGTGCGGCGCAAAACGGCTTGAATGTCTTCGCGCTTGATAAACAGAACGCCCGCGCCGTCCTTTTTCGCCAAATCCGCCGCCAGTTTCGCCAAAGTCTTCGACGGCGCCAATCCGATAGAAACGGGGATTTGCGTTTGTGCGTACACGTCGGCGCGGATTTTATGCGCCAGAGCGGTATAGTCGCATTTGTACACCTTGTCCATGCCCGTCAGGTCGATGTACGCTTCGTCGACGGAAGCGGTTTCCACGTCGGGCGAATAGTTGCGGATGACGCTCATCACGCGCTTGGAATAGGCGACGTATTTGTCCATGTTGCCGTACACGAAAACGGTTTGCGGGTGGTCGCGCTTTTCCATGAACACGGGCGCGCCCATTTTCACGCCGATCGCTTTCGCCTCTTTTGAGCGCGACACGACACAGCCGCGATCGCCGCCCGCCACGACGACGGGCTTGCCGCGCAAAGACGGATTGTCCGCCACTTCGCACGACACGAAAAAGGAATCGCAATCTATCAATCCGATAACGCGCTGCACGGTTGTTTGCCTTTGTGTTCTTGAAATGTTCTTATTATATCGGGTGCGCCAAAAAGCGCAAGGCAAAAATCATCTTGCCGCGCGCAGTTTTTTGTATTTGTCGAGCATTTGTTTAAAAGCGCCGGTCAGCGCGTTTTCAATGGCGGGGTCTTCGCCCAGATACGTCAGGCATTGCGCGACGGCTTCCAGCGTGGAGATGCTTTCCTTGCGCGGTTCTTTGCGCATTTTGCCGTACAGCGAGCGCGCGTGCGGCACCAAAACCAGCCGGTGCGTTTTTAACAGCCACGCGTTGCGCCACCACAGCGCTTTCGCCTGCTTCCACGTTCCGTCCAGCACAATCAGCCCGTCGAGAGATTTTAAAATGTCGGCGGATTTTTCTTCGATATGTCCTTTGCGCGACAGGGCGTACAATCCCGCTTCCTGCGGCGTTTCGTTTTGCGCGCCCAGATACAGCGTCCCCCATTTTTTCGGATTGATTTTGCTTTCGTCGTCGCACTTGAAAATGCCGCGCAGGGACGGGCGGGACAGGGCGACTTCCAATTTCGCGTTTTTCAGCATGGATTTCAATATGCCCGCCGTGCCGAGTTCCTTATCCTCTTCCTGCGGGTGCTGCATAATCAGCACAAAGTGTTTGTTGTCGAAAGGCTCCGCATCCGTACAGACGCAGAGCGCTTTGTTTTTCAGGCATTTTTCGCAAATTTCGTCAGATGTGTATTCGGTCAATGTACGCTCACGGGAACAAGTTCGTTATCCAATATCAAAGATATAGCCTTTTTTTCGTCGTCTGTATAGGCTAATTCCGTTCCCTCCGCGGCATAAATGAACCACATCTTTTTATTGTCGACCGTCCGCTGCTTGATGTAAGCGACGGAATTGACGCCCAACTTGGCAAGTTCGTCGGTCGTTACGGTAATGTTGTTCTGCATCCTCGCGACCTCCTTTCAAGGATTCAATCGGTGTGTTTTTTCAACTGCTTGATTTCAATGCGGCGAACTTTCTTTTCGGGGTCTTTTTGCAATAAGCGGATGTGCAAAAGCCCGTCTGTCAGTTCCGCGCCGACAACCTCGATGCCGTCCGCCAGAACGAACGAACGCTGAAATTGCCGCGACGCGATGCCCCGATACAGAAAATCGCGCTTCGCCATTTCCTCTTCGTTCTGTTTGCCGCGAATGATCAACTGATTGTCTTCAATGTCGACGGACAGGTCTTTTTCGGAAAATCCCGCGACCGCCAGCGTGATTTCCAATTTGTTTTCGTCCAGCCGTTCAATGTTGTAGGGCGGATAGGCTTCCGAAGATTTCGCCGCGCGTTCCAAAATGCGCTCCAAAGAATCGAACCCCAGCATAAACGGATTGTTTTTAGTCGTCAAAGTCATGATTTTATCCCTTTCATTAAGCGAATGTGTTCAAAGAACCTTGAACAAGCGTTCCTTTAACAAAAGGGATATAATCGTACGTTGAGGCGGTTTCAAGGGGCGCGCCGCCTTATTTTTCGTCCGTGCGAACATAAAAATTGATTTTTCGCAAAAATGCCGTATTTTAAAGCGTTATCGCGATAATCGGAGGGGCTATGAAAGCGTATTTGGCTTTGGGGAGCAATTTAAACGACAGGCGGCAAAATCTGCTGAAAGCGGCGGACGCGCTGAACAAAACAAACGGCATTGCCGTGCGCGCGGCGTCCCCCGTTTACGAAACGCCCGCCGCCATGCTGTACGCGACGGCGAAAGACGCGGACAACAGACCGTATCTGAACTGCTCTGTCGAAATCGACACGACGCTTGACCCGTTCGCTTTGCTGACCGCGCTGAAAGACATTGAAAAGGCTTTGGGACGCGATTTTTCGCGCCGCTGGTCGCCCCGCCCGATTGATTTGGACATCATCTTTTACGGCGACGAAGTTTTGCGCACGGACGCGCTTGTCATTCCGCACAAACGCTACAAGGAACGCAATTTCGTCTTGGACGCGCTGTCTTGGTTTAAATCCGTTGCGCCGCAATACCTGTACACGCCCGCGCATCAGCCGCTGATCGCCGGCATTGTCAACGTGACGCCGGATTCCTTTTCCAACGGCGCGCGCAGGGACGACACGCCCGAAAATTTCGCGCAAACGTTCGAGCAATGGCGGGCCGAAGGCGTGCAGATGATTGACATCGGCGCGGAATCCACCCGTCCGAATGCGGAAAAATTGACGGCGGCGCAGGAAGCCGAAAGACTGTCTTTCGTGTTCGATTATCTGAAAGGCAAAAAGCGCGATTGCCTTTTTCCGAAATTGAGCATTGACACCTATCACGCGGAAAACGCGCTGGCGGCGTTGGAAAACGGCTTTGACGTCTTGAACGACGTCAACGGCTTCGACGGCGAGGACATGATGGCGCTGGCGGCGGCGCACAAGGACAGGCATTTTGTGTTCATGCATCACGACGACATCCGGAACATCGCGTTTGAAAACACCGTCGGCGTTGTCGAAGACTGGCTGAAACGCAAACTCGACGATTTCGCCAAAGCGGGAATCGACGCGGCGCATTTGTATTTCGATTGCGGCGTCGGATTCGGCAAAACGGCGACGCAATCGCTGTGCCTGCTTCAAAATATCAAAAGATTCCAAAAATACGGCGTGAAGTTGTACGTCGGACATTCGCGCAAATCGTTTATGAGCGTGTTTACGCCAAAGCCTGCCGCCGAACGCGACGCCGAAACGCTCGCGCTGTCCGTCGGGCTGGCTTCAAACGTCGATTTGCTGCGCGTGCACACGCCGGTCGAACATCTGCGGGCGTTGAGCGCGGTGTCCCATTTGAACAATCAATTTTTTACGGAGGCGTAAGATGTCCGTTGTGTCATTTTTCCAATTCAAACAGCGCGGCACGAATTTAAAAACCGAAATTCTGGCGGGCGTTACCGTTTTTGTCATGACGTGCTACATCTTCGCGCTGAACCCGTCCGTGTTGAGCCAATCGGGAATGAACGCCTCCGCCGTGTTCTGCGCGACGGGGATTGCTTCCGTCTTGTCCATGCTTGTCATGGGGGCGGGCGCGAATTTGCCCGTCGTCATGTCGGGAGGCATGGGACTGAACGCTTTTCTGGTCTACACCGTCTGCAAAAGCATGGGATACCCGTATCAGACGGGATTGACGGCGCTGGCGGTGACGGGCGTGCTGTTCATGCTGTTGTCGCAATTCAAAATCCGCGACGCCGTTGTCGATTCTTTGCCCGCTTCGCTGAAAAGCGCGGTGTCCGCGGGCATCGGGCTGTTCATCGCTTTTGTCGGATTGCAGGGGGCGGGGCTGGTTGTCGCGTCGGCGGGCACGTTCGTGACGTTGGGCGATTTGCACGCGCCGAAAGCAATGCTGGCGGTTTTCGGATTGCTGCTGACGTTCGCGCTGTTCATGCGGCGGGTGCGCGGCGGCTTTCTTATCGGCATTCTGGGGACGACGCTGGCGGGCATTCCGCTCGGCGTGACGAAAATCCCCGCGAATTTCACGTTCTTTTCCGTTCCCGCCGCGCCGCTTTTTTGCGATTTTTCGTTCGACGGCGTTTTGTCGGTCGATTTCGTGCTAATTTGCTTCACGTTCCTGTTTTTAAACGTGTTCGACACGCTCGGCACGCTGTTGGCGGTGTGCGGTCAGGCGGGGATTTTGCAAAAGGACGGCTCCGTGCCGAAAATCAGACAAGCGTTCTTTTCGGCGGGCTTCGGCACGTTTGTCGGCGCGGTGTTCGGCACGACGGTCACCTGCTTTATTGAAAGTTCTTCGGCGGTGGCGGAGGGCGGCAGAACGGGCGTCAGCGCGATTTGCGCCGCCGTTTTGTTCGCAGTCGCCTTGTTTTTCTCGCCCGTGTTTTTGCTTGTGCCGTACGAAGCCGTCGCGCCCGTGCTGGTCATCATCGGCTTTTTAATGGCGGGATCGCTGAAAAACATCGACTTTTCAAACGCGCAAGACGGCTTTCCCGCGTTCGTGTGCCTGCTTGCCATGGTCACGACGTACAGCATTGTCAACGGCATCGTGTTCGGATTGCTGACGCACGTTTTTTGCGCCGTCATCGCGGGACGGGCAAGGCAAATCCGCCCGTTTACGTGGATTTTATGCGCCGTGTGCCTGATTAAACTGGCGGTTTAACGCCACAGCCAATTCATGAAAAGCGGCACTTGTTTTTCCCAATCCGCCTCGCAATGCCGTCCGTTCGGCTGGCGGTACATATACGGCATCGCGCCTTTTTGGTACAGGCGGTTGTTCATGGAACGGTTGCACGAATTCAGGATAAAGGCGTAGCGTCCCGAACCTTCTTTCGCGCCCCAAGACAGAAAAACGCGCGTGTCCGGATTCATCGGCGTTTGAGCGATCGCCGCGCGCAATTGCTCGCCGCAAAAGGAAATCGCCGACGACACGCACGCCGCTTTTGAAAACACGTCGTTATGGACGATCGCCGCGTACAGCGACATCAGCCCGCCCATCGAACTGCCGCCGATTCCCGTCGCTTCGCGGTGACTCCATGTGCGGTAGGACGAATCAATCAGCGGTTTGACGTCGTTGCGAATCCATTGCATTGTTTCCTCGCCGCGCCCCTCGACGTCGCCCGCCCAGCCCGAAGCCCAAAAATACGGGGAATACTCGCTCAAACGGTCGTTGCCGTGATGCGAACACTCCATGCCGACGACAATGATTTTCTTGTTCCAGTTGTCCAAAAATTCCTTGAAACCCCAACTTTTGCCGTACGTCGCGTCCGAATCGTAAAACAGATTGTGCCCGTCGAACATATACATGACGGGGTAGCGTTCGTCCGATTCAAAATAATCGTCGGGCAGATAAATGTGCAGACGGCGGTTTTCGCGCGCGGGAGCAAACCAAATGTCGCGTTTTTCTATCATCAGAGTTCTCCCCGATAAAAAAAGCGGCAAGATTGACCAAGCCGCTTTTTGATTTATTCTTTGTTTTCCGCGTCTTCCGCGGGCGCGTCGCCGTCGTCGCGGAACGTCAGCAATTTTTCGTTTTCACGCGTTTCCGACACCAGCCAGCAGGCGATGAAAAACGCCATGACGCCGATGTACGCGCCCAAAATCACGTCGCTGATAAAGTATCTGCCCGACAGCATCAGGCACAGGCAGACGCCGCCCGCGATATAGGCGAAACGGCGGCGCAAATGCGGATACAACTCGCCCGCCGCCAGCATGACCGCGCAAATCGACTGCGCGCCCCACGAGGGAAACGAAACGCCCGAACTCAATGAACTGAACCCGTACAAGCCCTCTTTCAGCAAAGCGTCCGTGCCGTAGCGCCCCGCCAGAATGTTCAGAAAAACGGTCATCACGGTCGAAATGGTCAGCGTCATCAGCACAAAAACGATGTAATACGCTTTTTTCGAGAGTTTTTTGAAAATTTCAGGTTCGGAACTGTACCCCGCGTACATGGTCGCAATCAGCCACAGCGCGCCCAGAATGACAAACCACCAGCCCGACGGGTTGAGAATGGCGACCGCGCGAAAAATGTCGAAGAATTCGTGCTTCAAAAAGAACAGAGCGAACGCTTTGTCCAGAAATTCAATGGCGAAAGCGCACGACAGGCAGACGAACACGAACGCCGTCGTTTGCGGGTCGTGCTTGGCGAAATAAAAAACGCGTTCCGACAATTTTTTGCAAAACGGCGCCGCGTTGCGACGAACCGTTCCGTTTGCGCCGAGATTCCGCTTCATCCAAAACACAGTCTTTTTCGTTTTCGGATTCGCCGCCGCGCGTTCGTACAAATCGCGCGTTTTCGCGGAAGCGCGCTTCGCCTGAACTTTCAGTTTTTTGTAAAACTCGTCCTGTCTGAAATCTTTCATTGCGTTCGTTCCTTATGCATAAATTATTATAGGCATACCATAAAAAAACAAATACGTTTACACTTTTTTTATGCTACTATCGTTTTCAAGAGGAAAAAACGTGAAAAAAATTTTGTTGTCCGCGCTTTTTTTGTTGATTTTTCAGCCCATTGCTCACGCGCAGGAATTGACGCGCGAATGGCTGGCGAAAAACGTCGGTCTGCCGCACGAGGAAACGGGAAGATCCTTGCAAACGGGGAAATCCGCGCCGCAAAGGACTGCCTCGCCGCAAAAAGTTGCCGCGCCGCGTGCCGTGAAAACGACCGTCCGGCAGGGGCGCGTTTCCCGCGGCTTTGCGGGTGGTGTGCAAAGAAACAATCCGGCAACGGCGCGAACCGTTCAAAAAAGCGTTGCGCAAAAGCGTCCCGTCGCGGATAATGCGCGTAAAGGCAAATCGTCGGCAAACGGTTTGAACGGCGCGGACGACGACACCGCGAAAATTGAAGCGTATCTGGCGCGCCGTCCCGATTTGCTGCCGGATGTGCCTGAAAAAAGGGATTGAACTTATGCGCCGGATGTTTTTCGGATTGTTTTTCATTACCGCTTTGACGGCGTTTTGCACCGCTTCCCGCGTGTCGTTTGCCGCCGACGCGATTCAACCCTTGCCGCCGCCCGAAAATGAAAATGACGCTCCGGACGACGATCCGGAAGTCGTTTGGGCGAAAGACTCGCGCCCGTTCAAACGCCGCGCCGAATTCGACAAAAACGCGCGCGAACGCGAAATCCTTTCTTCGCCCGAACAGATGCGGCGCGAATTGGGCACGCCGCACGAAATGCCGGATTTGCCCGTTTCAAACGAAATGCCCGCCGGATTCACGACGGCGGAACCGCCCGCGCAAGACACCGCTTCACAAAAGAAAAAGCGCCGTTTGCCGCCGCTTGCCCGTTCTCCGATAAAACGCGGCGGGGCAGGGGGGAACGTCCGCAAAGTCGAACGCGAAGAACCGCGCGTTCCGGTTCGGCAGACTGCGTCCGAACCCGCGCAGAACGCCGCTTCCGCCGACGATGCGGAAAACATGAATCAAGACGGATTGAAAATGTTTGACGGCGACACCGCGAAAGACGTGATGAACATCAATCCGAATTCCAAAGAAATGAACAATCTGCCGCCCGCTTTGCGTCAGAAACTGCTTGACGACGTTATTGTCAACCGCAAAAACGACGCGGACAAAACGGACGGGCAATCGCGCGGCAAACGCAAATCGCGCGACAAATGACGGGGACAATGACCATGCACCGCAAAACAGCCGCTTTCTTCATTCTGGCAACGCTGACATCCGTTTGCGCCTGCGCGACGTTCGGCGAAGACGACGATCTGCCCGCGTACTACGATGTCGCGGTCGACACGGACGCGATGATTTTCAAAACCGACGACATCCGCATCAGCGACGTCGGACGCTACCGCATTGAATACGAATATAAGGACAAAAGCGTCACGCTGGCGCAGTTGGGCAAAATGGCGAAGCGGTTTTGCTACGCCAAAGGGCGCGACACGGTGCTTGTCGGCAACACGACGACCAAACGCGACGGATTGCGCCGCGCGACTTTTGAATGTCAGGTGCATCCCGTTTTGGTGCCGTGATATTAAAAAGAGTTAAAAAATCGTAAAAATTTGTTGAATATCAAACAAGATATTGTATCTTCAAAAGAAGCGGTTTCGCATTTCTTGATAACGGGGATAAGATGTCTTTTGATAAAAACGGAAAATTTCTCGTCGCGTTGAGCCTGTTTGCCATGCTGACGGCGACTTCCTGCACCGTGTCGACAAATCCGACCACGGCGGCGGACAGGGCGGCGCGCGCCGAACGGGATGTCGAAAATCTGTTTAAAAATCAGGAAAAACTGCACGGACCCCTGACGCTGTACGAAGCCGTCGCTCGCGCCGTCAAATACAATTCCGCGCAGAAAGTGCGCCGCATGGAGCAGGGGCTTGCCGCCGGACTTGCCGATTCCGCCACGTTCGAGATGCTGCCGTCGCTTGCGGCTTCCGCGGGGTTTGATTCGTACAATCGCAAGCAGGGGATTTACGCGCAGTCCGTGAAAGACGGCACGCGCTCTTTGGAAGATTCGTACGTTCTGGATCAAAACGCGGGCACGGCGGATTTGCAGGTTGTGTTCAACGTTTTGGATTTCGGCGTCAGTTATGTGAAAGCGAAACAGGCGTCGAATGAAAAATTCATTGCCGAGGAAGTGATGCGCAAATCCTTGCAGCGCGTCATTCACGACACGCGCGCGGCGTTCTGGCGCGCGGCGGCGGCTCAACGCGTGGCGGCGGATTTGGACGCTTTGACCGAAGCGGCGCAGGAGGAACTCGTCCGCATGAAGACGGACAGTTACGCGGACAAGCCGTTGTCCGAACTGAACGCGTACAAGGATATGCTGACCGTTTTGCAGGATTTGACGCAGATGCGCAAACGGATTTTGACCGCGAAGTCCGATTTGGCGCTTTTGATGAATTTGTCCCCGAATCTCGACTTTTCGCTGGACATTCCGCCCGAAATGGACGCCATGAAAGTCACGCAGGATCTTTCGGGGATGGATTTGGAGCATTTCGCGCTGGTCAACCGTCCGGAACTGCGCATCAGCGATTACGAAGCCCGCATTTTAAAGGGCGAGGCGACAAAGGAATTCATGCGCTATTTTCCGGGGTTGGAATTTTCCGCCGGCGTCGCCTACGATTCAAATTCGTACCTGTACAATCAGTCTTGGGCAAGCGCAGGCGTGCGCGTGACGTGGAATTTGATGTCGCTGTTTTCCCGTCCGCAAGCCATTCGTCTGGCGGAGCAAAAGGGCGAATTGGAGGATATGCGCCGTCTGGCGATGACCATGGCGGTCATGTCGCAGGTGCGCGTGTCGTCTTTGGAACTGGTGCAGGCGGGCAAATCGTTTGAAATCACCGCGTCGCTGGACAACGTGAACGATTATGTGTGGAAAAAATCGTTTAAAATGAAGAACGACGCCGAACGCCGCGCGTCGCTTCAAGCGGCGGCGAAGCGGTTGCAGTCGCATTTGGAACGCGATTTCGCCTATGCGGAATACAAGGCGGCGCAAAGCAACCTGATGCTTGCTTTGGGCATTGACCCGCTGCCGAAGTTTTCTTTGGACGCGTCGGTTGACTCGATTGCGCAGACTTTGGAAGAAAACCTGTCGCGCAACGCCCCGCTTCCGTTCAAGGAAATTTCCTACGACCGTTTGCGCAAAAACGGACATTCCAGCGCGTTGAGCGACGTTCAGCGTTCGCAAATCAAGCAATGGGCGGACGCGAAAAATCAGCCGAAGCACGAAGACAAAGCCGCCGTCGACGCGCCGAAAAAAGCGCCCGTCGTCCCCGTCAAAAAGAAAGTGGTCAAAAAGTCCGCCGTGCTGAAACGCTTGCAGATTTCGTCGTTTGAAAAACTGGCGGACGCGCAGGCGTATTACAAGGAATTGTCCGAAAAATTCCCGATGCTGTCCGCTTACGCGCCGCTGTACGCCGAAGTGCAGGTGCAGGGCAAAGGCAAACGCGTCAGAACGTATCTGACGGACACGCCGGCGAATTTGCAGACGCTGTGCGGACTGATGGCGATGGAATTGAAATCCTGTCTGATTACGGACAGAAACTAATCTTCAAGCCGGACGCGCAAAAAAGCGTCCAGCGCGCGCGTGTCGGTCAAATCGTCCAGTTTTTCAAACGCTTCGTCGATCGCTTTTTCAATTTCGCGTTCCGACGCGTTGTCGTACGTCATTTTCATCCGGCGCACGAGAGCGTCGCGGTCAATGGTCGCGGCGGCAGGCTGTGCGGCGGGGAAAGCCGCTTTTTCCGCCTGTTTCGCCTGCATGAATTTTTTGACATCATCTTCAAAAGACATTTTTCGCTCCTTTTACGGCGTTAATTCCATGCCCGTGTAGTAACATTCGCGCGTGTTTACGCCGCGTTCGGCGATTTCATGGCGCGCGGCGGACTGCACCGTTTCGATCCGCCAGTTTTTCGTGCCTTGGCACAAATCGGCGAGCGACGCGGTTTTCGCCCATTCCGCCGCTTCCCCCGACGTTGCGTAATCGCGTTCGTAAAACGGCTTTTCGCGCGCCAGAAGCACGCATCCCTGACAAAGTAAAATCAATCCGCAAATCGCGATTTTTCGCATTTCGTCCTCCACAACGGCTTTTTAAGGCAAATATAAAATAAAAAAGTTGAAAATCTTTTTATTTTTCGTGAAATCTGTTACATATTGTCAAGAAGTCGATTTTTTAAGGATTTTGCCGTTTTGAAGCCGATGCGCCGCCTGATGAGAAAATTTTTGCGAACGAGCGTTTTCGCGGCGCAGTCGTTCTGTTTGGGCGCGGCGTTTCAATCGAATATGACGGATTACACGGCGTTCAAGCAGTTTGCTTCGCCCGAAAGCGCGTATTCGTTTTCATCGTTCAAACAGTTTCCGGTCTTGTTCGACGGCGGCAATCCCGTTTTGCCGGACGACGCTTTTTATCGCGAATTGCGGGCGGCGGCAAGCGAGGCGTTGCGTCCCGAAACGCCGGCGGAACGTTTGTACGAAGCGTATTTGTGGCGGGAAAGCGCGGAACCCGTGTATCTGTCTTTGAAAAAACAGGCGGGCGAGTACGACGATTTTGTCGCAACGCTGAATTCGGAGCAGATTTTTTTGCGCGATTTGATGCGGGCGGATTACGAAACCCTGCTGCAAATTTTAAAGCGCATGGAAAACGACGACATATCCGGCGCGCAGGCTTTGGCTTCGTTTGCGGATTTTTTGGCGAAAGAGCGGACGGACGTGAAATTTATCGACGTGCGGAACGCGTTGGAACTTTTGGAAAAATCCATGCCGGAACGCGAGGATGCGCCCGATGCGGACGACGGCGGCGCGGCTGAAAACATCGATGTTTTGGAATCCGACATCGGAAACGCCGAGCGCGCTCTGATGGATTCCGAACGCGAATTGGAAAAAGGGTCGTTCGCGCCGCCCGACGCGGATGCGGAAATACTTGATTTTTTCAATTAACGGGAATTTAATCAAAATCGTATAAACAATAAAGACGGACTTGTTTCAACGCGTTAGGAAGACTATGAAAACTGCCGATATTTTCAAAAAGAACAAAACCGTTTTCTTTTTAACGGCATCCGCTTTGGCGGTGATGATCGGGTGTTCCGTATCCCCCGAACCCGTCAACGACTGGGAACGCGCCGTGCGTGTCGATTCCGACGTGAAAGAAATGTTCGCCTATCAGCGTTCCGGCGTGGTTTCCAAACCGATTACGCTTTACGACGCCATGGCGCGCGCTTTGAAATACAATCTGGAAGCCCGTCAAAAATTGATGGAACAGGCTTTGGCGCAGAAACAGTACGATTTGACGTCGCTGGATATGCTGCCGAAAATTTCCGCCGGCGCGGGATACGCGGGGCGCAACAATTACAACGCTTCCGTGTCGAAAACCATGAAAACGGGCGTTGAAACGGCGGATTCTTACGCTTTTCACGACAAAACAAGCGCGACGGCGCAGTTGCAGGCGTCTTGGAACGTTTTGGATTTCGGCGTCAGTTATTTTCAGGCGAAACAGAACGCCAACCGCGTTTACATGGCGAAAGAGGAACGCCGCAAACTGTCGCAATCCTTGGTTCAGGAAGTGCGCGAAGCGTATTGGCAGGCTTTGGCGGCGGAACGGCTGTCCCCGCGCGTAATGGAATTGCTGGAAGAAGCGACTTACGCGTTGGAAGACGCGCGCGAGGCGGAAAAGAAGTACGTCGACAACCGCGACGTGATTTTGCAGTATCAAATGACGCTGATGGAAATCATGCGCGATTTGAGCGCGATGGAAAAAGATTTGAATTTGGCGCGCGAACGCCTGTCCGCCTTGATGAATTTGAAGCCCGGCACGCGCTACCGTCTGGTCGGGGCGGAACGCGGCAACTACACGCTGCCCGAAATCCGCACGAATCTCGACCGTTTGGAATGGCTGGCGCTGATGAACCGTCCGGAACTGCGCGCCGAAGACTATAAATTGAAAAACACGCGCTTGCAGGCGAAAAAGTCTTTGGCGGCTCTGCTTCCGGGCATTGACATTTCCGCCGGCGCGAATTATGACGGCGACAAGTTCCTGTACAACAACTCTTGGCTGAACGCGGCGGTGCGCGTGGGCTGGAATTTGCTCAATCCGCTTTACATTCAGGGCGAAATTTCCAAAGCGCAAACGCAGGAGGCGGTTGACAATCTGCGCCGCCAGACGATCGCCATGGCGGTCATGACGCAGGTGCATCTGGCTTGGGGGCAGTATCAGGGCTTGAAAGAAACGTATCAGTTGAGCGTTGAAATTTCGGGCGTCGCCGAAAAATTGGCGGAAAACGCGGCGGAAAAATCGACCGCGCACCGCGTTTTGCCCGATGCCGAACGCGTGATGAGCCAAGCCCGCGCTCTGTTCGCCAGAATGCAGGAAGCAATGAATTTCGCGCAGTTTCAGGCGGCGACGGGCAACATTTATCAGACAATCGGTCTGGACGCTTTGCCCGAAGAAATGGTGCTGGATCAGGATTTGCCCGCCTTGTCGCGCTCGCTTGAACGCGTGATGACCGCGTGGGATTTGGGTCGCTTCACAAACGAGGATTATCCCGTCCTGCCGCCCGTGCCGATGCGCCGTCCGCCGATCGCCATTTACAAGACTCTGCCCGTTCAGGTCGTGCGTGAAGACACGCCGTTCGTCATGGACGTGCCGAAAGATTTGTTCGCCGAAGCGGAACTGGGCGACGACGTGGTTTATACGGCGAAAATGCGCAACGGGTCGAAATTGGTGCCATGGCTGCACTTTGAAACGGGCACCGCGACGCTGAAACTGTCCGGAACGCCCCTGCCGTCGAACGAGGGACTGTACGAAGTCAAAATCACGGCGCGCAGTCACAAACTGAAAATCAGCGCGTACGCTATTGTCGCCATTGAGGTTTTGCGCGGCTACAAACCGATTATGAACTTGCGCGGCGCGCAGGAGGGCGGTCGCGCGCTGGTCATCGAACGGTGCAAAGGCAATGCGAAATGTGACGATTCGTCGCTTTTGCGTCCGAGCGTCACTATCCCCGGAAAAGTGGAAACGCGTCCCGCGCCGTTTGTCAAAAGCACGGATTTAAAGAAAAAATAACGCTTTTTGAGGTGGATTATGATGAACGAACCGGATATCTCGCCCGAAAAACTGTGCGGCATCATCAAGTGCTTTTTCGACGCGTACGGCATTAACGTCCGCGATACAAACGGCAGATATTTTTCTTGGAAGTATTGTTTCAAAGCGTTTGAGGACATAAACGCGAACGAGGATTTTCTGGCTCTGCATCTCGGTTTTTATCTGGCAAGTTGGGGAATGTACCGAGGCTCGTCGATTTTGCTTCAAAAAGACTATACGATACACAAAAAAGCCGTGGAAATCGTCAACCAGTATCACGCGAATTTATATCGTGTCGCCGCGCCGCCGTCGAAAGAGATATCCGCGATTTACGGGGAACTTTACGGGAAACTTGAAAGCGTTTATACGATTGACGGCAGAACGCCCTCCGACACGCTGATAACGAAAATCATGCTCGGAACACTCGGATGCATTCCCGCGTTCGATCGCTTTTTCAAGGCGGGCGCAAGGCGCGTGCGGTTCGGTGCGAACGTCTGTCTGCCGTATTCCGTCTCGCAAAACAATATCGAGGAAAAGGCGGAGATTCTGTCGGAATACTACCGCGAGAACAAAGATTGCTTTGAAAAATGCGCCGCGCATACCGGCGATTTAGCGAATTGCCCGCCCATGAAATTTCTGGATTTGGGAATATGGTGCGTCGGTTTTTACGAAAGCGTCGCGACAAGCGGGAGACAAATTAAAAACGCGAACACTCGCGTGTTCGCCGAAAAAGTCAAACGGGAAGTTTTCGGCGGCGAATGACGCTTACTTTTTCTTTTTAGCAGGCTTTTTGACGGCTTTTTTCACGGCGGGCTTTTTGGCGGGAGAAGGCGCTTTTTTCGGCTGTTTCGGCATTTCGGAGGCGCAAACCGTTTTGCCGTCGGGCAGGGCGACGATTTCTTCGCCGAACGGACAGGTGAAGCATCCGCCGTCCTTGTTTTTGTACGGCGCGTTTTTCGGGCAGGCGCGGCACGCCCAGCCGTTCGCCCCCGCGCGTTCGACGTACGGACACAAAAAGTCGTTGCTTTCCTTTAATTTCGCGCACGTCGCCACGGCGCGCGCCGCTTCCTTGTCCGCCGGATATTCGGCTTTGCAAACGTTTATCAGCGGCTCTTTTTGCTTTTTGACGACGGCGATTCCGGTGTCCGCGACCGTGTATTCCGCCGTCAGATCCTCAGCCGTTTTTTGCAGTAAATCCTGCCGCTGTTCCGCCGTCATTTTGTCGTGAATTTGCGGGTCGTACGCCTGATTTGACACGCACATCGGAAAGCCCGACCGTTTGACGAGCAGGGCGTTCGGCGGGCATTTCAGACAGACCGTTTTCGGCGGCGCGCCGTAAATGACGAACGTGGAACCGGCGGGACAGTCGACGCAGATTCCCGCTTTTTTCGGATACGCGTATTTTTCTCCGGCGGTGCATTTGTCCCTGCGTTTCGCCGGAAAGCCGTACACGGTGATTTTCTTTTCGTGCGGGCGGTAGGCGTATTCGTAAGCGCGCGCGTCGACGCACAGGAAAACCGCCAAAAAAGTCAGAACGCACGCAAATTTTGTCATGGCGTTTCGCTCCACGTCAGGTTCAGATCGCACACGCCGGTGATTTGCGCTTTGGCGCACGAGCGGGCGTATTTGCCGATTTTGATGACCGCGCCGCCTTTCAGCGATTTGTTGAACAGGCGCAGATTTTCCTTTGTCGTGTAAAACGTCGTGCCGCACGCTTCAAACGTCCGGTCTGAAAAATCGGCGTTTTTCTCAGAATATCCGTCTTTGACGTCAAACGTGCGGTAATAGTTTTTGTGAAAGATTTTAACGGCGTAGGTTTCGATTTGCGGATTTTTTCTGCCCGCGCCGAAAACGAATTCCTGCACGGCGCAGTCTTCGGGAATGGCGTTGTCGCGCGGCGACGCAACGCTGACGGACGGCTTGCCCTTCAACAGAAAATCGTCCCAATCGTTCAACGCTTCGGTCAGCCCCGCCGTTTTTAAAATCGCTTTGGCTTTGTCGGGATTTTTTTCCACGCCGTGACCGTACAGATACTGTTGCGCGCGAATGAACGCGTTGTCGCACTTTTTCAGCCAGTACGCCGTGTCTTTGAGGCTTTGCTTCATGCCGATTCCGTAATACGACAACTGCGCCATCAGGCATTGCGCCTGCTTTTCGGGCTTTTTGGCGTTGTGAGCCGCGCGCCGAAGCCACATGACCGCGCGTTCTTCGTTGACGGCGGTTCCCTTGCCGTCCAAATACATTTTTCCGAGAAGATACTGCGCTTTCGCGTTCGCGCCTTTTGCGCCGGCTTCATAGCGGGACAGGGCTTTTTGATAATCGCCCGCGCGGTAGGCGAGTAAGCCCAATTCGTTGCTGCAAAAGAAATTTTTTTCTTCGTCGGCGCATTTTTGATACCACTTTTCGCCCGTTTCCGCGTCGCGCTTGATGCCGTATCTGCCGGCGGAATAGGCGAATCCGAGCAGGGAGCACGCGCGCAAATACTTTTGTTCGCACAAAACGGCAAGTTCGGGCAGGGCTTTTTGCAAATCAAACGCGTACAAGGCGTTTTCGGCGGGCAAAAAGCGCGCGTCCTGCTCTTTTTTCTTTTTCTGTTCGGGCGAATCCTCTTTCGGCGCGGCGGTCTTCTTTTGAACTTTCGCCGGCTTTTTCGTTTTTTTTGATTTGACGGCTTTTTGCGTTTTGACGGCAGAGGGCGCGGCGAACGCTTCGCACGGCGCCGCAAAGGAAAGACAGGCGGCAAACACCGCTAAAACCGCAAAACGCATATCCGAACCCCGAAATTGAAGAAATCAGAGTATATCTCAAATTTTTGATGCTTAAAACTTTTTTTCAGTATATTGTCGGAAAAACGATGCTTTTTTAAGGTGAGAATATGAATTCGGCGCAGGACGAATCGCTGTTGCGGGACACGCCTGTCAAAAAACTGTTCTGGAAGTACACGCTTCCCGCCATTACCGCGATGATCGTCAACGGTATGTACACCGTTGTCGACGGGTTTTTCATCGGGCATTACATCGGCGCGGAGGGACTGGCGGGCATTAACATTTTGTGGCCCCTGTTCGGCATGGCGATCGGCATCGGCACGATGATCGGCACGGCGGCGTCTTCGCTGTTTTCCATTGAAAAGGGAAAAGGGGATTACGAAAAGGCGCGGCGGTATTTGGCGAACGGTTTTATTCTGGTCGCCGTCCTGTCGCTTGCCGTCACTGCGTTTTTTTACTTTTTCGCGCGCTTTTTCATGGAATTGCAGGTCGACAATTCGCCCGAAACAATCGCGTGCGCCATGGATTATTTCAACGTCGTCACGTTTTTGGCGTTTTTCGTGCTGGCGTCAAACGCCATGCCTCAATTCGTGCGCAACGACGACAGACCGAAACTTGCGACCGTGCTGATGATCGCGGGCGCGCTTTTGAACGTCGTCGGCGATTACGTTTTCATCAAGCATTTTCATCGCGGCATGGCGGGCGCGGCGGAAGCGACGATTTTATCGCAAATCATCGTCAGCATCATCGGCTTTGCGTATTTCTTTTCGCCGAAAGCGCGTTTGCGCCTGCGCGTCTGGGATTTGAAATTTTCTTATAAAATCTGCCGCGACATTTTGGTTTTGGGCGTTTCGTCGCTGATGATTTTCTTTTATTACGGCTTCATTTCGGCGATATACAATTTTCTGTTCGCAAAGCACGGCGGCGCGGTGTGCGTGGCGGCGTATTCGGCGGTCAATTACGTCAGTTATCTGTACTATATGTTCGCCGAGGGCTTCACGGCGGGCGTACAACCGATTATGAGCTTCAATTTCGGCGCGGTGCGGTACTATAATATACGTCGCACGTTCTGGCATACGGTGCGCGTTCTGTTCATTTTGTACGTCGGATTCATGGTTGTGGTTTACGGATTTCCCGAACGGCTGGCAATGCTGTTCACCAACGGCGACGCTTCTTTTGAAGCGGAAACCGTGCGGGGATTGCGGCTGTTTTTATGCACTTGCTTTTTGGAAGCCTTCATTTTGCTGGGCATTGTTTATTTTCAATCGACGAACAAGGCGAAAACCGCGTCGCTGGTGTCCGGAATCAACATGACCGTGCAGTTGCCGTTTTTGCTGGCTTTGCCGCACTATTTCGGCATTAACGGCATCTGGCTGTGCTATCCGCTGGCGAACGTGCCGCTGTCGCTGGTCGTTTTTGTTTTGGTCGTGCGCGATTTAAGGCGCATCACACATGATTTAATAAAAAAGCGCAACGAAAACCGTAAAGCACAAAGTGCCGCTTCGTGACAAACAGAGTTTTTACAGGAAATATAAGGAAAAGGAAAAAAGATGACTACACTTCACACGCCTTTGCTGATCATCGGTTCGGGCCCCGCGGGATACACGGCGGCGGTGTACGCGGCGCGCGCGTCGTTAAAACCCGTCATTATCGCGGGGCTGAACGCGGGCGGTCAGCTGACAAAAACGACGGATATTGAAAATTTCCCCGCTTTTGAAAGCATCAGCGGCACGGAATTGATGATGAAAATGCAGGAGCAGGCGGAAAACATCGGCGCGCAAATCGTGTACGACGAGGTTGTCAAGGTTGATTTGAGCACGCGTCCCTTGCGTTGCGTGCTGGACGGCGGCGACGAGTACACCTGCGACGCGCTGATTGTCGCGACGGGCGCGTCGGTCCGCTGGCTGAACATTCCGAACGAAGAAAAATTCAAAGGATTCGGCGTGTCCGCGTGCGCGACGTGCGACGGATTTTTCTTCCGCAACAAAACGGTGGCTGTTGTCGGCGGCGGCAGTTCCGCGGTGGACGAAGCGCTGTATCTGGCGAATTTGGCGTCCAAGGTTTACCTGATTCACCGCAGAGATTCCCTGCGCGCCGAAAAAGTGCTTCAAGACAGGCTGTTTGCGAACGAAAAAGTCGAGATTTTGTGGAACAAAGCGCCCGTGGAATTCAACGGCGGGCGCGATTTGGAATCCGTGACGCTGAAAGACACGCAATCGGGCGAATTGTCGACGCTGAAAGTCGACGGCGTGTTTGAAGCCATCGGATTGACGCCGAACACGGATTTGTTCAAAGGACAACTGGAATTGGACGAACAGGGCTACATCGTGACGCATGACGGCAGACCGTTTACGAACATCGACGGCGTTTTCGTTGCGGGCGACGTGCAGGAAAAGCACTATCGTCAGGCGGTGACGGCGGCGGCGGGCGGCTGCAAGGCGGCGATTGAAGCCGAAAGATACCTTTCCGCAAACAAGTAGCCGTTCAAGCATCCGTTTAACTCCTCTCGAAAGCGATTTCGGGGGGAGTTTTTTTGTTTTTCGAGCGCGATTTTCTCCGTCAAAAGTCATTTGCGAGGGGATTTTTATGCTTTTTTTCACGTTCGA
>CAKQWA010000019.1 GCA_934277945.1 uncultured Alphaproteobacteria bacterium
TCATTTGAGAGGGGATTTTTATGCTTTTTTTCACGTTCGACCGATTTTTTGCTTGACACGTACGGGGGGGGGGGGGGGTACGCTAGGGACAGAAGATTGATTCTGTCAGGCGGGTGTCCCATGCGAAAAAATGCTTTGCCGTTTATGATTTTCACGTTTCTTGCCGGATACGCGCTTCCGGCTTTTTGCGCGCCGGAGAAGACGGACGGCTCGGAAACATCGAAAACCTATGTGCCGGCGTATATGCAGCCCGCGTTGAAACTTGGGTCGTCCTATTCAAAGGATACAAAGGGGACGGCTTTTTGCATGGAGGGACATTCCGGCGCGACGCTTTCCAATCCGGACTGCAAAGATACGCGTCAATGTCAAACGGACAGCGACTGCGGACACGCGAATTATTTTTGCAACAAGTACAATCAATGCGTCTATCAGGAATGTACGGGCGTGAACGATACCGAATCGTGTCTGAAATACTCGCATTTGCGCTCGTGCGTGAAAAACGAGGCGACGGGCGGGCACGAATGTCGCATTACTTGCACTTGGGACGACGTTTTGAAAGACACGTCGCAGGGAATCAAGCAGGAGGATTTGTACAAGCGTATTCAATTTGAGTATATGCTCCGGACGAATCAGGCGAACGCCGCTTTGTTTTTAAGCGGTTTCACGGACGCGCAACTGGCGACTTTCGCGCGCGATTACGATGCCGGCATGGCGACGTGCGTCAAAGGCAAAGTGGCGAAATGCGATTTCACGGGGCTGGATCAGCAGGGAATTTCCTTTGATGAGTATTACGGACTTCTTCAAACGCCGTGCATGCCTTGCTCCATGGCGACGGGCGGGACTTGGGGAAAGAACGGCGAGGAGGATTTGGGAAAATTGGGCGCGTACCCGTATTACACCATCAATCTGGAATATCTGGACACATTTTGGGACGGCGGCTACGTGGGAACGCAAAAGTGCGCCACATACGGATGCGCATGGAACCGTTCGGCCGGTTATTACCCGCGCGGATGCGGCAATGCAAAGGCTTTCGAGGAAATGATGAAAGCCGCGCCGAACCGCGTCACGCAACTCAACAACAGGGTGGCTTTGGCTTCCAAAGTCTTTTCCGATATGTCGGTCGTCAAATCGCAAATGCAGAACGTCAACATCAATCCGGCTTTGAACGCGCCGCCGAATCTGATTCCGCTGGGGCAGTCCGATTTCTGTCACACGCTGGGGTTTGTCCCGCGCTATCAAACGCCGGTAAACCGCGATCCGACGTCGTTTTACGTTCTCGCCTATTCCCTGCCGGATTTGGTTTACGCGCCGCAGCAAAAGGGGCACACATACGCGTACGATGAAAACAACAACATCATTTACGTCAATTTGAACATTCCGCAAGGCAACCTGTTCTGCTGCATGGCGATCACTTACAACATTCCGAACAGGGAAGCCGCGGATTGCGTCCGGCTGAGTCCGAAATGACGGCATGAAACACGCTTGAAAAAAGCGTGCGGGGCGGCAAACAAGAAGTGTCACAGTCGCATGAGAGCCTCCGGTTTGCCGCTTCCTTTTTAAACTTTCGTCGCGCTTGTCTTTTTTTTGTTTGAAGCCGCCGGCTTAAAGCATATCATATCCGGAAAGGGCGGACGCGATTCGCGCGCCGCGTGTGCTGAAAGGACGAAAAATGAAAATTACTGACGATATTTTATACATCGGTGTCAACGATCACGAAGTCGATTTGTTCGAGGGGCAATACGTCGTTCCCAACGGCATGGCGTACAATTCCTATGTCATCAAAGACGAAAAAATCGCCGTGATGGACACCGTGGACGCGCGTTTTAAAGACGAGTGGCTGGACAATCTGGAAAAAGCGCTGGACGGCGCAAAGCCCGATTATCTGATCATTCAGCACATGGAGCCGGATCATTCCGCCAACATAGCGGCGTTTACGGAAAAATATCCGGACGCGGTCGTCGTCGCGACGGCGAAAGCCTTTGTCATGCTGGAAAATTTCTTTGACGCGGATACGGCGCGCAATCGCCTTGTCGTTGAAAAAGAGGGGCAGACGCTGTCTTTGGGCAAGCACAATCTGACGTTCGTTTTCGCGCCCATGGTGCATTGGCCCGAAGTCATGGTCACTTACGATTCGACCGACAAAGTCCTGTTTTCCGCCGACGGATTCGGCAAATTCGGCGCTTTGGACGTTGAGGAGGACTGGGATTGCGAAGCCCGCCGCTATTACATCGGCATTGTCGGCAAATACGGCGCGCAGGTGCAGGCTTTGCTGAAAAAAGCCGCGGGACTGGACATCAGAATTATTTGCGCCTTGCACGGTCCCGTGCTGAAAGACAATCTGGCGCACTACATTGAAAAATACGACATCTGGTCGTCTTACCGCGTCGAATCCGACGGCGTGATGATTGCTTACACGTCCGTGTACGGCAACACGAAAAAAGCCGTCGAACTGCTTGCCGGAAAACTCAAAGCCAAAGGATGCCCGAAAGTCGTCGTGTGCGATTTGGCGCGCGAAGACATGGCGGAGGCGGTCGAAGACGCTTTCCGCTACGGCAAACTGGTTTTGGCGACCACGACCTACAACGCCGACATTTTCCCGTTTATGAAGATTTTTATCGACAATCTGACGGAGCGCAACTATCAGAACCGCACGGTCGGCTTGATTGAAAACGGATCGTGGGCGCCGATTGCCGCGAAAATCATGAAAGAAAAATTCGCCAAATCGAAAAACATCGCGTTTTTGGACACGACGGTCAAAATCATGTCCGGCGTGAAGCCCGAAAACGTCGCGCAAATCGACGCCATGGCGGACGAATTGTGCCGCGCCTGAAATCAGGTCCGGCAAATCGGGGCGGCGGAAGATTTCGACGCCCCTTTTTTTTGTTTTTGACTCGCTTCGGACTTTGGTGGCAAAATATCCGAAACAATAACACGGAAAAACGACTGATGAAAAAATTGTCCCGTCTGCTGACGCTTCTTTTGTGTCTGACCGCCTGCGCAACCGTCGAGGCGACGCCGAAAAGCCGGATTGAATCGTGCGTCGGCGCGCTGGTTCAAGCGTATCAAAACAAGGACGAACGCGCGTTCATGGCGCGGATTTCAAAGGATTATTCGGACAGGGCGGGGCTTGAAAACCGCCTGATGAACGCGTTTTTGACGCATATCGACATTCGCGTGTCGCGCGCCGGCGTTTCAAATATCGTGTACGAAAACGGCGCGTGGTCGGCGGACGTGCGCGTCGATTATTCTTTCGACCGGCGCATCGACGAGCGCGATCCGTTTGAACGGGTGCGGACAAGCATTGCCGGACGCGCGGTTTTCAAAACGGAAAACAAAACGCTTGTCGTGACGCGGTTTGACAAATTCAAGTAAAAGGATGAAAGCGCGATGGAAAACGATTTGTATGTTTTAAAAGCCAAACGCAACGCCTGTTTGAAAAGTTTGTGCCTGCCCGCCGTGCTCATCGCTTTTTGCGCCGCCGTTTTCATTTTCGGCGCGCTGATTGTGCCGTTTTCAATCATCGGCGCGGTTTTGGCGATGTTTCTGGCGTATTTTCTGCCGTCCGTGCCGCTTTTGACGCGCTTGCGCCGCGCCAAACGGGTCAGCGATTTGTTCATTGTGACCATCGACGTGCCGCAAAACGACGAAATCCCCGAAAAGCGCGAATTCGTTTCGCTCGGGGAAAGCGCGGCGGACTTTTTTATGCAGTGGCTGGCGTATTTTCTGATTATCGCGTTCGGCTTGTTCGTCTGGCTGGCGGTTGTCGTCTTCCGCTTGATTCTGGCGGCGTATTTCCAGCTGAAAATCTGGGCGGAGCGCGCCTCAAACGCGGATTAGCGCGCAGAAGACTGCTTTTGCTCGAATCTGCCGATGTTGGAAATCAACTGATCCGTCACGGAAACGGAATGTCCCGCCATTTCCGTCGCTTCCGGATCGTAGGGCAGGGCGACGCCGTCTTGCAGGTCGTACGTTTTGATGTCTTTTAATATGCCGTTGTCGTCAAATTCCAAAGACGTGACGGTGCGCGCCGTTTCTTTCGGCTTGAAAAAGGCGAGGCGTTCCTGACGCGACGTAATGTACAGCCAGTATTCGTGTCCGAAAACCGTTTTGGACGACGGAGAGCCCAGCAAAGCCTGCACTTGCGTGTACGGCGTGACGCCTTTTTGCAACTTGCCCAACCGCGCAGGATCCGGCGAACTGCCGTGCGTGTCGATCATGGGGGTGCAGGCAACGCAAAATGCCGATATGAAAAAAGCCGATAAAATTCGCCGCATGACGCTTCCTTTTGCAAAACGGAATTTACTTGTTTTAAAAACGTGCTATATCATACTTGAAGCTCTTACGATAAGGAAATAAAAAATGCGTTCACAGGCACATGATTTTTCTTTTACGCTCGATTTCGCCCACGTCGGCGCGCACGGCATCAACGTCGCGCTTGAAGCCTCTCCGGAACAGAAAAAGGCTTTGGCGGAACGCTTCGGCGTTTTAAGCGTGGAGGATTTCGCGGCAACCGCCCGCATCACCCGCGAAGACGTTGACAAAGCCCGCGTCAAAGGGGATTTTCACGCCAAAGTCGAACAAACGTGCGGCATCACACTTGAACCGTTCACGCAGGACGTCGCCGAGGAATTCGATTTGACGTTCAAGGAAACCGCGCCGTCGCAATCGGTGAAAAACGAGTACGTTTTGGATATGGACGGCGATTTTGAACCGATGGAGCGGGGCAAAATGGACATAGGCGAAACGCTGGTCGAACTGCTGTCTTTGGCGCTGGACGCGTTTCCGAAGAAAAAGGACGCCGTTTTCACTTACACCGACGACGACGCGGACGGCGGCGAACCCGCAAAATCGCCTTTCGCGGCGCTGGAAGCCTTGAAAGCAAAATAATTTCACACTTTTAAGAGATTTTTATCAAAATATCTCTTGCAGTTTGTGAAATTTTTTTATATGACTTATAACCAATTTTGATAACTTTTTAAGAAAGAGGCTTGTTATGGCTACTCCCAGAAGTAAAAAATCGAAATCCGCCCGCGATATGCGCCGTTCCCATTTGGCGTTGAAAACCAATGCCGTCATGGAATGCCCCAACTGCGGCGAAATCAAACGTCCTCATCATGTCTGCGAGGCTTGCGGTCAGTACGACAGCCGCGAAGTCGTCCGTCAGAAAACGCAAGACGACAAAGAAGACTGACGTCTTGACGGCATTCTGACCGCGGGGGTTTGGTTTGACGGATAAGCAACCGATAGTGATTGCGATTGACGCAATGGGTGGCGATCATGCGCCCGATTGCGTTATCGGCGGGTTGAAACGCGCGTCCGAAAAATTCGGATACATACGCTTCCTGATTTTCGGCGACGAGAAAAAAGTCCGTCCCTGCATCGACAAATACGGTTTGAGTGCCGACGTTTACACGTTCGTTCACACGGACAACGCCGTGCCGCCCGACGAAAAGCCGGGGGTGGCGTTGCGCACGCGTCGTGAATCGAGTATGTGGATGGCGATCGAGTCCGTCAAGGACGGGCGCGCGTCCGCCGTCGTTTCTTCGGGAAACACGGGCGCGCTGATGGCGTTGTCCAAAATCATTTTAGGCACTTTGCCCGCAATACACCGTCCCGCGATTCTGGCTCAAATGCCGACGCGGCACGGTGTTTGCACTTGTCTGGATTTGGGCGCGAACGCGCAATGCGACGCGCGCAATCTGGTCGAATTCGCCGTTATGGGCGAAGTGTTCAGCCGCGTCGTCATGGGCAAAAAAGTGCCGACGGTCGCTTTGCTGAACATCGGCTCGGAACGCACAAAAGGGTTGGACGAAATCAAGGAAGCGGCGGAAATCTTGGAAAATTCGCACAGCGACACGCGCGAATTCAAAGGTTTTGTCGAAGCCGACCAAATCGGCGAAAACGTCGTGGACGTGATTGTTTCCGACGGCTTTTCCGGCAATGTCATGCTTAAAGCCATTGAGGGCACGGCAAAACTGATTTTGCGCCTGTTCAAAGATTTTCGCGGTTCGGGCGTTTGGGGCTTTCTTTCGTTCGTTTTCGCCATTCCCATTTTGCTGAAATTGAAAAAGAAAATGGATCCCCGCCTGTACAACGGCGGTATGCTGATCGGCTTGAAAGGCATTTCCATTAAAAGTCACGGCGGCACCGACGAAATCGGTTTCGCGAACGCCGTCGGCGTGGCGGTTCACACCGTCGAGAAGGATTTGCTGGGGCAGATTACCGAAAATATGAGCAAGGTCGTTTTTCCCGAAGCCGAAGTGCAAGCCGCGTCGGATAACGCCTAACATATTAAAATCCTTGAAAAAATGAATTCGTTTCGGTATGATGAAGTCAAGTTTTTCATTGACGAGGGGGCGCCATGAGTGAAACGAACGTAACCAGAGCGAAAATCACGGAAGCCATTTATCACGAAGTCGGGTTGTCCAATACCGAATCCGCTCATTTGCTGGATCAGGTCTTGGACGAAATCACGGCGGCGCTGGAACGCGGCGAAAGTGTGAAAATATCTTCTTTCGGCACGTTTTGCGTGCGTGAAAAAAGACAGCGCGTCGGACGCAATCCGAAAACGGGCGTCGAAGTTCCCATTTCCAAACGCCGCATTTTGACGTTTCACGCGTCGCAAATGCTGAAAAAACAGGTAAACACGCAGAATAATGACAAGTGACGCGGAACTGTCGCCCGACGGTAATTTAGCCGCGCGCGATGAAAATGATTTGACGGCGCCGGCGCAAACGGAAAAAAAGGCGGCGCGCGCGTTCAGGACGATTTCCGAAGTGTCCGAGGAACTGGGAATCGCCGCGCACGTTCTGCGTTTCTGGGAAACGAAATTCGAGGAGGTCGCCCCCGTCAAACGCGGCGGTCAGCGCCGTTACTACCGCCCCGAAGACGTTCTGCTCCTTAAAAAAATCGACTATCTGCTCCATACGGAAAATTACACGATTAAAGGCGTTCAAAAACTGCTGAAAGACGGGACGATGAACACCGTCGCGCCGCATATCTCGCTTGCCGGTCGTGAAACCGCCGCCGCGCCCGCCGCCGAAAGCAAAAACCGCAAAATCGACCGGATGATTGACGAATTGGAAGAAATGGGCGATTTGCTCAAACACCTGCTTGCCTGACCGCTTTCCCTCTCGCTATTGCTTTTTCCGTAAATTGTACAATGGTGCGGGGACTTGCTCATCATCCTCTTGCGCCGGTCAATTCCTCGCTCATTATTTTTCCTTAAATTGTGCAATGACGCGGACGCTTTCTTGTCCGTTCTCTTGCTTTTCTTTATTCCGTTTACCCCCGCTACCGTTTTCCTCATATTGCACAATAGGGCGGGGCTTTTTTATCCTTCTTTTGCTTGTGTTTAGTTTGTCCGCCTCACGTCGCCGCCGATTTTTCAAAGATTGCGCAATAAAACAGGCGGTTTCTCGCATTCTCTGCCGTGTCTTTATCTCGTTTGAACCTTTTTTCCCGCAGTTTTTTAAAGATTATGCTATTAGAGTGCGGCTTGTTCATTATTCTTTTGCGCCAGTCTGTTTTCTCCTTGTTGCTGTATTTTCATTGATTGACAATACGCTCACTTGATGCGCTTCTCGGTTGTTGTCCATCTGCGCATCGTTCGCGCCGTTTTTACCAATCTTTCAAGGCAACAGGTGCACTTTCCCGCTGTCCGCCCGTTCGTTATTGTTTTTACAACGCAAGCGGGTATTTTCTGCTCCTCTTGCCGCTTTTCCGTCTTTATGCCGCCCGCCCGTCGCTCTTTTTATGAGTCGTTGACTTTGCGCCGGACGTGTTATAACATTGAAAAACAAAGTTTTTTGCGGAGGACAGCATGACCGAAAACCCGTTTTATTCCATTTCAGACGAAGAATTGCGCAACGTCGCCGTGTATTTTTACGGTTTGCCGGACGACGTCGTGCCGACGCCGTTATTCGATGTTTTTGAAAAGGAACTGGCGGACAGGTTCAGCGCCATGGCGCGCCCGAACGCGATGATTCCGCCCGAACGCGCTTTGCTTTACTGCGATTTGATGCAGATGGCGGCTGAAAACGCGTCCGATTTCGTCGTTGACGCCGCCGTCGCCGCGCAGGACAACGTGCTGAACGCGCTGGACAAGGCGATTGTGCCGGATTTGGAACTGACGGACGGGGATATCGACCGCAACGAAACGGATTTGCGCGTTTACGAAGCGGAAGATCCGTTTGAAATCGACGAGGACGGGGAATACGTCTATCCGGCGTTTGAACGCTTGGACAACGCGATATCCGCCATTTCTCTGGTCGATGACGACGAACGGGAGGAAGATCCCGACGCGGCGCACGACGAAATTACGGAGGCTTTGCGCATCAGCGCGGCGGCGCGTTTGCATCCCGTTTTGATGCACAGTCGCGAAAAAATCGACGAAGACGCTTATTTTTCCATGCTTTACGACCAGATGGTCTGGGACGTCGCGGGAATGTTCCTGTCCGACGCCGCTTTGTCCGAAGAAGAAGCCGAGCGCAACGCCATGGATTTTCTGAAAGAGTGCGGCTGGGGCGAAAAAGGTTGACGGCTTTTCAAGCCCGAATCCGATTCGTTTTTTTGTACACAAGCCGAATCGTTGCAAAAAGCCCGTTTTCAGTCGAAGCGGGCTTTATTTTGTATAAAATTTACGAAAAATAAAATCATTCAAAATCAACAACTTAATTATTTTTTGTACAAAATAAGTCGAGCCGCCTCGTTTTCTTCGTTGCAGTTTGAGCGCGGAGTCGTTACCATATAAACAACTGGAAAACTCTTTATAACGGTTGCAAAAAAGTCTGGGGACGTAAAGAGAGGGCAAAATGGCAAGGGAAGTTGCGCAAGAATCTGTGACACTTGAAACGCTGATCGGGCATTATGATATGTCTTTGTCCGACATCGCGCGCAAGGTTGATGCCGATGAACGCTTTGTTCACGAAGCGACACGGTATCTTTTGGAAACGCCCGAGGATATCTCGCACGAAAGCGAAAAAAAGGAATTTCTCGCCGATCAGTTGAACAAGTACATGAAGTCCGGCTTGGAAGTTTCCGAAATCATGGGAACGGTTAAGGGCAAGACGCTGCAAGAAACGCTGGCGGGCGGCAAAACGTTGCGCGACATCGCCGAAGATTTGGGCATGACGGACGAGGACGCCGTCGACGCGTTCATCGCCGAAGCCACGCGCGAGTTGCTGATGAAGCCGAAAGGCGAAGAAAAAACGGCTGAAAAATACGCGTTCGACACGTTCGCCAAGTACACGCTGGCGGGGCTGGATTTGAACGTCGCTTCCGAAATGGCGGATATGCGCAAAGCCGAACTGGTCGAAGCGGGCGGCATGGTGCGCGATATGCGCCGCCGCGACATGAAAGCGATTGCAAACGGGGTTAAAAAAGGGCTGTCTTTCGCCGAAATCTGCGAACAGGCGGGCTGGCCGACGGACGCGTCTTTGGAAGACATCGCGGCGCTGGAAGGTTTCCCTGTCAAACAATTCAAGCACGACGCGACGCTCGCCATTTTGAAAGGCGGCATTGAAAACGACGCGAACGCGCAGAAGTTCTCCGCCGCGCGATTCAGAAAATATGTGGACGCGGGGTTGGATTTGGCGGACGTGTGCGACGTTCTCGGCGCGCGCACGACGCAGGAAAAAATGGATTTGATTCAGCCCAGAATCAAGCAGATTGTCACCGCGTCGCCGATGACGCTGAACGATTTGGCGAAGCAGGTGGCGATTCCGCTGACCGACCGCGACAATTTCACGTCGCGTATGTCCTATTCGCTGTTGGAAATGCCGTTCAGCAAAGCGTCGGAATATCACGGCGACGAGCAGGCGGCTCTGCTGGACAATCTGCAAAAGTACGCTTTTACGGGGCTGAACGCGGACATTGCGGCGCGCCGCACGGGGTTGCCCGCTTCCGAAGTGAAAAAACAGTTTTTGCGTCCCGCGAAACTGCACAAAAAAACGCTTGTCGATTATATGCACACCGCGCTGACGGAAGCGTCTTACGGCAACATCGGGGTGAAAGCGTCGCGCTTTTTCGCCAACCGTTCCGCCGAATTCATGACGAAAGCGAAGCAGGCGGGCAACGAAGAACGCGCCAAACGCCAATCCGTTTACAGCAAAGCCGGCGGCGTGATGAAAAAGTTGAGTCTGGCGGGCAAGGCGTTCGGCAAACTGGAAAAGCAACTGGGACGTCCGAAAGCGTTTTTGGACAAGAAAATCGAAGCGCAAATCATGAAAATCGGCGACCGCAACGAAACGGCGGGGCGCGTGCTTTCCACGGCGAAAAGCGTTTTGGACAACTCGGTGCAGGCTTTGGCGGTCGGCGTCGCGGCGACGGCGATTGCGCCGACTCTGTCGGTCGGGGCTTCGGCGGCTTTGACGGCGGCTTGGGGCTACACCTATTTGAAATCAGCGCGCAAGGGATTGTACGATTTCTACGGCAAAGCGGCGGATTCGTACCGCAAGGACGCGACGAAAACGCCGGCGCAAAACCGTGCGGGCGTGCGCCGCGCTGTCGGAAAATATGTTAAATCTCACAAGTCGGATTTGCGCAAAGCGTGGATTAAGGCGGGCATGAACGTCGCTTACGGCACGATCGGCGCCGCCGCGTTGATTAAAATCGGTCCGAACGTGACGCTGAACACGGCTGTCGGCTATAAGACGGTGAAAGACGCCATTAAATACACGCGCCGCAGCATTAACGGCGCCTACATGGTGAAAAACGACTTGAAGAACGTGAAAGGCATTCGCGGACGCAACCGCCGCCTGAAATACACGGCGGAACGCGTGGCGACCAGCGTGGCTTTGGCGGCTTTGGGCGAAAACGCCGGCAAAATGGGGTTCAGCAACATCAAATTGCAGGGCGGCTTCAAGTCGGGGGATTTTTTCTACATTCCCGTCATGGACAGCACATACATCACGTCCAAGCACGACTTTTTCCGCAAATCCATGAAAGAACTGCGTTCGTCGGACGGCAAGATGTCCACGGGCTTGACGCTTGACCAGATCGGGCGCGCGCACGGCTACGACAATCAGCAAATGACGCAGTTTACGCGCGAAATGACGAACGAAATGCTTTCCAAAGGTAAAACGCCCGAAAAACAGGAAGCGCTGTTTAAAAAGCACGCCATGGACGGCATTGATTTGTACGAAGCGTTCAAAGTGATGAAACTGGACGGCACCAAACCGCAGGATAAGAAAAAACGTCGCGAATTGGTTTCCGACAACATCGTCGCTTTGGCGTCCGCGGGCATTTCCCTGAATGAAATGACGGAGGCGATCGGTCTGAAAGGCAAACAGCGCCGTGATTTCAACGCGGACATGACGGGCAAACTGCTGTTGTCGGAATCGGACAGAACCGATAAGAAACAAGCGTTCTTCGACGCGGTGCACCAGTACGGCGGAATCGGTCTGGACAAGGACGTTGTTTCGAGACGTTCCGAAAGTTTGGGTATTTCGGCGTCGGCGACCTTGGATGCCTGCCGTGAGGCCAAAGCGTTTTACCGCAAGCAGCGCAAGCAGGAAATCGAACAGGGGCGCACGTTGATCGAGCAAGGCAAAAAGCGCGAAAAACAGGCGAAAAATCAGACTCTGTCCGAAGCCAAAGATTTCATGAAGACGAATTCTTCGGTTGATTTCTTTGCCCGTTTGCGCCAGAAAAAGAGCGGCGGACGCAACGCGTAAAGGGGCTTGAAATAAAAAGTTGAAAAAAATAAAAATAACGGTTGCTTTTTAAAAAAAGAAAGATATTATAACACCAACTTGTCGGAGCGTGGCGCAGTCTGGTAGCGCACTTGTATGGGGTGCAAGGGGTCGAGAGTTCGAATCTCTCCGCTCCGACCAATTAAAAACAAAAAACCTGCCTTGAATGGCAGGTTTTTTGTTTTTAATCAATGAGCCTTAACGAAGCAAGCCGGCAGGCGCGGGTGAGTTTAGGCGGAATTGGTGAATGTATGCCTGCCTTGAATGGCAGGTTTTTTGTTTTT
>CAKQWA010000020.1 GCA_934277945.1 uncultured Alphaproteobacteria bacterium
CCCGAAAACGAGGCTTTTGATGGTGCGGAAGGCGGGACTCGAACCCGCACGGGCATAAAGCCCAACAGATTTTAAGTCTGTTGTGTCTACCATTCCACCACGTCCGCATGACAGACATTTGTTTTGTAGCACAAGGAAAGAAAAATGAAAATAGCGTTTTTGGTTTTCGGCGTCTTTTTTTTATCCGCCTGTGCCGGCGTTCCGACGCGAAACGACTGTCCGATCATGCCTTTGGGAACGCCCTACGTCGTTTCTTTTGAGTACGGCAGAGCGGATTTAAGCAAGAGCGGCGCGAACGAATTAAACGGCGTCGCGCGTCATGCCGCCGGAGCGAACGCAAAAGTCTGCGTCGCCGCCGTCACGCGTCAATCGGGCGTGCCGCAAGACCAACTCGCCCTGTCCGTCAAGCGCATGAAAGCCGTCGGGGAGGTTTTTTATCAGCAAGGCGTCGATTTGAAAAATTTATATTTGATTTCAACGCCGGCGAACGAATCGAACGGACTGTCCGCCCCCGTATCCGCGCGGGACGTGACGCACAAAGTGCTTGTGTACGTCGGATTTTGACTTACGAATACATCTGAATGACGTTTTCCGCCATTTTGCGTTTGGAAACGCCCAAATTCATCGCCTGTTTTTCAATAAAGCGGTGCGCGTCGGCTTCGGGCATTTTGAGTTGCTCGATTAAGAGCCATTTGGCGCGGTTGACCAAGCGGATTTCTTCCATTTTTTCTTGGATATTCACGGTTTTACGTTCGTTTTTGCGCAACCGTTCGCGCATACTCCGCATCCAATCGAGTCCCTGCGAAACCGCGCCGACGGTCGTCGGTTTGGGCAAAACGAACACGCCGCAATCGCCGACTTTGTCATAGATTTCGCCGTACAGCCCGCTCTGCACGAAAATCAGCGCGACGCAGGACGAATTGACGGACACGTCGACGGCGAACTTCGAACCGAATTCATCGGCGAGCGGAGCGTTGACAATGACGAAATCGAACGCGCGTTCCGCCATTTTCCGCCGCGCCGCCGCGATATTCGACACGACGCACACGGGATCGAACGCCGGCGGTTTCATCTGCGCGCCGAGCGTTTCCGCAAATTTTTCGCTTGCGGTCACCAAAAGCACGGCGTAGACACGTTCCATCGGCATACGAAATTCCCGTTTTATCACAAATACGTTTCAATCAGCGACGCGGGCAGATGCGCCTTGACAAAATCCCCTTTTTGCGCGATTTGCCGCGCTTCCTCCAACGTTTTGGGCAGCATTTCGTACTGCGCCAGCACGCTTTGCGGTGCGGTGAACAGATTGACGTCGGCGGGCGGCGGCAGGATCAAGCCCTTTTCAATGCCGTCAAGTCCGGCGTAAATCATCAGCAGAAAAGCCAAATACGGATTTGCGGCGGAATCGGGCGAGCGCAATTCCACGCGGCGATATTCGCCCTGTGCGGCGGGAATCCGTATCAGTTGGGAGCGGTTTTCCGCCGACCAAGACACATACTGCGGCGCCTTGCTTTTGCCGAAGCGCGCGTACGAACTTTCGCACGGATTCAGAAACAGCGTCATTTCGCGGATTTTATCGAGAACGCCCGCCGCGATTTGTTCGTTGGCGTCAACGCCGTCCACTTTCGCCGACACGTTGATGTGATAGCCGTTGCCCGCCTTGTCCGGAAGCGGCTTCGGCGAAAAATCGGCGTGCAGACCGTTTCTTGCCGCAATCGTGCGCACGACGCCGCGAAACGTAATCGTGTTGTCCGCCGCGCTCAAAGGGTCGGAATAGCGGAAATCTATTTCGTTCTGACCGGGACCTTCCTCGTGGTGAGAGGCTTCGGGGCGCAATCCCATGCGTTCCAGCGTCAAGCAGATTTCGCGGCGCACGTTTTCGCCCTTGTCCGTCGGCGCGATGTCCATGTAGCCGGCGTTGTCGTAAGGCGTGTTTGTCGGATTGCCGTTTTCATCGGTCAAAAACAGATAAAATTCCATTTCCGAACCGAACGAAAAGCGCACGCCTTTTTCCCGCGCGTCCTGCACGGCACGCTTTAAAAGAAAGCGCGCGTCGTGTTTGAACGGCGTTCCGTCCGCGTGTCTGATATCGCAAAACATCCGCACGACGCGTCCGTGTTCGGGTCGCCACGGAAAGACGGTCAGCGTCGAGGGTTCGGGATGCAGAAACAAATCGGAACGAGCCTCGTCGCCGAATCCCTTGACGGCGGAAGCGTCGAAAGCGATGCCCGTCGAAAACGCGCGGTCGATTTCATCGGGCATGATCGAGATGTTTTTCTGCGCGCCGTACACGTCGCAAAAAGCCAGACGGATGAACTTGACGTCTTCCTCGGCAATGAAATTTTTAACGTCTTCAACGGAATACATGACAAAACCTTTCAGTTTGCGACGTACATCTGCTTGTACGGATTTTTGCTGTCGGGGGTCACGACGGTGAACGGCGCGCCCGCAATGAACTCATAATCATAATTAAACGCCGCGCAGAATTTTTCAAGACAGGATTTGATTTCCGCCATATCCGCCTCTTGCGCGGGGCGCGCGGTGACCTGATCGGGAAACAGAATCTCGCGGCAGTCGGAGCGCAAAAACATCTTGCCGCCGTGCATACCCGTGCAGGAAAAATTGCTGACGATCGGCATACCGTCGGCGTGCAGTCCCAGAACGACAATCAGACCGCCAGCCTGATATTCGCCCAGAAAACTGCCCGCGCGTCCGCCGATGACGATGGCGGGCTGTTTTTCGCGATAGGCTTTCATGTGGATTCCGGTGCGGTATCCGGCGTTGCCGCGAATGTAAATCGCCCCGCCGCGCATGGCGTATCCCGCCGCGTCGCCGACGTTGCCGTGCACGACGATTTCGCCGTCGTTCATCGTGTCGCCGATAGCGTCCTGCGCGTTGCCGTGCACGACGATGCGCGCGCCGTTCAAATATGCGCCGAGAGCGTTGCCGGGGATGCCGCGTATGGAAATGTCGCGCTCGCCCAGCCCCGCGGCGATGAACCGCTGTCCCAGACAATTCAGAATTTCGCACGGCTGCGCGTTTTGGCGCAAGATTTCGTTCAGTTCGCGATGCGTGTATTTGGAAGCGTCTATCTGCATAATCATTCTCCCGCGTGGGCGATGCCCAAAATTTCCAGTTCTTTTTCGTTCAGCCCGATGCCTCGCAGCATCAAGCGGTTGCCGCGCAGGGCTTCGATCGAGTTGATGCCCATGCCGCCCATCAATTCCTTGATTTCGTGATTCCACGCGGTCAGCAAATTGACCAGCCGCTTCGCCGCGATGTCGGGATTGACGCGGGACACCAAATCGGGATTCTGCGTCGCGATGCCCCAGTTGCACTTGCCCGTGTGACAGGAGCGGCACAAATGGCATCCGATGGCAAGCAAAGCCGCCGTTGCGATACAGCACGCGTCCGCGCCCAAAGCGACGGCTTTGACGACGTCGGCGGACGTGCGGATGCTCCCGCCGACAATCAAGGACACGTCGTTGCGGATGCCCTCGTCGCGCAAACGCTGGTCGACCGCCGCCAAAGCCAACTCGACGGGAATGCCCACGTTGTCGCGAATACGGGTCGGCGCCGCGCCCGTGCCGCCGCGATATCCGTCAATCGCAATCATGTCCGCGCCGCTGCGGGCGATGCCGCTGGCAATGGCGGCGATGTTGTGCACTGCGGCGACTTTGACGATGACGGGCTTTTTGTACCCCGTCGCCTCTTTCAGCGAATACACGAGTTGACGCAAATCCTCGATGGAATAAATGTCGTGATGCGGCGCGGGGGAAATCGCGTCCGAACCTTCGGGAATCATGCGCGTGGCGGAAACGTCGGCGACGACTTTCGCCCCCGTCAGATGTCCGCCGATGCCGGGCTTCGCGCCCTGTCCCATTTTAATTTCAATCGCGGCGCCGGCTTCCAGATAATCCTTGTACACGCCGAAGCGTCCCGACGCGACCTGCACGATCGTGTGCGCGCCGTACTTGTAAAAATCCTTGTGCAAGCCGCCCTCGCCCGTGTTGTAGTACACGCCGAGTTCTTCGGCGGCGCGCGCCAGAGCCTGATGCACGTTGTAACTGACGGAGCCGTAACTCATGCCGGAAAACATGACGGGCATACTCAATTCCAACTGCGGCGGCAGGTCGCATTTAAGTTTTCCGTCTTCGCCGCGTTCGATTTTTGACGGCTTTTTGCCCAGAAACACGCGCGTTTCCATAGGCTCGCGCAACGGGTCGATCGGCGGATTCGTCACTTGCGACGCGTTGATTAAAATCTTGTCGAAATACACGGGCAACTCTTTCGGCGCGCCCATGGAGGACAGCAAAACGCCGCCGCCGCGCGCCTGTTTGTAAATTTCGTTGACCGTGTCGCTTTTCCAGTTCGCGTTGTCGCGCAATCCGTTCGGATTTTTCACGATTTTCAAAGCGCGGGTCGGGCAGAACGCGACGCACCGCTGACAATTGACGCACTTTGTTTCGTCGGCGATCATCACGCGGTTTTTCTCGTTGAAAGAATGAACGCCGTTCGCGCATTGGCGTTCGCAAATGCGGCAGCGCGTGCAGCGGGCGTCGTCGCGCACAACGTCGAATTCGGCGGAAATGAAATCAATTCCCATATTGTAAAACTCCTTTGTTCAGCGTGACGATGACGGGTTCTCCGCCCATGGGGGAGCGGACGTTTTCAATATCGGGTTCCATGGCGCGCAAAGACGCTTCTTCGCTGGCTATGTAGACGCGCTCGCCTTTTTCGCCGACGACCATGGAACGCAGTTTCAGGCGGTCGTTCAACGCCATCAGCCCGCCCGTAAAGCCCAGAATGATCGAGAACGGACCGGTAATCAGCAAGCCGGAAAACACGTTGCGCAAGTAAGTCAGGCGGTCGCGTTCTTCGGGGCTTTTGCGCGCAATCGTCGTCCAGAACGGCGCGGCGACGACGTTGGCGGCTTCTTGCAGGGTCAATCCCTGACGGCGCGCCAGATAGTCGAAAATATAGGTGATGACTTCGGTGTCGGTCTGCAAATTGCACTTGTAGCCGAACATTTCGATAAAGCGGCGGTTCGCGTCGTAGGACGAAATTTCCCCGTTGTGCACGATCGACCAGTCGAGCAGGGAGAACGGATGCGCGCCGCCCCACCAGCCCGGCGTGTTGGTCGGATATCTGCCGTGCGCCGTCCAACTGTATCCCGCGTATTCGTCCAGACGGTAAAATTCGCCGACGTCTTCGGGGAAGCCGACGGCTTTGAAAGTCCCCGTGTTTTTGCCGCCGGAAAAGACGTACGCGCCGCGAAACAGCGTGTTGATTTTCATAATCGTGCGGGCGACGTATTCGCGCTCGTCGGTCTGCAAAGCCGCGATTTTGGACGGCAGGGGCGCGACGAAATACCGCCAGATCAGCGGAATGTCGGTAATGGCGGCGACTTTGCGCGTGGGGATGTTTTCCGCTTTGACGATTTCAAACTGGTCTTTCAGCAACGCTTCGCACGCCGTGCGCGCGTCGTTGTCGTCGTAAAAAATGTGCAGTGCGTAAAAATCCTTGTATTCGGGATAAATGCCGTACCCCGCGAATCCGCCGCCCAGCCCGTTGGAACGGTCGTGCATGGGTGCCATGCCCCGAATGATGTGGTCGCCCGATATCTTTTCGCCCGACTTTGAAATGACCGCGGCAATGGCGCATCCGGACGGAATTCTGACTTGCCCTTCTAAAAATTTCATCTTTCCTCGCAACAAAAAAAGGCACCCATCCGGAAAAATAAAAATTATTTTTCCGGATGAACGCCGTTGTTCATAAGGCTTTTATAGCACCTTGCGAAAAAAAATCAAAAAAAATCTTGCAAAAAATTTCATCGGGTGTACGATTCCTTTCATTAAGACAAAGGCGTCTTAGAGGATTCGTCCTCTATGGCGCCTTTTTTTATTCACGGAGGAAAATATGGAAAACGTATCCGACTATTTCGGTTCTATGGTCTTTGACGACCGCATGATGAAAGCCTCGCTGGACGCGGAAATCTACCGCTCCCTGAAAAAAACCATTGACGAAGGCGCGCCTTTGGATTTGTCCGTGGCGAACGCCGTCGCGACCGCCATGAAAAACTGGGCGGTGTCTTTGGGCGCGACGCACTTCACGCATTGGTTCCAACCCATGACCGGCATTACGGCGGAAAAACACGACAGTTTCATTTCTCCCGCGCCCGACGGCAGAGTCATCATGGAATTTTCGGGCAAAGAACTGATTCACGGCGAACCCGACGCGTCGTCTTTTCCCTCGGGGGGATTGCGCGCCACGTTTGAAGCGCGCGGCTACACCGCTTGGGACCCGACGTCTTTCGCGTTCGTCAAAGACAAAACGCTGTACATTCCGACGGCTTTCTGCTCTTACGACGGCTCCGTTCTGGACAAGAAAACACCGCTTCTGCGCTCCATGGAAGCCCTGAACCGCCAAGCCCTGCGCGTTCTGCGCCTGTTCGACGACAAAGAAACGACACGCGTTTCCTCTTGCGTCGGACCCGAACAAGAGTATTTCCTGATTGACCGCGAAATGTACAAAAAACGCAAAGACCTGATTTTCACGGGCAGAACGCTGTTCGGCGCGAAAGCCCCGAAAGGTCAGGAACTCGACGACCACTATTTCGGCGTCATCAAACCGCGCGTCGCCGAATTCATGAAAGATTTGAACGTCGAATTGTGGAAATTGGGCGTGCTGGCGAAAACGGAACACAACGAAGTCGCGCCGTCGCAGCACGAATTGGCGCCGATTTACGCGACTGCGAACATCGCGACCGATCACAATCAACTGACCATGGAAATGATGCAGAAAGTCGCGCTGAAACACGGGCTTGTGTGCCTGCTGCACGAAAAACCCTTTGCGGGCGTGAACGGCAGCGGCAAGCACAACAACTGGTCTTTGGCGACGAACACGGGCGAAAATCTGCTGAAACCGGGGACGACTCCCGCGCAAAACGCCAGATTCCTGCTGTTCCTGTGCGCCGTCATTCAAGCGGTTGACGATTATCAGGATTTGTTGCGCGCGTCCGTCGCGACCGCCGGCAACGATCACCGCTTGGGCGCGAACGAAGCGCCTCCCGCCGTCGTGTCGATTTTCCTCGGCGACGAATTGACGGGCATTTTGAAATCGTTGGAAGAAGGCACCGTGTACGGCGGCGTCGAACAAAAGGAAATGATGTTCGGCGTGCCGGCTCTGCCGAAATTCCTGCGCGACACGACTGACCGCAACCGCACGTCGCCGTTCGCGTTCACGGGCAACAAATTTGAATTCCGTATGCTCGGCTCGTCGAACAGCATCGCCTGCGCGAACATCATGCTGAACGCGGCGATCGCGGAATCCCTGCGCCTGTACGCCGACAGACTGGAAAAATCGACCGATTTCAAAGCCGACTTGAACGCCCTGTTGCGCGAAACGGTCAAAAACCACAAACGCATCATTTTCAACGGCAACGGTTACGACGAAGCGTGGATCAAGGAAGCGACGCAAGTGCGCGGCCTGTCGAATTTGAAAACGACTCCGGACGCCATGCCGCACTCTCTGGACGCGAAAAACGTCAAAATGCTGACGGGCTTGGGCGTTTTCACGGAAGCGGAACTTAAATCGCGCTGTGAAATCATGCTGGAAAACTATTGCAAAGCCGTGCTGATTGAAGCGAACACGATGATCGACATGGCGCGCAAGGAAATTCTGCCGGCGATCGAACGCTATATCGCGGATTTGTCCGAAACGGCAATGCGCAAAAAAGGCGTCTGCCCCGAATCGTCCTGCCGTTTTGAATCGGACACGGTTCAAAAATTGTCCGTTCTGGTGGATCAGGCGGCTTCGGAATGCGAGGCTTTAAGCGCGTGCGTGGCGGAAATCAAAAGCATTTCCGACATTTTTGAACAATCGTACGCGGTGCGCGACGACCTGATCGGCAAAATGACCCGTCTGCGCGCGGATTGCGACACGGCGGAAACGCTGACGGCGGAGAAATACTGGCCGTTCCCGACGTACGCGGATTTGCTCTTCGGCGTGGTCTGACAAGTGCATACATCTCAAAGACAAACCCCGCTTTTCCGGCGGGGTTTTTCGTTTTTACAGCCTGCCGTTCAACGCCGCCGCCGAATACAGTTCGTTTTTCACAATCTCGTTTATAAAGAAATCCAGCGGATACTCCTGCGCCCTGCTTTTTGAAACAAAAAGTGTCGGCATGAGCAAAACCAAAGGAGCCCAAAAAACCGTTCGATTTTTTATCGGCAGCATCACGGCGTACACTTCAACGCCGTCGACAAACATCTGCATGGAATGGTCAAAAGTCTCATGAAAACTGACGGGAAACAGCGCAAGCGTTTCCGCCGAAACCATTGCCCACCCCATTTTCATTTGTTCAGACGTGCCGCCCGTCGCTCTGACAAAATGCAGATGATACTTTCCGCGCTCTCTCGGAAAAACATACGTTATTTTGTTAAACAATCCGCTTTTTTTCAACTTGTCGTAAATAAGTTTTCTGTGTTTCTTTTCGTCTTGCTCCGCGGCGTCGGACGAAAAAGCGTCCGCATAAGAGGGGCGGACATAAGCCACCGAATAAGTGATGTCGATTTTACCCTTTTTTTCAAGAACGGGCGCGGCGGCGGGCTTTTTAACGACGGGAAAATAATAGGTGTTCGACGCGCACCCCGAAAGCATCAGCGCGAACAGCAGACAAATCCGTTTCATCGCGCGTCCTCCGTTTTTGCCAGAAAGACCGCCTTTTGTTCAAGAACGTCGTACGAATAAGCGTTCGTGACGTTTTGCGCGGACAGCCCGACGGACGTTCCTCTGAAATTCCGCCCGCCGACATTGCCGCCGTAAAAGCCGACATTCGCCTGCGGCACGGCGGTGTTGTACGTTTTCGTCACCGTTTCAACGGCGTCGGAAGTCGTCACGACAACGCAAGCGCCGTATTTGACGGCCGCTTCAACCGCCAGATAGCGCGGCTCCCATTTGTTTTTGAACGACGCGCGCCCGATAATGACGTACCCCCGTTTTAAAAGCGATTCGATTTTCGCGTCAAAGCGCGACGTTTCAATAATGACGACGTCGCGGTCCGTCAGTTTGACCGTCGTCGGCGCGTCGTCCTCCTGCTCGTAATAATCTAAAAACGCGTTGCTTGAACACGCACAGAGAAGCAAAGCGACCATAAGGAAAAATCTTTTCATTCCGTCCCCTTTTTTCATAACAAAAAACCGCCGTTTCAGGCGGTTCGGGGAGTAGAAAAGCCAGATAGAGTCGACCCTTTCGACCTTTAAAGCGGATCGGGAAAAACCGACGCTTCTGAACATACGCCGAAAGCCCCCCGAACCTTGTCAAAAAGGTCGGGGATATTTTTCCGTTCATCAAGAACGGTAACGACGCCATATCTTGCGCCGCTCTATCTGAGAGTTTTTCTAGGACTCCGCACCTGAAAGGCACTCGCCCGCCGAAACGGACGTAATTTCATACTAAACACGGAAACAAACATTGTCACGCAAAAAACGCTCCGCCAAATGCGGCGTCCGGCAAAAGCGTTTCTTGATACAAGTAAAGCGGCGAACCGAAGGCTCCCATGCGACTGCGATAATCAGTCCGCCGCCCGCGCTTTTTCAGCGCATCTCAATATTTTACGACAATGCAATGTTTGATTTTATTTCCCTCTACGGAACTGTCTGTTGAACCGATGGCGCAACACAGCAACGTGCCGTTCTGCTGGTTGAAGTTGTGAGTCGCATACACTCTTCCGTCCGTCGCCGTATGCGCCACGGGAAAACTTCTTGTCGCGATTTGTTTGGGAATATAAACCATCGGCGCCAAAATGGTTGTTCCCAGACACGGATACGGGCAATCGGAGTATTCCGAAAGGACGTAACGGAAATTCGGATTTGTGTGCCATGCGAAGCAAATGGGGGAAGTGCCTATCTCGACCGCGCCGCTCAACCCGAATCTTTCACTTCCCGCCCAATGCCCCGTACTGCGCAGAAAAGCGGTCGTATTGTTTAATTGTGTGAAGATGTTCGTGCTTTTCAGCGCCGTTTCGTTCGCGCATCCGTCCACGTTCATGTTTAGCAATGCGGTGCCCGTTGATTCCACATACAGCGGCTGTCGAATAGTGCGGTTGATTTTGCTGCTCGAAACGGCGGAATACGCGCGGCTTCCGATTTTAGAGGGGCTTTCCTCGTCTTGCACGCCCCAAGTACCGCCCGATGCTATGGAACAAGGCAGACACGGTCGATATTTTATGCCGTCGTTTTTCCCGTTGTCCCATTCCAATGCCGAAACGGGCGTATCAAGGCTGTTGCGCGCACATTTTGCCACTTTTCCGTTTTCGCAGGTGTACCAATAGTCCGCCACCAGCATTCTTTTCGTCATGTAATTCGGATCAATGGCGGTTGAAGAAAAATTATTCCACAGATTGTACTCGAATTTCATACGATCCGCGATATTCATCGAACCGATATACGCCTTGCCCGCCTCTTTAATTTTCTGCCAGTTGCAAGTGATGCGACATTCAAACACGCCGATTTCGTTTTTCACGCAGGAGCGTAAGTGCGAGTATTTCGTCGAGCAGGACGTGTCCCCCGTCCCCGAACATTCCTGATACTTGCACACGCCGCGCTTGGCGTTGCCGTCGCG
>CAKQWA010000021.1 GCA_934277945.1 uncultured Alphaproteobacteria bacterium
GCCGAAAGCCAGACGGACGGCGGTGGGCGGCAAAGTAACCGCCGTTCCCGCGACGCCCGCACAGCATAAGGTAGCCGCCGCGCCCGCGACACCTGTACAGCAGGGACACTTGCAGGTGTCGTCGTTCAAGAAAGAAAAGAACGCGCGGAAACAGTATCGGAAACTGTCAAAGAAATATCCGGAATTGCGCGGCAAAACGCCGGAATATAAACAGGTCGACGTGAAAGGCAAGGGGCGTCGCGTGCGCACATACGTCGCGGGCGAGGACGGGGAATTGAAAACCTTGTGCCAAAAAATGCACGGCGATTTAAAAGATACCTGCTTGATCGGAAAGTAAAAAAAGCCCCGCATAATCGGGGCTTTTTCGTGCGGCGACGTCAGGCTTTTCTGACGAGAAGCGCGCGCATCGCGTTCGCGACCGCTATCACCATGACGCCGACGTCGGCAAACACCGCCATCCACATATTCGCCAGTCCCAACGCGCCCAAAACCAGACACGCGCCTTTGACTCCCAGCGCAAAAGCAATGTTTTCACGCACAATCCGCAAGCATCTCCGCGACAGGAAAATCGCGTCCGCCACTTTCTTCGGATTGTCGTCCGTCAGCACCACGTCCGCCGCTTCAATCGCCGCGTCGCTGCCCAACGCGCCCATGGCGACGCCGACGTCCGCACGGGTCAGAACGGGCGAATCGTTGATGCCGTCGCCGACAAACGCCGTTTTTTCGTTTTGTGGCTGGGCTTTCAGCAATTCTTCCATTTTTTCCAGTTTGTCCTGCGGCATCATTTGCGCGCAGGTTTCGTCTATGCCCAGTTTGTCCGCCACGCTGTCCGCCACTTTCTGCAAATCGCCCGTCAGCATGACCGTTTTTTTCACGCCGATTCTTTTCAGCGCGTCAATCGCCTCTTTCGCTTGCGGCTTCACAACGTCCGCAATGACGATATGCCCCGCATATTTGCCGTCCAGCGCCGTATGAACGACCGTTCCCGCTTCGTGACACGGGATGCATTCGACGTTCAGTTCTTTCATCAGACGGTCGCTGCCCGCCGCCATTTGCTTGCCGTCAATGCACGCGATGATGCCGCCGCCGCCGATTTCCCGAACGTCTTTCACGCGCGAACGGTCGATTGTCTTGCCGTACGCCTTTTGTATGCTCTTGCCGATCGGATGCGTCGAGCCGCTTTCCGCCAACGCCGCGTATTCCAGCAATTCTTTCGCGTCGATTTCGTTGTGGTGGATGCCGCAGACTTCAAACACGCCTTTCGTCAGCGTTCCGGTCTTGTCAAACACGACGGTCTTCACGTTCGCCAGCGTTTCAAGGTAGTTCGACCCTTTAATCAATATCCCCAAACGGCTCGCGCCGCCGATGCCCGCGAAAAAACTCAATGGGATGCTGATGACAAGCGCGCACGGGCAACTGATGACAAGGAAAATCAGCGCGCGGTAAATCCATTCCTGCGTTTGCGGCGACAGGTCGAACGCAAAGCGGGTTAAAGGCGGCACAATCGCCAGAGCCAGCGCCGACGCGCACACGGCGGGCGTGTAAATCCGCGCGAATTTCGTAATGAAGTTCTCCGATTTCGATTTGCGTTCCGCCGCGTTCTCTATCAGATTGAAAATTTTTGCCGCCGTCGATTCACCGAATTCCTTTGTCACACGGCAACGCAAAACGCCTCCGACGTTCACGCTTGACGCGAAGACGCAAGAGCCGGATTTGACCGCACGCGGCACGCCCTCGCCCGTCAGAGCCGACGTGTTGACAAACGATTCGCCGTCGACGACAACGCTGTCCAGCGGCACTTTCTCGCCCGACAAAACGACGATTTCATCGTCGGCGTGAACGGAATCCGGCGCGACGCGTTCCAATTTTCCGTCGGTTTCGACGTTCGCGTAATCGGGACGGATGTCCGTCAGGGCTTTGATGTTTTTGCGGCTTTTGCCGACCGCGTAACTTTCAAAAAATTCCCCGATTTGATAGAAAAGCAGAACGGCGACCGCTTCCGTGTAATCGTTCGTGCGGCAGTATGCCAGAGCCATCGCCCCCGCCGAAGCGATTGCCATCAGGAAATTTTCATCCAGCACGTCGCCGCGGCACACGCCTTTGAGCGCTTTGAGCAGAATGTCGCCGCCGATAATCAGATAAATGCCGCAATACGCCGCAAGCAGAGCGTTTCCGGATAATTGCGTAAAGTTCAGCGCCGTTAAAAGTATGACTGCCGATACGATGCGCGCCATTTTTTTCTTTTGTTTTTGCGTCATTGCCGTCGCCTTTTCGCGATTTAACGATTAAACAATCTTTTAATCATAATCGAAAGTAGACCCGTTAAAGCCCGCCGTCAATAAAAAATCGAAAAGAGGGGGATTTTTGTGATAAGATGCCCGCAAAACGTTTGGAGAATGAATATGACTCTGCCGCACAATCACGGTCAAAGCGTGGAACACGATTTCGATCATATGCCGGAAACGCAGGATTTTCAACTGGTCGCCGATATTTTCAAGCAACTCGACGACAGCAGCCGCGTGCGCATTTTCTGGCTGTTGTGCCATTGCGAAGAATGTGTCGTCAACGTCGCCGCCATGATGGAAATGACGCCGCCCGCCGTGTCGCATCATTTGAAACAGTTGAAATCCGCAGGGCTGATCGTCGCGACGCGCAAGGGCAAGGAAGTATATTACAAGGCGGCGGACACCATGCAGGCGGACTTCCTGCATCACGCGATTGAAAAACTGGTGGAAATCTCCTGCCCGACGGCATAAAAAACGACCGCGGGTGTTCAAGCCGCGGTCTGAAAAAGAGGTGATGATTTATTGACCTCTGCATCTCTTATGACTTCATTATAATCACTGCCGTTTTTGTTTTACAAGTCTTTTTTGTCTGTTATATTGCTCCCGCCGTATCCTTACGGCTGAAAGGGGGTGACGGATTTGTTGCCTCTGTATCTCAAAACGGTCGCGTATTTGCTATTGTTCATAGCATTATTGCTTGAAGCGATCGGCAAGTAACGACCTGCGTCCGCACGGACTGTTCACCCGATGCGGACGTTTTTTATTATTAAAGCATCTGACTT